>MPNE01000003.1 GCA_002238865.1 Gemmatimonadetes bacterium bin94 | reverse complement strand
CGGGATGGGCACCGGGAAGGGCGACGCGCCGGTACTGCCTTCGTCGAAGGATGCCACGCGTTGCATTCACCGCGTTTCCGCCTTTCAGTGGTGGCGGAAGGCCCAGACCCTCGCGGGGCTGGAGCCGAAGGCGCGGCGGGGCTGGCACTCGCTGAGGCGGAAGTTCGCCAGCGATCTGATGGACCTTCCGCTCAAGGTGCTCTGCGAGCTTGGCGGGTGGAAGGATGCACAGACGGTGCTCAGGTGTTACCAGAGGCCGGACGCGGGACAACTCAGGACGGCGCTGGAAGGCCGCGGCAGGGCTCGCGGCTGAAATCCCGACCAGCGGGAATCATTCGGCGGGAATCCGGCCCACGAAACTCGTAAGATCACTGATTACAACGAGTTGTAAAATCGGGTAGTTTTGTGGAGTCGGCTGGCTTCGACGACGGCAGGGCGCTCCAAGCTACACTGGCGAACCAACCGTCCCGCACTTCAGCTTGATCTTCGGAAGAAGCTACTACTACTCATGCCTTATTAGGTTCAGGCATGGAGCCACCCGATAACCGACCCCAACGTCGCGCTTCACCATTCGGTGGGGAAGAGCACGAATGCCACGAGACCCGCACGATGACTCCTGACGAGCAAAAGGAACTCGATCGCCAGCACAGACAGGCGGGCCAGCGAATCATCGAAGAGCAGTCCCGGCGCCAGGTGCGGACCTTCCTCGACGAGTTGAGACATCGGACGAGCCTCTACCGGACGGTCGCCAGCTTGGGCGATCAGGTGGCGCAGGAGTACCGTGGACGAGCCGTTCTGGAGTTGCTGCAGAACGCCCACGATGTCCTCGGGCGCGGCGGCGGCGGAGACCGGCGGCAAGTCTCCTTCGTGCTGAACTCTGCTTCCGAGCAGCCCGAGCTGCTGATCGCCAACAGCGGCCGCCCCTTTCGCCGCGAGGACTTCAGAGGAATCTGCCAGCTCGCGCAGAGCCCCAAGGATCCGAACAAGAGCGTCGGCAACAAGGGACTCGGTTTTCGGAGCGTGCTCGAACTGACCACCCGCCCAGAGGTTTGGTCGACCGCCCCGGCGGCCGACGACATCGCGTTCGCCTTCGGTTTCGACCCCGAGGTGCTTGAACCGATAGCCCAAGTGGCCAAGCGGCTCTTCGACCGTGACGCGCCGACCGATTGGGCATTCGGCCCAGCACCGGTCGTGGACTGGTCGGATCAGCAGTTCGAGGAATACCGGCGCAGTCTGTCCCGGGACGGCATCAAACGCGTGGAGGAAGTCAGGAAGTGGGTCTCGGAAGAGGTCGAGAAGTACCTCTCACCCTACGTGCTGCCTCGCTATCTCGGTGATCCACCGCCTCAAGTCGCGAGGCTGCTCGACAACGGACATGTGACGGTGATTCGCCTGCCGCTGGACGGAGGGCGAGCGGAGACCGCCGAACAAGCAATCCAGTCGGTTCGAGAACAACTCGTGGCGTTGGACGAAGCCGCGATGGTGTTCCTACCTCACCTGTCGGTGCTTCGACGCGAGATAGATGAAGAAGTCGACGAACTCAAACGGCAAGTCGTTGCCGAGCGCACGCTACCGGGCACTCGGGAGGAACCCGATCACGGGGGGATCCCTGACGCCCGTCACACGCGACTGCGGGTCGGCCGGGCCGGGCCGGGCGCGACCGCCGAGCGCTCGTTCAACGTCTGGAGTCGAGTGCTTGGCGGCGCAGATCAGCCGGAGGCGACTGAACGGATCGCCGACGCCGCCCGCCACCTTCCGAACCGGTGGCCCGAAGTGCGGAAGGTCGAGGTGGCTGTCGCTGTCGAGGAGACGCGGGAGGCAAGGCAGGGCGCGCTTGTCATTTTCTTGCCGACCACAAAGAAGACCGGCATCGGCGCGCACGTCAACGCTCCGTCCTACGGATCACTGGACCGGAAGACAATCGACTTCCACGACACGTACAACGAGCTAATGCTTGAGTTCGTGGTAGACCTGGCACTCGACGCGGTTCGCGAACTCGTGACGGGTCCCGCGGAACCTTGGCGGGGCAGGGCGGTGATCGATCTGCTTGCACAGGCTGGTTCGCCCCCGTCCGACGATCCCGAGTTGACGAGGCGTCTCCGTGAGCGCGCTCGCGACCGGGATGACTATCCCCCCCTCGAACAGCAAGCGCTGATCCTGTGCGACGGCGGTTGGCGGCGGCCCGGTGTCGCACGAACGATGCCGAAGATTCCATCCGGTGACCCGTTTGGAGAGGAGGAGTGGCGCAGGGAGGCTGGATTCGACGTGGCGTCGTCCGCGCTCGACGAACGGCGAGGAGCCGTCAAGGCCCTGCTTCGGTCTCTCGATTGCTCGCCGAGTCCGCAGAATGAGGAGTGGGTGGACACCTTGGCGCTCATGGCCAGGCAGGTCCGTCGGGGACAAGCGGATCCCGAAGCCGGGCGGTCTGGTCCTGTGGAGCCGCCGCCCGACTGGAACATGTTCTTGAGCAGCGTACTGGCCGTGCTGCCCCCAGAGCTGCGGGCCGAGCCGAAGGAGGCCGACAACGATCCTCTCGCTGATGCGGGATTCCTACCCACCGAGGACGGACGGCTGCTTTCGGCGTCCGACGCCGTTCGGATGTTCTTCCAGCCTCGCCATGGTGCCGACGACGCCGCCGACTTCGTCGGCTCCGTTCCGGTCTCTCTCAAGGAGCGGATCGCATTCCTCCACCGAGACGTAGAGACTCACGAAGGACCAGAGCGCCGACGCACCGAAATCCAGAAGTTCCTCGACGGGCGGTTCGTGCGGAGCTTTCGGAGAGAGGACCTTCTCCGAGGGGTAGTCATCCCGTCCCTGCCTGAGCTTCCGGCCGCGCATGGCATTCCCGAGGCGGCGGAGTGCGCCGACGCGCTGGTCTGGACGCTGGGAGTGGTTGGCCAGGAGGAACCGGAAGGCTTGTTGCCGCTGCTCTCGCAACTACCGGTGGCCTGCACCGACGGTTGGTTCCCAATGAAGGAGGCTGTATTCGGGTCGGGATGGGCCGGCCGCTCCGGCGACCACCTGAGAACGCTGGCCGATGGCCTTCCCGGCGAGGAAGGCGAGGAGTTGCTGCGGAGTGCGCTACTGCCTCCCGGCGACGACCGGTGGTTTCCGCAAAGGGACAAACGCGGCACCGCCTTCAGCCATCCGCATGGGATCGAACTCGCGAATCGCGGCGACCAGTTCGCCCGTGCGGGAGTGGTGGACGGGCTGCGTCTCAAGGCCCACGGGCCGACTAGTTTCTGGATGAGCCAAGCCTCTCCGAAGCTTCCCGACAAGGCTCCTGTCGGTATTCCGCAGGCCGCTTGGAACGAGTGGAGGGAGGCCATGCTACCGCAGGTCAAGCCCCAATTCACGACGTGGCTCAAGCACGAACTTCAGGACGTCACGGTACTTCCGATGCTTCACCGCAAGCATCTCGGCGATTCCACTCGAACGGCCCTGTCGAATCTGATCCTCGCTTCGCTCACTCACTGGAAGCACGGCTGGGACGAAGTCACGATCAGGAGGAGCTGGTGGTCACAACAAATCCCATCTCCGCTCAGGCACTGGCTCTCGACGCTGCCATGGCTCGATGACGCCCACTGCGGTAGCCAAGGACTGCTGCCAAGAGATCCCCAACCGCTGCACCAATGTTGGTTCGTACCCGGATCTCTTCTTCGAGGCCCGAGCGGCCACTTCCGCCACCTGTCGCCGCTGTCGTTGCAGTTGGCCCAGCGGCTGGGCAAAGACGAGGATCTACTTGACGCTCTGGAGGGGCTCGGACTCAACGTCTATCCGACCGAGGAAGCGCGAACCGGACCGGCTCTCCTGGAGACACTGGCCGATGTCACCGAGAGGGTGGCGGATGGCACCCACGTCCGCAACGCAATGCCGGCGGGTGGGGTCAACGTACTCCTTGGGCAGATCCGTCATGGATGGAGGCATTTGGACCCGGAGGGTGACCTTCCGAAGCGGTTTATCATTCGCACCAAGCCTCGGACGTTGACGGTGCGCACGGCTGAGAAACTCAAGGATGTCTATCTTCCAGACCACAGTTGGAAAACCCGGCTCCTGCGGGAACACAACCAGCCGATCATGGCCATGCGGCCGGACGAAGCGTCGAAGAAGCCGCTCCGCGACCGCCTCGTGAAGCTCGGAGCGAGACGGGCGGCCGGGTTGGAGGAACACTGCCGGATCGACCATGCCCCGAGCACCCAAACGGTGGACGGGACGCAGACACTCGACGCGGCGGGCTTGGGCTGGCTTCCGGTCGTCCTGCTCGCCCTTCACGCGCACGGAGGCGGCAACCCGGCGGGACCCGCGACCAAGGCGTGGCGCCAAGCCGCGGCCCGGCTCCGCCGTGCGCGCGTCCGGCAATGCGCCTCCATTCAAGTTGAACTTGTGGACGCGGGACGGAGCGTCGCATACAGCCAGCCACGAGCTCACTGGCTTTCGCCGGATCGCATCCTCGTCTTGCATCGGGACATCGCCCAGGGCGGACTGTACGACGAGATTGCGGCCGCTTCCCAAGCCATTCTCGACCGGCAGGATCTCCTCAAGGATCTTCGTCTCGTGCTGGGTGCCCTGAATGGCCGTCCGCAACCGACCCGGGGCCAGATCGAGGCAACCTTGGACCGGGCGGAGATCGATGCCGTGGCCGTGGCCAACATCCGGCATCTCTGGCACGGCGAGACATCCACCCTCGTCCGCCGCATTCGTCCGGTGCTGCAGCTTCGTCGTGTCTCCCAAAACGGTCTCGATGACGCCGCAAAGGACAGCTCCAGTTTGAACCGATGGCTGTCGGAGAATGCCAAAATCGAGGAGTGGCCCACCGAGGAACTGTTGGCAACCGCCAGGGAGTGCTACGACGACACCGAGATGGGATATCGGACGTGGCGGGTACTGGGTGACGCTGCCGAGCTCAAGGAATGGAACAAAGCTCTGGCAGCGCTCGGCGGCAAGTACAAGCAGGTCAGCAACATCCAAGCCGAAGCCCAGGCGAAGCGGTGGCTGGATGAAGCTGCGCCATTGCTTCGCGCCTTCGCCCGGCACGTCGCCACATCGGCTGCCGACGACTCCGTGGATCAGGGTAGGCTCTTCTCCAGACTCAACGCGGTCCACGAGAGCCTTGAGAAGGATTCCGAATGGCCGCGGCTGTGGACCCAATGGTCCCAGGACCACTGGGATGTGCCGTTCGGCGCGGTGCTTGATGTCCTGCGCGAACGATGCGAGCGCGGTTCCGAGGCCGGGCCGCATCCAGATGTCTTCGAGCGCGCGAATACCATCGCCGAGTTCCGGTCAGCACTCGAGCGAGCGGGTGTCGCCTTGAAACCCGATCCGCGCGAGGTGGCCCGTGGCAATCAGAAACTTCTCGACGACGCCATCCACGAAGTGCTTGAACTCTACGAGACCTGGCTCGAGACAAGGGATGCCCAGCCGGAATCATGCGCGCAAGAGCCTGAAGTTCGTCTCGACGACTCCATGTACCTGCGCGACTGGTCGAAAGATGACCTGTTCGAACGCGCGAAGCTAGCGGTCGCCGACAGCGACTTCTACGCTGCTGTCAAGCATTGTAGGACGATTGAAGAAATGCGCGACACGCTCGGCATCGCTCCCAAAGACATAGAGGAGAGGCGTAGGCGGCGGACTGTCGAGAAGGAGCAAGATAAGAGAACCGTCGAGGTCGCGGGAGAGCTTTTCGAAATCGGTGGCCCCGTGTCGTATCGCGAACTCTTTGCCCGACTAAGGGAGCTCCCCGACCCCGTGCAAGCCGAGGGGATCGGGCCACCACCGCCGGGACCGGCCGGTGGCGGCGGAAAGCGACCCAGCGTATCCAACAACAGCGAGGTCTTCCGGCGCGGACCCAGGACATCGCACCTGCATGGCCCGCCCGACCTCCCCGGACTCGTGGGAATCGTCGGAGAAATGCACGCTTTCCGCTTCCTCCGCGCCAGGTTCGGTATCGACACGAGCGCATGGGTCTCCGAGTCCAGAACCAAGGTCGTGCCCCTGCTGGTCGGCGAGGAGGACGTTACCAGCGACAGCCTCGGCTACGATTTCCGGTTTACACACGGGCAAGTGACGTGGTGCGTCGAGGTCAAGGCGACGACCGGCAACAGCACCGGGTTCGATCTGCCGTCAAGCGAACTCAACGCCGCAACCCGCATTGCCCCAAGGAGGAACGAGCGGTGGCGCCTCCTGCGCGTGGTAGGGGCGCTGACCAAGCAGCCAGTGTGCTACTGGCTTCCCAATCCGATTGAACCGGGTCCGGGTGAACGGCTCCGGCTCCTCCGGCAGGGGGGTGTGACCGTGGAGTACGAGCTGTCGGAGAACATGGAAACCACGGCGCAGCGCGAAGTCGATGACAACGAGAAAGTGGAGGTGCCATCTGGAAACGACGACCGAACGGCCAAGTAGGCGGTTCGTTCCCGGGACCCTCGGCGAGGAGGGGACACGGGCGCGGGAGTCCCGCCATTCGACTCCGGTTTTCCCGCTTTCAGGGCACGGTCCAGCAGGGTCCAGTACAATGGCAAGAGTGGCAGATCGTGCAGTCCCAGTTAGACTTACGTGATCTCCTGCCGTGATTCGGGCCACCGACAGTCCGCTGTCCCAGCGACCGAGTGAGCCTTCGACCGTTCTCGCGCCACTCCAACTGGTACAGGCCGGTTTTCGAGTCGGGGAACACCCTCACCCGGTTCCGGCCCCATTCGCCGGCGCCGTAGCTGCGCCGACTTCGTTTCGTGCGTGCCATCATTCGATTCCTTTCGACGATGGACTGCACGATCTGCGCATCAACAATTTCGCAAAGGGAGGCAATCTCCGCCAGACGGCGGCGGTCGGGACGTGCGGGGCGCGCCCCCAAATCGAGGCAGAAGCGAGCCGTTTACCGACCGATCCGGAGCGTCACGATCACCGAGCGTGAAGCGGTGACCTGAGCTAGTTTAGTTGGGACTTTTCGACAGTTCTGAAGTTTGCCCATCGCGTTGCCAGTCGGAGACGGTTGGGCCGTGGAGACAGCGGAGATTCAGGAGCCAATGGACATATTCATCAGTTGGGCCGGACGTGACAGCCACGCCGTCGCTCTCGTTCTTCGGCGGTGGCTGCCGGAAGTGCTGCCGTTTGTCCGACCGTGGGTGTCGTCGGAAGACATCCGCAAGGGAACGCGATGGAGCGACGAGCTTTGGGGCCGATTGCGGACGACCGCATACTGCATCGTCTGCTTGACGCCCGGAGCAGTCCGCAGCCCTTGGGTGAATTTCGAGGCTGGTGCGGTGGCGAGGGCTGTCGGCGGGCAGGCGCATGTCAGCCCCCTCCTGATCGGGATGTCTCCCGGAGACCTTGGCGGCGTGCCCTTGGCGATGTTTCAGTGTACGGAATTCTCTGAGTTCGATGTCGAACGGCTGGTCAGGGCGGTCAACGCCGTGGCGGCAACGCCTGTGCCGCAGTCGCAGGTCTCGCTGAGTTTTCGCCGTCGGTGGGCGACCCTTCAAGATGAGATACGGCGTATCGACATCGGTAGCGCGGATGAATTGGAGGAGGGGGAGGCTTCCGGTGCAAAGGCGGCAGACGATCCGGTGCACCCGATTGAGGACAGGATCCTTGAACAGGTCGCGGAGTCAGGTGACGATTGGCCCATGGATGTGGAAGAGATTGCTCGCGCGATTTCTCAGAACCACGTTGTGACGCGGCATTACGTCGATCAATTGGTTCGCCGTGGGTTCCTGCGTGAGCAACGGAGCGCGGAATCCCCTTCGACCTATTTCACGACGAGCGCCGCCCGAGCCTACCTGGTTGAGCATGGACTGGTCTGACCGATTCGGCCACGAAGACCTCCTCGTTCGGCCCGAGCGCCACGCTGGACACGCGTCCGAACTCGTCGGGGGAACCCGTGTCGGTCAGCGTCCTCGGCCCGATTGAGACGACTAGAACTACGCGTTTCCTGGGACTTCGCCCAGGAAACGGGGCGCCTTCGGCGCAGCGGGGCCATAGATTGACGGAGGTGGATCGGATCAGACGAAAGGCAGAGTGCGATGGGCGGGACGACCGATGCCGACGGCGTCCTCTTCGAGGGATTTCTGGACGGCAGCTACGACTGCGTGGATCGCGTGGTACTGCGCGCGTACTTCCAGCTCGGCCAGCGAGCGGCTGGGTTGCGGATGTGGTGGCGGCGCTGGCAGGGATCGGACGAGGGGCTGAACAACACGCGGCTCATGCGGGTGGCGGGGCGCTTTGCCCGCAGGGTGAAGGGCTGGGCGAAGGGTGCCGGCGTACCGGTCGTGTACAGCAAGAGCGGAGAACGGAACGAGGACCTTGCCAGGCGCCACCTTCCCGACGACCCCAGCTATGAGGGCGTGTTCGTGGTCATCGTGCGCCGGGCGCCGGGCAGTGTATGGGATGTCGAACACACGGCCGACGGGCGGATCCGGCGGATCAAGCGAAAGGTGCCGAGGCCGTGGGTGAACCACTACGCCTTCCACATCATGGACCGCGACTGGGGCCACCTGATCATCCGCTTCTGCCCGCACCCGCCGTTCAACGCGCTGGTGATTCTCAACGGCCATGAGTGGGTGGCCAAGGAGGCGGAGCGCAGGAGACTTGCCTTCAGAAAGCAGGACAACTGCTTCACGGAGCTGTCCAACGCCCGGGACCTGGGCCTTGTCGCAGATGCCTTGAGCTCTCCAGAGAGCTCTGTAGGGCGCCTGGTCCAGGCTCCGGAGCGTTGGATCTACTCGGCGGTGCTGTGCTTCGCGCTGGATGTCGCCGACCAGGAGCGGACGGGGTTCCGCTACCACTACTCGCTTTTCCAAGCCGAGTACAGCCGCAACCTGCTCTTCACGAGCGGCCGGCGGATGGACCGCGTCTTCGGCGCCCTGGTCGACCGGGTCCGGGGCCCGCTGGACCTGCGCACCGTGAAGACCCTCTTCGGGCGCCGGCAGCGTCCGAGGCGACACAAGGGGCAGCCGCGAGCTCCGGTCGTGGAGGTCTCGCTCGAGACACCTGAGTACGATCTGACGATCCTGCGCATCCGCGTCAGGCGCCTGACGCTGAAGATCTACACGAAAGGCGAGCGCGTCCTCCGCATCGAGGCCATGGCGCACAATGCGCGCGATCTGGGTTGCCGGCTCGGGGCGTCGTACTTCCCCGAGGCGGTCGAGGCGCTTCGGCGGATGGTGGAACGCTTCGTCGAGGTGCTCGACTGCCTGGACACGGCCTTCGTCGATGCAGGCCTGCTCGACCGGCTCCCCCGGCCGGGCCGCCTCGGCGCCGTCCGCGTCGGCGGCATCGACGTCAACCGTCCTCGTGCCCGTGCCGTGATGCAGGCCCTCCTCGCGCTCTCGCCGAACCCGGCGGGGTTCACCTCCTCGGAGCTCGCCACCAGGGTCGCCCGGCTCCTCAACGATGAATCCTACTCGCCTAGCCGCGCCGCCTACGACCTCAGGAAGTTCCGCTGCAAGGGGTTGGCCGCCAAGATCCCACGTTCACGCCGATACCGCGTGGACTCCTCAGCTCTACGCGCGATGGCCGCTCTGCTCCTCCTCCAAGACAAGGTCGTCTCTCCGCTCCTCGCAGCGGCCTCCACGTCCCGTCGCGTTCCCAGACCCCGTGTCAGCAGCGCCCTGGATCAACGCTACGCCGCTGTCCATCACGAAATGCGAAACCTCTTCAACACCCGTGGCATCGCCGCTTGAGCCGCATCCTCAACCTTTTCACGATGCTTAGCCCGCAAGCGGCCTAGATCGAGACGCGCCGGTGGTGCCGGGCCGGGGTTGGTGACGGGGGTGACGCCCTCGTAGCTGATCATGAAATCAGCGGTGGGCGCATCATCTCGGGCCACAAGCGGCGGCGAGCGCCGCTGTGAGCGTGAAGACCGGTTGGGATGGGATTCGGCGCATCGGGGGCTCCATTTCAATGGGCGGGATCCGGCAAGTGGCCGTGACTGCCTGCGATCCACACCTTATCTCCGTCGTCTACGCGACCTTCGGATCGCGAAGTTTCGAGCACGCTTCGGAATGGCTGTCTCACACGCTTTGAAGGTGCTTCGGGACAGCCACGGGAGCAACTGTGGGGACGAGGTTCCGGAGGCGGCACACGGCGCTACGGTAGGCTGCGAGTGGCGCGAAAGCCGGGGGTCCAAGGGGGCGGAGCGCTCCCCGTGCCAGTCCGCAGTGTTTATCGTCGCGTGTGCGGGCTCCCGAAGGGAACCGACCGTGGCTCCGAGCACCTTCTCGCGCTCCACCGTGCGAGGCTCAGCCAAAGACCCGCCAGCACGCCTGGCGAAACACCGCCGAGCCTGTCCGCATCCCCGAAGCGCGGTTACAGCCCCGCCTTCAAGAACGTTGACAAAAGGTGGGGTCCCTCTTTCGTTCGTGTCGGCAAGTCCTGATGGCCATTTGCGATTCGCCGCCTCGAACCGACTCGCTCCGTGGACGTGTGTCCCTCCCTTTGGACCGGGTCAGTCTGGACGGAGGCCGCTTTCTGCGGGTATCTTGACGTCCTGCCCGACAGCGAAACAAGGCGCTGCCGAGATCCCAGCCCCCGTTCCCTGAAATCCCTCCATGGCCCAGTGCTCCGTTGAAGGTTGCGACCGCCAGGCGAAATCCCTCGGCTACTGTGGTGCCCACTACCAGCGCTTTAAGAAGGGCAAGCCGCTCGACGATCCGCCGCTGCGCCAGGAGTGCTCGATCAAGGGGTGCCGACGAATCCACCACCGGGACACCTTCTGCGACCCCCACTACGAGCAGTACCGCGAGGTGGTGAAGGCACTCGACGAGGCAGGTCACGCGTCTGGCCCTACAAGCTGATCTTGCCCCGCTGGACCTTGGGGGAATGCTCGGGTCGCGGCGGAAGCAGTAGACGATTGCGTGTCATACCTGCGAGTTCCATAGTAGGTGGCGTTGGGGGAGGTGTCCTTGTGAGGACGACCCAAGCCAAGCAGAGGAGATGTCGGGATGCGTTGGAAACCGCGATCGGTTTCGGCCAGCCGCAAATGGCTTTCTGGAGCGCTTGTGGCGGCGTTTGGAGTCCTCGGCCTTGAAGCCCAGGAGGTTGTCGATCTGCCTGCGGGGGATATTCCGCTGCCTGCCGACTTCGAGTCGGTGTACCGTGTCGGCTCTGCGGACGCGGTGGCCCGATGGGAGGAATTCTCCTCCATCCAAGGCGTCGGCTTCGACAATGCAGGGAACCCTGTACCTGCTGGACGGGGCAGGCACCGGGGGTGGCCGGCGTGTTGTTGTCGTGGATGCTTCCGGGCGCCATGTGCGGACTATGGGTCGGCCAGGCCAAGGTCCGGGCGAGTTCCAGAGAGCGACGCAACTCGTCGTGTGGGAGGACGGGCATGTCCTGGTCGAAGACAGGAGGGCGGGATACCACCTATTTGGCCCTGACGGCGAGTTCGAGCGCATGGTGAGGGAGATCGGAGGAGGCGCGGGATTCGCCGTGGCGCGCCGCCCGGTGAGCCGTCCGAACCTCCGACCCGAGCGGACGAGTGTCCTCACCCTGCTCGGCCGCAGCCAGCGCACGATCCAGCGCGTCGACATGTCATCGGAGGAGGTTAGGGATCGAGTGCTTGTGGAGGCGTGGACTCCGGTTGAGCGCGAGGCCCCGAGGGGCAGTAGCATCGAAGAAACATGGATAGGCGAAGAGTGGGGGTTCGAACCGGACCTCCTGTTCGACGCACTGCCGTCCGGCGGCGTCGCCTTCTCCGATTCCTCGGCTTGGGCCATTAGGCTCACCGACGCTTCCGGCGCTGTCTCGCGCATCCTGCGCCGACCCATCCGGCCGCTGGCAGTGACGGCGAGGATGGAGCGGATAGAGCTCGAAAGGCGGCTCGAAGCTGAGAGCAATCGCACAATCACCGGGAGCGCACCACCCCCCGAGATCGTCCAATGGTTCGTCGACAACATTAGGCCACAGCAGCGAGAGGCTATCGAGAACATGCGCTTTTTTCCGGAGGTGCCGGTCATCGTGACCGTGCGCACCACATGGGGCGGTGCGCTGTGGGTCCAGCGGAGCCCGGGGCCGGGCTCAGCTGAGCCCGGCCCAATCGACGTGATCGCGCCGAACGGGCGCTACGTCGGCACACTGGAGCCGGGGGCCGCGGCGCTGCCCAACATGCCGGACGCATTCGGTCCAGACGGCCTCGTCGCTCTCATAGAAACGGACGAGTTCGACGTTCCGGTCATCACCGTAAGGCGAGTTCCGATTGCCATCCGCTAAACGCCTGTCGGCCGCTCGTGTTCCAAGGGGTTTCGGGGGAGGTCCTGAAGCGCTATTCCGTTCCCGTCTGGAGGGGTGCGCTGGCGGCCTCGGGCTGCTGGCCGACGGGATGAGCGGTGTGGGATGGATCTGGGGGCGCTATGGATTGATAGTTTCCATAAACTATTGTGGCATATTCACTTAGTGCGCACCGTCAAAAATGCGGGGAAAAACACCCGAACCCGGTTCCGGCCCCATTCGCCAGCGCCGTACGAGCGCCGACTTCGTTTCGTGCATGCCATCATTCGATTCCTTTGGATGATGGACTGCACGATCTGCACGCATGAAGTATCGGGAGAGAAGCCGCCTCCGCCAGAAGGAGGTGTCCCGAAGCCCGAAATCGGGCCGGAGACACGCCATCCACCGACCGTGCCGGAGCTTCGATGTCTTTGGGCGGGACGCAGTGACGTGGAGGCGGTTCTCGGCATGCCCGATGCCGATCTGGGGGCGCACATGTGAAATCGGGGTCGATGTGCGCTCAAACGTGTTTCGTACGTGCAGGTCCGCCCCTTGCGGATGCCGTTGTCCTGCTTGCGGTTGCACCACGGCCTCCGGGGCGGCTGCGCCGCGCTGGAACCGGAGGCCGTGACCGTAGCGACCCCCCTTTTTCGATGCCCGGTGTGGCATCGAGGAGGGTTGGGATGTGCATGCCATCCCACCCTCCCAGGGAGGTCGCTACGGTTTCAGCAGTCCTTGCAGGAAGGCCATTGGACACCCGGTACGGCCGAGTCCCGAGGCCCCGAAGCGTCTGCTGCAGCCAACGCCATCGAGGGCGCCGCTTCGTGCTGGCCGGTGCGGAAGACGTGACGCCAGGTGCACCCTGCAAGCAGAATAGTTGCTCTACCGCTCCAGCGCCCAAACCTGGACTGACTCCACTCCCACATCATCCCTCATACGCCCAAGCAGATAGTCGGCACCGATCTCGAAAACGGTCAGTCCGTCGGGCGTCTCGATGAACCCCAGCGCCCTCCCCTCCGGGTCGAAGACCGTCCAGAGCGGCGCGGGCCGGTCGATTCCGGGAAGGGTGGCCTCGCGCACCCAGAGGTGATCCAGTGGATCGGTCAGCAGCATCCGAAAGGCTGGGAATCGCTCCACAAGGGGCATGTCCCCGTATCCCTGGCGGGCCATCTCCAGCCGCTGTCCGGTCAATCCGGCCCGCTCCAGCGCTGCATCGAGCGCCTCGTCGACTTCCTCGCGGGTGGGCGGGCGGTTGTCGTACTCTCGACGGACGATGCGGGCAAGTGCGCCGGTAGTCCGCTCGTAGGCTCGGATCTCGTATTCGTCGTCGGGGGTAATGACGACCAGTTCGCCCCACTCGGCTTCCCAGAGCGAACGTCCAAAGGGCAAATTGCCCAACACCGGCATGCCGTTCATGAAGGCGAGGTATGACTCCTGCCCGGGGTGGGTGCCGAACTCCACCGGCGAGGCGGTGTCGGCTCGCCTCAACAGGTAGGTCTCCCGCGAACGCCGATATCCTTCGCCCGTGACTTCCCCGATCCGCCCGAGGATGCTTCCGTCGTCGAGCACGACCCGCAGTTCAAGCGGACGGTCGCGTCGTGACCGTGTCGCCCCGCGAGGAGCGGGAGCCGGACGCGCGCCCGCTTCGAGGACGAACGAGCGTCCGAACATTCCCCCGGCGCCCAATACCGAGATCGAGCGGCTCCGGGAATCCCACGCGACGAGGGAATCGCCGGGCCATGTGTCAACCCCTGTCAGGTCCATGAACTCCCCCGGTCCTTCGCCTTCTCGACCCCACGTCGCCAAGTGGACACCTGCGCCATCGAACACCCGCAGCTCGTTCGTTCCCGAGTTTGCGACAACTATCCGCCCGTCTGGAAGTACGACCGCGTCGCTTACCCGGTGGAGCAGGTATGCCTCGTCGCCGACCACCGCGCCAATCGACACCGTTGGCTCCGGTCCGATCCCCCACGGAAGCCGCGAATCATCGGCGGGACGAACGTTCTCGACAATACGAATCCCGGCGCTGTCGCGGCTCTGGCCGGCGGTGCTGTCTTGGGCGATGCCTTCGTGGAAACTGGTTGCGACCGCAGCCATCGCCAGCGACAACATGGCCGCCCTTGCCGGATCGAACATTCTCTTGCGGTGCATCCTGCCTTCCCCTCTTTCAGGTCGCGAGTTCCCGGGGGCAGAGCCCTGTAACCTAACTTCTTAGGAGAAAGATAAGACGGAGAACGGCACCGTGTCCATCCTGATTCATTCAGGGCCGTAACCCTGCCGCGGGGGAGCCACCCGTCGGCCCCAACCTTGCCCAGAAGCTGGCCCGCGACCCGAATTGCCGCCGGGGTTCGCCGCGTACGTTATCATAATGGAGCGGCAGGACTTGGCCACACTTCGCGTGAGGAGAAGAGGATGACCAAAGCCGACCTCGTCGAGCAGGTCGCCGATGCGATCGGACCGCGAGTCACCAAGAGGGAATGCGGGCTGGCGGTTGACACCTTCCTCGACGCCGTGAAGGACGCACTCGCGCGAGGCGACCGCATCGAACTCCGGGGGTTCGGCACCTTCAAGGTGCGGAACCGCAAGGCCCGCGCGGCCCGCAACCCCAGGACCGGAGAGGCAGTCGAGGTTCCGGCCCGCGATGTGCCGGTCTTCAAACCCTCAATCCAACTGCGCAACCGAGTGGACCGAGCCGCCGGCGTCTCCGGAATGAAAAGCCGCTAAGGGCGGTCTGTGGACGATGGTCCGACCGCCCGGGCCGCGATGCGGCCCGCGCACTCAGGGCTTCCAGCTCCCCCTGCAACGCCCGACAGACTAACGGCCGGGCGGTCGGCCAACAGTCCTGCGCCGCCTTCGAAGCGGCGCTCGACACCCTTCCCGGAGGGACTGCTGGCTGGGAGCGAACTATATATTGATGTTCATCGAAGTCCCAAGAGATTCCAGGAATGCTTTTATTGCAATGACTTATCAGCTTCTCGTGTTCCGACACGATCCGCTTTCACCCCTTGACAGCCGGAAATTTATTGGGGCATCATTCGGGGGCATACTTCCATAGCTCTCACAGGATGCCCCAACATGCCACTGACAGCCACCGCCATCCGCAAGGCCAAGCCCCGCGAGAAGCCGCGCAAGCTCTACGACAGCCGCGGCCTCTACCTCGAAATCGCACCGCGCGGCACCAAGGCGTGGCGCTTCAAGTACCGCTTCGCGGGCAGGGAGAAGCGCATCTCGATGGGGATCTATCCCGAGGTCTCGCTGAAGCTCGCGCGGGAGCGCAGGGACAAGGCCCGCAAGCTGCTGGCGCGGGACATCGACCCGAGCGCCCACCGGAAGGCTCAGAAGCGGTCCCGGCGGCAATGGGCCAAGAACAGCTTCGAGGCCGTGGCCACCGAATGGCTCGCCAAGCACTCGCCCAATTGGTCGATAGGGCACTCGAAGAGGCTGGAACGCGAGTTTCGGCACGACGTCTTCCCCTACATCGGTGCCACGGCGGTTGCCGAGATCACCGCGCCGGAACTGCTGGCCGTGGTGCGCCGCGTCGAGGAACGCGGCCACCTGCCGATGGCCCACACGATCCTCCAGACCTGCGGGCGGGTGCTACGCTACGCTGTGGCGACGGGCCGTGCGGAGCGGGACGTTTCGTGGGACCTGCGCGGGGCGCTGCCGCCTACCAAGATCAAACACTACGCCGCAATCACCGACCCCAAGGAGGTCGCCCCGCTGCTCCGACTCCTGGACGGCTACTCGGGAACGCTTCCCGTCCGCTGCGCGCTCCGCCTGTTGCCGCTGCTCTTCGTACGGCCCGGCGAGTTGCGGAAGGCCGAGTGGGCCGGCATCGATCTGGAGTCGGCCGAGTGGCGCTACACGGTCGGCAAGACCGGTACGCCGCACATCGTTCCGCTGGCGCGTCAGTCGGTCGGGATTCTGCGTGAGGTTCACACGCTGACCGGGCATCACCGCTTCGTCTTCCCGAACGCGCGCTATCCGAAGCGGGAGCGGTCGATGAGTCCCGCCACGCTGTTGGGCGCGTTCCGGGCGTTGGACATCCCGAGCGACCGGATGACCCTTCACGGATTCCGCGCGATGGCGCGCACGATTCTGGACGAGGTGCTGGGCTTCCGGCCCGACTTCATCGAGCACCAACTGGCCCACCGCGTCAGGGATCCGAACGGCCGCGCCTACAACCGGACGAAGTTCCTGCCCGAGCGGAGACAGATGATGCAGGCCTGGGCCGACTACCTGGACCGGCTCCGGGCCGGGAAGATCGAGCCCGGGCAGCTTGCCGCGTCCCGGTAGGCAAGTAGAGCTTGATCAGGTCGGCCAAGCACGCGGAGGGGCCTGACTCTGACTGTACACCCAAGCGTTTCGATGTTACGATTAGCCGGTAATTTGAGCCCAGAGGCCGACCAGTGTCGGACCGGAAAGGAGTGGCCGAAGCAGTATGTCGCTGACGGATCTGCAACGCAGGTTTCCCGACGGCGCTGCGGCAGAGCAGTGGATCGCGGAATGTCGCTGGGGCGGGGAGCCCTGCTGCCCGCACTGCGACGAGACGGACGTCCAGATTGGCGCAACGCACCCGAGCCAGCCCTACCGGTGCCGGAGCTGCCGGAAGTTCTTCTGTGTGAGGACAGGGACCGCCATGGCGGGGAGCAACCTCGGGTATCAGGTTTGGGCCATGGCCGCCCATCTGATCACCACCGAGGCGAACAGCCAAGCCAGCATGAGGCTGCACCAGGACTTGGGGATCAGCCAGACCGCAGCGTGGTTTCTTGCTCACCGCCTTCGGGAGGCTTGGGAGGATGGACAGCCGCGCTTCGGAAGTCCACGCGGAGGGCAGGCCCAGGACGGGGAGTTCGCGATATGAAGGGCCAAGCGGTGCAAAACGGTCGGATCGAGCCCGTGTTGACGACCGAGTTGGGGATGCTATTCCAAGCGGATTGCATTGCCGTTCTTCCTACCCTAGCGGCTGAATCCGTGGACACGGTGTTCGCGGACCCACCGTTCAACCTCAAGAAGCGATATGGCTCGCGGACTACCGACGACCACCCGGAGGAACGGTACATCTCGTGGTGCCGGGAGTGGGTGGAGGAGTGCGTTCGGGTCATTCGTCCCGGTGGGGCCATCTTCATCTACAATCTGCCGAAGTGGAACATCCGTCTCGGGGCTTTTCTGGACGGTTTGGGCCTTGAGTTCCGGCACTGGATCGCCGTGGAGCAGAAGAATTGCCTTCCGATTCCGGGACGGCTATACCCAGCACACTACTCGCTCATTTACTACACGAAGGGGAAGCCCCGTCGATTCCAGCGGATACGCACCCCCATCGAGACGTGTCGGCATTGTGGGGGCGAGATCAGAGACTACGGTGGACACCGTAGCGCCATGAACCCAAACGGCGTCAACCTCAAGGATGTGTGGACCGATATCCCGCCCGTGCGGCACCCGAAGTTCAAGCCCAAGACCCGCACCGCGAACGTCCTGAGCACGAAGGTCTTGGAACGGATTGTCGAAATGAGCACCCGCCCGGGTGACGTGGTGCTCGATCCGTTCGGGGGCAGCGGCACGACCTACGCGGTGTGCGAGCAGAAGCAGCGGCGATGGATCGGCATTGAAATCGAGTCTCCTGACGCTACCAAAGCTCGCCTCCGCGGCGAAATCGTGAACCATCAGAATGACGATTACGTGGAAGAAGCCACCTGCCACTCAAGGTGCTCTGCGAACTCGGCTCCGAACCCCGGTCTTTTGACGGCCTGACTCAATGCCCCGAATCACCGACCGGCGGGAGTACAACGGCTTCAACCGCATCGTCGAACGCCATGGCCTGGCAGGACTCGTGGAAGAGGCACTCGGGACACTGGACTTCCAGTTGCTCGTAAGGCAAGAACGCCACGCGAACGGTACCCGGGATCTGCGGCGCCAGATCGACCGAGGGTTTGCTGACCTGGGTGGGTGGACCAAGGTCGCTTCAGGTGGGATCGACTGGACCAAGAGTAACGACCGGGGCGCGAAGATTGGGGTCGAGGTCCAAGTATCGTCGCGAAGCGATTTGGTGGCCGTTGATGTGATGCACCTTCAGGCGAGCCTTTCCACCGGCGTGATTGATGTCGGCATCATCATCGTGCCCGACGACACGCTCTCGCGGTTCCTAACGGATCGCACACCGAATCTCCGGACGGCAGTCAAATATGTGGAGCAATGGGCCAGCGACCGCCCTGTCTCCATCGTAGCGTTCCGCCACGACGGTCCAGGCGAGGCCCTTCCGAAAATGGTCACCAACCTCAGTGGGCTGCCACCACGGCGGAGATAGGGCCATGGGCGGTAATAGAAGACGCCCACGCGGTCGTCCGGTGGAGTATCCGATGCCGGAACCGATACCGGACACGCCGGAGAATATCATGAAGGCGATCCTACGGACGCCCCCCAGAAAACGGGAGAATTGGCGATTCGTGCGTGAGCGGGGGACGGGGAAGCCTAACCTGACGCCTTCGTCCAGCAGCTAGGGTGACACTGAAGCGATCAGGTCGTCAACCGACGCACGAAGGGTTTGCCAGCACAGCGTGCAGGTCGATTTGTCGAAGTTGGCTTTGCTCGCGACATGGTTCCATGGGTGAACCACGTTCCGAGAATGGCGTAGCGCATGTCCGAAGCTCTTGCGATCAGACTTGATCCATCCGCGCTCGGCGGACACGTTGACAAGCCTGTCCAGGCTCCATTTCTCCAACTGTGTTTGGGTCGCCGCCGACGAGCGGTAAGCCTCCTCTCGTGACATCGTGGCTCGCGCCAGCAGGAGTGCTTCCAGAATGCTGCCCATCATAATGACCGCCGCCAGATACGCCCCGGCGTGTTGGCACTTTTGAGCTTCCAGCCATCTGTCTTCAATAACGCCCTGCAGATCAGGCATGATGGTAGTGAGCGTGGCGATGTTCGCTGGCGCGCGTACGATTCTCGGTTTCTTGCCCGCTGTCTGAATTGCCCCCGCAGCGAGCAGGCGCAAAGCGGTGCGACAGTACCCTGCCAGCGCCTCCAGCCGTACGCGACGGCTGTTCATGCTGAAGTCAGAATCCTCGTCCATCTCACGCGCGAGGCTCTCGCCAACCCCAGACAGCGACTGAATGATCATCCGCGCCTCGCGGGTCTTCGCGTCCACCTGTCGGAGACCGCGGAAATCGTCTGTGCGGGCTACCCCGCGGCCATCAGAGATTTCTCGAAGAATCCCTCGTAGTAGCTTCCGTGCTTGCTCTGGCTGCATCCCCAAGGCGCTCCCATTCGCAGTGATTCCGACCCGAGCTTCCAAGCTCGCCCGACCCGAGCTTCGAAGCTAGTCCCATCCGTGTTCCAGCGCCCCCTCGTCGGACAGCGCTTCCGAGCCCGCGAGAGAGGAGTTCAATGTTTGCGCGTCGGGAGGTAACGGGGGCGCCGCTGGCGGAGCTTGATGCGGCTTCGGGACGGCTCTGGAAGCCTTGGGAAACCGCCTCGAATCGGGCGGTTGACACGGTCGGAGCCAGGCCTCTCCGTGTACGGGTATGGAGACTCCACCGACCCGAGATTCCGGTCGCCCGAGGCCATTCGGCGCGCTCGCCAGTGGGCTGTCCGGCACCGTTGAGGTGCCTAAGCCAGCCCACGCAGTGTTGAACACTGCGGTCTGGCAAGGGGGACGCTGCGCCCCCCTGGAACCCCCGGCCAACCGCGCCGCTGGGAGACCAGCGGTCGAGCGCGGGAGACCGCGCTCCGAACCCCGTCGCCCGTGCGCCCATGGCTGAGCGTCGCACCGTGATGGTCGCCGCCCGCGTCACGCCCGCGGAGCACGCCACCTGGCGGAACAAGGCCTCCGCTGCGGGCGTCTCCCCCTCCGTCCTGCTTCGGGAGGCGATGGCGCGGACGCGGACATGGACCGCGCCCGCGATGGCCGTCGAGAGCGAGCGCATTCGCCAGATCGCGCGCATCGGCAACAACCTGAACCAACTCGCTCGCTGGGTGAACACCCACCGGACGGCGGCCGAGGCCGTCTCGGTGATCGCCCATCTCGTCTCGTTCGAGCGGGCGTTGCGGGAAGTGGCCCGCATCGACCGGGAGGCCGCCAATGCACCTTAAGTTTCTCCCCCACGGCAAGGGCTCGGCCCGGGCGGCGGTCGACTATCTCGTCGGCGAGCGGGACGCCGAGGGCCAGCGGCGCGAGGGCGTCGAAGTCGTTCGCGGCGATCCGGACATGGTGGCCGCCGTCGCCGACTCGCTCGACTTCGAGCGCAAGTACACATCGGCCGTCATCGCGTGGGGACCCGAGGACCAGCCGACCGACGATCAGATCGGGGCGGTCCTGGACGAGTTCGAGAAGACGGCTTGGGCCGGGCTGGAGCCGGACCGCTACTCGTGGACGGCGGTCCTACACCGCGAGCGCGGCGGCGGCGTCCACGCGCACATCCTCGCGGCGCAGTGCGACCTCGAAACGGGCCGCAGTCTGAACATCGCGCCGCCCGGCTGGCAGCGGACGTTCGATCCGCTCCGCGACGCCTTCAACTACGACAACGGCTGGAGCCGTCCGGACGATCCGGCGCGGGCGAGGACGCAGCAGCCGGGACACCGGGCCTACATCGAGGCGTCGAAGCTGCGGGCCGGACTCGAGCATGAGCCGGATCCGCGCGACCTGATCCGCGACTATCTGGCGCAGCGCGTCGAGCAGGGCGCGGTGCGGACCCGCCACGACGTGGTGTCCGCACTCGAGGAGGTCGGCCTCGAAGTGCCGCGCCAAGGCAAGAACTACCTGACCGCCCGCGATCCGGACACCGGCAAGCGGTGGCGGCTGAGAGGAGCGTTGTATGAGCACGACTTCCACCCCGAACGACTTGAACTCGCGGCTGCAGCGCCGGATGGAGGCCGACCGCCGGCAGATCGAGGAGACGGCCGCGCGCGAGCTCGCGCGGCTTGGCGAGAACTTGAGCGCCGTCGCGAGCGGCGCGCTGCGTTCCATCGAGGCCGATACGGTGGAGGCGACCGGGCGGATGCGCGAGCTACTGCTCAAGGCGTGGCTCAGGCCCCTGATCGTCGGGGTGAGCCTCTTCCTCGGTATCTACGGCGGCGCTTGGGTGACGACGCACTGGCTGTCGAGGAGCATCGAGTCCCGGTACGAGGAGCTGGGGGACGTGAACCTGCGGCTCCTGGGCGCGAGGGACATGCTGGCCGAGATCGAGGAGACGACCTGGGGCGTGACGCTGCGGGAGGTGAACGGGGTGCGGTACGTGACGCTGCCCGCCGGGACGAGGGTACGCACGGAGTTCGACATGGGCGGACGGCCCTACGTGAGGCTGTCGAGAGAGTGAGGGAACTGTATGACAGGCTTGGAGCGGCAGTTGACGGAGGCTTTGGAGAAGTTGTCCGAGCAGTACGAGAGGGAACAGCGCTCGCACTCGGAGCAGGTCGAAGCCTTGCGGCAGCAAGGCGAGCGGCAGACCGAGCGGGTCGAGGCCTTGCGGCGGCAGGCCGAGCGGCAGGCCGAGCAGAGCAGGACCTTGCGGCGGCTGGTCGAGAGGTTGAGCGTGCAAGTGAAGCGCTTGGCCGACGACTCCGGAACCGGGTCTCGCACAACCCCATTCGACGGGCGCTGGAGATGATGCGCCAGCGGAACCGGGACTCCGGCCCGAGCCGCTGACGATCATCCGGGGTGGGCGCGACGCGCGGAACCGCCGTCATCCCGCGTCACTTCGGCTCTCCGCGATCCGGTTGCGCATCCACTCGTCGATCTCCGACTCGATCCAGCCCACCGCGCGTCCGCCCAGCGAGACGGGCGAGGGAAAGCGGCCCTGATCCAGCCGCAAGTAGATCGTGCTCCGCGACAGACCCGTGCGGGCAATCACCTCCGGCAGCCGCAGAAACCGCCCCGGCGCTCGCGTCTTGCTCTCGGTCACACTCGTCATCGCTCTGTTCTCCTTCCTTCACTGGTCGATCTTAGAATCATTCGGTTCTTGGTTCTCGTGCTCCGGTGGGGACGGGAACCCGGTCGGTCGTCGCCGGTCCGGGCGGACGGCTCTGCCGCCCCGGTGTTCACGATGCCGAGAGGGCAACGAAGCCCTGCCGACGGTCGTTTTGGAGGCGGCTGTACGTTTGGGGCAACTCTGGGGGCATCCTCAGGTAGACACCGATGCCTTCGCCAGTAATGACAACGCGTTAGGGCCATCGTAGATAGGCGGGAGCGACCCCGCAGCGGAGGGGAGGATGGGGCTGTCCGGCTCCATCCGCCCCGGCGCCAATCGAGGTACGCCGGGATGGGGGGTCGCTCCCAGCCACGTCCAGGGAGCGCGGACCGGCGTCGGCGCTCCGCTGGCCGTGGCGCAACCGCAAGCGCGCCAGCGACTTGCACGGACGGAGTCGTGTCCGGCCGAACGGCCAATCCGTGTCCGGCGACCCCAAAAGTGAGCCGGACACGCAGGAGTTGCCACCAACACCCGTATTCGGCGCTCAAAACGGGTCCCCCGACAGCCGGCTCGAACGCGGGGGAGGATGTTGGAGGTAGAGACGCCATCGGGGTACGCCTTCGCCTCGGCGACAACCCTGTGGCGGACTCGGCCGCCGATATGCGGGCGGCGACGACGGGCGGTGCGGCGATCAGGCATCACGCCGCACCGACACGGGGAGAGGGGGCGGCGCCCCCATGCGCGACCTCCTCGGGAGCGCGATTCCCGGGGGGATCGAAGGGGGGGCAGGGCCACCCCTCGCCGGCCCCTGGGTTATACCCGGGGTAAGCTGGCTCTCCCGCTTTAGTGGGCCAAAGCCAGCCCTGCGGACGCCCGCGAAACGCTTCCGCACCGCCGCCCGGAAAGGGAGGCATCGGGCCGTAGCAGGCAAGCTCCACGGCCTCCCGGTCGGCGACGCGGCGGGCGACCGCACGTCACTCCCCGGCGACGCCTGCGCTCGCCGCGTCCGCCCTACCCGTCACCCCTCGGAGACCGGTGATCGTCGTTCTCAGGCGTTTTCACACTCCGGTGCGACCCTAAACCAGTTCCACAAGACCGTCTGAACCCGGCCGAGGTCCCGTCGGGCGGGATCGGCGTGGACGAAAACACCGCGCGGTTGGGAGTCCGAAGCCCATTGGGCCGTTTGATGCCCTATGAGGCAGCCCGTGCGCGCATTCGCAATGATACTGACTGTCACACCCCACTCACCGCCCAGAGGCTCCGTCCTTAAGGCGGCGGCCCTCCCTCTTGCGGCTGACTCCCACGGCAGTTCTATTCCCCGTACTCGGGACCGGGGGAGACTACCCCCCCACAAACACATGACCCCCACCAACGGGAGGACACCGACATGAAGCACCCAACCGCAGCTTTGAAATCGATCCTGAGCCCTGGCCGGTTTCTGATCGCCGCCGCGCTCCTGATCGCCACCATCGTGGTGCCTGGTCCTGATCAGGCGTTGGCTGGCGATCGGCAGTGCTACTGGACCCCGGGCGAGGATCCGCCCAACTCCTGCAACGAGTGCAAGAAGACCTGTCTGGGCTGGCCCTTCCTGTGCTGTGACATCGTGGTGAAGAAGAAATAACACCACGATGCTTGGTCCAACCAGCCCCGCCGGAACACGGCGCGGTGTCGTGAGTTCTTTTCCGCCCGCCTACTCACCGGTGAAGTCACCGCAGCCCTCCCGGCTCGACGCTGAAAGCCGGGGGGGGCGACCCCGCTCCCGCTCACGAAGGGACCGTGTCGGCAGACCATATGCCGTCCTTGCCGCACTCGGCGTTATGGTGAGTGGATGCGATGCGGAAGCACGGGATCGGAATGCGGCCCGGATCCCCGGTAGCGGTCCCCCGTTGGCACCGGTTGAGTTTACGGAAACGCACCTCTTCGTGACGGACGATCACGCCCAGCCGGGCTTGGCCGTGCCCAACTGGATATCAGAGTCCAGCGAAGGGGTTTTCGCGATCTCCGACGGATCCGACCACGACATCAAGCTCTACGATGGACGTGGAAATCGTGTGGGAACCGTAGGTCGGGTGGGCCAAGGTCCTGGGGAGTTCGACAACTTGAAGGTTGCCACGTTCTTCCGCGATTCATTGTTCGGGTACGATGTCGGCCGGGACAGATTGTCGGTGTTCGACGCCGCTGGCAACTTCGTGCGGGCTACGACGATCGCCAAGGCCCCTGCGACGAGTCCTTGGCTGCTCCGTCCGGTGGACGATTCGCTCTTCCTTGCCATCGCAACACTCCAAAGCGGAGTGTTTCGGGACCTCTTGGCACTCCTCCGCCCTAGCGGGTCCTGTTGCCTTTCCGCGATGCTCGACCGCGAACGGTATTTGGGGCGCGACCCCTACCTGCTACAATGGACATCGATAGAGGGCGATGCGAGAGGCGGATACGTCTACGGAGCGGTTGACGATTCGCTGTTCGCGTTCAGTTACGAAGGCGAGCGCGAGGCTCGCGAAAAGCTCCCGACCGAGTTGATGCCGGTTTCGGTGAAGGAGACGCTCAGGCGAAACGATGGTCGGCCGCAACGGGCGGACGGATCATGGGTCTTTCATGGTCATGTTCGACCCCTCGAGGTGCTTGCGCTCGATAGCGGAAGGGTGGCACTCCAGTTCCACCGTTACGATGCCAACGTCGGGGTGGACCGTGTGGAAGGTGGGGCCATCGGGCTAATGGCTCTGGACGGCAAAGGGGGGTTCGCGCTTCTTGGAGTGCATGGAGCTTCGGGTGCCCTGTTGGGCCGGGATTTCCAGGGACGCCCTCTAATCGTGGGGTACGCAGAAGCCACCGACTCCTACGCCATCTCCGTATTGGAGTTCACTTCGCTACCGGAGAGGGCAGCGGAGGGGATTGGACGGTGAATTGGAGATGCTTCCTGCACCTGCCTCCAGTGGTGACTGCCGTGGGGACACTCTTGGGATGTGGTTCTGGCGACAACTCAAGGGATGTCGGAGAAGGCTCCATTTCCATATCCGGGATGTTGGCTCCAAGCGTCAGGGGAGAACTCGTACAGGCTGTGGGTGCGGAGACGCCTGTCATTATCGCGTTGTTGAGAGGTGTCGACTGCTTCACGTGTGATCAGCTCGGGCGCCGACTGCGCGAGTTCGCACGGTCGGCACCGCCCGACTATCGTTGGGTGGTGATCACCGATACAAGCGGAGCCAGCCGGACGAGAGGATACCTCAAGAGGGAGCGGATTCGCTATGATCTCCTCCTGCCCCTCGATTCGCTGATCGTTTTTCGTGGAAGGCAGGCAGTTGCCACACCTGCCGTCGTGGTAGCCGCGTCGCCAGTGGACAGCTTTCACGGCGTCGCGCGCCTCAGCATCGGTATCAGCCCGAACCTCCGTTCTCTTGCGCAGGAGTTGGGATTCGACAAGGCTGTCCCGACCGAAACAGAGCCTGCCTCGAATGGCGGTCACTAGCGTCCACAGATCCAAGCTAAGCCAGGCAGGCAGTCAGCACCCGGCTCTGACATGTGGTCGAATGCGAGTTGCACGTCAAGAGATTTCCCGCCACTTGACGCCGTTTCCCCGCAATTGTGGTCTGGCGGAACCAGATATGGTAATGTCGGCAAGAAAGGCAGATCGTGCAGTCCGAGTTGAACTTACGTGATTTCTTGCCGTGATTTTGGGCACATCCAACCTGCCAGCCCGGCGCCTCACCGCTCTCGGTGCGACGCGGGATTTATCCACGAACTGCTAGGGGATCAGGCGGCGTTCCCTTTCCTTTACGTGCCGGCGCATCCAGTCGAACATCTCCCACACGGTGTGGAGGATCGACTCCCGGGCGCGGTATCCGTGACTCTCGTGGGGCAGCATTACCAGGCGGACGGTGCCGCCCAGGCCCTTGACGGCGTGGTACATCCGCTCCGATTGCACGGGGAAGGTCCCGGAGTTGTTGTCGACGACGCCGTGGGTCAGCAACAGCGGTTCGTTGATCTTTTCCGCGTGCATGAAGGCCGACATCCGGAAGTAGACTTCCGGGGCCTCCCAGAAGGTTCGGCGTTCGTACTGGAAGCCGAAGGGCGTGAGGCTGCGATTGAACGCGCCGCTCCGGGCGATGCCGGCGGCGAAGTCGTCGGAGTGGGCGAGCATGTTGGCGGTCATGAAGGCGCCGTAGCTGTGCCCGGCGATACCGATCCTGTCCCGGTCGGCCACCCCCATCTCCACGAGCCTGTCCACGGCCGCCTTGCCGTTTGCCACCAGCTGCTCCACATAGCTGTCATTGGCGGTAAAGCCCCCGACGATCGGCATCGCCGCGTCGTTGAGCACGGCATATCCCTCCGTCAGCAGCAGGAGATGCGACGCGCCGGCAATGGTCGTGAAGCGGTGGGCGGAGCCCCGGACCTGTCCCGCGCCTTCCTCGTCGGCGAATTCACGCGGATACGCCCACACGAGCACGGGAAGGCGCTCGCCGGGCTCGTAGCCGGCGGGGAGATACAGTTCACCTGACAGGGGGATGCCGTCGTCGCGCTGGTAGTAGATCTTTCGCTTGGTGACGCCGGCGAGCTGGGGCTGGGGGTCGGTGAAGGCGGTGAGCGCGATGCGGTCCCCGTTGACGGTGTTGGCGACATGGTAGTTGGGCGGCTCTTCGCGCGTCTCGCGCCGGGTGACGATCCGGCGGGCGCCGTCGTCCAGGACGGCGACAACGGTCTCATAGCTCGCCGGGCCGGAATGGAAGAGGCGCTCGGCCTCGTGACTGTCCAGGTCGAGGCGGTCGAGGAAGGGGCGGTCACCTTCGGGCGATCCTCCGGGTCCCGCCAGAAAGATCCCCGTGCCGTCCATCCGCACGACGGCCTTGCCCGCCGCGTCCTGCGTCATGACCGGGTCGCCCGGGTTGCCGTACCAGTTGTCCGTGCTACGGTCCCAGAGGAGCCGGGCGCCGGCGCCGGGAGCGGATGCATCCACGACCCAGGCACGCGTCCGCCGGGTGGGCCAGTCGAATTCGTACACCAGGGCGGTGGTCCCGTCCTGGCCCCACAACACCGGGTAGCCGAAGCCGAAGGCGCCCGAGCCCACGCGGTGCTCGGTGCGGATGAGCTCCGTGCCCGCGCCGTCGAAGGGCGCCTCCAGGGTCAGGACCCGGTCTCGGTGGGGGACGTCCCGTCCGGGGTCGCCTCCGTCGAGAGCTTCCACGAAGGCCAGGGTGGCGGGCACGCCCGGGCGCCACGAATACTCGCGGCTTGTGGCCCGGCGAAAGCCCAGGTGTTCGGGGCCTCCCTCGTCCACCGGCAGCGATGCGACCGAGCGGACCCGTCGGCCGGCGGCGTCGAGGATCTCCACCTCCTTCGCGAAGCGTGCGTCCGGCACCAGGTACGAATAGGGGCGGACCGTTCGGACCGCGAGAAAGTATTCCCCCCCGGGAGAGGGCTGGAGGGACTCGTAGACCGCCGGGGCTCCGACGGCCGTGGTCTCTCCGGTGTCGGGGTCGACCAGGGCCGGCTGCGAGGTGAGGTAGTAGTCGAAGAGCGCCTCGTCGTGGCCGTCCTCCAGGAGGTCCTGGAAGGTCCACGACGGAGCCGCTTCGCCGTGCGATTCCTGGACGATCGGACCTGCCGGGACCGCGGGCGGGGTTGGAGGATCGCCGCGGCCGGCGACGACGAAGTGGCATAGAAGCGACCCGCCGCCGGGCATCCATGCGCAGGGTTCGCCCCGTGCGCCGTTCAGTGTGGGTCCGGTGAGAGAGCGCGCGGAGCCACTCCCAGGATTGGCCAGCCAGAGAGAGACGCCGTCCGGGCTGGTCCGCGTGAAAACGAAGCGCTCGCCGTCCGGTGCCCAGAAGGGCGGGCCCAGGCCACCCTCGGCGCCGGATACCTCCCGTGCCTCGCCGCTGTCCAGGTGGACTGCGGAAAAGCGCACGAAGGGAGGAGCAGCGTGCGCACCGTTGGTGACCGGGCTGATCCGCCTTCCCGCCAGCCGAAGCATGGGCGCGGCAAGATCTTCGATCCCGGGCATGCTCCGTCTGTGCGCAAGGACCATCCATTCGCCGGAAGGGCTTGCCACGCCGGTGGGGAGGGGAGGGGCGTCAAGGATGTCCACCACCTCGGGCGGGGGCGTCCGGTAGGTGTCCTGTGCGGTGGCGGCGCCCGTGAGAACCACCAGGCCGGCGGCGAGGACCGGTGCATGGCGAAGGATCTGCATGGTTCATGTTCCTGGCCGAAGGGTCGCGTTTGCCTGATAGTAGGCGATGGAGGCGCTCCGGGCACCCCGCCACGGGGAGAGGGTGCCCGCGCGCCCATGGATTTCCGCGCCCCGGCCCCAGGCGGGAACATTGCCAGAGTGAAGCTCGTACGCTTTCGTGTAGCAGGGGTGTCAACAATCAGGAGGCGACAATGCTTGGATTCATCGTCCACGTTCTCGTTAGCGCCACTCTTCTCTTTCTGGTGGGCCGCATGGTCGACGGGATCGAGGTCCGGGACGCGAAGGCGGCGCTGATCGGTTCGCTGGTGCTCGGTTCGGTAAACTCGCTCATGTGGATGGTTGTGGGCCGCCTTGCGTTCCCGTGGCTGATGCTGACCTTCGGGCTCTTCGGTATTGTGTTGATGAACGCGGTTGCGCTGCGGGTCACCGCGTCGCTGGTCCGGGGTCTGAACGTCAGGAGTTTCCCCGCGGCGGTGATGGGTGCCGTGGCTCTCGGCGTCATGAACCTTCTGCTCGCGATCCTGCTGAGGTAGCGGCCCCGGCGGACGCGTCGCTATACTGCCCTCGGACGCAGCGAGGTCGTGGACACCTGTGGTGTGCCGGCCGCGTGATCGAACGACGCACTGGCATGGGGAATCGCTTGATGAGAGTCGAAACCCGCGGGTGTCTCGCGTTCCTGGGGCTGGCCGCCGCCCTGACGATGGCCTGTGCTTCGGGGGGCGGGGGGCCCGCAGTCACCGGAGAGGAAGCCGCGGCGCTCTTCGCCGCGTATTCGGGCCGATGGGAACTGGACGAAACGAGTAGTTCCGCGCAGATACCCAATCAGCTGGAGGGCGTGAAGGACGAAGTTCCGGTCGCGGACGTCGCTCGAAACGAGAGCCGGGAGATGCGGCGCTACCGGAGAATGGTCGAAGCGCGTCGCATGTCCGTCTCCCACATGCGCACGACCATCGAAGTGCTCCGCAGGCGTCCGGAGACGCTTGTGATCCGCGCGGAGGAGGCCGAGCTGTCCTATACGCCGCTCCCCGGGACGACGATCGTCCTTCCCATGGACGGCACGCAGGTGGAGGTGCGGGAGGGGGAACACCGCATCCGCAGCGAGGTGAGGTGGGATGGGGCGGTCCTGCAGATCGACCACGTCGTCGTATCGGGAGGCCGCGTGAGAGAGAGACTCGAAGTCGTCGGGGATCGCATGATCATGACGCGCGTGATCGTGGCTTCGGGCCCGGGTGAGCCGCTCGTCCTGGCCTACGACCGTTCATAGGGCGTTCGTGGCCACATGAGCGGCGATGCCTGGCTGACCCTGGGGGTGGTCGCGGTCGCGGTGCTGGTTTTGACCCGCGACTACATGGCCCCCGCGGTGACGTTCGCGTCCGCGGTCGTCGTCCTGATGGTCACGGGGGTGGTAACCCCCGAACAGGCGTTTCAGGGCTTCTCGAACCCCGCTCCCATCACCGTTGCGGCGTTGTACGTGCTCGCGCGCGCAGTCGAGAAGAGCGGGGCGCTCCAACCCCTCGTGCAGGCCACCCTCGGGAAGGCGCGAACGCTGCGTGGCGCACTGGCCCGGCTGACGATTCCGGTCGCGGCGTCGTCGGCGTTCCTGAACAACACGCCGATCATCGCCATGCTGTCGCCGCAGGTGGGCGAATGGGCGGACAGCCGCGGGGACTCGCCGTCGCGCTACCTCATGCCACTTTCCTTCGCCGCGATCCTGGGGGGAATGACGACGCTTATCGGGACCTCCACCAACATTGTGGTGTCGGGTCTTCTGCAGGCGGAGGGGTACGAGCCCTTCACGATGTTCGAGCTGACGCGGATCGCGCTCCCGATGGCGATCGTCGGGCTCGTGATCACCGTCCTGTTCTCGCCGAACCTGTTGCCGGACCGCCTGCCGCCCCGCCAGGAGGTGCGCCACGGCGGGCGCAGCTTCTCCGTGAGGATGATCGTCGAGCCGGGCGGGCCTCTCGACGGCGTTCAGGTGCTGGAAGCCCGGGCGCTGTTTCCCGCCGATGTGGAGATCGCCTACTTCGAGCGGGACGGAGAGGGCGCCGCGCAGGTCTCGGGGGTGACGGTCCTGAAGGGGGGGGACTACCTCACCCTCGTTGGCGGAATGGACGCAGTGTTGAACCTCCACGACATCTCCGGCCTGGCATCGGCGCAGCAGCCGCACCTGCCGCACGAGGTGGGAAGCCCGCGCCACGCCTACTTCGAGGCCGTGATCGCACCGGAATCGCCCCTGGTGGGACGCTCCCTGGTGGACGTGATGTTCCTCGCGCGCTACCAGGCCACCGTCGTGGCGATCCACCGGGCCGGGGAACCGATCCGCGGACGGCTGGCACGGGAACCGCTGAAGCCTGGTGACACGCTGCTGTTGATCTCGGACCGTGGCTTCGGAGAGCGCTGGAGGAATCGGAACGACTTCCTGCTGGTGCCTCGTCTCGGGGATCCGTCGCCACGGCTGACGCGCAAGGCCGGGATCGTCGGCGCGGTCGGGGCGTCGATCGTGCTGGGTGCCGGCTTCGGGATCCTTCCGATCCTGCACCTGTCCCTGATCGGTGCACTCATTCTGATCGGCTTCGGCATCCTCACGACCATAGAGGCGAAGGACGCGATCGATTTCGACGTGATCGTCGTGATCGGCGCGGCCTTCGGGTTGGCGGCCGCAGTGGAGACCTCGGGTCTGGGGCACGCAGCGGCGGACCTGGTCGCGGACGCCCTGGGGCGCTTCGGCCCGCAGGGGGCGCTGGCGGGGATCGTGATCAGCACGATCGCGCTCAGCTCCTTCATCACCAACAACGCAGCAGCGGCTCTGGTGCTTCCCATCGCCCTGTCGACGGCAGCCGACTTCGGCATCGACACGCGCGCAGCGGCGGTAGCGGTCGCGCTGGCCGCCTCGGCGTCGTTCATGACTCCGGTGAGCTACCAGACCAATCTGATGGTGTTTGGTCCGGGGGGGTACCACTTCGGCGACTACGCCCGGCTGGGCACGCCGCTCACGGTCGTGGTGCTGGTGATTCTGTTGACGACGAGCTTTACGTAGCCGGTCGCGCGGTCCCTGTCAGGGCTTGCAGCACCGGCTCGAGCGCATCGTCGGCGAGGCGTTCAAGCTCCTCGGGGAGACGGTTCTGGATGGGATGGGGCACCCACACGATGGCCGGCTCGAAGCCGAGCGAGTGGGCCTGGTGGGCGGCCGCGTCCCGGAATGCGGTGGTGGCGACCAGCAGGCCGGGAACGTCCCGGTCGTCCAGCGACTTGATGTCATGCAGACCGCATGATACGCACGATCCTCAGTCGGCGAGGGCCTCCACCACCGCGTCCGCACCGGTGGCGATGTCTCCCAGCAACCTTGTGGTCGCCGGTTTGGCGTTCGTCGGCTTGGCGAACCGCGCCGTGGAGACGCCCCGTGCACGGAGCCGCGCCTCCAGATGATCGAGGAATTCGCCGGCCCGCGCCTTGCCGATGTCGAAGAGCGCGACCGTCTTCCCGTCGAGCGAGTCGGGTGGCGGACGGCGGGGACGCGTGGTGGGCGTGGCCTCGGAGGTGGGGTCGTGCAGAATGACCGGCTTCGTGTTCATTCATCGATCTCCAGGGTGACGGGGTGGGATTCTTCCAGGAGGCGTCCTCCGGGCCAGCCTGCAAGGATGGCCGAAAACAGGCCGGCCGGGCCCCCGGCCCGAACCACGAGCAACGCCTCGGGGTGGAACTTGGGGATCTTCTCGTCCTTCCGGGACAGGGGCATGCCTTCGGCCACGCCACCCGCACCGGACACCAGATCGCTGCCGTGGCGCAGAAGAGCGCGGTGCAGGGCCCCGGTGATCCGCCGCCGGCCCCACCCCGCTTCGCGATAGATGGCATGGTGTTCGGGCGACAGGACGAGCACGGCCGGGGCCCACTCGCACAGCTTGGGGTGCCCCACGGCGATGAGCGCCATGGCCAGGGAACGGGTCAGTTCGCCGGGGGTGCGGGCCTTCTGATCGGTTACCCCCTGGATCCCGTCGCCGGCGAAGACGGTGACCGCGCTCCGGCCCGCGGAAATCCCCCTCGAGACGGACAGGGGCTCCCAGTCCCCGTCCGTCTCGTCTTCGGCAAAACAGAACCCGACCTTGCCCGGCGATCCCAGGGTGGCGCGGTCGATCTCGCCGGGCCGTCCGCCGCCGACGTTGCGCACCACCAGGTTCAGTGCGCGGCCGATGGTGGCGTTGGCCCGGTTGCCCTGTCCGAGCGCGTTCAGCCCCGCGTTCATGCCGATTCGCTTGGCGATCGGGCCGTTCACGATCACGACCGGGCTCGAAAAGCAGGTGCTGCACGTGACTCCGTGCAGGGTGAAGCCGGGGTCGAGCGCGGCTTCCAGGGCCGTGAGGACCACCGGCATGTACTCGGGCCTGCACCCCGCCAATACGGCATTGATGGCGACTTTCTCGACGGTGCACGGGGCAAGATTGGGCGGAACATCGCCGACGATCTCCCCGGGATTGCGTCGGGTCCCCGCGAGCATGCGCAGAACCCGTTCGGGGGTTGGCGGGACGACCGGAAGCCCGTCCGTCCAGCCGCGGTCGAAGCATGCCTCCACCAGGTCGGCGCCGGGGTCCAGCCGGATGTCCCGCGCCCGGATCCCGGTGTGTCCGTGGCGCACCTGAAGCGCTTCCGCGACCCCGGGTTCGACCGAGAGGGAGCCGCAGCCGGGCCGGTACCGTGGGAGCCCGTCGCCGAGTCCGGGCAACCCGGTGAGGGCTCTCCACTCGGACCGGATCCATCCAGCGGCCCGCGGTTGATCGGTGCGGCGGGAGGGCCGGGTCTCGGGACCGTTTTCGCTGTCGCAGCGGATGAGTGTGGGGACGGTCTCGACGCCCAGCCGAAAGGAGTGTACCAGCTCCCGGTCGTCCACCACGACGAGAGCGGGGTCGAGGAATGTGCCGTCGTCCTGCCAGTACACGGTGAGCCGGTGTCCCGCGGCGGCGATCTCGCCCAGCACGGGGCCGATCAGCTGGCAGGTCTCGCAGTCGTCCTTGACGACCGCGACGAAGTGGGGTGTGGGTGTGGCGGTCGGCGTGACGGAGCTCACAGCGGCCTCCGCAGCTTGGTTGTGGCGGGCCGGGACGCCGTGGGGCTTCGCCCCGGGAGGAACAGGTGGAAATGTGCCACACGGGGCCGGGAGCGACAACCGCCGAGCGGCTCATCCACGGCTGCCCGGTGCCAGGCGGGCCGGCTACCCGATCCAGTAGTTCAGCTTGACCATGAAGACGTCTTCGCCGGGCTGATCCAGCAGCGTTCCCAGGTTGTCCCCGAAGGAGAATTCGCCGCTTTGCGCGTAGTGGTCCCTCCCTTGCGACCAGACCACGAAGAGGGCGGATCCGGGGTGGTACTCCCAGCGGAGCACGACGTTGGAGCGGAACTGCTTGACGTTGAAGTCCGGGTTGTAGAATGAATCGGTCACGCCGTCGCCGTCGATGTCGGCCAGCATTCGGCCGTCGTCGCCGTCACCGCTCCCCACCACGGTGAAGCGGTCGGCGTAGGCGTCCGCTCGGGGGTCGGTGATGCGCTTGAAGCTGCCATAGTTCCCCGCCGAAACGAACGGCTGGGCGTAGAGCTGCAGGGACAGAGTGGGCGAGAAGGTCCAGTCGGCACGGGCGGTGACGCCCGCGGTGGTCTGGTCGAGGTTCCCGAACAGGTAGTTGGTGTCGTCGAGGTCGAAGCGCCCGACCCACTGCAGGTCTTCCCGCCTCCAGTTCAGGAATGGACCCGCCGACAGCGTGGCCCGCGACGACGGGCGCCAGCGCAGGCTCGCGTCGGTTCCATAGCTCCACGAATCGCTCTCGGGGCGCACCTGCCAATTGTTGCCGACCTCGAACTGCAGTTGCTTCCGCGAATCCGACCAGAAACCGAACCACCCGCCCCACGATGGGTCCCGCTTGAGCATCGGGCCGCCGCGCAACACCGTGTTGGAGAGACCCTCCGACTGCCTCATGACGCCGGCGTACCCGCCCCAGAAATTGCGCAGGGTGAAGCTGCCGCTGATGTTCGAACCCTTCTGGAAGCCCTCTCCACCGAAGCTGTACGGCGTCCAGGCGTTCACGTTGAGGTTCCAGCGCTGGAAGTGTTCCCCGGGCTGGTAGTGATTGTGTCCGATCCAGACGAACGGGGCAACGAAGTCAGCCTCGCGCATGAACCCGATGTCGTTGGAGTCGAAGCCGGGAGAGCGTGCCATCGCGCCGGTTGCGAAGCGCCAGTAGCCTCCCGAAATCTTGGCGACCGTGGCCGAACCGGCCCAGCCGCTCAATGAGGTGCGGGTGGGGTCGAAGTCGGTGTGATCCGCGTCCGGGCGCTGAAAGTACCGGGCGGGAGAACGCTGGGTGCGCGCGATCGCTTCGGCTGAACCGCGGACGGTGGAGCCGAGGAGGTAGCCCGAGGCGATGAACCTGTCGCCGCCGAAGCGGTGGCGTGCGTCGACTCCGCCAGTGTAGGCCCCGGAATGAAGCGCCATCGCGCCGGCGACCGCCGGATCGCGCCGAGTCCAGGTGGAGATCATGCCGACTGCGCTCTTTCCGTCGCGGAAGTCCCTGCTGACCCGGCCCACTCCGTACTGGGCCGCGGGTTCCACCACCTGATTGTCGACCGGACCGGCGCCGTCGGCGAGGAGAGCCTCCTCGCGCCCCGTGAGCGCATGAAGCAGTCCCACCGACCATCCGGAGCGAGTCTTGCCCGAGAGCTTCATGGCACCCAGGATGCGCGTCCGCTCGGGCGAATCCGAGAAGGCCGACCCGGTTGCGCGTCGCTGGGGAGCGCGACCGATGCGGCGGGAGTAGAAGAGTCCCTCGCTGGCCATGTCTCCGTCGCCCTCGGAGAAGCGGAAGGCGAAGATTCCCGCGCCCTCGACAAAGAAGGGGCGGCGCTCGGGGAAGAAGGTTTCGAAGGCGGTCAGGTTCACCTGGGCCGGATCGGCTTCCACCTGACCGAAATCGGGGTTGATTGTCACGTCGAGGGTCAGATCGGTGGTGATTCCGTACTTCACGTCCGCGCCGACCGTCGACGAGAAGTCGCTGGGGTCGTGGAACGGATCAGCGGCGCTTCCGGGCGCGCTCTCCATTCGGACCAGGGAGTAGGGCATCACTTCGAGCCGTTTGGGCGGTGACAGGTCGCGCAGCCCCTCCAGACTGCCGAATCGCGAGACGAGTGCCCCGTCACCGCGGGAGATCGGCGCCCAGAGGCTGCGCTCCAGGTGCCGCCCGATGAAGCGGACGAAGTTGATTCCCCACGTCTGCGTCGCCGCCCCGTCGAACCGCAGCTGCGAGTATGGGATGCGGAATTCCGCGATCCAGCCCTCGTCGTCGGTCCGGGTTGCCACATCCCACACCGCGTCCCACGAGTCGTCCTCGTTCGTGTCGTCGAACATGTAGCCATCGGATTTGACGCCCGCCGGATTGACTCCGAAGCGGAACGCCGTTCGCCGGTCGTGGTAGCTGTCGATCACGACGTCCAGCCAGTCCGAATGGGGGCGTTCGTCGCGCCTCGCCAACCTCGAGACGATGGAGTCGGGCGCAGCGTCGTAGGCACGGATGGCGACGTAGATGGCCTCGTCGCCGTAGAGCACCCGAGCTTCGGTCTTCTGGGAGGGGGGCATTCCCTCGTTGGGTTCGAAAACGATGAAATCCGCCGCGACCATGGCCATGGCCCAGTCCGCCTCGTCAAGAACTCCGTCGACCACCGGCGCCGGGCCGGATACCCGGAGAGCCTGCAACGTCGGCGGGGCCGCTCGTCCTCCGCCTGCCTCCACGTCACCGTTCCTTTCGGTTTCCTGGCCCAGGAGGGCCCCGGGTGCCGCCATCCCCGCCAAACCCGCTACTGCCGTCGCCAACAGGCACACCCGCCTCGTCGACACTTCTGCCCCGAACATCCACCTCTCAGTCCACCACGTCGCCATCGGCCGCCACTCCTCTCTATCGAACCCTCCTGGGCCCTTGGAAAACACAATGTCATTTGGCGCCGCGGTTCCGGTACATTGACCTGGAGACCCGCGATCAATCGGCTGGACGAGACGGAGGCCGGAAAAGTTGCGAACACCCCTGAGCGTACATCCGCGCTTCTTCAAGGCGCACGGCCACGGCAACGACTATCTGGTCTTCGAGGAAGGCGCCGGCCCCTCGCTGACCACCGAGCTGATCCGGCGTATCTGCGACCGCTGGCGCGGCCCCGGTGCCGACGGCCTGGTGGTGGTCGAGTCCACCGCGAGGGGAGCGGAGACGAGGCTGCGCATGTTCAACCCCGACGGCGGCGAGTTCGAGCGCAGCGGCAACGGGCTCCGGATCGCGGGCGTCTACATGAAACATCTGGGACGCGCGGGTGATGGTCCTTTTTTCGTCACGGTGGGTGGCGACCGGATCCGGTTGGAGGTAGCCGGCCCCGATGCGCAGGGGGTCTACGACGCGCGCGCGGACATGGGAAGGATCACCTTCCCGACGGGGCCGCCGTTCGTGGCGCGGGCTCGCGTGAACGAGCGGGGCAGGGTTGCGCTCAAGCTGATGCGGCCGTCGGGCGGTCGCGGCCGGGGAGGGGGTGGAGCGGCCGCCGATGTGGTGGAGGTGGTTCCCGTGGCAGTGGGCAATCCGCATGCGGTTGCCTTTCGCAGGTCGTGGGCGCGAAGCGAGGTGGAGCACTACGGCCCGATGATCGGTACCAGCGAGGCCTTCCCTCGAGGCGCCAACGTCCAGTTCGCGGACGCCCCGGCCGGGCGGGAGATTGCGATCCGGATCTGGGAGCGGGGAGTGGGGCCGACCTCCGCGTCGGGGACGTCGGCGTGCGCCGCCGCGTCCGCCGCCGTGAGGTTGGGGCTGGTGCCGGCCGGACCGGTCACGGTTCGGATGGAGGGGGGCGCGATGGAGGTCGACGTGGATCCTGATTGGACGGTGCGGCTGCGCGGACCGGTGGAGGAGGTGTGCTTCGGGGAGTTCGCGCCGGGGTTCTTGAAGGGCCGGGGGACGCCTGGCCAGCGAGCCGACTCGACGTAGCCAGCTGGTTTGGCCGGGCCGGGTCCGACTAGGTCCGAACCCGGAAGAGGAGGACGATCCCGACGGCGAGGAACAGGACGTTGGGTGTCCAGGCAGCCCAGAAGGGTGGTATCCCCCCCGCCGCGCCGATGGCTCCGAACAGTCTGAGAAGGAGGATATACAGCAGGGTCGAACCCAGGGACACGCCGACACCGAAAGCCGCACCCCCCTTCTCGACGGTGGTGGCCAGCGGCGTGCCGAAGAGGACGATCACCAGGATGGCCGCGGGGATCGCCAGCTTCTGTTCGCGCGCCACCAGGAGCTCCCTGGGGTCGCCGCCCGAACGGTATACGGCCGCGGCCTGGCGTCCCAGTTCGCCGTAACTCATCTCTTCTTCTTCGGGGGGGTCGTCGAGCAGCTCCTCCGGGGCGACGGTGAGTTCGAGAGGGCGATAGCGCTCGAAGGCGTACGTGGTCTCGGTTCCTCCGGGGCGGATCAGCCGCAGGTACCCCTGGCGGAAGGTCCAGCCCTGACCCTCGGCGAAGACTGCCTCGTCGGCCCACACGTGGCTGAGCGACCCGTCTTCCTCCCATTTCTCCATCAGCACGCCGTCCATCGAATTCGACGCGATGAACAGCTGTTGCACGCTCAGCGTCTCTTCGGTTTCCGTCTGGTAGACGAAGTCGTGCCGCCATTCCCTTCGCATCTCCCGCTCCCCGAAGATCTCCGCTGCCCTCTGGTTCGCGCCGGGGACGATGGAGGCCAGAAGGAACGCGCCGCCGGTCAGCGCCGCACCCACCGGCCACAGGGGCGCGACGAGACGGTGGAAGGAGATGCCACCCGCCTTGGCCGCCTGGATTTCCCGGTGGGTGGTCATGGAATGGACGGTGAAGACCGCGGCGATGAGAGCCGCGACCGGTGCGGACCAGAGGATGAAGTGGGGATACATGAAGAGGTATCCATGCGCGATGTCCAGTACGGAGAGGCCCCGGTCGAGGAAACGTCCCTGCTGATCGGACAGGTCACCGAGGATGAACAGGATCGGCACGCTCAACACGAACACCATGAACAGCCAGGTGAACGTAAGACCCACCATGCGGTCCAGGGTCCGGATCACGCGGGCGATCTCCGGCGCCGGAGGACCCTGCCGGCAAGGGCCCTGGCCGCGGTCCAGATCTCGCGCCAGCCGCTTTCGCGCGCGGTGGCCGTCCACCTGCCCATGCGGGAGACCAGCAGGATCCCGACCACAAGGAAGATCAGGCTCGGCGCCCACATGGTCCAGAACGGGGCGGCAAGGTCGCGGTCGGCCCAGTCCTCGCCCGTTGTGAGGCCGTACTGGTAGACTCCGATCACCACGGCGGATACGACGATGACCATGCTTACGCCCCCGCGCGGAAAGCGGATGCCCACGGGCACGCCGATCAGGACGAACACCATGCACGCGGTGGCGATCACAAGCTTCTTGTGGATCTCGACGCCGTACTGATTGGCACGTTTTCGCAAGGCCTCGAAGCGGGCATTGTTGGTGCGCGCGGTGACCGAGACCGTCCGCGTGATTTCGTCCGGGGCCAGCTGAGAGCCCTGCGAAAGGGCCATCGTCTTGGCGAAACCGGGTCCTGCGGAGCGAACGGAATCGGAGGCTGGACCCCGCCCCAGTGCGCGCTGAACGGCCCCGACCGCATTCGCGCGCGATTCCTCTCTGATCGAATCGATTGCGAGCCGTTTGGCCGCCGCCGAATCGCGCAGCAGGGCCACCGACATCTCCCGGTCGCTGCGCTGGTTGTCCCCCAGATCCTCGAAGACATCGCCAACTCCGCGCAGCATGTACAGCTGCTGCTCGAAGCCGGTCTGCTGAAAGCTGCCGATGTCGCCGCTGCCGACTTCGTAGGTGTGCCCTTTGTGAAGGCGCAGCTGAAGGTCGGTGAAGGCGGCGTCCAGTTGCATGTTGCCCCGCTCGGCGTAGGTCGTGCGCCGAACGCCCTGTTGGCTCATATCATAGATGACGACATCGGTCAGCTCGTTGGACATGGGGTCGATGTTGTCGACCCTCATGTAGTAGGGACCGAGACCGTTCCCCGCCTCGATGAGGTTGACCACACGTTCTCGAAGTTGGAAGGTGGGACTCTTCTGGCGAATGGAGTTGCGAAGGTTTTTCAGCTGGTGATTCGCCTCGGGGAGTATTCGGTCATTGAAGGTGTATGTGATTCCACTGAGGACGACTCCAAGGAGCAGAACCGGCAGGAAGAGTCTGCGGGGCTGGACGCCGCTCCCGGACATGGCCACGACCTCGCTTGCCGTCGCCAATTCGCTGAAGGTGTACAGAACCGCCGGGAGGACGGCCATGGGGAGGGTCAGCGCCACAGTGTGCGGGAAGGAGAGGACGAGGGCTTCGAGGATCACTTCCCCGGGGAGCCCTTTTCCGACGAGATCCTGCAACAGCCTGGTGACCGTGTTGAGAAACAGCAGCCCGGTGAGAAGGCTGAAGGTGAACAGAAAGGGACCCACGTGTGAGCGGATCAGGTAGCGGGTGAGGATTGTCATGTTCGGTCGGGTTGGGCTCTCGAGCCGGCTTTGTCGGGGGATACTCCTATGACTCGGGGGAGCTCCCGTGGGTTGTCGGCCTGAATCATGAAACATAACCGGTCCCGGCATGTTCTCACCCGGTTGGGGCGGCGCGCGGACCGGTTTCGCCATGTGACGGCGCTGTCGATCCTGTGCTCTGCCGGGGCCGGGCTCATGGCACCGGGGGACGGAACTGCACAGGAGCGGCGGCCACCCGTCGCCGACACGCTGCTCTGGATCATCCCCCAGTTGCGGCAACCGCTTCCCCCCCTGCTCTCGCCACCCGCGCCCGCGGTACCCTTCGTGCGGCTCGGCAGGGCCCGCATACCCGTTACCCGGTTCGGGGCCGCCATCGCCGCACTTCCCCCCCCCGCCTTCGCCGCCGCCCGTCTCCCCGCCCTTGCACGGCCGGATTGGGACCGGGAACCTCTTTTCCGCTTCGGCACCCTGGGGCGCGTCATCGGCTACGGGGACGTTCCGGACCCGGCAGAAGGCTCGCTTCCGGGCCGCCGCGCCACGGCGCCTTCGAGGTTCGTCAATGAATTCGCCGATCTCGGGTTCTCGCTCAGGGGTACCGGACAGTTCGGGGGAGACTGGGCGCAGTACCGGCCCTGTGACGAAACCGTCCAGGTGACGTGCGAAGTCTCGCTGCTTCCCCAGATCACCCCCGACATCCAGTTCGCGGCCGACGCCGACGGGACGATCACCGATCGCATTGTGGTGGACGTCGACTACGACCAGACGCGTGAATTCCAGGGGGCCAACCGGGTCAACATCAACTACCGGGGGCTTTCGGGGGAGTTTCTGCAACGTTTCGCGGTCGGAGACGTTCGCTTCGACCTCCCGCCTTCGCGATTCCTGCGTGAAGCAGTGCCCGCCGGGAACTTCGGCTTTCAGGCCGCGTTCGAAGCCGGCCCGGTCGACATCCAGTCCGTATGGGCGCAACAGAACGGTGAGGTGACGTCACGGAGCTTTCGCCTCGAAGGATCGGGCCGGAACTTCTCGCGGGCCGATACGCTTGCGCTCGACGACGCGGACTACGTCGAAGGGCAGTTCTTCTTCCTCTTCGATCCGACGGCCTTCCCCGACTACCCGCATGTGGACGCGCTCGGACTCACCCCGTCCGGAGCCCCGCCGTCCGTCGCGCCCGGGGCGGACCCGATCCAGCTGTACCGTTCCGAGATCGACCTGTACTCGCGGCAGCAGGTCGAGGGGTACATTCAGGCCGACGCGTTCGCCGGGGCCGGAGCGGACACCGTCACCGAGTCGGCGTGGTTCCGCTACCTGCGGCCGGGTCAGGACTACGTGGTGCATCCCAGCGGTCTCTGGATCGCGTTGCGCTCACCCCTGAGTCCCGGCGAAATCCTGGCCGTCACCTACATCACCGCGGCGGGAGACACCATCGGCACCTACAACCCCGAGCGCATCTACCGCAGCGGGGGGAGACCTCGGCTCCAGCTGCTCAAGGCCTCGTCCGCCCAGCACCAGCCCGGCCAGCCGACGTGGCGGATGGAGATGCACCAGGTCTACAGGGTTTCGTCGTCCGGAGAGGTGGATCCGGGCTCGGTCGGACTCACGGTGTCCCTTGGAGAGGAGAGCGCGGGACGGACGTTCGCCCGCCGCCCGAACGGCGACGACCTGACCTATCTGCGCCTCTTCGGCCTGGACGAGGAGTCGCCCGTCGACCGGCTCGATCTGTCACAGTTGTACCGCCCGGCGCTGGACTCGTTCGAGGATCAGCCCCCCGTCTCGGGGACGTTCATCATCTTTCCGACACTCGAGCCGTTCGCGTATCCTCCTCCGCTGACGAGTCTCGCAGTCGACTCGGTGGAGGTCCGCAGAATCCTGGGGGACAACCGGAACGCGCGCATCTACAGGGACCCCGACCCGTTCGAACGCGAGAACGGCGGTGTGTTCCGCCTGAACCTGACGTACGAGGTGCGGGGCGAAGGACTTCTTTCCTCGTTTGCCCTGGGTGCGGTGGGGATCCGGGAGGGCACGGAGCGAGTCACCCTGGGCGACCGTGCGCTGCTCCGCGACGTGGACTACGTGATCGACTATGACGTGGGCCAGTTGACCCTCGTCGGTCCGGACGCCCTCCTGGCCGCGAATCCGGGGCGGGTGCTGGACGTGACCTGGGAGCAGCGCAGCTTTTTCCAGGTGGCTTCCTCTTCGGTCTTCGGGTTGAACGCCAGCTACGACCTCGGAGACTACGGCGCCCTCAACCTGACCGGTCTCTACCAGACCGAGGACGAACTGGTGAGGCGACCGCAGCTCGGCGTGGAAGCCGGGGCGGTGGGCCTCGGCGCGGTCAACGGCGCAGTCAACCTGGACGCTCCCGTTCTCACACGCCTGCTGAACGCGGTGCCGGGGCTGGACGCGGGTGGGCAGTCGTCCGTCCACCTGTCGGGTGAGACCGCGGTCTCCCTGCCGAATCCGAACACCCAGGGGGACGTCTACCTGGACGACTACGATGGCGTCAACGCCCGCTCCCTCTCGGTCCAGGGTCAGGATTGGCGCCGCGGGAGCATGCCCGCCTTCACGGACGGGGCGGAAGATGTGCTGCCGCCGGAGTTTTCGCCTGCCACCCTGGCGACACTCACGTGGCAGCACACATGGGTGACCGAAGACGTGGGCGGCGACAGTCTGGACGTGTTCCAGGGGTTCAACCCCAGTGCCGATATCGACCAGCAGATCCGGATCACGGGGAGCGCGGTGCGGGAGCCGGGGCTCTTCGTTCGTTTCCAGCCGGAGAGCGGCGACGAGGAGGGGAGGGGTGGATGGTCGTCGATCACCACCGTCCTCAGTCCTACCGGCACCGACCTCACGAAGAGTGACTTCGTCGAGTTCTACGTGCGCGACGGGGACTTCCTCAGCCTGGTGCTCGATCTCGGGATCGTGAGCGAGGATGCGCTCTTTGTCGATACCATCGGTGCCGTGAACGGAGTGAAGCCGGTGTCGGGGGTACCCTGGGGGCTGGGGATCCTGGACCAGGAAGCCGATCCCCGGCGGGGTGAAGTCTGGGGGAGGATCGCGGATGGACGGGGGGTGTGGGACGAGGACTGTTTCGGCGAACGGGCCCGCGTGTACCGCCTGGGCGATCCCAACGCCAACTGCACGCGAGGCAACGGCCGCCCCGATTCGGAGGATCTGGACGAGGACGGGAACCTGGACACGCTGGAGCGGTATCGCCGATTCGTGATCCGCCTGGACGGATCCTCGCCCTTCCTGGTCCGGGACAGGGACGAGACGGGGACCGCGTTCCGCCTCTATCGGATTCCGCTGCGAGACCCGTCGGGCCTCGACGTGGGCGGCTCCATCACCGACGCGGAGTTGCGCGCCGTTCGGCACCTGCGGCTGACCGTGGCCGGCAAGCGCCGTGACTCGTTCGTGCTCGCACGCATGGGGATCGTGGGGTCGACGTGGATCAAGCGGTCCCTGACGGGGGTGCTCACCGGAGTGGGCGGGGACACCGTGTCGGTGATGGGCCGGGTGGAGGTGAGCCCGGTCTCCCGGCTGACGGTCGGCGATGCCTACGCCTCTCCGCCGGGCGTAATCGAGCAGCTCGACGACCCGACGGCGGCGTTCGGAGGGCAGGGAATCGAGTTCAACGAGCGCTCTCTGTCCATCGGATTCGAGGGTGTGCAGCCTGGCGACAGAGTCGAGGTCTACAACCGGTTCCCCCAACGCCCCCGTGACTTCCTCTCCTACCAGGAGGCCCGGCTGTGGGCCGTCGCCGCGGACGGCGACTTCGGACTGGAAACCCCCGCCTACTTCTTTGTCAAGATCGGAACCGACGACAGGAATTTCTACCTGTACCGGGCCCGACTGGATCGGACGGACGTGCCGGGGATGGTGCGGGAAGAGGACTGGTTGCCCGAGGTCGTCATCCGGTTCGACGAGTGGCTCACGCTGCGGCGGCGCGCCGAGGAGCAGCTGATTCTCGCCCCCGGGATGCCGGGTGACTCGCCACTCGTTCTCTGGTCGGCCGATTCGGTGTACGCGGTCGTTCTGCAGGACCGTGGCCGGGCCCCCAACCTGGCCTCGGTTCGGGAGATCAGCCTCGGTGTGGTGAACGAGTCGGGAGCCCCGATCTCCGGCGAGATATGGGTGGACGAACTCCGTCTCGGTCGCGGAATCCGGGACGCGGGGCTGGTTTCGGCATTCGACGCCGAAGTCCGGGGTGGAGAGTTCCTGCAGTCGCGGGCCAGCTTCCGCAGCCGTGGCGGGTATTTTCGCCAGTTGCGCGCGACGCCCACCTTCCAGGACGACCGCATCCTGGACGTCAATGCCACGGTGCAGCTGGCTCGGTTTGCCCCGGGTTCGTGGGGTCTGGAGGCGCCCCTCTCGGTCACCCACGAGCGCGAGACCCAGTCGCCGATCTTCCTTGGCCGCAGCGATGTCCGCGCCGACCGGCTGGAGGGCCTGCGAAACCCGGGTTTCAGCCGCTCGCGAATCGACTTCTCGCTGCGAAGACCTGCGCCGGAGGATGGGGGCTTCTGGAGTGCCGTACTCGGTGGTCTCGATGTGCGGGCGGGCATGGTGCGGTCCAGCCTGCGCACGATTACAACCGAGAGCGACGGGTCCGGCGTCGACGCCCTCGTCGGATACGCCGCCACTCCGGTTCGCCATGACTTCCCGATCTTCCCCGGGGCCGTGCGGTCCGTGCTGCGGGCCATCCTGCCCTCCTTTCTCGAGGAGCGGATCGCCGGTGCCCGGCTGCGCTGGACTCCGGAGAGCTTCGGCCTCGAGAGCGAATTGCTGAACCGCGACCTGAGTACGCTTCGCTTCGACAGGATCATCCGGACCGGGGGAGACTCGCTGGCGACCGCAACGCTGGCGCCCCGGCGGCTCGTGACGGCGTCCGCCCGGGTGGGCTTTCGACCCGTCGAGTCCCTGATCGCGACGGCCGACCTGCTTAGCGGGCGGGACCTCCTGGCTGTGGAGGAGCTGGCCGGCGACCCCGACAGCCGAGAGCTGCTCTCCGGCGAGAGGAGGCAGGTGTCGGGGGTCGACTTTGGCTGGGAGGTGAATCGGCACGTGAGGACGCGGCTGGCCTTCCAGCCCCGCCTTACCGAGTGGGCGCGGAGCAGCGTCCAGGTGACCACGATCTATCTGTCGGAACGCAACGCCGACCTGATCGGCACCCGTCACACCCCTGTGGACTCCGCGCTGGCGCTGCTCCGAAACGTCGACGGACAGCGCAACCTTACGGCCAACTTCTCGATCGACCCCGGTCGCATGGCCGAGGAGGCCGGTGGGGGTACCGCGTCCCCGTGGTGGGCCCGGTCCTTCGAACCACTCGCGGTCACCTACTCGAACGGCCTCACATCGCGGTTCAACCGGGAGGCCGTCGACCCTGGCGCCTTCTACCAGCTGGGGTGGGGCGGTCGGGATGATTTTCTGATGGTCGGTGCCGATTCGGCGTCTACGCTCAGCGAGCGCGACCGGATCAATGTGCGTGGCGGACTCAGGCTGCCGGGTTCCGCTTCTGTCGGGCTGAGCTTCGACCGGGCCCGCAACGGGACCCTGGATACCCGTTCCGACCGCGAAGACCTGCAGCGCGTATGGCCCGATCTGCGAGCGTCGGTCGGCGACGTGGCGTTGCCCGGATTCGTGTCCGTGGCGGTGGAACGGCTGTCTCTGAGCTCGGGATACCGAAGGGTTACGCGCAGCCTGGAGTTCGGTGCAGGCACGCAGCAGGATCGCTTCCGCGAGGACCGCGAGGTCCCCATGGCCGTCACGCTGGCGTTCGTTCGAGGGTTGACGCTGAGCTACGATGGAACACTGAACCGGGGAGAGAGCTACGATCCCACCGGCGACACCAGACGGCGGCGTGACCGGCACTCGATTCGGGTTTCCGCTTCCTTCCGCTCGCCCCTGCGGGCCTTCCGGGAACGGGGGGTGCCGCTCCGCATCACGATGGACATGACCTACGGCGACGAGGTGCAGTGCAGAATCCCCAATCCTTACAGTCCGTGCGTGGCATTCATCGACCAGCTGGAGCGCATCGGTTCCCTTTCGGTCGACTCGTCGGTTCGCGATTTCCAGCTGGGGATGCGGCTTCGCTATGTGGACCGGCGCTCCTTTGTGGGTCAGCGTGCGGGCACGACCCAGCTGCAGCTCAACGTCTTCGGGCGTTTCCTCCTGACCTCGGATCTCCTCCGCCTCCCGTCCTGAGCCCGGGCAGCGGTGTCGTGCGCGGTCCCGGCCGGTCGCTCACGGGGGCAAGCGCGAAAGAAGTCCCGTTCCGTCATGGAGGTGCCCGTCCATGTGGGCAACCTTGTCGACGGGACGGACGCCTGCCGGCTTCAATGGCCGCGGACGTTCCCGTCCCGGAAAGGAAGACACATGACGGACAGAGAGAGAAAAAGCATGCTGCGAGCGGCCCTGCTGCTGACGGGGGCGGCGGTGATTCGCTTTGTGGTGGTCGCGCCCGGTTCGGCCGAGCCGCCGCTCGAAGACCGCCCGTCGATCGCGGACAGCCTTCTGGCGGCCGGCGATTCGGTGGTGGACTCGAAGGAGCGCCGTTCCCGGCCATTCGCAGCGGGCGAGACCATCGACCTGAATGCGGCGGGGGAGGAGGAGCTGGACCGGCTGCCGGGCGTAGGGGCGTCCATCGCGCTGCGCATTGTTCAGGACCGCGAGCAGAACGGTCCCTTCGCGAACGTCGGGGAGCTGGTCCGGGTGTCCGGTCTGGGCCCCAGGTCCGTGGAGAAGTTGCAGCCCTATCTGCGAGTCCGGTCGGCAACCGGGTCGATACCGTCCGCCGGAGCGGTGTCGCCGCGCACTTCGCCGCGGGCCACGAAGGCGCCGCCGAGAACCGCGGTCAGGTCCGGCGTGGCCGGGGCTCGCATCAACCTCAACAGGGCGACGGCCGAAGAGCTTGTGGCCCTGCCGGGGATCGGTGTGGTCATGGCCGAGCGCATCGTCGCCCATAGAAGCACGCACGGCCACTTCAGCAAGCCCGAGGAGCTCATGGAGGTGTCCGGCGTGGGGGCCAGAACCTTCGCCCGGATCGCACCGCTGGTCACGATCCGGTGACGCCCTCGACGTCGCACACGCATTCGGCCGAGATCGAGCCGCTGCTCCGGGAGATGGTGCGCCGAGGCGCGTCGGATCTGCACCTTACGGCCGGGCAACCGCCGCGGCTGCGCATTGACGGGGCGCTCCGTGCCATTGGCGAGGCACAGGCCCTCGAAGCCTCGGATAGCCGCCGTCTTGCCCACTCGGTCCTGACTCTCGATCAGAGACGGCGGTTCGAGGAGCACAACGACCTGGACTTCGCCTTCGCGGTACCCGAACTGGCGCGCTTTCGCGGAAACTGCTTCCGGCAACGGGGCCATGTGGCGATGTCCATCCGTCACATCCCGCACAACATCGCCTCGCTGACCACGTTGGGGTTGCCCCCCGTCCTGAACCGGCTCATCGAACGGCCCCGGGGTCTGGTGCTCGTCACCGGACCGACCGGATCGGGCAAGTCCACCACCCTCGCGGCCATGGTGGACTCGATCAACCGGCAGCGACAGGGCCACATCCTCACCATCGAGGACCCCATCGAGTTCATCCACCGGAACCGCCGCTGCATCGTGAACCAGAGGGAGGTGGGGACCGATACCCACTCCTTTGCCGCGGCACTGAAGCACGCGCTCCGCCAGGATCCGGATGTCATCCTGATCGGGGAGATGAGAGATGCGGAAACGATGAAGGCCGCGCTGACGATCGCGGAGACGGGCCACCTGGTACTTGCCACACTCCACACCAACTCGGCTGCCGACTCGGTCAACCGGGTCATCGACGCGTTTCCGGCTCATCGGCAGGCACAGGTACGGACCCAGCTTGCCTCGGTGCTCGAAGGTGTGGTCACCCAGATCCTGATACCGCGTGCTTTCGGCGGTGGAAGGGTGGCCGCCGTGGAGATCATGATCTGCACGGCGGCCATCCGGGCCGTCATCCGCGACGAGAAGGTCCACCAGGTACGTTCGATGATGCAGGCGGGGCGGAAGTACGGGATGCAGACCATGAACGATGCGCTCTCCCGCCTCTACCTCAACGGCGATGTCACCCTGGAAGGCGCACTGAAGAGAAGCTCGGACCCGTCTGAACTTCTTCGGTCCGTCGGTGAGCCGGCGCCGGACGGGTTCGATCAGATCACGCGAGAAGGGTGGCGGTCGTGACCCGCGTGGCTACCCGTGAAGTGGTGGTGTTCACGCGGCTGTTCGCGACAATGATCGGTGCGGGCCTGCCGCTTGTACAGGCGCTGGACATACTAGCCAGACAAACGGAAAACAAGGGCTTTCGGGAAGTGATCCGCGACCTGGTGGGCGATGTTGAGTCCGGCGCCACGCTGGCCGGTGCGATGGGGCGGAAGCCTCAGGCGTTCTCGTCCCTGAGTGTCAACATGGTAGCTGCCGGTGAGGCGGCGGGTGCCCTCGACGTCATCCTCGGGCGGCTGTCGGACTTTCTGGAGAAGAACCACGCGCTGGGCCGAAAGGTCCGTGCGGCCATGATCTACCCGGCCATGATCCTTGCCGTGACGATCCCGGCCGTGGCGATTCTGCTCATGTTTGTGATCCCCACATTCCAGAGCATGTTCGAGTCGGCAGGCATCGTCCTGCCGCTTCCGACCCGGGTCGTGATCGCGGCTTCCGACGTGATGAAAGGCTACTGGTGGGCTCTGCTGGGCGGGGGAGTGGCCGCGGTCGCTCTTCTCCAACGATTTCGTTCAACCCCCGCGGGCCGGCGCGTGATCGATGGACTGCTCCTGAAGGTACCGATCATGGGAGACCTCCTCAGAAAGGCGGCGGTTGCACGCTTCACCCGAACGCTGGGGACACTGGTGGCGTCCGGGGTCCCGATTCTGGAGGGGTTGGCGGTCACCGCCCGAACGGCCGGGAACCGCGTGATCCACGACGCGGTGATGGAGTCGCGGGCCTCGATTGCCGGCGGTGATACGATCGCCGGCCCGCTCAGGAATGCCGGGGTCTTCACCCCCATGGTGGTGCGCATGATCGAGGTCGGAGAACAGACGGGCGGTCTGGACGAGATGCTGGAGCGGATCGCGGACTTCCATGATCGGGAGGTGGACACCTCCCTCGAAGCGATGATCGCCGCGGTGGAGCCCCTGATGGTGGTCGTGCTGGGAGTGGTTGTAGGAGGCATGATTGTGGCGATGTACTTGCCCATCTTCGACATGATCAATGCGGTGGGGTAACTCCCGGGGTGCGGCTGGCCCCGGACGCGCGCGCCCCACAGATTGCATTCATGTCGAGAGCATTCGTGAAGGAGGACCGGGAGGACCAGCCACCGGATTACCGGCTACCGGACCCCGGGTCGGACTACTTCGACGAGGCGTGCGCGTGGGCGTTGGTCACCGGTGCCGACGAGGGGGACACGAGGAGCGCGGAGATGGCAACCGGGTACAAGTGGGGCGAGGCACGGCTGGTTCCACATATCCGCGCCATGCTGGAAGATGCCGAGGAGTCGGACCAGACCCGGGTCGCCCAACTGTGCAGGCGGTTCCTGCGGTCGGCAGAGCGAGGGTAACCATCGTCGGCGGATTCGCTCCTCACTCCGATATGACGACTGGAAGCCTCCGTTCCCGCAACAACCGGTTCAACTCTTCGGCGTCCTCGGTGAAGAGCTTGCCGAACAGGATCCTTGTGGCGTCGAGCCGCTGCCGCAGCACGTCGTGCACCTCAAGCTGCGGGACGGTTGGCGGGAAGTCCGCGCTGCTCCATCCAATGTCCTGGGACAGCGCACTGAGCCGCCCGTAGAGCTTGATCGGGTTGCGGAAGGCGTCCTCCCGGGCGCCGGTCAGGTAGATGTCGAAGAGGTTGGATTCGACCTGGATGGCCGTCTCCTCCAGCGCCGCCGCTTCCGCCAGGAGACCGGCAGCGGTGGAGTCGCCCTCGAGCATGTCGGCGAGATCCTCGAGCTGACTTCGGGCCCACTCGATGCGGTCGATCATGTCCACCACGTCGTTGATTTCGTCCCGGATCACCAACGACAGGGCAACCTGCTCGCGGATATCGGAGAGGGTCCCCTCCGAGTGGGGGTCCTTCAGAACGGTCAGGGGGGTGGTTAGAGCCGTGCCGCCGATCTCGAGGACCACCTGGTAGCCGCCCGGCACGACCCTGGGGCCCAGCTGTCCCTGGTTCAGGTCCAGGTCCCATGTCCGCAGCGGGCGCCAGCCTTCCGGTCCCAGCGGCACCCACGGCAGGCCGGGTGGCGCGGTGCGGATCTTCGCCCGGCGCGTGGGCTCGTAGCGAAGGTCCCACCACACCCGGTTGACGCCCGGGGAAGCTCCCGTGCGCAGGGTCCGGATCGTGTCTCCCGCGGGACCCAGAATGCGCACGACGGCCGAGCTGGCAGCCCCGGTGCTCTCCTCGCCTCCGCCGCCTCCCGCCGACTCCGGCACGAAGAAGTTGATGTCCGCGCCGTAGGGGGGGTTCTGCCCGGTAACGTGGCTCCGCTCGGCCTTGATCGTCTGCACCTGGTTGAATCGGTACGCCGGACGCGCCTCCAGCAACGCATACTCCCCGGCGGCGGTCGTGCGGTCCAGGGCACGAAGCGGGGAGATGTCGTCCATGATGTAGAATCCCCGCCCGTAGGTGCCCACGACCAGATCGTCGAACGTCTCCTGGGTGGTGAGCCAGTACACCGGCGCCGGGGGCATGTTGTTGCGCAGAGACAGCCAGGAGGCGCCGTCATCCAGCGAGAAATACACGGAGTTGTCGGTCCCCGCGTACAGCATTCCGGGGCGGCGATGATCTTCCCGCACCACGTGTACGAAGCTGTGCGGGGAGGGGGGGATGCCGTCCGAGATCCGCTCCCAGCTGGCGCCGTAGTCGCGGGTACGGTAGATGTACGGATCGAAGTCGGCCAGTTGGTGCAGATCCACGGCCAGGTAGGCGGTCGCGGCGTCGTATCGCGACGGCTCGATGTTGGCGATCGTGCCCCAGGGCGGGAGGGCCGGGATGTTCGCAGTGAGGTTCTCCCAGGCTCCGCCGGCGTCCCGGGTCAGGTGCACCTGTCCGTCGTTGCTCCCCACCCAGATCAACCCGCGCTCGAGCGGGGATTCGGCGATCGAGAAGAGGGTGGACCCGTCGTAGGTCATGAGGTTGTCGATGGCCACGCCGCCGGAACTCTGCTGGTGCGTCTTGTCGTTGGTGGTGAGATCCGGCGAGATCACCTCCCAGGAGTGGCCCCCATCGGTCGTTCGGTGGACGTGCTGGCTGCCGACGTACACGGTGGTGTGGTCGTGCGGTGAAATGTGGATCGGGAAGGTCCAGTGCCAGCGGAACCTGAGGTCTTTCGGGGCCCACCCGTAGGCGGCCTCGGGCCACACCCGCACCGAGCGCACCTGCCCGGTGCGATGGTTGTACCGTTCCAGGCCCCCGTCGTAACACCCCGACCACACGATGTTGCTGTCGGTCGGATCGGGAATGCCGAAGCCGCTCTCGCAGCCTCCCACGCCGCGCCAGAGCCCCAGCGGGATCGCACCCGCGCGGCTGTTCGACGGTCCGCGGTATGACCACCCGTCCTGGCGGTTTCCGTAGACGTTGTACGGAACTTCGTTGTCGGTCCAGACGTGGTACATCTGCGCGATCGGCAACACCACGCGCTGGAATGTGCGGCCCCGGTTCATGGAAATCGTGAGGCCGCCGTCGTCGGCGACCATGACGCGCTGGTTGTTGGTCGGATCGATCCACACGTCGTGCGTGTCGCCCCCGCCCCTCGGGGGGTTTTCCACCAGGCTGCGCCCTCCGTCCACCGACATGGAGAAGCGCACGGAGGCGAAGTAGATCCGGTCCTCGTCCTCGGGGTCCACCCCGAAGCGGGTGTAGTAGGGCGCCCGCTCGTTGATCGTGTGGTTTCTGAGCATCAGGCGCCAGCTGTCTCCGCCGTCGCTGGAGGCGTAGAAACCCGGACTCGACTCCTCGGTGAGCACATAGACCTTGTCGGAGTTCGACGGGGCCACCTCGACCACGACCTTGCCGATGGTCGAGCTGTCGGGGTTGGGGAGCCCGCGTCCGACGCCCGAGAGCCGCTCCCAGCTGCTTCCGCCGTCCTTCGAACGCCAGACACCGCTGTCCGGCCCACCGCTGTCCAGCCCCCAGGTGTCGATCTGTACGTCCCAGAAGGCGGCAAAGAGGATGCGGGGGTTGCCCGGATCCATCGCGAGGTCAATGCAGCCCGCGTCCTCCGAGACGTGCAGGACCAGCTCCCAGCTTCCTCCGCCGTCGGTGGTGCGGTAGACGCCCCGCTCCAGCTGCGGTCCGTAGGTGTGGCCCAGAGCGCAGGCGAAGACGATGTCGGCGTCCCGCGGGTCGATTTCGATGCGTCCGATCCGCCCGGTCGCTTCGAGGCCCTTTCTTTCCCACGTGTCGCCACCGTCGGTCGAGCGGTAGATCCCGTCGCCCATGGCGTGGGCCGGACGGATGACGAACGTCTCCCCGGTGCCGGCCCAAATCACATTGGGATCCGAGGGCGCCATGGCCAGGGCGGAAACGGACGAGGCGGACTGGTCGTCGAAGACCGGCGTCCAGTTCACGCCGCCGTCCCTGGTCCGCCAGAGGCCGCCGGAGGCCGCGCCCAGGTAGATGGACAGGGGGTTGCCGGGCTCGCCGACGACGGCGATGGCGCGGTTCCCCTCGGGGCCGATGAAGCGGTACCGCAGGCTGGCGTACCGGCTCGGGTCGAGATCCTGGGCCTGCGTGGGACCGGGTGCGGCGGCGGCCGTCGCGGCGGCGGTCAGGACCAGCAACACGGAAGGGAGGTGCTTCACTGGAATGCGCCTCTGTCTGGAGGTGGTAGTGGCAACGATCCGTGGGGGCCGACCGCTTTGCCGTGTGGGGACTTCGCCACGGCCCGCCTGTCGACGCGCGCCGGATGGTAACCGCGGTATGGCCGGCATTTCAAACCGACCGGTGGGCGCCAGCGCCCGGGCCCGATGAATTTCCGGTGACCCCATGGTTGTTTCCGGCGCGGGAGTGGCCCTAGTTTGCCCGGTCGCCTTGACCGGCCCCGGTGCAGAGTTGTCGCAACGTCAACCAAAGGAGTCCGCCCCTTATGGAGTTCATCCAACGAGTCACCGACTTCCTGACCACGAATGTCGTCGAACGCGGAATATCGATCGGTGGCGAGCAGATTCCATTCATGGTGATCATCCTGCTTGGGATCGGGACGTATCTGACCCTTCGCCTGGGCCTGGTGCAGATCCGGCGGCTGGGGCACGGCATCGCCGTCGCAACGGGCAGGTACGACAATCCGGAGGACGAAGGGGACGTCACCCACTTCCAGGCGCTCACCACCGCCCTGTCTGCGACCGTCGGCATCGGAAACATCGCGGGTGTGGCGCTCGCGATCCACTGGGGCGGGCCCGGCGCACTCTTCTGGATGTGGGTGACCGCGGCCCTCGGGATGGCGACCAAGTATTCGGAGGTCACCCTCGCGCAGAGGTACAGGGTGCGTGAGCACGAGGGCGAATGGGCAGGGACGGTTTCCGGCGGACCCATGTACTACATCGAGCGGGGACTGGGCCCGAAGTGGAAGTGGATGGCGGTCTTCTTCGCATTTGTCCTGGGCATCACCGCTTTTCTGACCGGCAACGGGATTCAGGCGAACACGGTGGCCGACAACCTGCTGACGGAATTCAGCATCCCGAAGACGGTCAGCGGGCTGGTCACGTCGGGCGTCGTCGCGTTGGTTATCCTGGGCGGCATTTCGCGGATCGGGCGGGTTACGGGGGTTCTGGCCCCGGTGATGGCGGTGGTGTATGTGACGGGGGCGATGATCGTGCTCATCCTGAACGCGGGCGACATCTTCCCGACCTTCGGGCTCATCTTCCGGGAGGCGTTCAATCCGACCGCCGGGGTCGCGGGTACGGGCGTCGGAGCGTTCCTGGTCACCCTCATGTGGGGAGTGCGAAGGGGGCTCTTCTCGAATGAGGCGGGGGGGGGGGGGGGCCCGCGCCCGCCCCCTCGGGGGCAAAGCCGGAGGAGCCGGTCTCGGAGGGGGTCGTGGCGCTCCTGGAGCCCTTCATCGACACGATCGTGATCTGTACGATGACGGGGCTGCTGGTCATCATGACGGGGGTCTGGAACGACCGGTTCGAGACCGAGATCACGCTGGATGGCGGAGACATTTCCTACCGGGCCGTGCAGGTGGACGGCGCCTACGCGAATGTGAGCCCCACGAACACGATCCGGATCGAGGACGGGATGCACGTCGGCACCGGACCATCCGATCCCCAGGTGTCGTGGCACGAGGTTCCCGTGGTGCAGCTCTACGTGGACGAGGACCGGACGCAACTCTTCACGGGGACGGTCGACCCGGTGGCCGGCAGCGCCACGGGTGACGACGGGCAGTCCTACACCTCGCTTCACGGGATGGCGGTGGAGAGCGGCGCGCCGCTCACCATGGCGGCCTTCCGGCGCGGACTTTCGCCGCTGGGCGACTGGGGCCACTACATCGTGGTGATCTCGGTGCTCCTCTTCGCGATCTCCACGGCGATCTCGTGGAGCTACTACGGGGACCGCTGCGCCAACTACCTCTTCGGCGCGAGGGCGGTGAAGCCCTACAAGATCGCCTTCGTGATCACGCACTTCATCGGGGCCGTGCTGCCCCTCGGCGTGATCTGGGCGATGGGCGACGTCCTGCTTGCGATCGTGATCTGGCCGAATCTGATCGCGCTCGGGCTCCTCGCGCCCAAGGTCGTGGAGATGACCCGCGACTACTTCGAGCGCAGGCCGTGGGAGAGGTAGCAGCAGCCCTCCGGCCCCCGCCACGGTAGGAGGCGGGTAGGGGAGCGGTCCCAGGTCGCCCCGGGGGCCGCTCTCCTCACTCCTCCGGCCGGTCCAGCACCCGTGCCGGCCGGAGGGCTTCCCGGCCGTACCGGTTCCGAATGCGGTCCACCGCTCTGGCGATGGTGCGATCCCGGGCGGTTTCCAGCGTTGCCTGTTCACCGAAAAGGTCACCCTGGGTGACGGGCGCCTGCTGCACCAGATTGGACACGCCGACCCCAAGGAGACGCACACCCGCGTTGCGGCGATGTCGCAGGGTGTGCAGCAGCGACAGGGCGACCGCGAAAATCGCCCTGTCCGTTTCGATGCCGTCCGGCTGCGTACCCCCGGCCTGCCGCGTCCTGAAGTCGTAGTCCCTGATCTTCACGGTGATGGTACGGGCCCTCAACTCCTTGCCGCGAAGCTGACTCCCCACGGAGCAGCTCAGCTCAAGAAGCCGCCGCTCCAGCTCTTCATCGTCGTCGATATCCGCGAAGAAAGTCCGCTCCGAGCTGATCGACTTGCGGCGCTCGCGTGCGTCCACCTCGCTGGCATCGATTCCGCGCACGCGCTCCCACAACCATGCGCCCCGGCGGGGTCCGAACCATCGCGCCAACCACTCCCCCTCGACGGCGGCCGCATCGGCCGCGGTGCGCAGCCCCTTCGCGGCGAGCCGCTCCAGGAAAGCCGGGCCGATGCCCGGCAACGCCGCGAGGGGGAAGCGGGACATGAAGGCCGCCTCCCCGCCCGGGGGCACCACATGGACCCCGTTCGGCTTGGCCAGCCGCGTGGCCACCTTGGCCACGACCCGTTGCGCTCCCCCGCCCAGCGACACCGCGACTCCGGTCCGATCATGCACCGTCATGCGGATGCGGTCCGCCGTCGCGGCGAGGTCCTCGCCCTTGAACAGCCGTTCCGTCCCGGTGAGATCAAGGTAGAATTCGTCGATGGAGGCAGCTTGCACGACCGGGGACAGGTCCTCCAGCACCGCCCGGATCGCGCGGCTGCGCTCGACGCACGCTCCCCGGGGCACCGGAACCACCACGGCTTCGGGGCACAGTTGCCGTGCTCTCGACGTGGGCATGCCGGACCGCACTCCGTACTCCCGTGCCGCGTACGATGCGGAGGTGATGACCCCCCGGTTGCTCCTGCCGCCGACCAGGAGGAGGGGTTCCCTGCCCGCGCCCTCCGGATCCTCCAGGCGGGCCACCTGCACGAAGAACATGTCGCAGTCGGCGAGAAGGATTCTCCGGGGGCCTTGCGAGGAGATCCCGACTTTGGACACGTTCTACCTCACATGCAGTCGCGCGGCCTTCCCGGCGCGGGCCGGCAACCGTGGAATCCGCCGTTCGTCCGGGTCCTTTCGCCCCGGGCACCTGCGAGAATTCTAACCCCTGCAAGGAGACGCCGACGATGGCCTACCCGTTTCAGCTCCCCGGGCTCGAGTATCCCCACGACGCCCTCGAGCCGCACATCGACGCCCGCACGATGGAGATCCATCACGGCAGGCATCACGCGGCGTACACCGCCAACCTGAACGCGGCCCTTGCGGGCCACCCCGAACTGCACGGAAAGTCGGCCGGAGAACTCGTCGCGGACCTGTCGGCGCTTCCCTCCGGGATCCGTGCGGCGGTGCGCAACAACGGCGGCGGATATGTGAACCACGCCCTGTTCTGGGAGCTCATGGCGCCCGGTGGCGAGAGTGCTCCCGGCGGGGACCTCGCGGCCGCCATCAACGCCGCCTTCGGGAGCTTCGACGGGTTCAAGAACCGGTTTGCGGCGGCCGCGGTCGGGCGCTTCGGTTCGGGCTGGGCATGGCTCGCCGCAGGGGCGGACGGATCATTGGAAGTCCTGTCGACGGCCAACCAGGACACTCCGGTCATGGACGGAAAGAGCCCGCTTCTGGGTATCGACGTCTGGGAGCACGCCTACTACCTGAACTACCAGAACCGCCGGCCGGACTACGTTTCCGCGTTCTGGAACGTGGTCAACTGGACGGTCGTCGCGGAGAGTTTCCGGGCCCTCTGATCCATGCAGGACAACGTCACGTTCGGCATTCTGGCGTTCACGCAGCTGTTGGTGGTGTACAATCCCCTGAGCGCGATGCCGATGTTCGCCACACTCACGGCCGAAGACTCCCGCCGGGAGCGGTTGAGGACGGCGGCGGTGGGGGTGCTGACCTCGGTCATCGTCATGGTGGCGTTCACCTTTGCCGGGCATGCCATCCTGGACTTCTTCGCCATCACCACGGAGGCGTTCCAGATCGCGGCGGGTGTGATTTTCTTCGGGATCGGCTCCGACATGTTGCAGGCGAAGCGGTCCCGGGTGAAAACGACCCGCAGGGAGCAGGACGAGGCGGCGGACCGGCGCAGCCTGGCCATCATCCCGCTGGGTCTGCCCACCCTGGCCGGACCCGGCACGATCGTCACCGTGATCGCCCTCGCCGGTCTGGCGTCGGGCCCCGTGCAGCTCGCTTCCGTGTACCTCGCCTCCGTCCTCGTCGGCGCGGCGACGCTGCCGTGTCTGGTGCTGGCCCCTGCGCTCCTCGGGGCGCTCGGGAGAACCGGCCTCAACGTCGTGACTCGCATCATGGGTCTGCTGGTGATGGTTGTCGGAGTTCAGTTCCTGATCAACGGAATTGGCATGGTCGTGGGCTCCTGGGGGTTGGTTTCATAACAGTTGGCGTGGGTGCAGTTTTTTGTTACCATATGTTTACTATCAGGGGAACTTCGCACGGATAGAGGAGAAGCGAACTTGAAGGCTCGGCCATGGGGTCGGCGAAAGGAGCCGGCCAACTCGGGGACGCGCGGAGGGCGGACGAGCACTCGAATCTGGATCATTCCTCTTGCGGCGTTGGTCTGCCTCCCCGGCACCGCATCGGCTCAGAGCCTGCGGGGAAGCATGGAAGCCATGCGGGCGCAGAACCGCCAGGCCAGGGAACACGACTTCACCTTCATGAAGGCCCCGTCCCAGGTTTATCGATTCAGGGATCAGGGACTCCTGGTGCACCTTCCCGGGAACGGGGACTACCAACTCGACGACGAGGTTTCGTTCCCGTACGCTCGTGCGGAGGTCAAGACCTTCGTGGAGCGCTTGTCGAGCCAGTATCGACGTGCCTGTGGCGAGACGCTGGTTGTCACCAGCCTGACCCGTCCCCTGAATCGCCAGCCCAGGAATTCGTCTCCGCTTTCGGTGCATCCGACCGGAATGGCGGTCGACCTGAGGCGAAGCACCTCGCGTGCCTGTCGAGGCTGGCTGGAGGACGTACTCCTGCACCTGGAGGGCCAGGGATCGCTCAACGCCACCTACGAGCGCTACCCTCCGCACTATCACATTGCCGTCTACCCCCGGCAATACGCGCGCTATGTGGCCCGGCTGTCCGCGCGGCGGATCCTCGCCGAGGAGCCGGAGGAGGTGGCGTTGCCTGGTCGGGCCGAGACCGTGTCCGAACAGGTGATGTTGCCCGGTGTCGTGAGGTACGAGGTTCGTTCGGGAGACTCCCTCTGGGGCATCGCCCGCGCGCACGGAACGACAGTGGACCGATTGAAGTCGGCCAACAACCTCAGCAGCAGCCGCATCTACGCCGGTCAGTTGCTCGAGGTCCCGGTCATCTCACGGTAGGCGGCCGCGGCAAGGGCGCTCTCGCCGCTGTGGTGCACGTCCGATGAGCCGCTACCGTCGCGACCCCGGACCCGGAGCCGTGCGGGGGCTCGAGCGGGTCACCGTCTCGGTCGTGATTCCGGTGTATAACGAGGCCGCAACGGTCGAGCGGCTTCTCCGGCGTGTCGCAGCCGTGCCGGTCGCCAAGGAGGTCATCGTGGTCGACGACGGCTCCACCGACGGAACCCGTTCGCTGCTGGCGGAGTTGAAGGAGCGGGGGTTGATCGATCGATTGCTCCTCCACGAGTCCAATTGCGGAAAGGGGGCCGCCCTGCGCACCGGATTCGTCGACGCCACCGGAGACGTCGTCGTGGTTCAGGACGCGGACCTGGAGTACGATCCGGGCGAGATTCCGCGGCTGCTTGGCCCTATCGTCGAGGGCAAGGCGGACGCGGTGTACGGATCGAGGTTTCTGGGTGGCCCTCACCGGGTGCTTCTTTTCTGGCACATGCTTGGAAACCGCTTTCTGACGATGCTCAGCAACGTCTTCACAGACCTCAATCTCACGGACATGGAGACCTGTCAGAAGGTCATTCGCACCGAACTTCTGCAGACGCTGCCGCTGACCGTCAACCGATTCGGCATCGAACCCGAGATCACGGCGCGGCTTGCCCAGGCGAAGGCCCGGATCTACGAGATGCCGATCAGCTACGATGGCCGCTCCTACGAGGAGGGGAAGAAGATCGGCTGGAAGGACGGCGTCGCGGCAATCTGGTTCATCCTGCGCTGCAACCTGGCGGGACCCAAGGCGCGTCCGTGGAGCGGGCGCGCGCTCCCCTGGCTCGAGGAGGACCAGGCGGAGTAGTCCCTCAACGGGGGGCTGCGGTGTGCATCCCCACCCGGTGCGCCATCGATCTGGCGCTCGGCGGGCGGCTCGGGGGACAACAGGCCGTTTGGACTATCCCGGCGCCCGCGAATCGGCTGCATCATACGCCCGTTCATTTCGCGCCGGCCCCCGCACCCGGGTGCGGGTGCGCCGCGTCCTTCCCCAGCGATGGGAATCGTCATCGATGAAGCCAGGGTTGTCGGGTGGCTTGAGCCTGCCTGCGTGTGCCGCTTTGGCGGCGCTGGCCGGAGCGGGGGCGTTCGCCAACAGCATCGGCAACGACTTTGCGTATGATGATCGGCTGATTGTCCTGGGGAACGAGTCGATCCAGCAGCTCGAGACACTGCCCGGCACGTTCCTGGAGCCGTACTGGCCAAACCGCCACGGCAGGGAAATGGGCCTGTGGAGACCCGTTGCAACCTGGTTATACGGGCTCCAGTGGGCGCTCTGGGGCGGAGACCCAACAGGCTTCCACGTCGTCAACGTCGTGTTGAACAGCCTCTGCGCCGCATTGGTGGTTCTTCTCCTGGGGCAGTTGCTGCCCACTCCGGCCGCGGTTGTCGGAGGCATCCTGTTCGCCGTGCATCCCGTTCACTCCGAGGTGGTCGCCAATGTGGTGGGCATGGCGGAGTTGCTGTCCGCCGGCCTCTACCTGGGCGCGTGCCTCGTTGTGGTCCGCTCCGGGAAACGGATGGGACCCGTCGCCCTGATGGTTGTGGGCGCTCTCTTTCTGCTGGCCTGCCTTGTCAAGGAAAGCGCCGTCACGTTGCCCGGCACGGTGTTGCTCCTGGACGCTGCCCGAAGAACCATCCGCCTGGGTGACGTGAAGGCGTACCTCCGGGAGCGGTGGCCCCTGTACGCGGTGTTGGCACTGGTCATGACGGGGCTCTGCCTGGGACGCATCGCCGTCCTGGGGAGCATCGCGAACGCGTTCCCCCCGATGGGGGCCGAGATCCTGGCGGACGGTGAGGTGCCCCGGATCTGGACGGTCCTGGCGACCTGGCCGGAGGTACTGCGGCTTCTCCTGTTCCCACTCGATCTGTCGATCGACTACACCCCGGAGGTGGTTCCGGTGGCCTACGGATGGACTGCCCGGAGTGCCTTGGGGCTGTTCATCGGTCTCGCGGTCCTCGTGGTGGCATGGGGCACCTGGCGGGCCGGACGGTTGTCGACGGTCGTGCTGTCGCCGCGGGCACTGGGCTTCGGCATCCTCTGGTTCGTTGTGACCGTGTTGCCGGTGTCCAACCTGTTCTTCCTGACGGGGGTGCTCCTCGCGGAGAGAACGTTGTTTCTACCGTCGGTCGGTCTCGCAGCCGGAGCAGGGTGGATGTTGGTCCAACTCCGTCGGGAGCGTCCGAGGATCGGGACCGCTGTGACCATCGCGGCCATCCTGCTGTTCTCATGCCGGACGATCGTCAGAAACCAGGTGTGGAAGGACAGCTCGACCGTCTTCGAAGCGCTCATCCGCGACCACCCTGAATCGGGCCGGGCACAGTGGCTGATCGGAGACTTCCACTTCAATCGCGGAGACCACGCGGAGGGTCTCCTGGCGTACCGCCGGGCGATCGGCATGCTTGGCGAAAGCTACACCCTCCTGTCCGAGGTTGGCCGCCGCCTGGTCTTCGCAGGCTTCGACGAGCCCGGAGAGCGCGTGTTGAGACGTGCGTGGAGCAAGAACCCCGAGTTTGGTCTGGCACCGTCCATTCTGGCAGTGCTGTACGATCGCCAGGGTCGCTGGACGCTGGCGGAAGACGCTTCACGGGCCGCCCTGGCAGCCGAGCCTGGCAACCTGATCCAGGCCCATCTGCTGACTCGCGCCCGCACGGCTCGACAGTCTCATTAGTTCAATACTTGAAAGGACACATAACAAATGACTACAGAAAAAGGATTTACGCTCATTGAGCTCCTGATCGTGCTCGTGATTGTCGGCATCCTCTCCGCCATCGCCATCCCACAGTTCTCGGCCACCCGGGAGCGGGCGTACTTCGCAGCGATGAAGTCCGATGTGCGCAATCTGGCGTCGCAGCAGGAGCTCTACTACGCGACCAACTACGAGTACACGAACTCGCTTGCCGACCTGGGCTTCGTGGCATCGGAGGCGGTTACCGTGACCACGGCGGCATCGAGTTCGGGATGGTCGGCGACGGCCACTCACGAGGCACTGGGTCCGGCCGAGGGTTGCGCGATGTACTATGGGACGGCGACGGCTCCCACGATCGGCGCCGCGACTCCGGAGGCCGAGGGGCAGGTCGTGTGCACGAGCTGACCGAAGGCCGGGTGGTACCGGATCGGCGTGGCGTACATCTGTCCCAACCGGCCATTCCGTTGCCCGGAGGGGTCGCCCTTCTTACGGCCATGACAACAATGGCTTCCCCTCCTGAACCATCGAACCGCGCGGGCTACTCGATCATCGAGATCGCCATGCTCCTGGTGATGCTGGCCGCTCTGGCACCGCCCCTGCTCGCTTCGGCGGGGAGGCTCCGCACGTCCTTCCATCTGCGCCGCTCACAGGAAGAGGCCGCCCGACTCTTCGCCGAAGCGCGATGGACGGCGGTGGGCGTGGGTGGCGCAACGGTCGAGCTCACGACCGAGCCCCCGGCCGGGGTGTTGATCTCGGCGACCGGGGACACCGTGATGGCGACCTCGCTGGGGGAAGGCGGAGTATCCCTCCGGCTGTCCAGGAATCGAGTGTCGAGCCGGGTACGCTTCGGGCCCCTGGGTCTTGGTCTCGTCTCCAGTCAGACCCTCAGGTTTGAGCTGGCCGGCGAGGAACGTTCTCTGGTGATTTCGTCACTCGGCAGGGTGTCGCGGCGATGAACAGGGCCGGTGTCTCTCTGGTCGAGCTGGTAGTCGCGGTTGCGATCGTGAGCGTTGGGGTAGCGGGGGTGGCGTCGCTGACAGCTACGGCTGCCCGAAGCCTCACGCACGCCCGTGCGCTGGACGAGTCCCGAGTACTGTTGCAGAGCTTTGTGGACTCGGTTGCGATGGAACAGTCTCCGGTCTCCGGCCGACGCACATACCCGGGAGGTGTGTTGACCTGGAACGTCGCCGCAAACGCGGATTCCGCCGCGTGGGTCAGCTTCGAACACGTGGCGCTGCCGGCGCCGATCCGAATCGAGTTCGGTGTCGCGGGCTCCGGTGTGTCGAGGGGGACGAATGCGACTCCTTAGCAGAAGGAGGGCCGGGTTCGCGCTGACCGAGGCAGTCGTTGCCGGCACGCTTCTGTTGTTGCTGGTGCAGGTTAGCTGGTGGGTCACGGCCGTGCAGAGCGTCGTGGCGACCCGGGTGGTAACGGGTGCGCGGATTCTGGACGAGACCCGCCTGATCCATCACGTCCTGGCGTCGGAGGTTGGACAGGGTCGGGCAAGTCTGGACTGGAGCACTCGGGATGGGGAGTTGCACCTTCGCGCATTCCGCGGGGTCGGCTTCGGTTGTGCCAGCCAGCCCGCCAATGGCTGGGCAGTCGCCGTCGCCGGATTTCGTGGCTCCGATGACGACAAGGATTCCGTGCTGGTCCTCTCCCGCGACGGGAGCTGGCGCGGCACCGCGCTGACCCGGGTATCCAGGGCCAGCAGCATCGAGTGTCAGGAGGTTCCCGGTTTCTCCCCCGAGGTCTGGTACCTCGATCCACCACAGACCCAGCCGCTCGCGGGCCTGTACTTCGAGAGAGGTGCCTACCGCTTCTCGGACGGAGCGTTCCGGTACCGGAGCGGCCAAGGGGGGTGGCAGCCTCTGACGGGGACGGGAATCGTCGTGGATTCGACCACCCTTGAGCCGGTTGGCTCACGTGGAATCAAGGCCCGTGTGACATGGGAAGGACCGGACCACGTTCTTCCGGCGTTCGAGTGGACGACGTGGACAGTTCGCTGATGGCGGCCCCACCAGCGGCCCGAGGGCAGGAGGGGTTCGCCATTGTGCTGGCTCTTCTGGCGCTCATGGTCCTTGCGGGCATCGCTTCCGCGGCCGTCGCAGCGGCTGTTGGACAACTCCGCGCAGCCGCCATGGCCAATGGAGTCCTGGCGAGCAGGACTGGCGCAAGGGCCGGAGTGGAGGTCGCCGCGGAAACGACTCGTGGCACGCCGGCCTCGGTTGTCGGCGGCTCCGCGGTGGAGCTGGCATCGGGGAGCCACTCGACCAGGGGATCCTGGCGGGTGTGGGATGTACGCCTTTCGGAGGAATTCCACCTCTTCGTCGGGGAGGGAGAGATGGGTGGTGCCGTCCCGATGCGAGAGGCACGACTGGTCTGGTGGATCGATGCGGAGGCGCGTGTCGCGGGCCATCGTGCCGTAGTGGAGGCTTCCAATGTTTCGCTCGCGGCGACTGCCCAGGTGCTCTCCGACTCGACGCTGGCCACGCGTCCGGGCATGCGTCGATGCGATCACCTTCCGCTCCTGGCCCGGGCCTTTGCCGGACCTGTGGTGCCGCACAGCGCATTGCCTCCGGGACCGCCCGAATGGGGTGCGGGAATGGACGGTCCCGATTTCAGAGACGTGAGACTGGGGTGGTACGGTGCCTCGGCGCTCGATGAACTGGCCGACCTGGACCTGTCCGGAGGGAGCCCCGCGCCCCCTGGTTGCCCGACCTGTTGGGCAGGATTGGTCTTCGGGAGAGGGTCAGTGCGGTTGACCGGGGACGGCGCGGGTGTGTTGGCCGTGGTCGGCGACGTGTCCGTGGGTCCCGGCGCATCATGGACCGGGCTGGTCCTCGTTTCCGGGAACATTGTGCTGGAGAGCAGTGCCCGGGTAGTGGGGCTGGTACGCGCGGGCGGTCAGGTCGCGGTGGGTGACGGAGCTGCCGTCGACGGTTCAGCTTGCGCTGCGCTCCAGGCCCTCCGGGCGGCCACCCGATTGGCACGGCCTGTTCCGCTGGCGGGGCGTTCATGGGTGGGACCGGTCCCGCCCGCCGGGGCTGACGGGTAGCCGATGGGTCGGTTCCGCAGGAAGAGGACGTCGATGGGACTCGACATCGGGAGCGGGTTCGTGAAGTTCGCGGAAGTCGATCACGGTGGCGATCGTCCCGAACTCGTCCGCGCGGCCGTGCGACCAATCCTCCATGGAGCAGTGGTGGACGGTGAGGTGGTGGAACCCCTCCGGGTCGTGGACGCGGTGCGTGGGGTCCTCGAGGACGCGGGGCTGGAGACCGCAGAGGTGGTCGCCGCTCTGGGCGGGCACGATGTGTTCATCAAGAAGATCGAGATGGCCCGCACGAAGAAATCGGACGTCCCGAGGGCCATCCGCAGAGAGGCCGCACGGCATGTACCCTTCGACATCGAGAGCGTGCAGCTTGACTTCCAGATCCTGGGGGACCACGACGTGGATTCCCGCATGGATGTGCTGTTGGTTGCGGCCAAGCGCGAGCGCGTGGAGGAGCGGGTGGCGCTACTCGCTGACGCGAGTGTCAAGGTCGCTTTGATGGATGTTGAGGCACTCGCTCTGCACAACGCTTTCGCTCACAACTACCCGGGGGCCTCGACCGGTGTCGTCGCCCTGGTCAATGTCGGCCATGGGCTCACCAACATCAGCATCCAGCAAGATGGCGCACTTGCGTTGACCCGGGATTTCCCGATAGGAGCCCGGCGCGCCGGGGACCTGGACGCTGCTGCCGAAGGCATTGCAATGGGAATCGAGCGTGTATTCGCGCTCCTGAGGACGCGTCGGCCGGGTACCGGGATGGGAAGGATCTTTCTGAGTGGTGGTGGCGCATGCGAACCGGGGATGGCCGAAGCTCTCGCACGCCGCGTCAAGATCGAAACGCATCTGATCAACCCGTTTCAGCGGGTACGTGCACGCGACGGCGCCGGAACCAGTGGCGTGCTCAGCGAGGCCGCGCCCATGCTGTTCCTTGCCCTCGGTCTCGCGTTGCGTGCCCCATGAGGAGGCCGTTAGGGGGTAACCGTGATTGAAGTCGATCTCCTGAAGGGTAGTCCCGGGATCCGAGGTGGCCGGCTACGGCAGGATCCGGTGGGGCTGCGTCTCCCGAACATACCTGCGGACGGTTGGGTAGTCGGTTCCTGTCTGGCGATGCTCGTGTCGGCTGGTCTTGCCGGCTATCTCGTGTTGTCCGTCCGCGGGCAGACGGCCGACCTCGACCTGGTGCTCCAAGCGGCATTGGCCGACTCGGCGACCGCGGCTGCGCGCCGCCACAGTGGCCTGGTCCTCCAGGCGCACCGCGATTCCATTGCCTCCCGGGTCGCACGGATCCAGGAGATGGACGCCCTTCGCTACCTGTGGCCCCGCATCATGGACGAGGTGGCGAACGCACTTCCGGAAGAAGCATGGCTGACCCGGTTGGCACAGGTTCCGTCGGACAACCGGCGGATTCGCTTCCGGCTGGAGGGGATGGCACGCACCAACCGCGCGCTCACCCGCTTCTGGAACGGACTGGAGTCGTCCCTCTTCATCGGCGACGTCCGGCTGATCACCTCGGACCATGCGTCGGCGGCGTCCGTTGGCGACGGTGCGGACAACCCCCTCCATCACTTCGTTCTCGAGGCCGGCCAGGAGGATCCGCCCCCGGAAGTGCTGGAGCTGGTGCCCCTTCAGCCTGCACGCCTGCCATGAGACTCCTGCCCGCGGATCCGCTGAGACGAAGCGCGGTCCTTCTCGCACTGCTGTCCCTCTCCGGTCCGTATTTCGTGTACACCCATCTGTTTGCACCAACAGTCGAGAGGGGGGAAGCGAAGCGGGTCCGCGTTGCCCGTCTGGAGGAATCGAACCGGCACGCTTCGGCGCATGAGGTGGCGGGCGAGAGGGAACTGGAAGCCGCCGTGGGTCGCTACAGGGAGCACATCGCAACGCTGGAAGGACTGATCCCGGCTGGTGGAGAGGTGGCCGTACTGCTGGAAGCCGTCTCCGACTACGAGACCCGAACCGGAGTGGAGGTGACCAGGATGCGCCCACAACCCATCGAGCCTGGCGAATTCTACGACCGATGGAGCTACGAACTGGACATCCGGGGCAGCTATCACGCCATAGGCTCGTTTCTGGCCGGAATCGCCTCGCTGGCCCGGATTGTAGTCCCGACCGCCGTGGCGATCATGCCCGAGGGCGGGTCCGGCCCGGCGGCCGAGGACGACGGGGGAGCGGTGCTCGCCGGCCTTCGAATCGAGTCGTATTCCCTGATCGGCACCGAAGCCAACCGCCCTGCCGCGCAACGGTCCCGCGGAGGTGGCCTCGTATACGAACGCGAGGTGTTCGCATATCCGTCGCGTACACGCCGCAACCCGTTTCAGCCGCTGCCCCTGAGTGTCGAGGAGGGTCCGGACATCGAGGAATTGGCCCTGCTGGGCATCATCCGCCACCGCAATCCCCGGGCCAGTGTGCTTCTCATGGGGACCGGCATTCCATCGGGCCTCGATGGTGCGGGAACGTCGGAGACCGTCCCGGTGGTCACCTACCGATTGCGGCTGGGCGACGTCATCGGGGGTGTTCGCGTAGTGGAGATCCATGACCGCCGGGCCGTTCTGGAGACGGAGGGTCCGGAGGGGACGCAACGGAGGGTGGTGCATGTGCCGCTTGCCGGTGAAGGAAGAGGATCATGAAACCGGTTGACTTCCGCATGTGCCTGGTCTGGTTGCTTGGCCCCATCATGATTTTTCCCGCCCCGGGGGCATGTGCGCGGACTCAGGAGGCGCCTCCACCGGAGGTCGACATCGGGGCGGTCAGTGCGCCGATCACCATTTCGTTCTCGGAAGCTCCGATCCGGGAAGTGCTCTTCGCCTTCGCCGAATTCGCGAACCGCTCGATCGTGCCGGGGTCGAATGTGGGCGGCTTCGTTTCCGCCGAGATCCGCGATCAGCCGTGGGATGTGGCGCTACGTTCGGTTCTCGACGCCTATGGATTCGTGGCGCATGAGGAGGAGGGAGGCATCATTCGTGTGGATGACGCACGGACTCTCTTCGAGCAGGAAGCCGTGTTGCCGCTGGCCACCATGCCCTTTCGCCTGAGCTATGCCGATCCGGCGGAGCTGCAGGACCTGGTCGCAGCTCTGCTGACCGAGCGAGGACGTGTCTCGGTGGGGCTGGAGACCAACACGATCGTGGTCACCGACGTTCCCCGCGTTCTCGCGTCGGTGGGTGATCTCGTCGCGGCGCTGGATATCAGGGTCCGCCAGGTGGACATCTCCGCGAAGATCATCTTCGTGAATCGGTCGGCCCTGGAGGGCTTCGGGATCACGTACGACCTCAAGGATACCAGGGGGAACCAACTCAACCTCTTGACCCCGGGTGTCATCGACAGCGACGGGGACGGCGTGATCTCCGTTGCCGACCAGACAGTCGAACGGGGAACCGACGTCGTTTCGCTGGGAGGGCACTCGCTCGCAGCACTCGGCAACGCCACGAACCGCATGGCCAGCCCCACGCTTTCACTCCTGACCTCGCTCGTTGTCGGGCGTGCTACGCTCATCGGGTTCATCGACGCCCTCGAGACGTATCAACTTACCGACGTGGAAGCTCAGCCATCGGTTCGCGTCATGGACAATCGCACCGCGAGGATCGTCGTCGGCGAGGAGACCCCCGTGCGCGTGATCGACGCCGGGGCCCAGGTCCAGGCGGGCCAGGGTGACGGTATTCGGAGTACCGTTCCGGTGGCGACGGTCGACTACAAGGAGACGGGGGTGATTCTCGAAGTGACGCCGAGGGTCACCGACGCCGACGAGATTCTGCTGACACTGTCGGCCGAACGCTCCTCGGCGGACCTGGCCCCGTCGGACGTGGGACTCATCTTCCGAAGGCAGAAAGCCGAGTCGCAGGTGCTGGTCGGAGACGGCGAGACGGTGGTCATCGGCGGGTTGACGGTAAGGGACACCGGCGAGGTACGGTCCGGCATCCCGCTGCTGATGGACCTGCCGTGGATCGGGCGCCTCTTCCGTTCCCGCCGGGAGTCCACCGTGCAGCGGGACCTGCTGATCATGGTGACGCCGACGATTGTTCGCAACGCTTCCCCATGACCGGTGGGTTCGCTATCTATGGACAGCCCGCCAGCGGTACCCGTTGCCGCACAGTCACGCCTGCCTCCCCGTCGCACACATGGCACTAGACCACCTGTCCTTCCACACCGCCGGAGAGTCGCATGGACGCGGTCTCGTCGCCGTGGTGGAGGGAGTTCCCGCCGGCCTTCGTCTCGACCCGGCGTCCGACATCGATCCGGACCTCAGGCGCCGCCAGGGGGGGTACGGGAGGGGACGCCGGATGCAGATCGAGTCCGATCGGGCCGAGGTCATCTCCGGCTTGCGGCTGGGCGTCACACTGGGCTCCCCCTTGTCGATGGTGATCTGGAATCGTGACTGGAAGAACTGGACCACGGCCATGGCTCACGAGGTGCCGGATCCCGGCGGGAATCCCAAGGCACTCCGTCCGGTCTATCTTCCACGGCCCGGCCATGCCGATCTGGCCGGAGTCCTGAAGTACGACCGCCGGGACGCCAGAGATGTTCTGGAGCGTGCTTCGGCCCGGGAGACCGCGGCACGGGTCGCGTGCGGGGCGGTGGCCCGGACGCTGCTCCGGGAGGTCGGCGCGTCGGTAGGGAGCCACGTGACCCGCATCGGGAAGGTGGAAGCGCGGATTCCGGACGAACTGCCGGCGGATCTCAACGATGCGGTGGACGACTCCCCGCTACGGACGCTCGATCCCGAGGCGGAGGACGCCATGATCGCGGCCATCGACGCCGCGAAGGGAGCGGGCGACACCCTGGGAGGGTGCTTCGAAGTCGTCGTACGGGGGTTGCCCGTGGGGCTCGGCAGCTATGTATCGTGGGACCGCAAGCTGGACGGCCGTCTCGCGCAGGCGGTGATGTCGGTGCACGCGATCAAGGGCGTCGAGGTCGGGCCGGCGTTTGTCAACGCGGCCCGTCCCGGCTCCCGCGTGCACGATGCGATCCTGCGCGACAAATCACGAACCCGCGCCGGTGGTTTCGGTCGGTTGGGGAATCGGGCGGGTGGGCTGGAGGGGGGCGTCACCACGGGTTCTCCCCTTGTGGTGCGAGGTGCCATGAAGCCGATATCCACACTGTTGCGGAACAGGCTCCCGAGCGTCGACCTGCGAGACGGAACGTCGAAGCACGCGACCGTCGAACGGAGCGACGTCTGCGCGGTGCCCGCCGCCGCGGTGGTCGCGGAGGCGATGGTCGCACTGGTAGCGGCCGACGCCCTTCTGGAGAAATTCGGCGGCGACTCGATCGTCGAACTCCGGCGCAACATGGACTCATACCTGGACCACATTGGCTCCCGCGGCTTTCGTGAGAGGGAGCCTGGCGGCCTGTGAAGCCGGCTGCGGCAACCGTCCTGGAGGTGATGCCCTTGACTGAAGCACCACTGCGACGCGTGGTTATCGTCGGGTTCATGGGGGCCGGAAAGTCCACGGTCGGGTCCTTGATCGCGAAAGCCCTCGGGTGGGATTTCATCGACCTCGACACCGAGGTGGCCCGGGAACGGGGCCTTCCGGTCGATGAGATCATCCGCCGCCGCGGCATCGAGGACTTCCGGGCCCTGGAATCCGACGCGGGAAGGCGGGTGCTGGGACGAGACAGGCTGGTCCTGGCGGTTGGCGGTGGGTGGGCCGTCGGGCCGGGTCATATGGACGCGCTCGATCGCCATACTCTTTCGGTATGGCTGCGCGTCACGCCCGAAACGGCCGTGCGCCGGGTCTCCGGATCCGACACCCCGAGGCCGTTGCTGGATGTTCCCGACCCCCTTGCGGAAGCGGCGACACTCCTGGCAGAACGAAGCGTCCACTACGAACGCAGCAGTATTACAATCGACACGGAAGGCCGAACCCCGGAAGAGGTCGCCCTGAAAATCCTGGAGACACCGGCTCTGCAAGGGCTGGACAAGGAGGTATCTGCGTGAAGTTGGTGATTGTGGAGTCGCCGGCGAAGGCAAAGACGATCGGGCGGTTTCTCGGCCCGGATTACCGGGTCGAGGCGTCGTACGGGCATATCCGCGACCTTCCCCGATCGGCCAGGGAGACCCCCAGTGCCATCCGGGAGAAGCCCTGGGGACGGCTGGGTGTCGACACGCAGAACGGCTTCCGGCCCGTGTACGTCGTGCCCGACGAGAGTAAGAAACACGTGCGCGAGTTGACGAAGCTCCTCCGCCAGGCCGACGAGATCCTGCTCGCGACCGACGAAGACCGGGAAGGCGAATCGATCAGCTGGCACCTTCTGGAGGTCCTCAAGCCTTCGGTGCCCGTCCGGCGCATCGCATTTCACGAGATCACCAAGCCTGCGATCCGGGAGGCTCTGGCCAATCCGAGGGAGGTCAACCGGCGCCTGGTGCAGGCGCAGGAAGCGCGCCGGGTGCTGGACCGCCTCTATGGATACGAGCTGTCTCCGGTGCTGTGGAAGAAGGTCCGTACGAAGCTGAGCGCGGGGCGGGTGCAGAGCGTGGCGCTTCGGCTCGTCGTGGATCGAGAGGAGGAGCGGAGACGCTTCGTGATCTCCGAGTATTGGCGCGCCAAGGCCGTTCTGGCGTCCGGCGGAAACGAGTTCACTGCTCTGCTGGTGACAGTTGGAGGGAAGCGTGTAGCCGTGGGGAGGGACTTCGACTCGGCGACGGGGAAGCTCCTCGAATCGTCCCGCGCCCTTCACCTCGACCGTGATGCCGCCGGCGGGATTGCTGCCGCTGCGCTGGACGCAGCGCCCTGGCGCGTGGGACGCGTGGACCGGAAATCAACCCGCCAGCGGCCGGCGCCACCCTTCACCACTTCTACGCTCCAGCAGGCGGCCAGCAGCCGGCTCCGGCTGTCGCCACGGCAGACGATGAGGAGCGCCCAGCGCCTCTACGAGGGGATCGATCTGGGCGGTGGCGACCGCGAGGGACTGATCACCTACATGAGAACCGACTCGGTGACTCTCTCGAACAAGGCGCTCGGGGACGCCGGCCGGTACATCAGGCGCGTCTTCGGAGACGAGTACCATGTGGGGCCGAGACGCTATCGCACGAAGTCCAAGATCGCACAGGAAGCGCATGAGGGCATTCGGCCTACGGAGATCGGACGCACCCCGGATGAACTTGCCCGTTTCCTCGGCAGGGACGAGCTGGCGCTCTATCGCCTCATCTGGGGCCGCACGGTTGCCTCTCAAATGGCCGATGCCCGGGTGGACAGGACGAATGTGGACCTCATCGCCCCGATCGGGGGGGTCGATCACGCCTTTCGTGCCACCGGTTCGGTCCTCCGCTTCCCCGGCTACCTGAAGGTGTACGGCGACAACAGAAAAGACCAGCTGCTGCCGGCCCTGGATGAGGGCGACCTGCTCCACGCCGAGGGAAGGCTCGCCCCCGGAGACGCCCTTGCCCGGGAAGAGGTTGACCCCGATCGCCCTCCCACAGTGATCCGCTCGGTAGAGCCGGACCGCCGCGAGACCTCGCCCCCTTCACGGTATTCGGAGGCATCGCTGGTCAAGAAGCTGGAAGATGAGGGGATCGGGCGGCCGTCGACCTACACCCCGACGATATCGACCATTCAGGACCGGGACTACGTTCGCAAGCGCGGCGGAGCCCTTGTCCCCACGTATATCGGCATGGCCGTCATCCAGCTCCTGCGCCAACACTTCGGCAGGTACATCGACCTCGGCTTCACGGCAAGAATGGAAGACTCCCTGGACGACATCGCGGCGGGTGAGGCCGACTCCCGGCGCTTCCTCGAGTCCTTCTACAACGGGGAGGGAGACCGCCCCGGCCTCGTCCGGCAGATCGAGGACGCGCTGCCCGGCATCGATTTTCCGAAGGTGCCGGTCGGCACCGATCCCGAGACGGGCAAGCCGATACGGGTCCGGATCGGCAAGACCTCGGTGTTCGCCGAACGGGGAGAAGGCGATCGCGCGGACCGGGCGACGATCCCCACGGATCTGCTTATCGACGAGCTGACCGTGGAGCGCGCCGGCGAACTCCTCAAGATCGGATCGGGGGGCGGCGAACACCTGGGCGATGACCCGGAGACAGGACTGCCGGTCTTCGTCCGGGTCGGACCGTTCGGCCCCTACGTCCAGTTGGGACAGGCACGAAAGGGGGGCGAAAAACCGCGTTGGGTAGGTCTCCCCAAGGGGATGCAAGTGCCCGATGTCACCCTTGACCAGGCCCTTCGCCTGCTCTCCCTGCCGCGTACCGTGGGGAAGGACCCCGAGAGCGGCGAGGAGGTCAGGGCCGGGCTGGGCAAGTACGGGCCCTATGTGGTCCGGGCCCGGGAGTATCGCAGCCTGCAAACGGCCGACCAGATTTTTTCGGTCACGCTTGACGAGGCCCTCCGGCTTCTGGCGCAACCGAAACGCAGGCGCGGGAGAAAGGTGCTGCGCGTGGTGGGGATCCATCCGGAAACCGGCGCGGAAATCCAGCTTCTGGAAGGGCGCTACGGGCCGTATGTGACCGACGGGAACGCCAACGCCAGTGTCCCGAAGGACCGGGATCCCGCCGCGACAACCGTGGAGGAGGCGGTCGAACTGCTGACCAGGGCTGCCCGGCGCAAGAAGGGCCGTGCCCCCAGGGGACGCCGCAGAGCTTCCGCCAGGACCCCCGGGAGGCGGTGAGTGACGCCGATGAGCCCCGTAACCGTGGTCGGAGGGGGTCTGGCCGGCTGCGAAGCCGCCCTGGCGCTGGCTGCGAGGGGTCACGCGGTCAAGGTCGTGGAGATGCGTCCGGGAAAGGGGACGCCCGCGCACCAGACCGGAGCTCTCGGGGAGCTCGTCTGCACGAATTCCTTCAAGAGCGAACGTCCGTCGACCGCCCACGGCCAGCTCAAGCGAGAGATGGAGTGCCTGGGATCGGTGCTCCTCGCGGCGGCACGGGAGAGCCGGGTGCCGGCGGGGTCCGCGCTCGCGGTGGACCGGGACCTTTTTTCCCGGGCAATGACGCGGCGGGTGGAAGCCGACCCCCGGATCACGGTTGTCCGGGAAGAGGCTAAGTCCATTCCGCATGGTCCGGTGATTGTGGCGACCGGCCCCCTGACGTCCTCGGGGTTGGCCGCCAGCATCTCCGCCGAGCTTGGGGACGGAGGGCTCGCCTTCTATGACGCCATCGCGCCCATCATTCACGTCGATTCGGTGGACCGCACGGTGGTGTTCGAAGCCGGTCGCTACCAGCAGGAGGCGGACTACCTCAACTGTCCGATGGATCGGCACGAGTACGGCGCGTTCATCGAGGCTCTGCGCCGCGCCGACGTGTACGACGGGCACGACTGGGACAGTGTGCCCTACTTCGAGGGGTGCCTGCCCATCGAAGTCATGGCCGGGCGGGGACCCGAGACGTTGCGCTTCGGTCCGATGAAGCCCGTTGGACTGCGCGACCCCCGCACCGGAGCACGCCCGCACGCCGTCGTGCAACTCAGGCGGGAGGACCGCGCCGGGCAGATGTGGAACCTGGTGGGCTTCCAGACACGGTTGCGCGTCGGTGAACAGCGCCGTGTCTTCACCATGATTCCGGGGTTGCACGAGGCCGAATTCCTGCGCTGGGGGTCCATCCACCGCAACACCTATCTGAACTTTCCCGGATGCCTGACCGTCCATGGATCGTCGCGCCGCCGTCCCGACCTGCTCTTCGCGGGGCAGCTGACCGGTGTGGAGGGGTACACCGAGTCGGCGGCCTCCGGAATCCTGGCAGGGGTCAACCTGCACCGCATTCTCGGCGGCGAGGATCCGGTGCTCCCGCCGACGGAGACCATGCTCGGCGGGCTCTGCCGGTATCTGCGCGAAGCGAAGCCGGATTCCTTTCAGCCCATGAACTCGAACTGGGGGCTGGTTGATCCCCTTCACGGCGGCCCGCGCAAGAAGGCGCTGCGGAGGGAGGCGCTCGCGGAGCGAGCCGATCGGCGCTTCCGCGAATGGATAGTCGATCGGCAGATCATGCCGGCCCTCGCGGCGGTCCCATGACGCCCGGTGCCGCCCGCTTCCTCGGCCACCTGAAGACGGCCCGCAACCTGTCCCCCCACACGATCGCCGCCTACCGCCGGGACCTTCGCGACCTGGAAGCCTTCGCGTGCATCCACCTTGGCCGGGACGACTTCGAGTGGAGCGACGTCGACCGGGGAGTGATCCGCGCCTTCCTCGGGGACGCAGGCCGGCGCGGCCTCGCTCCGCGCACCGTGGCGCGCAAGCTGTCATCGGTCCGGGCCCTGCTGCGCCACCTTCACCGCGAGGGTGAGATCCCCTCCAATCCGGCACGCCTGGTGCGCGGCCCGAAGCTCGACCGCACCCTGCCCGGCCACCTGCACGCAGACGAGGTCGGGGCCCTCTTCGAATGGGCCGAGTCCCGAGCGGCGAAGTTGAACAGCCTCGCCGAAACCCGCCTGCTTGTCACGCTGGAACTTCTCTACGGCAGCGGCATCCGCCTTGCCGAGCTCGGCGGACTCGACGTCAAATCGCTCGACCTCGATCGGGGTCAGGTCCGGGTGCTGGGGAAGGGCAGGAAGGAACGCATCGTTCCCGTCACCGAGGCGGCTGCGAGAGCGGTCAGAAACTACCTGCCGCGGCGCGAGGAAGTGGCGGACGGGGGCTGTCGCGCCCTGCTCGTGAGCCGACAGGGTCGCCGCCTCTCCAACCGGCACATTCAGCGCACCGTTCGAGCCGTCCTGGCGGACTTCGCCGGAGCGGCCGACTTGTCCGTCCACTCGCTTCGCCATTCCTTCGCCACCCACCTCCTCGACGCCGGGGCCGATCTCATGGCGGTCAAGGAGCTCCTGGGGCACGTGTCGCTGGGTACTACGCAGATCTACACCCACACTTCCAGGGAGCGGCTGACGCGTGTCTACAAAGGGTCCCATCCCCGCGCCTGAGCCGGCGGCCTTCTCGACCCCCTACCGATGGCCAACCCACACGCCTAGATTTAAAGGCTAGACTGGTTTCACGCCGCCCCGGCCGGCCCGCGGTCCCCCACCTCCGACGGCTTCGACTCCTTCATTACATGTACCCCGACTCCGCTCTCCAACCGGGCGCTCGCATCCGCGCCACCACCGTCATCGCCGTGGCCCGCGACGGCCGCGTGGCCATGGCCGGGGATGGCCAGGTCACAATGGGCGAAACCGTGGTCAAGGGAGCGGCGCGCAAGGTCAGGCTTCTCAGGGACGGCAAGGTCCTCGCCGGCTTCGCCGGGGCCGTGGCCGACGCCTTCACGCTCTTCTCGAAGCTGGAGGGGAAGCTCGAGCGGTGGCCGTCGAACCTCCCCCGTGCCTGCGTCGAGCTGGCCAAGGAGTGGCGAACGGACCGATACCTTCGCCGTCTCGAGGCCCTCCTCGCGGTGGCCGACAGGGATCACCTCTTCCTGGTCGGCGGCGATGGCAACGTGATCGAGCCCGACCAGTCCGTCCTCGCCATCGGCTCGGGTGGCGCGTACGCCCTTGCGGCCGCCAGGGCCCTCATCGACTACTCGGACATGGATGCTCCGGCCGTCGCCCGGCGCGCACTCGAGATCGCCGCCGACATCTGCGTCTACACGAACCGCGAGATAACCGTACTGGAGCTGGACACTGCATGACCACCGTCACCGGATCCGCCAACACCACCGTAGCGTCCGCCTCGTCCGCTCCGGGCGAAGCCCCTCGGTGGCTCGACGAGCTCACCCCGCGCGAGGTCGTCGCCGAGCTGGACAAGTACATCATCGGTCAGTCCGAGGCGAAGAAGGCGGTCGCGATCGCACTCAGGAACCGCTGGCGGCGCCAACAGGTGGACGAGGAACTGCGCGAGGAGATCCTGCCCAACAACCTGATCATGATCGGTCCGACCGGCGTGGGGAAGACCGAGATCGCACGTCGCCTTGCCCGCCTGGCCGGCTCGCCCTTCATCAAGGTCGAAGCCTCCAAGTTCACCGAGGTCGGGTATGTGGGACGCGACGTCGAGTCGATGATCCGTGATCTGGTCGACACGGCGGTGGCCATGGTGCGGTCGGCGCGCGAGGATGAAGTCGAGGGTGAGGCGGAGCGGCTCGCCGAAGAGAAGCTTCTGGATCTGCTCCTCCCTGAATCGGCCGCTTCCGCCACAGACGCCGGGCCGCGCGAAACAGCCGGGCCGGGCGCAACAGCCGGTGCGCGAGGCGCGCCCAGGGCGCCGACGGTCACGGGCTCGCCCGGCACCGTCTTCGTGGCCGGGCCGGCGGGCGGCGCGAACACGGACACACACGACCCCAACGGCGACGCTTCCATCGTCGAGCGGCGGGCCCGCACCCGCGAGAAGCTGCGCAAGCTTCTGCGCGATGGGCACCTGGAGGACCGCACGGTCGAGCTGGACATCCAGCAGGGATCGTCCATGGGCGGGATGATGTTCCCGGTCGGCGCCGTGGAGGGGATGGACATCAACTTCGCGGAGATGCTCCAGGACATGCTTCCGAAGCGGTCAAAGCGCCGTACGGTGACCGTCGCCGAGGCTCGGCGCATTCTCCTGCAGGAGGAGCTGGACCGCCTGGTGGACATGGACGAAGTCGTCAACGAGGCTCTCGACCGGGCCGAGGAAACGGGCATCATCTTCCTCGACGAAATCGACAAGGTGGCCGGCCAGCGAAGCGGTGCGGGTCCGGATGTGAGCCGCGAGGGGGTCCAGAGGGACCTGCTGCCCATTGTGGAAGGCTCGAATGTCCAGACCAAGTACGGCTTCGTGCGCACGGACCACATCCTCTTCATCGCCGCCGGCGCCTTTCACGTTGCCAAGCCGTCCGATCTGATCCCCGAACTCCAGGGCCGCTTCCCGATCCGTGTAGAGCTCAAGAGCCTCGGCGCGGCCGAGTTCGTGCGGATCCTGCGGGAACCTCGCAACGCGCTGGTGCTCCAGTACCGAGCCCTGATCGAGACCGAAGGAGCGTCGGTGGATTTCACCGATGAGGGGATCGACGAAATTGCCCGGATCGCGGCCGACCTGAACGACCGGATGGAGAACATCGGCGCGCGCAGGCTGCGCACCGTCCTCACCACGCTGCTGGAAGATCTTCTCTTCGACCTTCCGGACGACCAGCGTGACGAGACAGTGGTGGTAACGGCCGGCTTTGTCAGGGAGCGGCTGGACAGCATCGCCTCCGACGACGACCTGAGCCGTTACATCCTCTGACGCGAAGCGGAGCATGGAACCACGGAAGCGTGACTTCATCGACATCGCGGAGATCGAGACCTGCTACCTGCGGCGCCTCCTGGAGCTGACCGGGCGCCTGAAGTCGGGCGAGCTGTCCGGCCGTCCGCTCGAAGGGCGCACACTGGCGATGATCTTCCGCAAGAGCTCGACCCGCACCCGGGTGAGCACCGAGGCGGGGATGACCCAGCTCGGGGGCCACGCGATCATGATCTCGGACCGTGACTCCCAGATCGGTCGGGGCGAGAGTGTGGCCGACACGGCGAAGGTGCTGAGCCGCTACGTTCACGCGATCCTCATCCGCACCTTCGGCCACGACGAAGTCGCCCAACTCGCCCGGGAGGCATCCGTCCCCGTGATCAACGGTCTCACGGACCTGCTGCACCCGTGCCAGGTCATGGCCGATCTCTACACCGCGGTGGAGGAGTTCGGTGAAGACCTCTCGGGGCTGCGCATCGCCTGGATCGGCGACGGGAACAACATGGCCAACTCCTGGCTCAACGCGGCGTACAAATTCGGATTTCGTCTGCGCATCGCGTGCCCGGAGGGGTACGGTCCCGACCCGCGGATCCTGGCCCGCGCACGTTCGGGTGCCGACGTCGAGGTTCTCCGTTCGCCGGTGGAAGCGGCCACGGGGGCCCACGTCGTGACAACCGACGTGTGGGCCTCGATGGGACAGGAGGACGAACAGGCAGTCCGGGAAGTGGCCTTCGCCGGCTTCCGGGTCGACGAGGACGTGATGGCGCAAGCCGATCCGTCCGGTATCTTCCTGCACTGTCTCCCCGCGCACCGGGGCGAGGAGGTCACGGCCGATGTAATCGATGGGCCCCGTTCGCGCGTATTTCAGGAAGCCGAAAACCGGCTGCACGTCATCAAGGCCATCCTGCTCGACCTGGTCGGTTGAACAGCGCGGTGCCAGGGAGGGCAGGGCGGCCGCGACACGACAGTGGATCCGATACCACAAATGGACCCGACACCACAATGGACCCGACACTGATCAAGACCCCGCTTCACGACGTCCACACCAGGCTGGGCGGAAAGATGGTGCCCTTTGCGGGGTACTCGATGCCTGTGCAATACCCTGCCGGGATACGCGGCGAACATGCGGCGGTCCGCAACGCGGCCGGCCTCTTCGACGTGTCGCACATGGGAGAATTCACCGTGCGCGGGCCCCAGGCGGATGACCTCGTCCAGTACCTCACCGTCAATGACGCTTCGAGGGTCGCTATCGGTCAGGCCCAGTACTCGGCGCTTTGCAACGAGGACGGATGCATCCTCGACGACCTCCTGGTCTACCGCTTTTCGGACCGGATCATGTTGGTGGTCAATGCGAGCAACCGGGACAGGGACTGGAGCTGGGTGACGGGGCACGCCGCGGGCTTCGACGTCGAGCTGTCCGACGACTCCGACGAAATCGCCCTGATCGCCCTGCAGGGTCCGGCCAGCCAGGACATCCTCACCTCCCTGACGGGCGTCGACCTCGCCTCGGTCGGGTACTACCGCTTCGCCGAGGGCGCGGTGGCGGGCGCGGACGCCCTGGTGAGCCGGACCGGCTACACCGGCGAGGACGGCTTCGAGCTATACCTCCCCGCCGAGGCGGCTGCGGCCGTATGGGATGCCGTCACCGAAGCGGGCGAGCCGCACGGCCTCATGCCGGCCGGACTCGGCGCGCGTGACTCGCTGCGCCTCGAAATGGGTTACGCGCTGTACGGAAACGACCTCGACGAGGACCACACCGCACTCGAGGCCGGGTTGGGCTGGGTCGTGAAGCTGGACGCGGGTGACTTCATCGGACGCGACGCCCTGGCCGCGGAGAAGGAACGGGGCGTCACGCGGCGCCTCACCGGCATCCGCCTCACCGAGCGCGGCTTCCCGCGTCCCGGCTATCCCCTTGTGTACGGAGGCGACGATGTCGGTACGGTCACCTCCGGGGTGGCGAGCCCGTCGCTGGGAGGCGGCGTGGCACTGGGGTACCTTCCCGCGGAGGCCGCCAGACCCGGCAGCCAGGTCGGAGTCCGCATCCGCGGCCGTGTCATCGCGGGCCGTACCCAGCGGCCTCCCTTCTATACAGAGGGCTCGATCAAGAGGTAGCTGCTCATGGCGAAAGCCCCGAGGACGGCTGAGACCGTTCTGGTCACCACGCACGACCTTCCACTGGCCGGGGAGCTGCGTGACGGCTTCAGACATCGGGGCTACCGGGTCGATCTGTTCACCGCCTCGGAGGACGTCGCCGGGGTCGACGAGCCCGTCCTGCTGGTCTTCACCGGCGGGGCGGAAACGTCGGACGGGCGTCGACAGACGGGGCAGGCGTTCCGTCTGGGGCTGCCCGTCTTCGCGGTCGTTGGCCCGGGAGGCCTGCAGAAGGCTCCTCCACGGGTCAGCGCCACCTTTGTCGCTCCGCCCGACGCCGACGAGATCGTTCTCATGGGCACACGGGCCATCGAGCGCAAACGCCTCCGTGAAGCGACGGGGATCGTCGGCGAGACGGATGCCATGCTCGAGGTCCTCGAGAGGATCGTCCAGATCGCGCCGGTCGACGCCACCGTTCTCATTACCGGCGAATCCGGCACCGGGAAGGAGTTGGTGGCGCGCGGCATCCACGCGCTGTCCCGGCGGCGTCACAGGACCTTCATCCCGGTGAATGTGGCGGCCCTCTCCGAGACCCTCCTCGAGAGCGAGCTCTTCGGCCACGAAAAGGGTGCATTCACCGGTGCGATCGACACCCGCAAGGGCCTCTTCGAACTGGCGGACGGCGGCACGATCTTTCTCGACGAGATCGGAGAGATGCCGCCTCAGACCCAGACACGGCTGCTGCGTGTCCTGGAGCAGCAGGAGTTTCATCGGGTGGGGGGACAGAAGCTGCTCCGCGTGAACGTCAGGATCCTGGCCGCCACCAATCAGCAGCTGCAACATCTGGTAGCAACCGGGAGTTTTCGCAAGGATCTCTACTACCGACTCAACGTCCTCCACATCGCGCTGCCGCCGCTGCGCCGCCGTCCGGAGGACATCCCTCTCCTGGTGGAAGCGTTCATCCGCGATGCGAGCCAGCGCCACGACCGCGGCCCCTTCCGCGGCATTTCCACCGAGGCGATGGACATCCTCGTCCGCCATCGCTGGCCCGGCAACGTGCGCGAACTTCGCAACCTGATCGAAAGCATGGTCGTTCTCGCGCCGGGCCAGCGGATCCGGGCCGAAGACATCCCGCGGGATGTCAGGTCGGGCGACGGCCCGCTGGCCATCGTGCCGGTCGCACCCGGTGCGGGCGGGGACGACGGCGGCGCTCGCTCGGTCCGCCCCCAACTCGAGTTCATCTTTCGCACCATGATGGAGATGAAGGTCGACATCGAGGACCTCAGACGCGAGTTCGAGGACTTTCAGGCCACAGAGCGCGGTACAGCGATGCTGATCGCGCGCTCGACGGACCGCGCCGAGGTGCTTCCCCCCGGGACGTCGCGGCAGTTCGACCCCCCGGACGAGCAACCGTCCTCGGCCGAGATCGTATACGACCGCCGGCCCGAAGAACTGGACGCCGGGCCCGAAGACGCCGACGCCTGGCTCATTGAACCGGACGCCCCGCTCGACGACCCGGCAGCCGCCGAAACGGTCGCCTATCGTCCCGGCATGACCCTGGAGGAGATGGAGCGTGACGTGATTCACTCCGTCCTCGACAGCGTCGAATGGAACCGCCGGCAGGCGGCCGAGATTCTCGGGATCGGCGAGCGGACCCTCTACCGCAAGGTCAGGAAATTCGGCCTGGAAGAGGAGGGGGAAGGGGAGTCCTGACGCGGGATCCGTCCCCGCTCGGCCTCGATCAACGTCACCTTGGCTGCCCAGGACGAGTCCTCGACCCCCTGGTATTCCACCGTAAGGTCCCGGGTCAGATCCAGGCCGCCGCCGTACACATAGACCGCGGTCTCGGTGGCCCGTTGCGGGAGCCGCCGGCTTCCCCATCCGGGGGTGATCGCGCGGATCGAGAGAGGCCTCTCCCGGAGCCCCCTGGACACCATGTGGAGGTCGTCCGGCTGGAACTCCGCGTCCCCCTGGGCGCTTGAGAACGACACCAGGAACAGCGTGGCATCCGCCCCGCCCCCCCGCCGGGCCAGCGCGGGCCCGTGTGCCTCGGCGATTCTGGCGAGCCGGCTCCGCGTGTCGGGCGCGGCCGCCTCGAGCACCCACGCGGCCAGCGGCGTAATCTCGATCCGCAGCGCTCGGGCAGTCATCGTGACCGAGATCTGGTCCTGCCGGAGGGAGCCGGCGAGTGACGGTGCCGCTGCGGCGGCCGGGCGAGGCTCCGGCGCCACCCTGCCACCGGCAACGCCCCCGGTTACGGTCGCCGGCGCACACCCTGCCGCTACCGTCACCATCGCGGCCACCATCGTGGCGCTCGCTGCGGTCAACATGCGCCGAGGTGTCGCCCCGGTCCCCCATCGCTTTGAATTCACGCTTTCTGCTCCAGTTCCAGCAGCGCCTCGATGGCGCCCAGCAGTTCCTCAGCTCCCTCTCCGGTGCGGGCGGAGCTCGCCACGACCTGTTCCTCCGCGACGCCCAACCCGCTCGTCACCCCGCGCGAGACCCCGCGCTCACGCTCCCTCGCCTTCAGTTTGTCGACCTTCGTCAGCGCGATCAACGTGGGCACCCCGGTTTCCGCCAGGTGCGCGACGAACTCTTGGTCTCCCGCTGTGGGCGGGTGGCGCGAATCCACCAGGTACACCACTCCGCGCAGCATGTCGCTCCCGGCAAGGTAGCTTCGCACAAGGGTCTTCCACGAGTCGCGCACCGCCTTCGGCGCCCTCGCATACCCGGAGCCGGGCAGGTCCACCAGGAAGAACGCGTGGTTGATCTCGTAGAAGTTGAGGGCCTGGGTCTTGCCCGGTGAGGCCGACACGCGCGCGACCTTGCGCCGCGGCCGCCCCAAAACGCGGTTGATCAGCGACGACTTCCCCACGTTGGAGCGTCCGGCGAAGGCGATCTGGGGCAAGGCGCCAGGGAAGGGCTGACCTGGTGAGACGACCGACCCGGCGAATTCCACGCTGCGGATAACCACGGCCCCAGCCTCAGGATACCTGCGCGCCGAGGCCGTGCGCGCCCGGCGACCTGCCCTCGTCCGGCTCCGTCCGCGCCCGCTGTCGCCCCTGCGCGAGCGCCTCTCGCAGCACCTGGTCCATCGTCTCGACCGGAACCATCTCCACGTCTCCGCGCACCTCATCGGGGAGCCGTTCGATGTCCATGACATTCATCGCCGGGAGAAGCACGCGTCTGATGCCTCCCCGCAAGGCCGCCACAGCCTTCTCCCTGATCCCGCCGACCGGCAACACCCGACCCCGCAACGTGATTTCGCCCGTCATCGCCAGGTCGGTCCGGGTCGGAGTGTCCGTCAGCGCCGAAATCAGCGCGACGGCGATCGTGATCCCCGCAGAGGGGCCGTCCTTCGGCGTCGCGCCCTCGGGGATGTGGATGTGGATGTCCACCTCCCGGTGAAACTGCTCCGACAGGCCGAGCCACCGCGCCCGCGACCGCGCGTAGGTGACCGCGGCGAAAGCCGACTCCTTCATCACGTCGCCGAGCGTTCCGGTCAACTGGATCTTCCCCGATCCCGGCACCACGGCCACCTCCACCTCCATCACCTCCCCGCCCGCGGCCGTCCACGCCAGACCGCACGCGATTCCGCAGCGGTCGGATCCCTCCTCGCGGCGCTGTGGCAGATGCACGGGTGGGCCAAGCATCTCGCGCAGGTCACCCGTCTCTATCCGGCCCGCCGCGTACTCCTCGTCGCCCGTGATCCGGCGGGCCAGCTTGCGAGCCACGCGCGACAGGCGGCGCTCCAGCTCGCGCACCCCCGCCTCCCGGGTGTACTCGGCCACGATCAGCTCGATCGCGTCGTCGGAAATCCCGGGCTGGAACGGTTCGATCCCATGGCGAGCCACCTGTTTCGGCCAGAGGAACTGCCGCGCGATGGCCTTCTTCTCGGTGTCGAGGTATCCGGGGAGGCGAATGACCTCCATTCTGTCGCGCATGGGTCCGGGGATCTCTCCCAGGGTGTTCGCCGTCGCGATGAAGAGGACGTTGGAGAGGTCGAACTCGATTTCGAGGTAATGATCGGTGAAGCTCCGGTTCTGCTCCGGGTCGAGCACCTCGAGCAGCGCGGCACCCGGATCCCCGTGGAAGTCCCGGGCCAGCTTGTCGACTTCGTCGAGCAGAAAGACGGGATTGCGCGAACCGCTTTTGCGGATCCCCTGGATCACCCGGCCGGGAAGCGCGCCGACGTACGTCCGGCGATGCCCGCGGATCTCGGCTTCATCGCGCACGCCGCCGAGGCTGACCCGCACGAACTCGCGCTGAAGGCAGCGTGCAATGCTCCGGCCCAGTGATGTCTTTCCCACCCCCGGCGGGCCCACCAGGCAAAGGATCGGCCCGCGCAGCCGCCCCACCAGCGAAAGCACCGCAATGTGGTCCAGGATGCGCTCCTTGACCTCTTCGAGCCCGTAGTGCTCGGCCTCCAGCACCGTGGCGGCACGACCGATGTCCAGACTGTCCGGCGTCTCCCGCTCCCAGGGGAGGGCCAGGATCCAGTCCAGGTAGGTTCGGATCACGGACGCCTCGGGGGTAACGGGGTTGAGCTTGCGGAGCCGCTCGAACTCGCGTTCGACCCGTTCCCTGGCCTCGCCGGGCAGGGGAGTGTCCGTGATGGCCGTCTCCAGTTCGGCCCATTCCGGATCTGCGTCGCCGGGCTCCTGACCGCGCTTGGCCAATTGCTCTTCCAGCGGGACCTGACGCCCCCCGGCGTCCATCTGGAAGCGGATCTGCTCGTCGAGCTTCTCCTGGATGCGCAGGATCTCGATTTCGCGCACCAGCAGCTCCCGCAGGATTTCGAAGCGGGGTGCGGTGTCCGTGACCTCGAGCAGCTCCTGCTTCTCCGCGGCTCCGATCAGCAGGTGACTCGCGATCAGGTGGCCGAGCCGCACGCGGTCGGAGATCTCCCCGGCGCTTGCGACCACTTCATTCGGAATCCTGTCCGACAGACGCACGTACTCGCCGAAGCTGGCGTCCACGGTCCGCACCAGCGCTTCCAGGCCTGGATCGGGGCTCGGATCAGGCTCGAACTCCCACTCGGTCAGGAGGTCCACCGACGCCCTGAACCCCATGCCGGAGGGCAGGAACCGTGTGATCCGGGCGCGGCCGAGACCCTCCATCACCGCCCGCACGGTCCCATCCGCAAGGCGGGACACCTGCAATACCCGGATCACGGTGCCCACCCGATAGAGGTCGCCCCGTCCCGGCTCGTCCACCGCGGCGTCCCTCTGTGCAACGAGCAGCATGAAGCTGCTGTCCGTCTGGCTATCGTCCAGCGCCGCGACCGACGGCTCCCGCCCGATCAGGAGCGGCAAGGCCATGTACGGGAAGTAGACCAGGTCGCGCAGCGCGATGACCGGGAGCGTATCCGGGACCTCGAACGACCCGTCGACCCGGTTCAGGGTTGCCATGGCACGGCGGCCGCTACGCTTCCTTCCTCTGCGCCTCCGGCCTCAGCACAAGAAGCGGAGGAACCTTGCCCATCGCGCATTCGGGGGTCACGACGACCTCTCTCACATCGTTGCGCGACGGGATCTCGAACATCACGTCCCGCATGGTCCGCTCCAGAACGGCGCGCAGACCCCGCGCACCGGTGCCGCGCCGGAACGTCTGCCGAGCGATCTCGCGGAGTGCTCCCGGATCGAAGGTCAGCCCGACGCCCTCGATCTCGAACATCTTCTGGTACTGCTTGACCAGCGCGTTCTTCGGCTCCTGCAGGATGCGCATCAGCGCCTCCTCGTCGAGGTCCTCGAGCGCGACCGTGACAGGCAGGCGCCCCACCAGTTCGGGGATCAGGCCGAAGCGCTGCAGGTCTTCCGGCTCGAGGTAGTCCATGGGATCCTCGTCCGCGCGGCTGTCGTCGTCCGTGACGCCCTGCTCGTCTTCGCCGAAACCGATCTGCCGCCTTCCCATCCGCTGCTCGACGATCTTGTCGAGGCCCTCGAAAGCACCGCCGCAAATGAACAGGATGCTGCGGGTGTCGATCTGGATGTACTCCTGCTGCGGATGCTTGCGGCCCCCCTGGGGCGGCACGCTGGCGACCGTCCCCTCGAGGATCTTCAGAAGCGCTTGCTGAACCCCCTCGCCCGACACGTCGCGGGTGATCGACGGGTTCTCCGACTTTCGCGCGATCTTGTCCAGTTCGTCGATGTAGACGATGCCCCGCTCGCAATCGCCAAGGTTGAAGTCGCTTGCCTGCAGCAGCCGGACAAGGATGTTCTCCACGTCCTCGCCCACATACCCGGCTTCGGTGAGCGTGGTCGCATCGGCAATGGTGAAGGGGACCTGCAGGACGCGCGCCAGCGTCTGAGCGAGCAGCGTCTTGCCGACGCCCGTGGACCCCACCAGCAGCACGTTGGCCTTGTCGATCTCGACATCGTCCAGCTTGCCCTGCTTGTGAACCCGCTTGTAGTGGTTGTAGACCGCTACCGACAAAGAGCGCTTGGCCTGTTCCTGTCCGATGACGTACTCGTCGAGGAAGCTCTTGATCTCTTCGGGCGTCAGCGTCGTGACGGCAACGTCCTGGTTCTCCCTCTCCTCCTCTTCGGCGAGGATCTCGTTGCAGAGCGAGATGCACTCGTTGCAGATGTAGACCGAGGGGCCTGAAATGAACTTCTTCACCGATTCCTTCGATTTTCCGCAGAAGCTGCAGCGGAGGTGCTTGTCACTGGACATGGCTGGCTCCTCTCACGATTCCGAGGCGGCGTTGGCGCCGTCCTTCTTCCACAGGACCTGATCTACCAGGCCGTACTTGACCGCCTCGTCGGCGCTCATCCAGCGGTCCCGGTCCACGTCGGCGTTGATCTTCTTCAGCGGCTTCCCTGATACCTCCGCCAGGATTCGGTTGAGCCGTTCGCGAGTTCCAAGGATCTCCTTCGCGGCGATTTCGATGTCTGCCGCCGTCCCCTGATACCCCGAAGACGGCTGGTGGAGCATGATCCGGGAATTCGGCAGCGCGCTCCTCTTGCCCTTCGCGCCAGCTGCCAGCAGCAGCGCGCCCATGGACGCCGCCATCCCCACGCAGTACGTGGACACGGGAGCCCGCAGGTGGTTCATGGTGTCGTAGATCGCTAGCCCGGCGTAGACGCTGCCCCCCGGAGAGTTGATGTAGAGGAAGATGTCCCGTTCGGGGTCGTCGGCGTCCAGGAAGAGCATCTGTGCGACGATGATGTTGGCGATCTGGTCGTTGATGGAGCTTCCGAGAAACACGATCCGGTCCATGAGGAGCCGGCTGAAGATGTCGTAACTGCGCTCCCCCCGGCTCGTTCGCTCGATCACATAGGGTGGGTATGTCGACATGCTCACGTGCTCCTGGTTGACTTGGTGCTTTCTGACCTGGTGTCTCCGTGCCTCATTCTTCGGGTCGTCAGGGGGCGTCGGTGATGTCCGACCGACCGCGGAGGAAGTCGAAAAGCCTGGCTTCCGTCAACTGTCGTTCGATGGTCCGCAGGCCGCCCGACTTGCGAAGGCGGGCAAGCACCTTGCCGCGCGGCTCGCCCATGTCCCGGGCCAGCGCCTCCACGCGCGCGCCCACCTCGTCCTCGGAGGGCCGCAGGTCGTGGTCGGCGACGATCCGGTCCGCGACGAGTTCACGCCTCACGGCGAACTCGGACGCGGGTCGGATCTCGTCCCGGATTCCCTGAAGCTGCTCGGGGTCCACGCCCTCCGCGTCCTTGACCACCGCGTCCGTGTACGCTTCCACGATGGAATCAGGGACATCGAAGGGGTTTGCCTCCACGATCAGCCGCATGAGACGGTCGTTCAACTCGGCTTCGGCCCGGGTCCGAGCCTCCTTCCGAAGGTCCTCGCCGATGCGGGTCTTCAACGAAGTCACGTCCTCGAAGTCCCCGAGCGACCTGGCAAAACCGTCATCCAGCGCGGGCAATTCCGGCACACGCCGCGCCAGCAGTTCAATCCGCAGCCGGTGGCTGGCTCCCTGCCGGTCCGGGTCCGGAAAATCGTCCGGGAAGCTGACGTCGAAGTCGTCCCCCTCGCCGGCCGTCAGGCCCAGGATCGCCGTCTCGATGTCCGGCAGGGCCTGTCCCTGTCCCAGCACGAGATCGTACTGCCGGCCACCGGCGTCCGCGTCGTCCGGCTCCCCTTCATCGACGTCCAGCCGAGTGACCACCACGGTCACCGAATCTCCCGGCTCGGGCCTGCCATTCTCCACGGTCCTCCACGCCGCGTTTTCGCCGCGGAGCCGCTCGATGATCCGGTCGACGGCCTCGTCGGGCACGTCCGCGCGAGGCCTTTCCACGCGAAACCCGCCAAGGCGGTCCAGGACGATCGTCGGCCGCACCTCGAAGGACGCCTTGAAGGCAAGGGAGGTGCCGGAGTCCAGGCGCACATCGGTCACGTCGACATCGCTGACGGGGTGCAGCCCCTGTGCGCTGATGGCACCGTCGCACGCCTGGCGGATCGACCGTTCCACGGCCTCCTCCTCGATGACGGGGCCGTACCGCTGGACGACGACACGCGCCGGAACCTTGCCCTTCCGGAAACCCTTGAGCTTCAGCCGGGACGCGTACTCGCGAGTCACCGAGCGCTTCACTTCCTCGATGATGTCCCCGGGAACGATCACATCGAGCGTGCGGCGGCAGCGTTCTTCCTCGGTGACCTTCACATCGAGGCGGGAGGCGTCGAGCGGACTCATGGCCTCAGCGGGCGAAGGCGTGCGAAAGGGGGGACTCGAACCCCCACGGCCAGGGGCCACAAGATCCTAAGTCTTGCGCGTCTACCAGTTCCGCCACTTTCGCTCCTCGCGGTGCACCGGCCCCGGTGCTCTTCGGCTCGTCCAGGGGCAGCGCGGCTACGAATCGCGCCGCCACCACCAGGTACAAAGGTAATCAGGGACGGGCCGCCACCAAGGGGCCCGGATCAGGAAAGAGGGCCGGCCCCCCCGCGGGGACCGGCCCTGCTACGGCTTCCGGCTTCCGGCTTCCGGAACCCTGCCCCGGGCGTGCGCTTGCCTACCGCGGAACGCGGATGTTGTACATGGCCTCTTCCATGTTCCGGTTCGGGCAGGCGGCGATTACGGAGACAACGTCACCGGCGTCCACCCCGCTGAACGCCTCTTCCACATCCTCCGTGTCGCGGATCGACCGTCTGTCGATCTCCCGGATTACGCAGTCGCGCAGGAGGCCGCGCCGTGCGGCGGGGCCTTGCGCCTGGGTGTCGATGATCACCACGCCATCGGTGCTCTCAAGCTGGAGGGCCTCCGCGATGTCGCGGGTGATCCCGGTAACCTGGATCCCGATCTTGTCGGCGGTGCGAGGCTCCGGCGCCGAGACCACGGCCATCTCGCCCGAGAACGGCGCCTCGTCGAGCGCTGCCGTGATGGTCCGGGGGCTGCCGTCCCGGTACAGCGTGATGCGGACCCGGTCGCCCGGCGACTTCAGAGCGATCTTGTGCTGAAGATCGTTGGCGGACACGACCCTTTCGCCATCGACCTCCGTGATCACGTCGTACTTCTCCAGCCCCGCGCTCTCGGCAGGCGCGCCGACGGTCACCGCCTGGATGAAGGCACCGGAGATCTCCGGCAACCCGAGCGACTCCGCGTCTTCCGCCGACACGGCCTGGATCTCCACGCCCAGATAGGCCCGCCGGACCCGCCCGTGCTCCACCAGGTCCTCCACGACGCGGTGCGCCAGGTCGATCGGTATGGCGAAGCCGTACCCCTCGTAGACTCCGGTGCGGCTGACGATCGCGGAGTTGATCCCGATCACCTGGCCGCGGAGGTTCACCATGGGTCCGCCGGAATTGCCCGAGTTGATCACGGCGTCCGTCTGAATGAAGTCCTCGATGGCGAAGCCGGCTCTCGCGGGGAACTCGGGATCCCTGCGGAGAGACTCGTCGATGAGTTGGAGCGATCGGCCCACCGCGGAGACGATCCCCGCCGTGACGGTGTAGTCGAGGTCCGGCGATCTGCCCCGTGCGAAGCCCGGATTGCCGATGGCCAGTACCCACTCGCCGACCCGGACTTCCTCCGAGGATCCCAGCGAAGCGGTCGGCAGACCGGTACCGTCGATCCTGATCAGCGCGATGTCGGTGGTCGGGTCGGTCCCCACGACCTCGGCGCCGAAGGTGCGTCCGTCCTTCAGGGACACGGTGATGCGTTCGGCGTCTTCGATGACGTGGTTGTTCGTCATCACGTAGCCATCGTCGGAGATGATGAATCCGCTGCCGCTGACCGGCACGATTTCCGGCATTCCGGGCTGCTCGCGGAAGAAACGCTCGAACCCGCCGGTCGGACGAGCCTGAACGCGGGTGGCTTCGATCGAGACCACCGCGGGGGTCACCGCGTCGGCGATGTTGACGAACGCCTCGCTCAGGTCGAGGGCGGGTTGAACGGCGGCGGTGCTGACCCTGGGCTCGGTCTGCACGGCCGGCGGTGAAAAACCGGCGTCGGTGAAGCCGAACTGGGACGCCAGCCCCAGACCGAAGAGAAACGAAACCGCGACGGAGAGGGCGACCCTCGCCTTCGCCTTGAGTGGATCATACGTCATTGCCTTACTCCTCCTGCCTATGTGCACATGTACGGAAGTTCGGGAGTTGGACGCCCGGCCGGGCGGTGTCCGTTGCCCCGCCGGGGGAGCGGCCCGGCACCGCCCCCCCCGGCGCCGTGGCCGGGCTACTTCCCCTCGTCCACGATTTCGTAGTCGGCCTCGACAACGTCTTCCTCCTCTGCCGCGCCGTCCGCTTCCGGCGCGCCGTCGCCGGTGTCGTCGCCCTCCGGCGCGGCCTCGGCCGCCTGTGCCTGGTACATCTCCTGGCCCGCCGCGCTGAACGCCTGCATGAGTTCGTCACGAGCCTCGTTGATCTCGGCCGTGTCGTCGCCCTTCAGCGCGGTCTTGCCGCGCTCGAGAGCCGCGTCGAGCCGTTCCTTCGTCCCGGCCGAGACCTTGTCGCCCCACTCGCCGGCATCCTTCTCCACCTGGTACACCAGCGAATCGAGGGTATTGCGGGCGTCGGCCGCCTCCCGGCGGCCCTCGTCCTCGGCCGCGTGGGCCTCGGCGTCGTGCACCATCTTGTCGATCTCGGCGTCGCTCAACCCGCTCGATGCCTCGATGCGGACCTTCTGCTCCTTGGCCGTCGCCCGGTCCTTCGCAGTCACGTGCAGGATGCCGTTGGCGTCGATGTCGAAGGTGACTTCGATCTGGGGAACGCCCCGGGGCGCCGGCGGGATGCCGGTGAGCTGGAACTTCCCGATGGTGCGGTTGTCGATGGCCATCTTGCGCTCGCCTTGCAGGACGTGGATCTCGACCGTCGTCTGCGTGTCCTCGGCGGTGGAAAAGACCTCGGTCTTCTTGGTGGGAATGGTCGTGTTGCGCTCGATCAGGCTGGTCATGACACCACCCAGCGTCTCGATCCCCAGCGACAGCGGGGTCACGTCGAGCAGCAGCACGTCCTTGACGTCGCCGGCGAGCACGCCCCCCTGGATCGCGGCACCCACCGCGACCACCTCGTCGGGATTCACGCCCCGGTGGGGCTCCTGCTCGAAGAACTCCTCGACAGCCTGCTGGATCTTCGGAATCCGGGTGGAGCCGCCGACGAGCACCACCTCGTCGATGTCGGCGGGCTTCAGCCCCGCGTCGGCCAGGGCCTTTCGCATGGGCGGGATCGTGCGCTGGATGAGATCGTCCACCAGGTGTTCGAACTTCGCCCGGGAAAGCTGGTAGTTGAGGTGCTTGGGCCCCTCCTGGGTAGCGGTGATGAAGGGCAGGTTGATGTCCGTCGAAGTGGTGGACGACAACTCCATCTTGGCCTTCTCGGAGGCTTCCTTGAGCCTCTGCAGCGCCATCGAGTCCTTGGACAGATCGATCCCCTGATCCTTCTTGAACTCCGCGACGAGCCAGTCGATCAGCACCTGGTCGAAGTCGTCTCCGCCCAGGTGGGTGTCACCGTTGGTGGCCTTCACTTCGAAGACGCCGTCACCGATCTCCAGAATCGAGATGTCGTAGGTTCCGCCGCCGAGGTCGAAGACTGCGATGACTTCGTCCTTCTTCTTGTCCAGCCCGTAGGCGAGAGCCGCGGCGGTCGGCTCGTTGATGATCCGCTTGACCTGCAGGCCCGCGATCTTCCCGGCGTCCTTGGTGGCCTGGCGCTGCGCGTCGTTGAAGTACGCGGGGACGGTGATGACCGCCTCCGTCACTGACGTGCCGAGATAGTCCTCGGCGGTCTGGCGCATCTTCTGCAGAATCACCGCCGAGAGCTCGGGCGGCGTGAAGTTCTTTCCGCCGTTGGGCAGTTCCACCACAACACGGTCGCTGCCGTCGCGGGTGACCGTGTACGGGACCCTCCTGCGCTCGGCCTCGACCTCCGAGTGCCTCATCCCCATGAAGCGCTTGATGGAGAAGACGGTGTTCTCGGGGTTGGTGATCGCCTGCCGCCGCGCCACCTGGCCGACGAGCCGCTCGCCGTCTTTCGCGAAGGCGACGACGGAGGGCGTTGTGCGACCGCCCTCGGAGTTGGGGATGACCGTGGGCTCCCCGCCTTCCATGACCGCGACGACGGAGTTGGTCGTGCCCAGGTCGATCCCGATGATCTTGCCCATTGTATTTCCTCCTCGTTGCCGGCTCGATGCCGGCGGATGTGTTGCGACCGTAGTCGAACCAAAGGTAACCGACTCACAGGTAGCAAGGTGCGTGCCGCGATTCCGGCCAAAATGGCCGACTCCACCCCGGGTTGCCTGCCATTTTGGCAGGTTTTCGCCGCATGGACCGGTTGAATCCCGCCGTTTTGACCGGTTCGGGCATTCCGCGGGGGGGATGCGGGGTTGTGGGCAGTTGGCGGTGCCGAGCGCGCGCCGGTAAGATTCCAGCATGCCCGATCTCCCGTTCCCCTTTCCGTGGCTCCGGCGAGCCACTGCCGCGCCGCCACGCCCGACGCGGACGTGGACATGGGTGCTCCCGCCGCTGGCGATCCTCGCGTTTCTGGCAACCGGTGCCGGGGAGGTGCATGCCCACACCGGCCCCGTCACCGCGGCAGGAGCCGGATTCTTCGGGCCGACCGGCGCGGTCGTCCAGACCGCCGAGAGCGTCACCGACCTCGCCTCCCGTCTGAGGGGACTTCTCGGCCTCGGTCTCCTCGCGCTCGCCGCCTGGGCCCTGAGTGCGAACCGAAGGCGCATCCCGTGGCGGGTTGTGCTATGGGGGCTGGCCCTCCAGTTCATCTTCGCCGTGCTGATCCTGCGGACGCCCTTCGGGGCCGGAGTCTTCGACACCGCCAACCATGTGATCCTGGCGGCGGTGGGTTTCACACTGGAGGGCGCCACGTTCCTGTTCGGCGACCTGGTCTGGAACAACGTGCCCGTCGGGACGGGCGATCCCGGCAACGCGGGCTTTGCGGAAGAGGGGCAATACGTGGCGCGCACCGGCGCCTTCGTCGCGTTCAACGTGCTGCCGACGATCATTTTCTTCGCGTCGGTGATGACCGTGCTGTACCACCTGGGGATCATGCAGCGCGTCGTGGGCGGGATTGCCTGGGTCATGCAGCGCACCATGCGGACGAGCGGCGCCGAGACCCTGTCGGCGGCCGGCAACATCTTCGTTGGGCAGACCGAGGCGCCGTTGCTGATCAAGCCGTTCGTCGACGGCATGACGCGCTCCGAGCTGATGGCCGTGATGACCGGGGGCTTCGCGACCGTGGCAGGCGGAGTCATGGCCGCGTACGCGGGGATGCTCGTGGGGTTCTTTCCCGACATTGCGGGACACCTGATGGCGGCTTCTCTGATGTCAGCGCCGGCAGCTCTGGTCGTCGCCAAGCTGATGGTGCCCGAAACGGAGGAATCGGAGACCGCCGGGAAGCTGAAGGCGAAGCTGGAACGCCCGGACGTGAACGTGATCGAGGCTGCGGCGCGCGGGGCGGGGGAGGGGTTGCAGCTGGCACTCAACGTGGGGGCGATGCTGCTGGCCTTTCTGGCCCTGATCGCGCTTCTGAACGGAATCCTGGGGTGGGCCGGCGGTCTCGTGGGATTCGAGCAACTCTCCCTCGAGGGTATTCTCGGGTGGCTGCTCGCGCCGGTTGCCTGGGTGATAGGCGTCACGTGGGAGGATGCGGCCTCCGTCGGATCGCTGATGGGACTCAAGACGGTTGCGACCGAGTTCGTGGCGTACCTGGGCCTCGCCGATTCCATGGCTGCGGGTGAGCTGTCCCCGCGCTCGGCGACGATCGCGACCTACGCGCTCTCGGGCTTCGCCAACTTCTCGTCGATCGCCATTCAGATCGGGGGCATCGGAGGGATCGCCCCCCGGCGGCGGCAGGATCTCGCCCGGCTGGGGCTGCGAGCGATGATCGGCGGATCAATCGCGGCATTCATGACGGCGGCGATCGCGGGCGTCCTGATTTGACGACGGCGCCTCGCGTCAGGGAGTGCGCCCGGATCCTCCTTGAGCGCGGCGGCCTCCGTCCCCGCGTCCACCTGGTGCTCGGCTCGGGGCTCGGCGGGCTGTCCGCGCGGGTGCGGGACCCCGTCGAGGTGGCGTTCGGCGACCTGCCGGGCTTCCCCGCGACCTCGGTGGAAGGACACGCGGGCCGTTTTCTGATCGGGCGCATCGCGGACACGGCGGTGCTGGTCCAGTCCGGACGCTTCCACCTCTACGAAGGCGTCGGCGCCGACACCGTCGCCGCGCCCGTCAGGGTCGGCCGGGCGCTGGGAGCCCGCACGCTCGTCCTGACGAACGCCGCCGGAGGGATCCGCTCCGATCTGGTTCCCGGGTCCGTGATGCTCGTCGACGACTGCCTCAATCTGATGTTCCGCTCGGTGCTGGCAGGCCCGGTGACCGGAGACGAGTCGCGCTTCCCCGACATGAGCCGCCCCTGCGATCCGGCACTGATGGCCCTCGCCGAGGCGGCGGCCCTGGAAGCAGGGACGCTGCTTCCCCGAGGCATCTACGCCGCGGTGGGGGGGCCACACTTCGAGTCGCCGGCGGAGATCCGTGCGCTGCGCGCGGCCGGCGCCGATGCGGTGGGGATGTCCACCGTGCCCGAGGTGACCGTCGCCCGGGCCGGAGGGCAGCGCGTCCTGGCGTTTTCGCTCATCACGAACCGGGCCTCGGGCCTCGGCCTCGGATCCCTCGATCACGAGGAGGTGATGCGGTACGGCGACGAGGCCGGGGCCACCCTGGGGGCGCTGCTGGAGGCTCTGGTCCCGGCGCTGCCCCGGTGACGGGACGGGGAGGCCGCGAGGGGGCAGCCGCGTTATCCCGCGGGGAGTGTCAGCGTCCGTGGGCGGCCCGGCTCACCCGGGTGAAATGATTTACGGGCCCGTGCCCCGCCCCCAACCCCGGCGCGCGGGCGATCGCCTCCCTCACCCACCCGATCGCCGTCTCGACGGCCGCCTCCAGGGGCGTGCCGCGAGCGAGCGCGGCGGCGATGGCCGCGCTCAGGGTGCACCCGGTCCCATGGGTATGGCGAGTCTCGACCCTGGTGCCGCGGAAGACGTGCCGGGAGGTGCCGGAGCGGAACACGTCGACCACGTCGCCGCCGCCCACGTGACCGCCCTTCACGAGGACCGCTCCGGCCCCCATGTCGACGATGGCCCTTGCAGCCATGTCCATGCCCCGGACGCTGGGTTCAACTACTCCCGCAAGGAGCGCCGCCTCGGGCCAGTTCGGGGTCACGACGGTCGCCAGCGGAATGAGCTCGTCCCGCAGCGCCGAGACCGCATCCGGCTCGAGGAGGGCGTCGCCGCTGGAAGCGACCATGACCGGGTCGAGCACGTAGCCGCCCGGGTGCACGTCCCGGATCGCGCCGGCCACGGCGTGGACGATGGCGGAGGAGGCCAACATTCCGGACTTGACCGCGCGCGGTGGGATGTCCACAGCGACGCTCCGGATCTGGGCGGCGACCACGTCGGCGGGAACCGGGTGGACCTTCTGCACGCCCAGGGTGTTCTGTGCGGTCACCGCGGTCACCGCCGAGGTACCGTAGACGCGCCACTGGTGGAATGTCTTGAGGTCGGCCTGGATACCCGCGCCGCCGCCGCTGTCGCTGCCGGCGATGGTAAGGGCAACGGGAAGGGTATCGTGGTTGTCCATGAGGGCATCACTGTCCATGAGGGCTTCGGGGCGACGAAGGAGGGGCTGGTTGAACCGGATCAGCAAATCTAGGCAGCGACTGGTCCGCCGGCTTGATTCCCGCCGCGCGCGCGAACGCGAGGGGCTGGCCATGGTGGAGGGTCCCAGGGTCATCCTGGAGGCTCTGTGGTCCGCCGTGGACGTGCGCTGGGTGCTTGTCGGGGAGGACTACAGCGCCGGGCAGCCGGGTCGGGCGATCGTCTCCGGGTGCGCCGGGCGCGGGGTCGAAACCGGGTTCGTTCGCGACGAAGACGTCAGGGACCTGTGTACGTCCGACGCGCCCGTGCCGGTGCTGGCCTGCGTGAGGCCGCCCCCACTCGAGAAGCGTCCGCTCGAGCGTGGCCGCTACCTGATGGCCATTGGCGTGCAGATCCCCGGCAATCTGGGCACGCTCATTCGGTCCGCGTGGGGGTTCGGCCTCGACGGAGTGGTGATCGGGCGGGGAACGGTCGACCCCTGGAACGCGAAGGTGGTTCGCGCTTCGGCGGGAGCGGTGTTCCATGTGCCCCTCATCGCGCCGGGCGGGGTTGGGAGCGCCACCGTTCTCCACGCGGATACGGAGGGGGCTCCCGTGGACACGGTCGAGGAAGCGTCTGCCCGCAACTGGGTGCTCGTCGTCGGCAACGAGGTGAGGGGCATCCCGCTGTCGGAGGAGAACCCCGGCAGGGCGATCTCGGTCCCCCAGGCCGAGGGGGTGGATTCGCTGAATGTCGCCGTGGCCGGATCGATCCTGATGTACGTCCTGACGCGCCCGGGACGAGGGGCCTGACGGGTGGACAACCTTCTTCTGACCGGAATCGCCGCCGTGCTGGGGCTCTCGGTGGGCTCGTTTCTCAACGTCGGCGTGGCCAGGTGGCCGGACGGGGAGTCCGTCGTGAAGCCACGATCCCGGTGCCCTGGGTGCGACGCGGGTCTGCGCTGGTTCGAGGTCGTTCCCGTGCTCAGTTACCTGGTGTTGAGGGGCCGGTGCGCGCACTGCGGCGACCGTCTGAGCGCGGCGTACCCTCTGGTCGAGGTCGCCGTAGCCCTGATCTGGGCGGGAATGGCCAGCCGGTGGGGCGTCCAGCCGGAGGCGGTGCGGGGAGGCATCTTCTTCACGGTGCTGCTCGGCATCGCTCTGACCGACGCCCGGAAATATATCATCCCCGATCAGCTTTCCCTGGGCGGCGCCATGGTTGGACTGGCCATGGCACCGCTCGCCGGCGGGCCGTCGCTTACGGATGCACTGCTCGGGGCGGCCGTGGGTTTCGGCACTCTCTGGGTGATTGCCGCGCTGGGCAGGATCGTCTTCGGCAAGGACGCGATGGGAGGAGGGGACTTGAAGATGATGGGCATGATCGGGGCGTTCCTGGGCCCCGCCGGCGTCCTCTTGACCCTCTTCGCCGGAGCGCTACTCGGTTCGATTATCTTTGGACCGATCGCGTTTCGCACCGGCAGGCTGGTGCCCTTCGGTATCTTTCTGGCGTTCGCGGCGGGGATCGCCTACGGGTGGGGAGATACGATGATCGGCTGGTATACCGGGGCAATTCTCGGGATCAATGGAATTTGACAGGCAAGGATCAGCTCCAATGACGGTAGTCACGCAGGAACGCCGCGCCCCTGAGGTGAACCACGTCGCGCGCGGGATTCTTCGCTCGCTGGGGATCGAAGATGTCAACCCGGGCGGATTCAATGGCGAATGGGTCGGTTCCGGCCCCCGCCTCGATGTCTTCACGCCCATCGACGGATCCCGCATCGCGACCGTCGAACAGGTGACCGAGGACGAGTACGACGCGATCGTCGACAGGGCGGGGCGCGCGTTTCTCGAATGGCGGAAGGTGCCGGCGCCGCACCGTGGCGAGGTGGTCCGCCAGCTCGGCAACCGGCTCCGTGCGCACAAGGAAGCCCTCGGTGCGCTCGTTACCCTCGAGATGGGCAAGATCAGGGCCGAGGGGGAGGGCGAGGTCCAGGAGATGATCGACATCTGCGATTTCGCGGTGGGGCTGTCAAGGCAGCTCTACGGCCTGACCATGGCCAGCGAACGTCCCGACCACCACATGCGGGAGCAGTGGCACCCGCTGGGCGTTGTCGGCGTCATCAGCGCCTTCAATTTTCCGGTGGCGGTTTGGTCGTGGAACGCCGCGATCGCAGCCGTGTGCGGCGACGCGACCGTATGGAAGCCGGCTTCGGGAACGCCGCTGACGGCCATCGCCGTCACGCGGATCGCGTCCCGGGTTTGCCGCGAGCAGGGCGTCGATCCCGCAGTGTTCAGCCTGGTCGTGGGCAAGGGCGCCACCGTGGGCGACAGGCTCCTCCACGACCGGCGCATCCCCCTCGTCTCGGCGACGGGTTCGTGCCCGGTCGGCAGGCGCGTCGCCGAAGTGGTGGGCAAGCGGTTGGGCCGTACCATTCTGGAGCTGGGCGGCAACAACGCCATCATCGTCACTGCCGAGGCCAATCTGGACCTGGCGGTTCCGGCCATCCTCTTCGGCTCGGTGGGCACCGCGGGCCAGCGCTGCACGAGCACCCGCCGCGTCATCGTGCACCGCTCAGTGCGCGACGATCTGGTTTCCCGTCTGGTTCGAGCCTACCGGGACGTGCGCATCGGCAACCCTCTGGAGGGCGGTACCCTCATGGGCCCCGTCGTCAACGCACAGGCGGTAGACGATCTCCTCGACGCGCGGCGGCGGGTCAAGGAAGAGGGGGGCGAGATCCTGTGCGGCGGCGAGCGCCTCACCGGAGACCGCTACCCGGGAGGCCTCTACGTCACGCCGTGCATCGCTGCCGCGGAAAATCGCTTCGACATCGTGCAGCACGAGACCTTCGCACCGATTCTGTACGTCATCGACTACGGGACTGCGGGGGCGAGTCCATCGGAAGCGGCAGCCGAGCTGGACGAGGCCATCGACCTGCACAACTCCGTCCCGCAGGGGCTCTCCTCCGCGATTTTCACCGACAACGTCCGCGAGGCGGAGCACTTCCTCTCCCACCGGGGAAGCGACTGCGGCATCGCCAACGTGAACATCGGGACCTCCGGAGCCGAGATCGGCGGTGCCTTCGGTGGCGAAAAGGAAACAGGCGGTGGCCGCGAATCGGGCTCGGACGCCTGGAAATCGTACATGCGCCGCCAGACCAACACGGTGAACTGGAGTAACGATCTGCCGCTCGCGCAGGGCATCGAATTCGGCTAGGGGTCGCTGCAGTCCCGCTGAAACCCGCAGTTCAGACAGATGATCTTGCAGTGCCGCTCCAGCGTCGGGCCGCCGCACAGCTCGCATGCGGAGTCCGCCATGTACTGCCGGCTCAGCTCGACGTAGTGCCCGGCGCTGCGTTCGGTCCATCCGGCCGCCGACGCGCTCAGCGGCCGCACCCGGCCCGGCACCCCTGCCACCAGACTGCCCGGCGCGATCGTCGCACCTTCCTTCACGACGGCCCCGGCGGCGATCACGCACCCCTCGCCCACTTCGGCGCGCTGCAGCACCACCGCTCCCATCCCCACCACCGCGCGCTTCCCGATCCGGCAGCTCTCCATGATGGCGCCGTGCCCCACCGTGACATCGTCCTCGAGCACGGTCGGACCCTGCTCGCTGGTGTGGATCACGGCGTTGTCCTGCACGTTGGCACGGGCACCGACGCGGATGCCATGTTCAGGGTGGTCTCCGCGCAGGATGGTCCCGAACCAGATGCTGGCTCGCTCCCCGACCACGACGTCGCCGATGACAACTGCGGTCGGCGCCACGAAGGCGGACTCCGCGATGCGGGGCCGGTGGCCGCCAAAGGGCATGATGCGCGCCATCAGGTGCGCGGCTCCCCGGGCGAGCGGCGAAGCCGGGCGCGCAGAACCTGTGTGTCCGACGCCTTCAGGACCTCGATCTCTGCGCCCCCTGCCTTCAGGAAGGTCCCGGGTTCCGGCACCCGGCCGAGCTCTTCCAGAATGAAGCCGTTCAGCGAGCGGTTTTCGCTCGCCGGCAATGCAAGGTCGAAGCGTTCGTTGATTTCGCGGAGGTCCGCCCCGCCGGAGGCGATGATCTCGTCCGCGGAGAGCCGGGTCAGCGGATCCTCGTCCACATCGGTCTCGTCCACGATTTCGCCCACCAGCTCCTCGAGCACATCCTCCAGCGTGATCAGGCCGTCGGTGCCACCGAACTCGTCGGCCACGATCCCCATGTGGGTGCGCCGCGCCCGGAAGTCGGCGAGGAGCTTCGACAGAGACAGCGAACCCGGCACGAACATGGGTTCCCGGGCGAGGTCCGAGAGCGGCACGCTCAGGCGTCCCGCGACGTAGGCGCGGTAGGCGTCGCGCACGTGCACGATTCCCGTTACGTCGTCGATCGTCTCGCGGTACACCGGGACGCGCGAGTGCGGCATGTCCTCCAGTTCGGGAAGGATCTCGCCGAGGGGACGCGAATCGTCCAGTGCGACGATGTCCACCCGCGGCGTCATGGCGTCCCAGGCGTTCAATTCGTCCAGCTTGAACGCCCTCTCCACCAGACGATGCTCGTCCGCACCCACGACACCCTCGTCGGCCCCGATCTCCAGCGCTTCCCGGACCTGCAGCTCATCCGGCGACGCCTCGCCGCGGCCGGATACCCGCGAGAGCAGGCGTCCCACAGCGAGCAGTGGAAACAGCAACCGGCCCAGGATGCGGGAAGCCCTGCGGAGGAAGGGCGCGGCGACCAGCGCCATGCGAACCGGACCGCGGCTCGCGATCGCACGCGGAGCCAGGTCGCCCGCGAGGAGCACCAGCAGGACCACGGCCGGGCCACCGATCCACATCCCCTGCGATCCCCACGCGGTGGCCGCGGCGACCACGCCTGACGCTGTCGCCCCCAGGAAGCAGATGGCACGGAGGATCCCGACGGGCGACGTCGCGACCTCGTCCGACCGAAGCGCCGCAAGGGCGTCCGCACCGGCGAAGCCTTCTCCAGCCAGGATACGGGCCTCCGAATCGCTGATCCTGAGCACGGCGGTCAGAGCCACGGTGAGCGCGGCCGTAACCAGCAGGAGGAGCAGGGAGGCGGTTGCGAGGACGGCGGTCAGCGCCATTACGCCGTCCCGCGCGCGGCATGGCGCCGCGGGCTCTTGCCGCGGGTGCCCGGCGGCCCTTTACAACTCGGAGGTTGGTCGTCGGGTGACGCGGCCTCTATATCCATTTCTTGCTCTCGGTGAGCAGTTCGCGGACCACATCGCGGGTGCTCAGGCCCTCGGCCTCACCGTCGAAGTTGACCACGATTCTGTGTGCGAGGATCGACGGCGCGATGTCGAGCACGTCGTCCATGGTGGGCATCGGGACGCCGCGAAACGCGGCTCGGGCCTTGGCTCCCAACACCAGGTACTGCGAGGCGCGCGGCCCGGCGCCCCAGCTGATGTAACGCTTCGCCACTTTCGCCTGTTCGTCGCCGCCGGGACGTGTGGAGCGCGCCAGGCGCACCGCAAAGCCGACGATCGACGGGGGCACGGGGATGCGTCGGACAAGGTGCTGCAGCTCGATGATCTCGTTGCCGTGTACAACCGGTTTGATCGGCACGTCCTGCACTTCCTGTGTCAGGGTGGCGATCTTTTCCTCCTCTTCCCGGGACGGATAGCCGATCCGCAGGTCGAACATGAAGCGGTCGAGCTGGGCCTCGGGGAGGGGGTAGGTGCCCTCCTGCTCGATCGGGTTCTGCGTGGCCAGAACGAAGAAGGGAGGATCGAGGTGGTAGGTGTGACCCGCCGCCGTCACGTCACGCTCCTGCATCGCTTCGAGGAGCGCCGCCTGGGTCTTCGGCGGTGTGCGGTTGATCTCGTCCGCCAACACGATGTTGGCGAAGATCGGGCCCCGGACGAAGCGGAAGATCCTTTCGCCGGTGACCTTGTCTTCCTGAATGACCTCCGTACCCGTGATGTCGGTGGGCATGAGATCGGGGGTGAACTGAATGCGGTTGAACTTCAGGTGCAGCGCCTCGGCCAGGGTGGAGATGATCAGGGTCTTGGCGAGCCCCGGAACGCCCACGAGGAGGACGTGTCCGTTGGCTATCATCGCGGTCACGAGGCTGTCGACGATGTGCTGCTGGCCCACGATCCGACGTTCGACCTGGCTGCGCAGTTCGTCGGCTATTGCGCCCGCGCGCTGAAGAAGGTGCACATCGCGGTCGCGGGCCACGCCGGTCGCTGCAGGGGCCGGAGGAGAAGAGGTGGGGTTCATGAACGCTCCGCGGGATGCTTGGCTTGGGGGTGGTCGAAGTCGGACGCCCGCAGGTTCAGGGGGCGGCGGCTAGTCTGCGGGCTGGTCGACAAAGCGGATGTAGGGTTTGGGTGAATCCCAGCCCTCCGGAAAGACCTCCCTGGCGGCTTCGTCCGAAACAGCGGGCAGGATGATGACCCGGTCTCCCCGGTTCCAGTTCACGGGAGTGGCCACCTTGTGTCTGGCGGTCAGCTGCACCGAGTCGAGCACGCGCAGGACTTCGTCGAAGTTGCGTCCCGTGCTCATTGGATAGGTGATGGTGAGCTTGATCTGCTTGTCGGGTCCGATGATGAAGACCGAGCGGACCGTGGCGTTGTCCATCGGCGTGCGGCCTTCCCAGCTCTCGCCGGCGTCCGCGGGCAGCATCCCGAAGAGCTTGGCGACTTTCAGCTCGGTGTCGGCGATGATGGGGTAGTTGGGAGCGTGGCCGGTGGCGTCGCGAATATCCTCCGACCATGCGCGGTGGCTGTCGGGGGGGTCCACGCTCAGCCCGATGATCTTGCAGTTCCGTCTGTCGAACTCCGGCTTGAGCCCCGCCATGTACCCCAGCTCGGTCGTGCAGACCGGAGTGAAGTTCTTTGGGTGCGAGAAGAGGACGGCCCAGCTGTCTCCGATCCACTCGTGGAAATCGATACGGCCTTCGCTTGTGTCGGCGCTGAAGTCGGGCGCGGCGTCTCCAACCGTGAGCGACATGGGGTCCTCCTCCATGGATTCTGATGCACTCGCAACCTCCTGCTTTCGATAATGGTCGAATTGGCCACCGACTTCAATCGCCGCAGCGTGTCGGGACGGTTGCGCGGACCCGTCGGACACGGCTTCCGGAGCGCTTGCGAAAATTTTCACAAGCGTTACGTTTCGCCGGGCGCCGCACCTGCGGGGCCTACGGTGCTCGAGGAGGTCGATCCAGAGTTCTTGCCAGTGGCCAGCAGGGAGAATGTTTCGTGAAGGACCGCCGTGAATCGCCGCGACGTTCCTCGGGCTCCGGCGACCTGGCTCGCTACTCCGGATACGGGATTTCCTGGGTGCTGACTACGCTGCTGCTGGGATGGGGCGGGCTGATGCTGGACGAACGGTTCGGCACGAGCCCCCTGCTGGTAATCTCGGGAGGCGTACTGGGGCTGGTGGGTGGCTTCGTATCGCTTTACACCAGAACGGTCGTGCAACCGGCCGACAGGGAAAGGATGGAACCCCGCAAAGGGGGAGGGCATCAGTGAAACCGTCGACGAGGTTCGTCACCACTACCACCGGCGTCGTGTTTGCCGGATCGACCGTGTCCTGGCCTTTCCTCGCCGGTGACGCCCGCGGGGCTGTCCTGGCGTCGGCCCTGCTGGCGCTTGGCACGCAGATACCCATGTACTTTCTCCTGAAGGGCTGGCGGAGCCGGAACGACAGATTCCTCGCGGCGATCGGTCTGGCCTTCGCGGGTCGGGTCGCGGTGCTGGCCGCCGCGATCTTCATTTTCGTCGTGCCGGGCCGTGTTCCCGCAGCGCCCTTCCTGTTGGCCCTGGGAGGATTCCTGGTCGCGATCCTCTTCGCCGAGTCCATCCTGGAGAGCCGCCGCATCCGAAGTGGCGTCGCCGTGGTCCGGCCATGAGCGCATCCCCGGCGATGCTTCAGGAGCACGGCGCACCCCAGGCGCCGGCCGCGGACGGTCACTCCGGCCCCTTCGACCTGGGTGAGATGCTGGCCCACCACATCCTCAACTCATCCGAGTACGAGCTGCCGTTCATCGGAGAGGTCCACCTCCCGCATTGGGATCCGGTCCGGATCGGGGGACTGGCGGTCGACATGTCCCCCTCCAAGCACGTGGTCCTGCTGTTGCTCGCCGCGGTGATTACGGCGGCCATGACGCTGTTCGCCGCCCGGACGGTGGCGCGCCAGGGAACACGCCGGGCGCCGAGGGGGCTGGCCAACGCGGTCGAGGCCGTCGTGGTCTTCCTCCGGGACGACCTCTGCAAGGAATTCATCGGCAAGGGCTACGAGCGCTTCGTCCCCCTCATTCTCACGCAGTTCTTCTTCATCCTCACGATGAACCTGCTGGGTCTGGTTCCGTGGGGCGGCGCCGCCAGCGGCAATCTGGCGGTCACGGCGATGCTGGCCCTGATCACCTTCGTGGTGGTCGAGGTCTCGGGCTTTCGCACGCTCGGTCCGGCCGGCTACATGAGGACGATCTTCTTCTCTCCGCCGGGCACCACCGGCGCCGTGAAGTACCTCATGCTGGCCATCATGACCCCGGTCGAGCTGTTGGGGAAGCTCACCAAGCCGTTCGCGCTCGCGATCCGGCTCTTCGCCAACATGACGGCGGGTCACATGATGATCTTCACGTTGGTCGGCTTCATCTTCATCTTCGGCCACATCGCCTTCGGCCGGTGGGTCGTCGCCGCCGGATCCTATGCCTTCGTGTCGGCGATCTTGCTTCTGGAACTGCTGATCGCCTTCATCCAGGCCTACATCTTCGCCATGCTGTCGGCCGTCTTCATCGGCCTCATGCGGCATGAACACTGACCCTGAACGGGCCACACACGAATAGGAGACATCATGCTTGACCTGGCGATCACCGCGCTGCAGGAGTCATCGGCCGCGGCGGACATCGACACAGCCAAGAACACCGGCGCCCTCATCGGCGCCGGTATCGGAGCGGGACTGGCCGCGATCGGCGCCGGTATCGGAATCGGCGGCATCGGCAGCGGCGCCACACAGGGCATCGCACGGCAGCCGGAAGCCGCCGGCGAGATCCGGGGCCTGGCCATTCTGCTGGCCGGCCTGGTCGAGGGAGCCGCGCTGTTCGCGATCCTGCTCGCGGCGCTCTTCAAGTTCATCTGATGATGTCCGCGGGGCTTCACCCCTTGATGCTGCAGGAGGAGGGTCCTCTCTGGAACACCCTCTTCGCGGTCGACTCGGGGCTGGCCGTATGGACCGTCCTGACGTTCCTGACGTTGCTGGCCGTTCTGGCCCGGTACGCATGGAAGCCGTTGATGGCGGCGCTGGACGCCCGCGAGACGGGTATCCAGGACGCCATTGACGAGGCCAGGGGACAGCGCGAAGAAGCCGAAAAGCTCCTGGCCCGGCACCGTGAGCAGTTGGCGGAGGGCCGTCGCCAGGCTCAGGCAATGCTCGCCGAGAGCCGCGCGGCGGCCGATCAGCTCCGCAGGGAACTGGAGGAGAAGGCGCGGGACGAGAGCCAGGTGATCCTCGCCAACGCGCGCCGCGAAATCGAGCGCGAACGGAACGCGGCGGTCGAAGCCGTGCGGCGGGCCTCGGTGGAGGTGGCCATGGCGGCGGCCTCCAGGTTGCTGTCGGAGCGCATGGACGAGGAGCGCGACCGGCAGCGGGTAACGGACTACATCGACGAATTGTCCGAATCCGGAGGAATCCGGGCGTGAGGGAAGACTCCATCGCGCGGAACTATGCCGAGACTCTTTTCGAGCTCGCGGAGCGGCACGAGGGCGCCGAGAGCTTCGGAAGCGGGATCGAGATGGTGGGGGATCTCATGGAGGACCCCACGGTGCGCGAGTTCTTCGGAACGCCGCGGGTCTCGGCGGCCCGGAAGAAATCCGCGCTGGAGCGGGCGCTTGGCGGTTCTGTCCCGACCATGCTTCTCCGCTTCCTGAAGGTCGTCATCGACAGGGGTCGCCAACGACTGATTCCCGAATGCGCTCGCCAGTACCGGGCGCTCCTCGAGCGGCACCTGGGGCTTCGCCACATGGAGGTCACGGTGGCCAGGCCCCTCGATGCGGTTCAGCTGGAGAATCTGGGGGCCCAGCTGTCCTCGGCGACCGGTGCGACGGTGATCCCGCACCTGAGGGTCAGACCGGACATCATAGGCGGCATCGTGATCCGCGAAGGCGACACGGTCTACGACGGATCCCTGAAACGGCAGCTTGACGCCCTGCGGCGCAGGCTCATGAGCGTTGAGCTTCAACGACAGGAAAGATAGAGAGATATGTCGGAATCCCATCTCCGGGCGGGCGAGATCAAGAGCGTCCTCCTGGCCGAGATCGAGAGCTTCGAAGAGTCGCTCCACGCGGAAGACGTCGGCGAAGTGCTCGAAGTGAAGGACGGGGTGGCGCGCATCTACGGCCTCACCAATGCCATGGCCAGCGAGATGCTGGAGGTGACCGCCGGCGACGGCGGCGAGACGGTGACCGCCCTGGCGCTCAACCTGGAAGAGGACAACATCGGCGCGGTCATCATGGGCGAATGGGCGGGGCTTCACCAGGGGGACGAAGTGCGTCGCACCGGCCGCGTTCTGGACGTGCCCGTGGGCGATGCCTACCTGGGCCGCGTCGTCGACCCGCTGGGTGAGCCCGTGGACGGGGGCCCCGCGATCGAGACTGCCCAAAGGCGGCAGATCGACGTCGTCGCGCCCGGGATCGTGAAGCGCCAGCCGGTGAGGGAGCCCCTGCAGACGGGCATCAAGGCCATCGACGCGATGATTCCCATCGGCCGGGGGCAGCGCGAGCTGATCATCGGCGACAGGCAGACCGGCAAGACCGCCATCGCAGTCGACGCGATCCTCAACCAGAAGGACACCGACGTCATCTGCATCTACTGTGCGATCGGCCAGCGCGCGGGCAAGGTCGCCGCGGTGGTCGAGACGCTCAGACATCACGGCGCCATGGAGTACAGCATCGTGGTCGCGGCCAACGCCTCGGACCCGGCGCCCATGCAGTACATCGCTCCGTATTCGGCGACCGCCCTGGCCGAGCACTTCATGTGGCAGGGCAAACACACCCTCGTCATCTACGACGACCTGTCCAAGCAGGCCCAGGCGTACCGGCAGCTGTCTCTGGTGCTCCGGCGCCCGCCGGGCCGCGAGGCGTACCCCGGCGATGTCTTCTACCTGCACTCCAGGCTGCTGGAGCGGGCGGCCAAGCTGTCCGACGAATTGGGAGGCGGTTCACTCACGGCGCTCCCGATCATCGAGACCCAGGCGGGGGACGTGTCGGCCTACATTCCGACGAACGTCATCTCCATCACCGACGGACAGATCTACCTGGAGCCCGATCTCTTCAACTCCGGCGTGCGGCCGGCCGTGAACGTGGGCATCTCGGTGTCCCGCGTCGGGGGCTCGGCCCAGGTCAAGGCGATGAAGTCGGTGGCCGGGCGCCTGCGTCTCGACCTGGCCCAATACCGGGCCATGGAGACCTTCGCCCAGTTCGCGTCCGATCTGGACGCCGCAACCCAGCAGCAGCTGGCCCGGGGGCAGCGAACGGTCGAGATCCTCAAGCAGCCGCAGTACCAGCCGGTGCCGGTGGAGCGGCAGATCATTTCGATCTATGCGGTCACCAACGGCTACCTCGACGATCTCGACATCGCGGAGGTCAAGAGTTGGGAGCGGGGCTTCGTGAGCTTTGTCGAGAGCCGCTTCGACGATATCCTGATCGGTCTCCGCCAGGAGGGGAAGCTGACCGAAGACATCGAGGGCCGCCTGCGCCACTGCGTCGAGGAGTACAACGAGGTCTTCGAGGCCGAGGCGGGCCGGGCGAGGGCGGGGGCGGCGTAGGGTGGCCGGAGCCAGCGAGGTCAAACGGCGGATCAAGTCCGTCCGGAACACGCGCAAGATCACGCGTACAATGGAGCTTGTGGCCACCTCCAAGCTCAAGCGTGCCATGGACCGGATGCTGGCGGCGCGCCCGTATAGCGACGCGCTGAACGAGTTGCTGAGGGGTCTGCACGCTCCCGGCCTGGCCCGGGACCACCCCCTCCTCCGCCGTCCGGCAGAGACGAAGCGGGCTGCGGTGCTGCTCTTGACGGCGAATCGGGGATTCTGTGGCGCCTTCAACGCCAACCTCATCAAGGAGGCGCGCCTGCGGCTCGAGGAACTGGAGGCGGCGGGGGTCGAGACGGAGCTTCACATCTCGGGCAAGAAGGGGCTTGGCTTCTTCCGATTCAGGGGTACGCCGGTGGCCTCGTCAACGACCGGGATCGGCGACAACCCCACTCCGGCGGACGCCGATGGACTGGTCGATCCCCTCAGGGCGGGCTTCGAAGCGGGTGACCTTGACGCTGTCTACCTGGTGAGCTCCGAGTTCCGGTCGGCCATGTCCACACCGGCCGTGACCACCCGGATCCTTCCCGTGGAACCGTCTCCGGGCGCCCGTTCGGTGGACGCGTTCATCGTGTCGCCGCCGCCGCCGGAGCTCGTTGGCCGGATACTGCCCCGCTACCTGCGCAACGCGGTATACCGTGGCCTCGTCGAGAACGCGGCCGGCGAGCAGGGCGCCCGCCGGGCCGCGATGAAGAGCGCGACCGACAATGCCGGGGACATCCTCGAGAACCTCACCCGCAGTTACAACCGAGCACGCCAGGCCCAGATCACCCAGGAGATCGCCGAGATCGTGGGCGGGGCCGCGGCGCTGGAATGAACCTTCCTGCATTCGACACGAAGAGCCGCCCGCGCGCGGCCGGAGAAGACGGATACAATGGCTGATCACAATACCGGTCGAGTCGTCCAGGTCATCGGGCCCGTCCTGGACGTTGAGTTCGACCCGAGGAAACTGCCCGAGATCCACAACGCGCTGAGGTTGACCGCCCACTCCGAGTCGGGATGGGAGATCGACCTGGTGGCGGAGGTACAGCAGCACATCGGGCGCTCCCAGGTGCGGGCGGTTTCCATGAGTTCGACGGACGGCGTCCAGCGGGGCATGGAGGTCGTGGACACCGGAGGGGCCATCACCATCCCGGTCGGCACGCCCGCGCTGGGGCGCATCCTCAGCGTCCTCGGCGAGCCGGTGGACGAACAGGGGCCCGTTGCCGGCGGCGGCGAGGTGGAGCGTTGGCCGATCCACCGCCTGGCACCCAGATTCGAGGACCTGGAGCCCAAGACCGAGATCTTCGAGACGGGGATCAAGGTCGTGGACCTGCTGGCTCCCTACGTGAAGGGCGGCAAGACCGGCCTTTTCGGCGGGGCCGGGGTCGGCAAGACCGTCATCATCATGGAACTGATCAACAACATCGCCATGGAGCACGGCGGCCGGTCCGTCTTCGCCGGCGTGGGCGAGCGAACCCGCGAGGGCAACGACCTCTGGCTCGAGATGAAGGATTCGGGCGTTCTCGAGTCCACCGCACTGGTCTACGGGCAGATGAACGAGCCGCCCGGCGCCCGCCTCAGGGTGGGACTTTCCGCACTGACCGTCGCCGAGTACTTCCGTGACGTGGAGAAGCAGGACGTCCTCCTCTTCATCGACAACATCTTCCGCTTCACGCAGGCGGGCTCCGAGGTCTCGGCCCTTCTGGGACGGATGCCTTCTGCGGTCGGTTACCAGCCGACTCTGGAAACGGAGATGGGTGAGCTCCAGGAGCGCATCACCTCCACCCGCGAAGGTTCGATCACCTCCGTCCAGGCCATCTACGTGCCCGCGGACGACCTGACCGACCCGGCTCCAGCGGCCGCCTTCGCCCACCTGGACGCCACGACGGTCCTTTCCCGGTCCATTTCGGAGAAGGGCATCTACCCGGCCGTGGACCCGCTCGACTCCTCCTCCCGCATCCTCGACCCGCAGTTCATCGGCGAGCGGCACTACGAAGCGGCGGGGCGCGTCAAGGAGATTCTGCAGCGCTACAAGGACCTGCAGGACATCATCGCCATCCTGGGCATGGACGAGCTGAGCGAAGAGGACAAGATCGTCGTCGGACGCGCCCGCCGCATCGAGCGTTTCCTCTCCCAGCCCTTCTTCGTGGCGACGGCGTTCACCAACATCCCCGGCTGTTACGTGAAGCTGGAGGACACGATCGAGTCTTTCGAGCGGGTGGCCGCCGGCGAATTCGACCATCTTCCCGAGCAGGCATTCTACATGAAGGGCGGAATCGACCAGGTCATCGAAGCCGCCGCCGAGATGGGCGTGGAGGTCTGAAGGTGGCCGCCCCGATGCAACTGCGGGTGGTCACGCCCGCCCAGATCGTCTTCGAGGGAACGGCGCGATCGCTCGTCGCACCTGCGTGGGATGGCTGGGTCGGTGTTCTGCCGGGCCACGCCCCGTTCCTGACCCTCATGGGAGAAGGACCGATGACGGTGGAGACCGAGTCCGGAGACAGGCAGAGTTTCGAGATCGGCGGAGGCGTCATGAAGGTGGAGTCCAACACTGTGACGGTGCTGGCGGACCACGTCGCCACCGGTTAGCGCCGGACCGGGATCACGCGGTGCCATGAAGCTCGACCTCCACGTTCACTCGACTGCTTCGGACGGCACCGTGCCACCGGAAGAGGTCGTTGACCGGGCCATAGCCGGTGGCCTCGATGTCCTCGCGCTCGCCGACCATGACACGATCGCCGGCGTCAGGCGGGCTATCCGACACGCCCGGGGACGGCGGTTGCACATCATCCCGGCCATCGAGATGAGCAGCACCTTCGAGGGCATGGACATCCACATACTGGGCTACTTCGTGGACATCGAGTCGGCCGCGTTCCACTGGCACACGCGGCACAACCTGGAACGGCGCGACGCCCGCATGAGCGAGATGGTCGAGCGGCTGGCCCGACAGGGGATCACCATTACGCGCGAACAGCTCGACGAGCAGCGCGGTTCGGCCGAAGTGGCGTTTTCGCGACCCCACCTGGCCCGTGCCCTGGTGAAAGCCGGCTACGCGCGCGGGGTTCCGGACGCGTTTGCGAGGCTGATTGGAAACAACTCCCCGGCCCACGTCCTTACGCAGGTCGCAACCCCCGAGGAAGTGACCGAGACTGTACGGAACGCCGGCGGGATCCCGGTGTGGGCTCATCCTCCCGCCCGTTACCTTCAGAAACTGTTGCCCCGCCTGGTCGAAGCCGGACTGGGAGGGCTGGAGGTCTACCGCGCCTCCCGCGGGTCGGTGCCGGTGAGTCGACTGGAGAGCGCGGCGCGCGCCCACGACCTCGTCGTCACCGGAGGATCGGACTGGCACGGCCCGGAATCGGGATCCGCCCTTGGTGATTTCTTCGTGACCGGAGAGGAAGTCTCGAGCTTTCTCGCATTCGGAGGGATGTAGCGGCACGCGGCCGAACCCCCGCTGCTTTCGACCGCCGCCGCATCCCGGGACCTGACCGGCCTTGGTCGCGCGCTTACCTTATCTGCGTGGCTGTCCGACCGTTCCCCAGGAGGCAGTATGTCGTTTCCGGACAGGAAGATCAGGGTGTTGGTGGCGAAGCCCGGCCTTGACGGGCACGACCGCGGGGCCAAGGTGATCGCGGCATCGTTTCGCGACGCGGGCTTCGAGGTCATCTACACGGGCCTGCACCAGACTCCCGAGATGGTGGTGGCGGCGGCGGTCCAGGAAGATGTCGACGTCGTTGCGATGTCGGTTCTCTCGGGCGCCCATATGACCCTTTTCCCCCGGGTGCGGGAACTTCTCGACCAGGACGGTCTGGACCACGTGCTGCTGACCGGTGGCGGCATCATCCCGAAAGACGATGCGGCCGACCTCGGCGCACTTGGTGTGGGACGGGTCTTCGGTCCGGGCACGGCGACCACCGACGCCATCGAATACATACGGGATTGGTTCTCCCGTCGGGAGGATCCGTATTAGCACCCCGCGACGCATGGGCCGGCTCGCCCACGAGCTTCAGGAGTTGCGCCGCCAGCTGAGGTTGGGCGGCGGGACCGAGAAGATCCGGCGGCAGCGGGAGCGGGGCAAACTCACGGCGCGCGACCGCCTGCACGTCCTGTTGGACCGCGACACGACGTGGGTCGAGGTGGGGCTTCTCGTCGCCCATGATCGGTACGAGGGGAAGGCGCCGGGCGCCGGTGTGGTCACGGGTGTGGGCGTTGTGGCGGGACGGGAGGTGGTGGTGGTTGCCAACGACGCGACGGTGAAGGCCGGGTCCTGGTGGCCGGAGACGATCAGTAAGATGCTGCGTGCTCAGGAAATCGCGATGCGCTGCCGAGTCCCGATCATCTATCTGGTGGACTCGGCAGGGGTGAATCTCCCGTATCAGGATGGCGTATTCCCCGGACAGTACGGCGCAGCACGGATCTTCTACTACAACTCCATCATGCGCCGGTACCTGAAGATCCCGCAGTTCGCGGCGGTCATGGGGCCGTGTATTGCCGGGGGCGCGTATCTGCCCGCCCTTTCGGACGTGATCCTCATGGTGGAAGGAACCAGTTTCATGGGCCTGGGTGGCCCCAACCTGGTCAAGGGCGCCACAGGCCAGACGGTCGAACGGGAGGCCCTGGGGGGCGCCGCGGTTCATACGGAAGTCAGCGGGGTCGCCCACTACCGGGTCGTGGACGACGAGGCGTGCATCGCGAAGCTGAGGGAACTCGTTGCGGAGCTGCCCGGAAGGGGGCCGCGGGGACGGCATGGCACACCGGCGGAGACCGAGGGTTCGGCCCCCGTGCGAGCCGCCGCCGATCTCTACGATCTGCTGCCGGACGATCATCGCCAGCCATACGACATGAGCGCGGTGCTCGACGTGATTCTGGACGGTGTGGGTCTCAGCGAGTTCCAGCCCGAGCATGCCTCCGAACTGATTTGCGGCACGGCCTCGATCTCCGGAATCACCGTCGGGGTGATCGCGAACCATCGCGGCCTGGTCAGGGACAACCGGGACGGACCGGCGCGGTTCGGGGGGATCGTGTACACCGAATCGGCGGAAAAGGCCGCATACTTCATCGATACCATGAACCGCCTGGGGCACCCCATCCTGTTCGTTCAGGACGTGTCCGGGTTCATGGTGGGTCCCCGGGCCGAGCACGGCGGGATCATTCGCGCCGGTGCCCGCTTCGTCGAGGCGATGGCGACCGCGGTCGTGCCGAAGATCGTCCTGACGCTGAATCACGCATCGGGCGCCGGGTACTATGCCATGGCGGGGCAGGGCTTCGATCCCGACTTCATCCTTACGCTGCCGACCGGGCGCATGGGAGTCATGGAGGGCGAGAGCGCGGTCGTCGCCCTCTTCGGCAGCCGGTTGGAGCGGTTGAGGGCCGAAGGAAAGACGCCGGATTCGGAGCTTCTCGGGCAGATGGACGAAGTGCGCGCAGACTACGACCGCCAGCTCGACGCCACCCACGCGGCGGCCCGGGGGTTCGTGGACGCGGTGGTGCTGCCCGAGGAGCTGCGCGACTGGCTCACACTCCTCCTGCGCGCGGCCGTCACCAATCCCGGGCCTCACCTGGGACCCTTCGTGCTGCCATCGGGGCTGGACGGAAGTTGAACGTGACGGGAACGAGCGGGCGTGCCTGCCCGGGGTCTGCGGGTTCACGGACTCGCGGGGTTCCCGACGTGGTGCGCATCGCGAGTGGCCAGGGATTCTGGGGGGATGACCTGGAGGCCCCCGTGCGGCAGGTCCGGGGAGGCCGAATCGACTATCTGATGCTGGACTACCTGGCCGAGGTGACGATGTCCATCATGCAGAAACAGCGCTCGCGCAACCCGGCTGCCGGGTACGCCCGCGACTTCGCGCCGCTCATGGAACGCATCTTCGCGGCGTGCGTCGAACGCGACATCAAGGTGGTCACCAACGCCGGGGGCGTGAACCCGGCCGAATGCGCGAGGGCGGTTGCCGAGGCCGGTCGGCGGGCGGGGGCGGGGGGACGGGCCCGGATCGGGGTGGTGGTGGGTGACGACCTCATGGACTCCCTCGACGAGCTGATCGCCTCCGGGCATGCCCTGGAGCACATGGAGACGGGTGATCCACTGGCAACCGTTCGGGATCGGGTCCGAAGCGCCAACGTCTACCTCGGGGCACGGCCCATCGTGACGGCTCTCGAGGGTGGCGCCCAGGTCGTCGTAACCGGTCGGTCGACCGATACAGCGCTCACCTACGCGGCCATGGTCAGGGAGTTCGGGTGGCGCTGGGACGCGTACGACCTCCTGGCCAGCGGGGTCGTTGCCGGGCACATCAACGAATGCGGTGCCCAGGCGACGGGAGGCAACTGCTCGGCGGAGTGGTGGGCGATTCCGGAACTCGCCCGGGTTGGTTTCCCGATCATCGAGGCCAGCCCCGATGGGACATTCGTCGTGACCAAGCACGACGATACCGGTGGTGCCGTTACGCTGCGCACCGTGAAAGAGCAACTGCTGTATGAGATGGGCGATCCCTCCACGTACATTACCCCGGACGTGACCGCCGACTTCACGACGATCCGACTGTCCGGCAGCGGCCGCGACCGGGTTCGGGTCCACGGCATCCGTGGTCGTGCGCCCACCCCCTTCCTCAAGGTGTCGGTCGCGTATTCGGCGGGCTACAAGGCAGTGGGCACGCTGGTCTATGCCTGGCCCGACGCGGCGGAGAAGGCACGTGCGGCAGCCCGGATCCTGCGGGAGCGGCTGGACCGGCTGGGGCTTGCCTTCGACCGGATCCTGGTAGAACTCGTGGGCTGGGACTCGACGCACGGACATCTGGCGGGCGATCCGCCGCCGGACCTACCGGAAGTCCAGCTCCGTGTGGGGGTCAGAAGCGGTGACCGGGGCGCCGTGGAGCGCTTCACGCGCGAAATCGCACCCCTCGTGCTCACCGGGCCGCCAGGTGTGACGGGCTTCGCCGGGGGCCGCCCCCGTGTGCAGGAGATCGTCGCCTACTGGCCCGCCCTGATCGACCGAACCGTAGTCGAACCACGCCTCGCGGTCGACTTTGTGCAGGTGTGAGAGGAGCGAGTACGATGCCCAGAGTAAGACTGCTTGAACTGGCCCACGCCCGTTCCGGGGACAAGGGAAACACGGCCAACGTGGGCTTGATCCCGTACGATGAGGAGCACTATCAGATTCTTTTGCAAGAAGTTACGGCAGATCGTGTGAAGAAACACTTTAGATGCCTGGTGAAGGGACCTGTGGAGCGATTTGAACTCGACAACCTCCACGCGTTGAATTTCCTGCTTCACGAGGCCCTTGACGGTGGGGGGACCGTATCCCTGATGACCGATGCCCAGGGCAAGGTCTTCAGCACGGCCCTGTTGCGGATGGAGATCGAGGTGCCGGAAGAGGTGGCGGCACGGGTTCGCGGCCAGGGGCGCGTGCCCCGGCCCGAGGCGAGGAGCGACCGATGAGCGCCCCGGAAGCGGACCGCCGAGTCACCCTGTCCATTGATTCCGGTGTTGCTCATGTAACGTTGAACCGGCCACAAAAGCGCAATGCCCTGAGCATCGCCCTGGTGACGGAGCTTTCCGTGGTCCTGGCCCGGATCGCGAACGACAGGGAAGTGCGCGTGGTCGCACTTGAGGGCACGGGCCCGGACTTTTGCGCGGGCGCGGATCTGGCTGAAGTTGCGGCCTCCCAGCACCAGGGTCCGGAGGTGGGACTTTCCGAGGCACGAGAGCTCGGCAACGTCTTCGCCAGGATCCGCCGCCTTCCCCAGCCGGTGGTGGCCGTGGTGCGGGGAAGGGCGCTGGGCGGTGGCTGCGGACTCGCCGCGGCCTGTGACATCGTGCTCGCGCACGAGGCGGCCACCTTCGGATTCCCGGAGGTTCGCCTCGGCTTCGTGCCCGCTCTCGTAATGGCGGTCCTGAAGCGAAAGGTGGGTGAAGCCGCAGCCTTCGATCTCGTGGTCAGGGGACATCGAATCGGGGCCGCCGAGGCAGCCGGATCCGGCTTGATCACCCGGGTCGTTTCCGCAGGATCGTTCAGGGCCGAGGTGCTGGCGTACCTGGGGGAACTTGCGACCCGGCCGCCGCTGGCGATCAGGCTGACGAAGCAGCTGTTTCATGGTCTCGACGGCGCCGCTTTCGAGGAGGCCCTCGCCCGTGGCGCGGAGGTCAACGCTGTCGCCCGGCTCACCGGCGAGTGCAGGGACGGCGTGCGTCGGTTCCTGCACGAAGAATAGAGGAGGGCAAGCCATGTTCCGTCCTTCACGCGAACGTTCCGGCCGGGACGACCCGTACCTGCCCTGGAAGGTCCGCCTCTTTGTGATCGGGGCCGTTCTTGCGCTGGGGGGTATGGCGTTGGTCATGCGATGGCTCGTCTGGGCAGGAGTCGGCGTCCTGGTGGTGGCTCTGCTGCTGCGATTCCTCCCCACGCGCGAGTAGTCCCCCGATGGATGCGCGGTCGCCCATCCCGATCCGCCGGGGGGATGCGCAGCCGTCCGTCCCGATCCGCCATTCCCACGCCCCCGTCCGTACCCCTTCTTGTCGGGTGTGAAAGAGAAACAGGTAGACACCCCCAATCCGGCGGCCCGAGCAGTCCTCAAGGAGAAGTTCGGCTTCGACGGCTTCAGACCCGGGCAGGAACGACTCGTCAGCAGCGTCCTGGCGGGCCGCGACACACTCGGCGTACTGCCGACGGGAGGCGGCAAGACGCTGTGCTACCAGCTCCCCGCCTTCATGATGAGTGGACTGGTCGTGGTCGTCAGCCCCCTGATCTCCCTGATGCAGGACCAGGTCGACCGCGCTCGTCGCCTGGGCCTCAGGGCCGCCTCGCTCACCTCGCAGGATGCGAAGGACGCACAGAAGCGGAGCGAGCGCGCGATTGCCGACGGGGCGCTGGATCTCCTCTTCTGCTCACCAGAGCGGCTCGAGGCACGCAGGCTAAGAGGGCTTCTCGCATCGTCACCCGTTTCGCTCATCACGATCGACGAAGCTCACTGCATCTCCGAATGGGGTCATGAATTCCGTCCCGCCTTCCGGCGCATCATGGGCCTGCGCGAGATCGTTCCGGCCCCGGTGCTGGCGGTGACCGCCACCGCGACTCCCGCGGTCAGGGACGACATCACCCGGGTGCTCGGCATGACCGACCCACTCCGCGTGGTCACCTCCTTCGACCGCCCGAACATCCGCTGGCTGGTGGCCCGTCAGCGCACCGGCCGGGAGCGCATTCGCGCAATGGTGAAGCTGATCCGGCGCGCTCCCCTGGAGTGTGCGCAAAGGGCGCTCATCGTGTATGCGCCCACCCGCAGGCTGGTGGTCAGCGTGCGACGGGCGCTGGCGAGCCAGGGCGTGATCGGTGAGGCCTATCATGCGGCCCTGCCGAGCGAGGAGCGCCAGACCGTGCAGCAACGCTTCATGTCCGGGCAGTCCAACGTCGTGATCGCGACGTGCGCCTTCGGAATGGGCATCGATCGCGGGGATGTGTGGGCCGTGTTCCACTACGCTTTTCCAGGGTCGCTGGAGAGCTACTATCAGGAAGCCGGGCGGGCCGGCCGCGACGGTGCCGAATCGCTCGCGCTCGGATTCGTTCACCGGGACGACTGGAAGGTGCCCGAGGCGTTCCTTCAGAGATCATACCCCGCACCGCGGGACATCCGTGCGCTGCTCGGGAAGATCCAGGCACGTGGCGGCGCGGCTCGCTTCCCGTCTTCCGGTGCGTTGATCGGCCTCGGGTCCGCGAACGTACCGCACTTGAAATGGCTCATGCGTTCGGGTGCCTTGCGTCTCCATCCCGCTCTGGGGGAGTGGATCGACAGCTGGCCGGACGGTGAAGCCGAGGGTCCGCCAGCCGTCGATGGTCCCGTGTTCACCCTGACCGGACGACCTCCGAACCTTGGTCCGCTTGTTGCCGCGCGACAGCAGGCCGGCGACCGTCTCCGCGCCATGCAGAGGTACTCAGGGCGGAGGGGATGCCGGAGAATGGCCTTGTTGCGTTACCTTGGTGAAGTCCCTGGCCGAAGGTCATGCGGCTCGTGCGACAGGTGCGAACGCGGTCGGGGGTTGCTGACATGACCACATCCGACCGAAATCGACCAGCCCTTTCTTCCACTTGATGTACCCCTACCTGGACCGGAATCACCACGAATTGCAAGCCGATGTCCGTCGGTTCGCGATCGAATCCATCGCCCCCGTCGCCCGCGAGCTGGACGAGACGGCGCGCTTCCCGTGGGAAAACGTCAGGGCAATGGCCGAGCGGGGCTGGTTCGGCGTTCCCGTCCCCCGGGAGCTTTCCGGAATGGGACGCGACTACCTGAGCTACGCCCTCGTGCTAGAAGAGCTCGCAAAGCACGACGCCAGTCATTCGATCACGGTCTCCGCGCACACCACCCTTGCCACCTCGCCGATTCTGGCCTTTGGCACCGACGAGCAGAAGGCCCGGTTCGTACCGTTGCTGGCGTCGGGGCAGGTGCTGGGCGGATTCGGTCTCACGGAGCCGGGAGCCGGGTCGGACGCGTCGGGCACCACTACGCGGGCGGTCCCGGTGAAGGGCGGCTACACCATCACCGGCAGCAAGATTTTCATTACGCACGGGGGAGTCGGGGAGATCTACGTCGTCACGGCCGTCACGGATCCGGACGGCGGGCACCACGGAATCACCAGCTTCGTGGTGTGCAAGCCGACCGTCGATCGGGCCGAGGCCCGGCGAGTCGGAGTTGGGCATCGTCCCGAGCTCCCCTATTCGGCGGGCGTGTCGGCCGGTGCGAAGGAGGACAAGCTCGGCTGGCGAGCTTCCGACACCCGGGAACTCCACTTCCAGGAGGCGTGGGTGGGCGAAGACCAGCGCCTCGGCGAAGAGGGACTCGGCTTCGTCAACTTCATGAAGACTCTGGATGCGGGGCGGATCGGGATCGCAGCCCTGTCGCTGGGCATCGCGCAGGGCGCATTCGACGAAGCGGTTCGCTATACGACGCGCAGACGCCAATTCAACCGACCCGTGTGGGATTTCCAGGACATTCACTTCGGGCTGGCGGAGCTGGCCACCGAAATCCAGGCCGCCAGGCACCTGGTCTATCACGCTGCCTGGCTCAACGACCACGGCCGCCCCGTCACGAAGGAAGCGGCCATGGCAAAGCTCACCGCGGCAACCCTGGCTGCAAAAGCGGCCCGGACCGCGGTTCAGTTCCTCGGAGGCGCGGGATACACATCCGACCATCCGGTCGAGCGCATGATGCGTGACGCAAAAGCGTGCGAGATCGGCGAAGGAACGAGCGAAATCCAGAAAACTGTTATCGCCCGTCAACTGCACAGGGAGTTGAACCCGTGATCCGGCTCGAAGAAGCGGGCCGGCGGGGACTCCCGGCAGGTGCGGGACTGTTTCATGATCCGGCGTTCGGAGGTGCTGCCCCCGAGCCCGATGGCTGGTTGACGTACCGCGCCCAATTGGGGCGGGGACGCAGCCGGGACGGGCCGGGGGGCAGACTTGCCGGCGGGGATCGACAATCGGAGAAACCCATTGAAGAGAGAAATTCTTATCAGCGTCTCAGGCGAAGAGTCCTGGGTCGCACTCAAGGAAGACGGAAGGCTCACCGAGCTCATGTTCGACCGGCCCGACCAGGGCCGCCTGGTAGGTGACATCTTCCTCGGCCGTGTGGAGGCTGTCCTCCCCGGCATTCAGGCCGCGTTCGTAGACATCGGAGAAGCGAAAGCGGCGTTCCTGCACGCCTCCGACGTCGGTCGTGTCGCGCAGAACGGCAACGGTGACGGGAAGGGAGGCGAGGCGGTGCGGGGCCGTCGCCGGGATCGGCAATCGCCTCCGATCCAGGACGCGATCACCAGGGGTCAGAAAATCCTGGTGAAGGTGACCAAGGATGCCATTTCAACGAAGGGACCCAGAGTCACCACAGAGATGTCTCTCCCGGGCCGCTTCCTGGTGTACATGCCCGACTCGGACCACGTCGGCGTGAGCCGCAAGATCGACCAGCGGGGAGAGCGCGGTCGCTTGCGCGCCATGGCGAAGGCGGTGGTCGACGGAGGCTCCGGCGGAGTGATCGTCCGGACCGCCGGAGAGGAACTGACCGAGGAGAAGCTGAAGAAGGAGTACCGGCAACTCCGTCGACAGTGGACGTCAATCGGCAGGAAGGCGGCGAAATCGCAGGCACCGGCCCTGATCCACGCGGAAGCGAAGCTGATTTCCGGAGTGATCCGCGACCTGTTCACCAACAGATTCGACGCGGTGACTATCGACAACCGCAACGTCCACAAGCAGATCATCGACTACGTGCGCGCGTTCGATCCGGATCTTCTCGACAGGATCCACTACCACGACGCACGCAAACACCTGTTTGATCATGCCGGGATCGAGAAGGAGATCCAGCGTTCATTCCGTCGCAAGGTCGACCTTCCGTCGGGTGGCCATGTGATCATTGAGCCGACCGAAGCGCTCGTATCGGTGGACGTGAACACCGGGCGGTTCACGGGCAAGAAGAAGAAAGACCCGGAAGAAACGATTCTCAAGACCAACCTGGACGCCGCCCGCGAGATTGCAACGCAGCTACGGCTGCGAGACATCGGCGGCATCATCGTCATCGACTTCATCGACATGGAGTCCCGGGAAAATCGTAACCGCGTGCTGCACGAACTGAGGAGTCACCTCGGTCGTGACCGCGCCCGGACCCGCACCTGGGAGGTCTCGGACCTCGGGCTTATCGAGATGACGCGGCAACGCGTGAGGCCGTCCCTTCTCCAGTCACTGACCGATCCGTGTGGCCAGTGCGGGGGCAGTGGTCATGTCTGGACGGCTCCGACGGTTCTGAGGGAGGTCGAACGGTGCGTGTGGCGAGCGGCCGCCGACGGAGGCGAGCAGAAGCTCCTGGTTCGTGTGCACCCCCAGGTGGTGCTGCAGATCATGGAGTCCGAGCCGCGCTTCGTCCGGGACCTGGCGAATCGCACCCGGTTGCAAGTGGATATCCGCGACGATCCGCTGATGCGACTCGACGAGTTTCGGCTGCTCTCGGGTCGTGCGGGATCGGACGTGACCGCCAAGTACAAGGTCGCGTAGCACCCTTGCGGTGAAGCGCCGGCACACGCCGCCGACGGCGGTGTGTTCAGGTCGACAGATGCGGCCGGGCGGTGGCGGTCGTGCGCCAGGCATTGCCGCCCCCTATCTTGTGGACGGTTGCACAGCGCTCTTCCAACCCAGGAGGACAGGATGCCGGGACTTTCGGGACAGTTGTGGGCGGTCTCGATCGTTGCCTGCCTTTGTCTCGGGGCGACGGAGGGAGCGGCCCAGCTTCCCGCGCCCGGCATGGGGGTCGACCTCGCCGATGCGACCGGCGAGGCGATCTACGCCGCTTCGTGCGCGAATTGCCACGGGCTCGACGGGCGTGGCCTCGACCGGTCCCTGGTTGCCTTCGAGGAAGAACTGCCCGACTTCACCGACTGTGACTTCGCCGCTCGCGAGCCCGACGGGGATTGGATCGCGGTGGCTCACGAGGGGGGGGCGGTACGGGGCTTCAGTGAAATGATGCCCGCCTTTCGCGGAGCCCTGACCGAAGAGCAGCTCGCGCGGGTCATGGGGTACATCCGTACCCTCTGCACCGACCCCCGTTGGCCTCGCGGAGAGCTGAATCTGCCCCGGCCACTGCTGACCGAGAAGGCGTATCCGGAGGACGAGTGGGTGGTGGAGGTCGGCGTGCACACCGGCGACGACGCCGCCCTGTCGGGAGCCTTCGTCTATGAACAGCGCTTTGGGCCGCAGAGCCAGCTCGAGGTCGTCATCCCTTATGGTTGGGGGTGGGGGGCGGCGGGCGACGACGAGGCGGAACGGGCGAACACCGACGGGGTCAGTCACGGACTGGGCGATGTAATCCTGGGGGTCAAGCACGCGGTGTTTCACGATGCTGGCGCCGGTACCATCGTGTCGTTGGGCGGTGAACTCATCCTTCCCACCGGCGACGGTGCTTCCGGACTCGGGGGTGGTGGAAGCGCTGCGGAGGTGTTCGCGTCGATTGGCCAGATCCTTCCCGCGGACGCGTTCCTGCAGGGCCAGGCAGGGGTCGAACTCCCCTTCCACGCCGGTGCGTCCAGCGAAGCGTTCGGCCGACTTGTTCTGGGAGCCAGTTTCGCGAGGGGAATGACGGGTCGCACCTGGTCCCCCATGGTGGAAATCCAGGCGAAGCGCGACCTGGAGTCGGGGGCGGATGTCAACCTTGACATCGTGCCCCAGGTCCAATTCTCCCTCAACACGCGCCAGCACGTTCTCGCAAACTTCGGGATGTTGATCCCGGCCCGGGACGACACGGCGGGAGACGGGCGCGGGGTGCGCCTCCTCGCGTACGTTCTCCTGGACTGGTTCGACGGCGGCTTCTTCGAGGGGTGGTGACCATGAGACATGGTGGATTCGTCCTGGCGTTCGCGGTCGTCGCTCTGTGCGGCCTTGCGGTTGCGGGGCACGCCCTGCCACAGCGCAGCGCACCAGCGAGCGACAACGGCGACGCGTTCACGACCTCGGACCGATGCATCGCCTGCCACAAGGGCGTCTCCACGCCGGATGGCACCGACGTCTCGATCGGCTTCGACTGGCGTGCCTCCATGATGGCCAACAGCGCCCGCGATCCCTACTTCCACGCGGCCGTGCGGCGTGAGATCATCGACCACCCCACCGCCGCCGCCGAGATCGAGGCCGAGTGCGCCCGCTGCCACATGCCGATGGCTACCGTTGCGGCCACGACCGAAGGGCTTCCCCCCTCGGTCTTCGCGAACCTCCCCATCGGCACCGCTGACGGGCCGTACGCCGACCTCGCCGCCGACGGCGTCTCATGTGCGTTGTGCCACCAGATCCAGCCGGACGGGTTGGGGTCCGAGCAGACATTTGCCGGCCACTTCGCCGTCGACCCCGCCACCCCGCCCGACGGACGCCCCGTTTTCGGCCCCTTCGAGCCCGACGAGGGCGGCGCCGGGATCATGCACTCGGCGACGGGCTTCCTCCCCACGCAGGGGGAACACGTCACCTCCTCCGCCCTTTGTGCCTCGTGCCACACGGTCTTCACGCATGCGGTTCGGCCGAGCGGAGAGCGCGGCCCCGAGTTCGCCGAACAGGCTCCCTTCCTCGAGTGGCAGGCGAGCGCCTACTCGACCGGCGGCGCGGAGGGTTCGAGCTGCCAGGACTGTCACATGCCGGAGGTTGGAGACGAGGTGCCGGTCACCCGGGTTCTGGGACGCGATCGCCCCGATGTCTCCCGCCACGTTTTTCGTGGCGGCAACTTCTTCATGCTGCGGATGCTCAACCGCTACCGGGAAGAGCTGGGCGTGGTGGCGCTGCCCCAGGAACTGGAACTGGCCGCCGACCGAACCGCCGACCACCTTCGCACCGCCACCGCATCGATCGAGGTCGCCGGCGCCGTCGTCCGTTCGGGCCGGTTGGAGGCCGACGTCACGGTGCTGAACCGCGCGGGACACAAGTTCCCCACCGCCTATCCCTCGCGGCGGGCATGGCTGAGGGTCGCGGTGACTGACGGAACCGGTCGTGTGGTCTTCGAGTCGGGGGCTTTCGCTCCCGACGGACGGGTCGTGGGGGACGACCACGACGCCGATGGCACCGGCTACGAAGCCCATCACACAACGATCGACTCGCCGGAGCAGGTTCAGGTCTACCAGGCGGTCATGGTCGACGGCGACGGGACGGTCACGACCGGACTCATGTCGGCAGAAGCGTGGGTGAAGGACAACCGCCTCCTTCCGGACGGCTTCGATGCGGGTCGCGCGGACGGCCGCGTGCTCCCCCTCGGTGCGGCTACCTCGGATCCGGACTTCGGCGCGGGAAGCGACCGGGTACGGTACTCCGTGGCGGTGGATGCCTCGGGCGGCCCCTTTGTGGTGGAGGCGGAACTCTGGTTCCAGCCCATCGGCTATCGCTGGGCGGAGAACCTCGCCGCCTACGACACACCTGAAACCCGGCGCTTCGTCAGGTACTACAGGGAAATGGCCCGGGCGTCGGCCATCCTCCTGGCCCGCGCCTCCACGGAGGTTGACCTCCCGTGAGCTTTTTCTAGCTTTAATGGCTGCTCAGCGACGCTGAGCCGACTCACGCAGAATCAACCATTGGCGACGGGGATCTCATGTTCGCTGTGTTCAGGACCGGCGGCAAGCAGTTTCGAGCCGAACCGGGAACGACCTTGCTCATTCCCACGCTGGATGCCGAGCCGGGAACGACGGTGACCTTCGACGACGTGTTGTTGGCTTCCGAGGGGGACGAGGTTTCCGTGGGGGAGCCGTTGGTGGAGGGGGCGAAGGTCACGGCGGAGGTGGTGGCCCACGACCGCACAGCCAAGATCACGGTCTTCAAGCGCAAGCGCCGAAAGGGGTACCGGCGCAAGCAGGGGCATCGCCAGGGTTTCACGGTTGTACGTGTCGCCGACATCATCGTCTAGGAGGATCCGATGGCTCACAAGAAAGGTGTAGGATCGTCCAGAAACGGACGAGACAGCAACGCAAAACGTTTGGGCGTAAAGCGTTACGCTGGCGAAAGAGTTCTCGCCGGGAACATCCTTGTCCGTCAGCGAGGCACCAGGTTCCACCCCGGAAACAACGTTGGCCGGGGCCGGGACGACACCCTGTTCGCCACGAGCGACGGTGTTGTGAAGTTCGAAAACCTCCGTCGGCGCAGGGTCGTTTCCGTCTACCCGGACCAGATCAGTCTGGCCTGATCAGGGGGGTCGAACACCCTTCGGCCCGGTGTCCCGAAAAAAAAGCTTGCGGTTTCCCGCACGGTGTGTTAAGGTGGTTACCCCGTGGCGGACGAGACGCTACCGAAAGGGAACGGAACCGAAGCAGCGGGGCGGGTCTCGGAGAGGCTCTTGAAGGGGGAAACCCCAGAAGGAAAACCGGTCGAGATTCGATGCGCCGAGGGCGCCGGAGACGGAGTTCGAGGCGAGCACGGTGTTCGAGTTCGGAGAAGACCGTGACGGCTGCGGGGTCGCTGGAAGCAGCCGAAGTCCCTGGGAACGGGGGACGGCCTGGAAGGCGGAGACGCTGAAAGGGCGAAGAGACGGAAAACCGGCCGCAGCACATGGCGGCACCGAAACGGAGCTTTCCGACTCGCCAGCGAGACGAAGCCCCCGAGCGGGTGGTGTGCTGCCCGCCGGGGGCTTTCTCTATGCTACCCATGTCCGGCGGCGCCGGGCTCGGCCCGAGCTCTTCTACTCCTCCTCCTCGGGGTTCCCGTCCGGCTCCGCCGGTGGCGAGTACTGCTGGTCCCGCGACGACGCCATGATCTTCCAGATCAGGTCACGCACCAGTTCCTCGTCCAGACGCGATTCCCTTGCCAGCACGGCGGCCCTCCGGACCACCACAGCCTCACGCCTCGGATCGGTCACGGGAGCACCCAGGGCCGCCTTCAGGCGCCCGACCTCGTGCACCAGATCCCGACGTCGGCCGAGGATCCGGACGAGTTCCCGGTCGCAATCCAGAATCTCGTTGCGGAGCCGCTCCAGCCGTCGAGCCTCCGGGTCCGTGACCGCGTCAGACATCGACGTATCCGGCAACGTGTTCTTCGGCCTGGGGCTTGCCGCGGAGACTCACGCCGATCAGCAACGGCAGATGCACGATCAGCCCCAGAATCCCTTCGTGCAGACCGAAGGGCTTGAGTTCCGGGGACAGGAAAAAGAAGACCGAGACCGCGGAACCCGCCAGCAAACCGGAGACGACCCCCGCTGTTGTTGCGCGCCTCCAGTACATGGCGGAGAGCAGTGCGGGCATGAACTGGCAGATGATCCCGTAGGACGCCAGCAGCAGATCGACCAGCGAGAACTCCTCGTTGAGAGCGAAGAGGTAGGCGAGCGCTCCCACCACTACGACCAGAACGCGCATCAGAACCCTCTGGCCGCGGTCTGACAGTGGCTTGAACGGTTGCACACCGTCCTGCACTGCGACCGAGGCGGCGCCATGGAGCAGCGCATCCCCGGTGGACATCGACGCGGAAAGCGCCCCTGCGCAGAAAAGGCCTACGACCAGGGCGGGCAATTCCGAACGGAGGATCAGAAAGGGAAGAATGAAGTCCGGCTGGTCCGGCGACTCGGGGAAGAGCACCCCGGCGAAACCGATCAGAAAGATGGGGATCAGGAAAAGCTGGAAAGTGGGGAAGAGGATCACGGTACGCCGAATGGTGGTGTCGTTGCGGGCCGTGTACGCCTTCATGAAGAGGTGCGGCCACATCGTCAGTCCGATGGCGCTTGCCAGAATCGCGGTCGAATACGGGCCCCAGCCCCAAGGGGCTCCGCTACCGTCCAGACCGGGAAACGAGAGGAGTTCCGGGCGGTTCGCCAGAATCTCCTCGAACATCGGCCCCACGCCCCCGTAGAGGCGCATGGGCAGGTAGAGGCCGAGCACCCACGCGATCGAGACCATGAAGACGCCCTGGAAGGTGTTCGTCCAGCCCACCGCGGACACGCCGCTCGCCAGCACGTACACGAGGACGATCCCGTAGGCCACCGCAGCCCCCACGGCCAGTGGGATTCGGCCGTCGGTAACGGCTTCGATCACGATCCCGGCCCCTCGCATCTGGATGGTCACGTACGGGACGAAGGCTGCCAGTGTGAGTACGGCCATGAGCGCGGACAGTCCCCGGGACGGGAAACGCCCGACCAGAAGCTGCGCCTGGGTCACGAATCCGAAGCGGCGCCCGAGTGCGGCCGCCTTCGGGCCCATTGCGTACCAAGGGGCCATGCCCAGCACCCCGTACGTCAGGATGTAAAAGGCGGCGGCTCCCCGCGAATAGGCCCAACCGGGCCCGCCGAGGAAGGCGAAAGCGGAAAAGACCGTGGCGCCGGTGATGAAGTACATGACCAGCAACCCGAAGTCCCGGTCGCCGGCGACGTAGCCCTGGACGCTTCGGGACGCGCGCCTGCCGGCTGCCAGTCCGACACCGAGAGTAACCGCCAGGTAGGTGAAGATGATGGTGGTGATCAGCGTGGACTTGTCCATCATGCGTCACCCCGGGTCTTGACGGACCCCGCGTGGCGCAGGCGAGCCGCCTCCAGGCGCCAAAGGACGACCAGGCTGCCCACAACCCATGCCGCGCACCACACCATCTGCCGGGGCAGGCCAAGTATGAAGGGATCGGGGCTGTTGACCAGAGTCTGGCCTGGCCAGGTGACGGCGGCGGCAAAGACGAGGTGGTAGATCCACACGGTTCGGCGCCAGCTTCGAAGAGGCATGGGTGGTGGTTGTCCTGGGTTGGGGTGGCTACGCGACCGTAAGGCTTCGATTGTACGGCGGCAGGGGCGGGGGAGCGAGAGAGCCCTTCTTCACCTCCCGCGAAAACGCGGCCGCCTCTTTTCCACGAATGCCTTGACCCCCTCGCGCCCGTCCTCCGAGGCGAACGCTTCCAGGAACAGTTCCTTCTCCACCGCGAGACCGCCGGACAGGTGGTTTTCGGCCGCTGCCCGCACCGCCTTCTTGACGAGCTGGAGGGCGAGGCCGCTCCAGCGCGTCATGCGCTCAGCCAGCTCCCTGGCCCTGACCAGCTGCTGACCCTCGTCTGCGAGGACCTCCACCAGCCCGATCCGGTGGGCCTCGGCGGCGTCGATCAGGTCACCGCCCAAACCGATCCTGAGCGCCTGCCCCGGGCCGACGAGGCGAGCCAGCCGCTGGGTTCCGCCGGCGCCAGGAATCAGTCCCAGACGGATCTCGAACTGCCCGAAGCGGGCGGTCGAATCGGCAACCCGGATGTCGCACGCGAGGGCGAGCTCGTTACCGCCACCGATACAGAAGCCGTGGATCGCGCAGATCACCGGCTTCGGAAAGGCGGCCAGTGCGTCGTACACGCGGCGCTCCCGGTATACGGCGCGCTGTTCCTCGGGCGAGCGGGCGGCGAATTCGCCTACGTCGGCGCCGGCCACGAACGCCTTGTCTCCCGTCCCGTGGAGGATCACGACCTTCACCTCCTCGAGGTCGGCGAGGTGGTCGAACGCATCGGTGAGTTCGCTCCGCACCGTGGCGTTGAGCGCGTTCAGCTTCTCCGGCCGGTCGATCGCGACCTCGGCGATCCCGTCCCGGATGGAGACCACTACCGTCTTGCGGTTCACGGTTCGTTGCTCCAGTCGTAGAAGCCTCGGCCCGATTTCCTGCCCAGCCGCCCCTCGGCCACCATCCGCTCCAGAATGGCGGGCGGGCGGAATGCCTCCGACTCGAGCGTCTCGTGCAGGTAACGCGCGATCCCCAGCCGCACGTCCAGCCCCACCAGGTCGGTCAGGCGAAGGGGCCCCATGGGGTGCCGGTACCCGAGCACCATCGCCTTGTCGATGTCGCCGGGCGAAGCCACGCCGGCCTCCAACATGCGCATGGCTTCGAGGCCGAGAACGATGCCCAGCCGGGACGAAGCAAATCCGGGGGAGTCCGTCACAACGATGGGGTCCTTGCCCAGGCCGCGCACGAAGGCGAGGCAGCGGTCGATGACCGCGGGAGAGGTGCGCGCGCCCTTCACCACTTCCACCAAAGCCATGATGTGCACCGGATTGAAGAAGTGGAGGCCGATGAAGCGCTCGGGCGCGCGCAGCCCGGCCCCCATTTCGTTCACGGATAGCGACGAGGTGTTCGTGGCGAGGACCACGTCTGCGGGCACGGCATCCGCCACCTCGCGGAAAACCCTCTTCTTGAGCGCCATCACCTCGGGCACGGCCTCGATCACCATCCCCGCGCCCGCGATCGCCTCATCCAGCCTGGCGCTGCCCCTGAGGCGCCGGGCCGCCTGGTCGCGGTGGCCGGCGTCCACCTTGCCCAGCCGCACGCCCTTGTCCAGGTTGGCTTCAATCTGCGCGAGGCCCCGTTCGAGCTGCCCGGCGTCCACATCACAGAGCACGGCGTCGTGGCCCGCCAGCGCCGCTACCTGCGCGATTCCATGGCCCATGGTTCCGGCGCCGATGACCGCCACCTTCCGAATCCCGTGGTCCGTCATCTCCAGGCTGCCACCCACCCTCTTCAGCCTCTCTCGACCAGGGCCGCGATCCCCTGGCCGACACCGATGCACATCGTGGCGAGCCCCCGTGCGGCTTCCCGGCGGACCATCTCGTGCACCAGCGTCGTCAGGATGCGCGCGCCCGAGCACCCCACCGGGTGGCCCAGGGCGATCGCGCCGCCATTCACGTTGACCGCGTCCGGGTCCAGATCCAGTTCGCGGATGCAGGGGATCGCCTGGGCCGCGAAGGCTTCGTTCAACTCGATCAGGTCCAGGTCCGCCGCCGTGGATCCCGCCCGCCTCAGGCAGCGCCCGGTGGCCGGCACGGGCCCGATTCCCATGCGGTGAGGCTCCACTCCCGCGACCGCCGTGCTGCGGATCACCGCCATCGGCTCGAGACCGTGGCTTCGTGCGGTCGCGGCCTCCACCACGAGCAGGGCGGCAGCGCCGTCGTTGATCCCGGACGAGTTCCCCGCGGTCACGGTGCCATCCCGGTCGAACACGGGACGGAGCCGGGCCAGGGCTTCAGCCGTCGTGCCCGGGCGGGGGTGCTCGTCATGCGCGACCGCCACGGGGCCGCCACGGCGCCTGGGCACGCTTACGGGCGCGATCTCCGCGTCGAATCGCCCGGCTTCGACAGCGGCCGCGGCCTTGGCCTGGCTTGCAGCCGCGAAGACATCCTGCTCTTCGCGCGACACCCCGAATTCCCGCGCGACCACCTCGGCGGTCTGTCCCAGGCCGATCGTCCATTCATCCGGAAGCCGGGGGTTCGCGAACCGCCAGCCAAGCACCGTGTCCGCGACGTCGGGGGTCCCCCGGCCGTAACCGCGCTCGGGCTTCAGCATGACGAAGGGAGCGCGGCTCATCGACTCGACGCCGCCGGCGATGAACGCGTCCCCCTCGCCCGCGCGAATGGCGTGGAGGGCACCGGCCACGGCCTGCAGGCCCGAGCCGCAAAGGCGATTCACGGTCTGGCCGGGCACTTCGACGGGTACCCCGGCGCGGAGCAGGGCCATTCGGGCCACGTTGCGGTTGTCCTCGCCCGCCTGGTTGGTGCACCCGAAGATCACGTCGTCGAGACACTCGGCGGAGAAGGAGGTGCGCTTCAGCAGGGATCGGATCGTTACCGCCGCCAGGTCGTCGGGGCGAACCGGGGCCAGCGCGCCAGCGTGCCGTCCGATCGGTGTGCGAACCGCGTCGATGATCCACGCTTCACGCATGGCATTGGCTCCTCATCCGTCCAGGGCTACCCAGACGCTCTTGAGGTGCGTGTACTTTTCGAGTGCGGACTGAAAGCCCAGATCCCTGCCAAAGCCGCTCTCCTTGTACCCTCCGAAGGGTGACGCAGGCGAATACTGGTTGTAGGTGTTGACCCAGACCGTTCCCGCGTCGATCTCGGCGGCCATGCGGTGGGCCTTGCCGATGTCCCGAGTCCACACTCCCGCCGCAAGGCCATACAGCGAATCGTTGGCCTTGGCGATCGCATCGTCCACACCGTCGAAGGGGATCACGGCCGCCACCGGCCCGAAGATCTCTTCCCGGGCAATGGCCATGGACGGGTCCACATCGCGGAAGACGGTCGCGTTCACGAAGTTCCCGCGGCCGTTCACCGACACCCGGTCGCCGCCGGCCACCAGGGTGGCGCCTTCGCGCTTTCCGGCCTCAATGTATCCCGTCACACGGTCCAGCTGGGCTTCGCTCACGATCGCGCCCAGGCGGGTAGTGGGGGCCATGGGGTCGCCCACGGTGGCCTTGGCCGCACGCGCCGACAGCGCGTCCACGAACCGGTCGTGCACCGCGGCCTCCACCAGAATGCGGCTCCCCGCCGCGCACACCTCGCCCTTGCCGTAGAAGATGCCCGTCGACGCGCCCTTCACGGCCTGGCCGAGGTCAGCGTCGGCGAAAACGATGTTCGGGGACTTGCCGCCCAGTTCCAGCGAGACCTTCTTCAGGGTCTCCGCCGACTCCCGCATGATGGTCCTGCCGACTTCCGTCGACCCGGTGAAGGAGATCGCGTTCACGCCCGGGTGCCGCACGAGAGCCGCCCCGGCGGTCTCCCCGAAGCCCGGGACCACGTTGAGGACGCCCGGCGGGAAGCCGGCTTCTGCGGCCAGCTCCCCGAAGCGCAAGGCGGTCAGGGGCGTCTCCTCGGCGGGCTTGAGCACGACCGTATTCCCGCAGGCGAGCGCGGGTGCGACCTTCCACGCCGCCATCGAGAGGGGGAAGTTCCACGGGATGATCGCCCCCACCACGCCGACGGGTTCGCGCAGGGTGTAGTTGAGGAAGGGCCCGGGCACCGGCACCGTATCGCCCTGCACCTTGTCCGCCATCCCCGCGTAGTAGCGGAGCGTCTGGGCCACGCTCGGCACGTCGATCCTGCGAGCCTCGAAGTACGGCTTGCCGTTGTCGCGAGTCTCCAGGAGGCCCAGTTCGTCGGCGTTCCGCTCGACCAGGTCGGCAAGCCGCCATAGCAGACGAGAGCGCTTGTGGGGATTCATGCGGCGCCAGCGGGAGTCGGCGAAGGCGCTACGCGCCGCGGATACAGCGACATCGATGTCTTCCGCACGTGCCTCGGCCACGTCGGCGATGACCTCTCCGGTCGCCGGATTGAGCGTCTCGAAGGTGTTGCCGGCGCGTGCCTCGGCCCAGTCGTTCCCGATCCAGAGCCGGGTGTGCGGCATCTCGGCCGCCTGACCTGACGCCATGGGTCGTCAGCTGCCCCTGAAGGCGGGCTTCCGCTTCTCGACGTAGGCGTCCAGACCCTCGCGCGCATCGTCGCTGGCGAAGAGCTGCTGCTGCAGTTCGCGCTCCAGGGCGAGCGCCGTCTCGAAGGGAATCTCGCCGCCGGTCTGGACTGAACGCTTGATCAATCCCACCGCCTTCGAGGCCCGGTTCGGAGGACAGAAGCCACGGGCGTACTCGACGACCCGGTCCAGGAACTCGACGCCGGTGTCGGCTTCCCACACCTGGTTGACGATGCCGAGATCGCGGGCGCGCTCGAAGCCGAAGGTCTCCCCGGTCGTCATGAGTTCGATCGCGGCCGCTTTGCCGACGAGACGGGTCAGCCGCTGGGTCCCGCCGGTTCCGGGCAGCACGCCCAGGTTGACCTCGGGGAGACCGACCATGCTGCGCCCCGCGCGGGCGATCCGCATGTCGGCGGCCATGGCGATTTCCAGGCCCCCGCCAACGGTGTGTCCGTTCAGGGCCGCGATGGTGAGCTTGGGCGTGTGTTCCAGACGGTTCAGCGTCTCGTTGGCGTGGAGGCAGAAGCTGTACTTGAAGCCGGTGGTGACCGTGGCGAGCATGCCGATGTTGGCTCCGGCGGAGAAGAACTTCTCACCGTTTCCGGTGACGACGATGACGTGAATATCGTCCGCAAAGCGCGCCTTCAGGATTGCGTCGTCCAGCTGACGCATCATCTCGTGGGTGTATGTATTTGCGGGCGGGTCGTCCAGCGTGATCATGGCGACCCCGCCGCCCGCATCGGAGTAGCGTACGAGAACCTTCTCGGACATGGGATTCATCCTGTGGGGAATGTGGGTGACGGAGCAAAGATAACACGGCGTTCATCCCGTCGCCCGGCCCCTGCCGGAGGATGTCGGGGCCGGGTGGCGGTGCCCGGTCACGTTACATTTCACGCATGGATACACGCAAACGTCGCTTCGGCCCTGTGCTCACCGGGGCTGCAATCACCCTCCTGTCCCTGCCGGGCTGCCAGGAGACCCTCACCCAGGTCGATTCCCGCGTGATTGCGCCCGCTACGCGCCCCGCGCTGGACCTCTCGGGCTCCTTGCCCCGGCTTGCGGATGTCGTAGCTCCCCGTGGTGGCGAGAGCGAGAGCGAGAGCGAGGGCGCCGGGGTCCCGGGCATCATCGATGCGGGAGCTCCGGCTTCGCAAGAGGCCCGCGACGCGGTACTGGCGCGGTGGGAGGCGTCGTGGAGTCACGGGACGGCCCGGGGCAGACGCATCCGGGAGGAGATCTATCGGTCGGGCGACTTCCGGGCGCTTGAATTCGACCCGGCGGCGGTTCGGTCCGCCGTGGAGTCGATGCACTCCGCACTCGCCGGGATCCAGCTGATCTCGGGCCCTCTCCCTCCTCGCCTGACCGGTGCGCTGAGTGAGGCCCGGCGCCTTGTCGACAGTGCCGAACGGCCCGGCGACGGGCCACTCTCGAAGGGATCGGCACTGGAGGCCTTGCGCGCGGCCGACGCCCTTCGCGAGATCTCACCGAGAGCCGTGGCCCTCACGGTTGTCGAATCCGCGGAAGCGGCTCTGGCTGCCGACTCGACCGGCGGAGCGGCCGCGGACTCCCGTACCCGCACTCGTGCGCGCCGGCTCACCGCCTGGGCGAGGACCGCGATCGAGACCGGTGACCATGCGCGCGCCATTCAACGAGGCTACTACGCGTGCCGTCTGCTGGGCGTGAGCATTCCATGAGAATGGGGCACCGCGCAGGTGGATCCGTAGAGGGGCGGCCCGTGTCTCACCCGCGTAGATTGATCCGTATCCGCGTCACGTATTGGAACCGAGCGTTGCCGGGAAGACCGGCGAAACCGGCTGCGGAGGAATGAGCACAATGGTCAGGAATAGTTCACGGTCTCGGAAATACGTGCGCGCTTGCGCCGTGGTGACGTTGCCCCTCTCCGTCCTGGCAGCGCCGGCCGCGGGGCAGGAACGCGTGGTTCGCGTCCCTGTGACGGGCGTCGTCGAGATGGGCCTCGCACCGTTTGTCGAACGGGTGATCGAAGAAGCCGAGGCGTCTGGCGCCGGCGCCGTGGTCCTCGAAATCGAGACGCCCGGAGGCAGGGTGGATGCCGCGGAACGGATCACGAACGCCATCGCCCGCTCCTCCGTTCCCGTCTACGCGTACGTGAACATGCACGCGTACTCCGCAGGGGCGATGATCGCGCTTGCGACCGAGCAGGTCTTCATGAGGAACGGCGCCGTGATGGGTGCCGCCACGCCCGTGGACGGCAGCGGTACCAAGGGGTCCGAGAAGATCGTGTCGGCGATGCGGGCCCAGATGCGGTCGCTGGCCGAACTGCGCGGCCGTGATCCAGCGGTCGCCGAGGCGATGGTGGACGAACAGCTGTCGATTCCGGACGTCGTGGAGGAGGGGAAGCTCCTGACCCTGACGACGCAGGAGGCGGTCATGCTGGAGTATGCCGAGGCCGTCGACGACTGGGACGGCGTCGTGGCCGCGCTGGGGCTCTCGGCGCCGCAGATCACCGAGGCGACGGTCAACTGGGCGGAACGGATCGTTCGCTTCTTCACGAATCCCGTGATCGCGCCCTTCCTCCTGTCACTCGGCTTTCTCGGACTGATCATCGAAATCAAGACGGCGGGGTTCGGGTGGGCGGGCATCGCCGGCCTACTGTCGCTGGCCCTCTTCTTCGGGGCGCACCTGCTGGTGGGGCTCGCAGGCGCCGAGGACGTCATCCTGGTCGCAATCGGTGCCGTGCTGGTGGGAGTCGAAATACTGGTTATCCCGGGGTTCGGCATCTTCGGGATCGCCGGAATCGCGGCGTTGCTCGGCGGTCTCTTCATGGCTCAGGTCGGACAGCTGCCGACGAGGGCGGACTTCGCTCAGGCGGCGACGGTGCTGACGGCCACCATGCTTCTGGTGGCCATCGCCGCGTGGGGGCTACTGCGCTTTCTGCCCAGGAGCCGGCGGCTCAAGCGTAGCGGGGTACTCCTCCCCGAGTCCACCGACCGCGACGAGGGCTACACCTCGGCGGACATCCGCGTGGACCTTGAGGGGGCCGTAGGCGTGGCGATCACCGCCCTGCGTCCGGCCGGGGTCGGTCTGTTTGCCGACGAGCGAATGGATGTAGTGTCCGAGAGCGAATGGATCGAGGAGGGCACGAAGATCCGCATCACAAGTGCCGAGGGGTACCGGCACATCGTACGTGCGGTCAATTCAAACTAAAGGAAGAACACTCACATGGATCCGTTGATCACTACCGTGGTGCTGCTGTTCGTGGGGCTCATCGCCCTTCTGACCCTGCTATGGGCCGTACCGGTTCGACTCTGGATGGAGGCGTTCTTCTCGAACGTCAGGCTGGGCCTGGGCAACCTGGTGGGGATGCGTCTCCGCAAGGTCAGTCCTCCGGCGGTCGTGCGCCCGCTGATCGCAGCCACCAAGGCCGGATTGCCGCTGGACGTCGAACATCTGGAAGCCCACTACCTCGCGGGGGGCGACGTGGACCGCGTCGTGCGTGCTCTGATCAGCGCCGACAAGGCCACCATCGAGCTTCCCTTTCAGCAGGCGGCGGCCATCGATCTCGCCGGCCGTGACGTCTTCGAGGCGGTGCAGGTCTCGGTGAACCCGAAGGTGGTCCAGACTCCGCGGGTCGCGGCGATGGCCCGGGACGGAATCCAGCTGATCGCCATTGCGCGGGTCACTGTCCGGGCGAACATCAATCGCCTCGTTGGCGGTGCCGGGGAGGAGACGATCCTGGCGCGTGTGGGCGAGGGCATCGTCTCGACGATCGGCTCGGCCGACTCGCACAAGGCCGTGCTGGAGAATCCGGACGCCATCTCGAAGACGGTCCTGCAGAAGGGACTCGATTCGGGGACGGCCTTCGAGATCCTCTCGATCGACATCGCCGATGTGGATGTCGGCAAGAACATCGGGGCCGAGCTGCAGACCGACCAGGCCGAGGCCGACAAGCGCGTTGCGCAGGCCCGGGCCGAAGAGCGCCGCGCCATGGCGATGGCTCGCGAGCAGGAGATGAGGGCACGGGTCGAGGAGATGCGCGCCGAAGTGATTGCGGCCGAGGCCAAGATCCCGTTGGCCATGGCCGACGCTTTCCGGAGCGGCAACATGGGGATCATGGACTACGCCAAGTACCGCAACATCGAATCGGACACCCACATGCGGCGGGCTATAGCGGAGGGTGACCCGGACGACCAGCAGCAGTCCTAGGAGCAGGAGACCGAATCGTGGACCTCAGGCTCCTCGCCGTTATCGCGCTCATCGCCGCGCTGATGGAGATGCTGGGGAAGCTCGCGAGGAAGCGGGCCGCGAGGGAGGCGGAGGACGGTACCCGGCCGGCGCGCGTGGATCCCTTCGCGAGCGCGATGGAGGAGCTCGAGTGGCTGCCGATGGACGACGACGAGGCGGCCGGGCCAACCCCGGTGCGTCCCGCTCCGGTCGCCCAGCGGAGCGCGCCGGTTGCGGAAATCGAGCCGCCAGTGTGGCCGCCGACCCCTGAGGCCGAGCCGCCGGTGTGGCCCCCTCCGCCTCCCCGTGAGGTCGAGCCGGCGGTGCGGCCGTCGTCACGGACGGTGGAGCCGGTTCCGCCGTCGCGCCGGACGGTTGAACCGGCATTGCCTCCGGGCCGGGAGGCGCGGGTACTGGAGCTGCGCGACAGGGCCCCGCGCGAGATCAAGGTCCGGTCGCGGGATCGGCGCCCTATCGAACCACGGCCGTCCCCACGGGTGCCCGTGCCGGAGGAAGCCAGAGCCGAGGCGGCTTCGCCGGCGACGGAGCCGGAGCAGGCCGCCCCGGCAACGCGTCGGAGGTCGGGGTCGATCGACCTGGGCAAGCGACTGGGCCTGGACAGTCCCGCCGACCTCCGGCGCGTGGTTGTGGCGCGCGAGGTACTCGGGCCACCGCTGGCGCTGCGCGACAGGTAGGGAGGCGCCGGCGCTACTCGGCCGCGAGCCTCCTCAGGACCGTGTGCAGAATACCGCCGTTGCGATAGTAGTCGACCTCCACATCGGAGTCGAGCCGGACCGTCGCCTGGAACGAAGCCAACGAGCCGTCGGCGCGCGTTGCCGTCACCTCCACCTGTCCGCCCGGCTCCAGTCCACTGGCGATCCCGGTGATGTCGTAGACTTCGGTCCCGTTCAGCTCCAGCGACCGGGCACCCTCACCGTCCCCGAACTGGAGCGGTAGCACCCCCATCCCCACCAGGTTGGATCGGTGGATGCGCTCGTAGCTCTCCGCGATCACCGCCTTGACGCCGAGCAGCATGGTTCCCTTGGCGGCCCAGTCCCGGGAACTCCCCGTGCCGTACTCCCGCCCCGCGATCACGACCAGGGGCGTTCCGGCGGCGCGGTATCTCTCTGAGGCCTCGAAGATCGTCGTCGTCTCGCCACTCGGCACGTGGACCGTATAGCCGCCCTCCTTCTCGTCGAGCATCAGGTTCCTGAGCCGCACGTTGCCGAAGGTCCCGCGCATCATGACCTCGTGATTGCCGCGGCGCGATCCGAAGGTGTTGAAACGGATCGGATCCACGCCGCGCTCCTGCAGGTAGCGCCCTGCGGGCTCGTCCCTCGGGATCGCGCCGGCCGGGGAGATGTGATCGGTAGTGACGGTTTGTCCCAGCACCGCCAGAGCGTGGGCTCCATGCACATCCTCGGGCGGAGGCGGGTCGGCGCTCATGCCCTGGAAGAAGGGTGGATTACGTATGTAGGTGGAATCCGGATCCCAATCGTAGAGGTTCCCCTCTTCCGGAAGTGGGAGGGCCTGCCAGTGCTCGTCACCGTCGAAGACCCGGGCGTAGCGCTGCCGGTACATCTCGGGCTTGAGTGACGCGGCGACCGTGTCGCGGATCTCCCGGGGAGTGGGCCAAAGGTCGGCCAGGAAGACCGAGCGGCCATCGGCGGCCCGACCCAGCGGTTCGTTGTACAGGTCGATATCGATGCGTCCGGCCAGGGCGAAGGCAACGACCAGCATGGGTGATGCCAGGTAGTTGGCGCGCACGAGCGCGTGGATGCGGGCCTCGTAGTTGCGGTTGCCGGAGAGGATCGATGCCACAACCAGGCCGTGCTCCGACACCGCTTCGGCCACCGCGCCGGGAAGGGGACCGCTGTTGCCGATGCACGTCGTGCAGCCATACCCCACCAGGTTGAAGCGCAACTCCTCCAGGTACGTCATCAGACCCGCGGCCTCGAGGTAGTCGGTGACCACCTGCGAGCCGGGCGCCATGCTCGTCTTCACCCAGGGCATGACCTCCATGCCGAGCGCGCGCGCCTTCTTCGCCATGAGGCCGGCGCCGACCATCACCGAAGGGTTGGACGTGTTCGTGCAGCTCGTGATCGCGGCCACGACGATGGTTCCGTCGCCGATCTCCATCGTGCGGCCGTCCATCTCGATCTCGACGGTGCGGCGTCGACTCGTTGCCACCGCCGTGCCGCCCCCGTCGTCGTCGTGCGCGCTGCCCGTCAGGGAGAAGCCCGCCGGGACCAGCCCCGGGAGGTCGCGTGCGAAGGATGGGCGGATACCCGTGAGGTCGATCCGGTCCTGCGGGCGCCTGGGTCCCGCAACGCTGGGCTCGATGGAGGCGAGGTCCAGTTCCAGCGTGGAGGTGTACTCGGGGTCGGGGGTCTCATCCGTGCGAAACAGTCCCTGTTCGCGGGCGACGCGTTCGACCCGTTCGACCAACTCGGGACTCCGCCCCGTGCCTCGGAGGTAGGTGAGCGTCTCGGCGTCGACCGGGAAGAATCCCACGGTCGCTCCGTATTCGGGTGACATGTTGGCCAGCGTCGCCTTGTCGGGAAGGGTGAGCCCGGACAGCCCGGCGCCGTAGTACTCCACGAACCGGCCGACAACCCCGTGCGCCCGCAGCAGTTCCGTCACGCGCAGCACGAGGTCGGTCGCCGTCGCCCCCTCGGGGAGTGCGCCGGTGAGCTTCACCCCCACCACCTCGGGCAGCAGCATGTAGTAGGGCTGACCCAGGAGCACGGCCTCGGCCTCGATCCCCCCGACCCCCCAGCCCACCACGCCCAGTCCGTTGACCATCGTGGTGTGGGAGTCGGTCCCGACGACCGTATCCGGGTAGGCCAGGAAGGCGCCGTCGTGCTTGCGGCGGTGGATGACCGATGCGAGGTACTCCAGGTTGACCTGGTGCACGATGCCGGTGCCCGGGGGCACGACGCTGTAGTTCTCGAAGGCCTCCTGGGCCCAGCGCAGCAGGGCGTACCGTTCCCGGTTGCGTTCATACTCGCGTGCCACGTTCTTCTCGAACGCGAACCCGGTGCCGAAGAAGTCGACCTGCACGGAGTGGTCGATGACGAGGTCGGCGCGCACGAGCGGGTTGATGCGCCCAGGATCGCCGCCCATCTCGCGGATGCCGTCCCGCATGGACGCCAGGTCCACGATCGCGGGCACCCCCGTGAAGTCCTGGAGCACCACCCGGGTGGGCATGAAGGGAAAGTCCGCGCCTGCGTTGGCAGGGCTCCAGGCGGCTACGGCTTCGACGTGCTCCGGCGAGACGTAGCCGTCACCGGCGTTGCGGAGCACGTTCTCGAGGAGTACGCGGATGGAGAAAGGAAGTCGGTCCAGTGACGCGACGCCGGTCTCCTCCAGGCGTCCGAGGCGGTAGAACGAGGTCGGGCCCTCGGCGAGCTCGACGGTCGCGAGAGCTCCAAAGGGATCGGTCGGACGGGTTGGCACGCGGGGTCGCCTCCTCCTGGGGGAATCTGGTCCGGGCCCTCAAGGATGGCGAGCGGGAGGCGCTAACTCAATCCCCGGCGGCGTGCACTGCGCATTTTTCGCACCGGCCCCCAGGGGTGCCGGAGAGCGGGCGTGCTTCAACACCGGGGGTGATGAGACTACAATTGTGGGTTGTGATCGGACCCGTCCGGTTGCAGTCAGCCGAGGTGGCGGAACCGGTAGACGCGAAGGTCTCAAAAACCTTTGCCCTTGCGGGCGTGAGGGTTCGAGTCCCTCCCTCGGCACTCTGCCAACCTGTCGGCGCCCCCCGGGAACTTGCCCCGCCACCTGGGCGCCGGGCCGGGACGTCACAGTGGACTGCCGACCGGGTCAGTCCCTGTCGGTGACCGGGCGCACCGCCTTCAGTACTTCTCGGGTCAGGTCCCAGCGGTCGAATCCCTGGCGGCCGTAGTCCAGCCCGCGGCGGACGATTACCAGGTCGTGCGTCGGGACGACCACCACGAACTGTCCTCGGTTTCCGGCCGTGGAGTAGGCGTCGCCGGGCACGTCCGTCCGGCTGTCCGGGACCAGCCACCACTGGCCCCCGTAGAAGTTGCCGCTGGTGGCGGTGGCGGGAGCGGGGGTGCGCACGAAGTCGATCCACTCCTCGGAAATGATCCGTTCCCCGTTCCAGACGCCGGCGTTGAGGTAGAGGAGGCCGAAGCGGGCCAGGTCGCGCGCGTTGGTGTAGACCTGGCTGCTCAGGATGAAGTCGCCGAAACGGTCCACGCTGAGCAGTGTGTTCCTCATTCCGATGCGGTCGAGGAGAGCCCTTCGCGGGAATGTCGCGTATTCGTCGCCCAGAACGAGCTTCATGGCGTAGATGCCGAGCAGAGTGTCGTAGTTCTCGTAGTCCCAGCTGGACCCCGGCTCCCGGATCAGCGCCCGGTGCCGTGCCCCTAACACCGAGCTTGCGCCGGCCCAGTAGGAAAGCCCGGAACCCGTTGCGTACTCGAGCCCGCGATTGTCGATGGGGTAGAGCCCGCTCGACATGTTGAGGACATGGCGGAGGGTGATCCGTGCCCGCGGGTCGCTCTGTGGAGACCCCGCCCGCGGCAGCCAGTCGAAGCCGAGAGGGGCATCAAGCTCCATGCGTCCCTGGTCGGCCAGGATTCCGATGAGGGTCACGGCGATGCTCTTGGCGGTGGACCAGGTGCGGGTACGCGTGGAGACGTCGACGCCGGGGGCGTAGCGCTCGTGGACGATTCTTCCGCCATGGACGACCATGAGGCTCAGGGTGACCTGCTCCGGGGACTCCCGGTCGAAGGCCCAGTCCGAGGCGGCCTCAAGAGCCGCCGCGTCGACGTCCGGGGGCAAGGTGGAATCCTCGACGAGATCGCCGTCGGGCCAGGCGATCGTGGCTGGGTCGCCGGGGGGCGGGGGCATGTCCAGCACGGGGAGGCTCTCGATGTCGTCGAAGTCCTGGTCGGGCGCCATGATCACGCAGCCGATGCCTTCGCGGAAGGCTGCCCGCATGGCAGGGACCGCGCCGGGGGTCCCGATCGCCACCGCCCTGCGTTCCCGGTCGACCTCGTAGTCGCCGCCCGCCGCCGAGCCCGCCGGCTCACGGATGTACGCGATCTCCTGGGCGAAGACCTGCTCCAGCGTCCGGTTGGAGGTGAAGAGGCCGTTGCACAGAAAGACCGCCTGCATGCCACGGCTGATGACCTCGCGGTTGAACTGCCAGTAGTCGTAGCCGCCCTCCTGCTGGGCAATCGCGCCGGCAGGGAAGAGCAACGTCAGGGCCAGTGCCGGAGCGTAGCGGAGTTTCCTGTGCAACGTCGAGCCTCATTTCGTGGGTCGCGTGGATGTGGCAGCACGTTGTGCCGAGAGTCTGATTGTCGATCCGGGAGTAGCCGGATGGCAAGGGTGGTGGTGCGGTACGTGTCGGCTGGAACCCGAAACGGGGGTGTCCCCCTGCTTCGGCGTCTCCGGGGGACTGCGGTACGGGACAGGCACATGCAGCGATGGGACCGGTGTGCCGGAGCGTGGTCCCGCCCACTTTCAGCCGGACGCGAGAGCGGGCTATCTTGTACATGGTGCAAAGCCGGGGTGCGGGGCGTGCGTCCTTGCACCCCCGGGTCCGAACTGGAAGGGAATGCGATGAACATGAAGAAACTGGCCGCCGGGATTCTGCTGCTCGGAGGCGTCGCTCTGGTCATGTCGTTTCGCCCCGGGGAGTCACCGGGGGAAGCCGACATCCACGTCTACAAGTCGCCCACCTGCGGGTGCTGCGCCAAATGGGTAGACCACATGCAGGCCGCGGGCTTCAAGGTGAGTGTGGAGAATGTGGCGGACATGACCGCGGTGAAGGAGCGAACGGGAGTGCCGTTCGACCTGTCGTCCTGTCACACGGCCATTGTCGGCGACTACGTCATCGAGGGACACGTGCCCGCCCGCGTTGTGCGCGCCTTCCTGGACGAGGCGCCCGAGCTTGCGGGCATCGCGGTGCCCGGAATGCCGATCGGCTCGCCCGGGATGGAGGGACCGTACCCGCAGGCCTACGACGTGGTCGCATTCGACAAGGACGGAAACCGTGGGGTCTTCGAGCGCATCGAGCCATAGCTCCTGGCCGCCCCCGGTGGACCTCTGACGGTGGAGTCCGAAGGGAATCGGCGGCGGGGGGCGTGGGTTTCTCCGGGTCGATGCGCGTCCTCGGCGCGACCCTTGTCGTGTGTCTGGGTCTGATCTGCCGGGAGGCCGTCAACACCCCGGCGACTGCCCAGGAACGCGTTGCTGCGCCATCCGCCGACTCCCTGGGTCCGCCGTTCGCGTTGACCGGGCGAGTTGTGGATGCGCTGACCGGGCAGCCCATCGTCGCTGCCGTGATCAAGGTGCCCGAGCTTGAACGCTTCACCCAATCCAACCTGGATGGGCGGTTCGACTTCGCGGCCTTCCCCCCTGGAACATGGCAGATCGTGATCGAACAGTTGGGATACAGAACCAGCCAGGGGACTGTCACCGTCTCCCGGGGCAACGGCCTTGAGATCCAGCTCCAGCCGGATCCCGTGACACTCGAAGGATTGACCGTGCGGCCGCGTTCCTACCAGGTGCTTGCCCGGCGGAGGATGAGAACCCACTACGTTGTCGAGCACATTTCCCCGACGGACATCGCCGAAGCGATCAATCCGGATCCGACGGCCGTCTTCCGGCGCCATGCGCACTTTCCGGTCTCGACGTGTCTGATTGGCGTGGACTGGGTTTCCTTCGATTGCCCTGTGACGGTCTATGTGGACGAGGGCCGGCTGCTGGGGGGCATGCTGGAGTTTCAGATGTATCCTCTCGATTCGATCCACTCGATGGACTGGATCCCGAAGCTGGCCCAGCTTCGGGTCTACACGAAGCATTTTGTCGACGTGCTGGACAGAACCCGGATCTCGGTCCTGCCGATCATGTCGAGTTCATAGGGTGCTGCAGTCCGGATCGCATGACCCTTCGTCGAACTCCCCCTGTTGGGGAGCTTGTTTCCGGTGCTAAACTACAAGCGGCCCGTGGGTAAATCCGCTCGAATGCCGCGGAGATTTTCCCCGTGGGCTGTTGGCGGCCCGTGTTCAAACCCTGTGTAGCTTCGGGGGTTCTTGCCACGGGTTGCCTGGCTGGACAGTCGCGACCGACCCCCCCCAACCCGGCCTCGGCCGGCCCGGAGAAGAGATGTCTGACAGCGAACGGAAAAACACCCTTACCATCAGGGACAACCGCACGGGGCGGGACTACGAAGTCGATGTCCTGGATGGCGACGTGATCCGCGCCATGGACCTGCGCAAGATCAAGGTGCATGACACCGACTTCGGGATGATGGCGTACGACCCCGGCTTCACCAACACGGCGTTCACAACCAGCCGGATCACCGAGGTAAAGGGGGGCAAGGGCATCCTGGAGTACCGGGGATACCCCATCGAACAGCTCGCGGGGCAGGCCACGTACCTCGAGGTGGCTCACCTGATCCTCAACGGAGAACTTCCCAACGGGAAAGAACTCGACGACTTCGTTGACGACGTGACGTTCCACACATACGTGCACGAGAACGTACTCACCATCCTGCAGGGCTTCAGGTACGACGCTCACGCCATGGGGATGATGATCTCGACCGTAGCGGCGCTGTCCACCTTCTACCCCGAGGCCAAGCAGGTCGACGACCCGGAGAACCGACGGATTCAGATCGTCCGACTGCTGGCCAAGATGCCAACGCTGGCGGCGTTCGCCTTCAGGCATCACAAGGGGCTGCCCTACGTCTATCCGGAAAACGGACTTTCCTACACCGCGAACTTCCTGAATATGCTCTTCCGCATCGGGGGGCGGGAGTACGAACCGCACCCCGCTCTCGTCCGCGCCCTGGACGTCCTTTTCGTCCTCCACGCCGACCATGAGCAGAATTGCTCGACGACGGCGATGCGGGTGATCGGCAGCTCGCGGGTGGATCCCTACTCGGCGATGGCCGGCGCGATGGGTGCGCTTTACGGTCCGCTGCACGGCGGGGCCAATGAGGCGGTTCTGCGGATGCTCACCGAAATCGGCACGACCGACAACATTCCCGCGTTCATGGACAGCGTGCGGCGCGGCGAACGGCGCCTGATGGGGTTCGGCCACAGGGTCTACAAGGCATATGATCCCCGGGCAACAATCATCAAGCGGGCGGCCGACGAGGTCTTCGAGGTCACCGGACGCAGTCCACTGCTGGACATCGCGCTGGAGCTGGAGAAGATCGCGCTCCAGGAGGAGTACTTCGTCAAGCGCAACCTCTACCCCAACGTGGACTTCTACTCGGGGCTGATCTACCAGGCGATGGGCTTCCCGGTTGAACTCTTCCCCGTGCTTTTCGCCATTCCGCGCACGGTGGGGTGGCTGGCCCAGTGGGAAGAAATGGTCGTCGACCGCGAACAGAAGATCGCCCGGCCGCGCCAGGTCTTCCGGGGCCACCCTCGCCGGGACTTCGTGCCGATCGAGTTGCGCTGACGGGCCCCGGGAGGACGGAGCCACCGAGAGGCGGTCCGTGGCCCGCGCGGGGGCAACCCTGACGTTGCGGCGGGGTCCCCTCAGGACACCGGTCGCCTCCGGGTCGAGTACTTGTCGAACCATCCCTTCACGGTGGTGATCTTGGCCATTCCGTGCGAGGGCCGTCCCCAGATGCCGTGTGCTTCGCCCGGCACCCTCACGAGCACTGCGTCGACGCCCAGGAGCTTGAGCGCCTTGTAGTACTGCTCGGACTCGGACATCGGGGTCCGCCAATCCTCTTCGCCCGTCATGATCAGGGTGGGGGTCTTCACGTTCTTCACCACGGAGAGCAGCGACCGCTCCTCGTAGTGTTCGACGTTGTCCCACGGCAAACCCGGGAACCAGTACTTGACGGCCACGGGAGACATGTCGGCGGTCAGGGAGAAGCTGTACCAGTTGATCACGGGATAGAAGGACACGGCCGCCTTGAAGCGGTCCGTGTTCCCGATCATCCACGCGGTAAGGACGCCGCCGCCGCTGCCGCCGGTAACGAAGAGGTTGTCCTCGTCGATGAATCCCTGGTCGATGACGGCGTCCACTCCCGAATCGAGGTCGTGGAAGTCGTCTCCCGGGTAGGCGTGGTGGATGAGGTTGCCGAACTCCTCGCCGTAACTGGTGCTCCCCCGCGGATTCGCATAGAGGACCACGAAGCCGTTGGAGGCCAGGAGCTGCTTCTCGACGTCGAAGCGGTCCCCGTAGTTGGCGAACGGACCCCCGTGGATCTCCAGGACAAGGGGATACCTGTGCTCGGGGTCGAAGTCGGGAGGCTTCATGATCCAGCCCTGGACCCGGCGCCCATCCTTCGATGACTCCCACCAGATCTCTTCCACCGCCCCCAGGGTCTTGCCCGCAAAGAGGTCGTCGTTGACCCCGGTGACGAGCGTCGGCTCGTTCCCGGCGAGGCCAACCACGACGTCGCCGGGACGGTCCGGCAGGCTGACCGTGTAGGCGAAGGTGCCGTCGGCGGCCACCGTATAGGAGACCCCGAAGCCCCCGTACGCCATGAAACCGCTGCCCCCGTTTTCGGCGAGGACGGTGTGGGTTCCATCCAGGTTGAACAGCGCGAGCTTCGTGTTCCCCTCGTCGTCGTAGAGTCCGTAGATGCCTTCGCCGCCGGGGGCCCACTTGATCTGATAGACGGATCGGTCCAGCGAAGCACTGACCACCCGTGACCCCGATCCATCGCGGTCCATCACGTACAGCCGAGTCAACTGGTAGCCCTGATAGCGGTCGTCGTAGCCCAGGTAGGCGATCCGGCGGCCGTCGGGTGAAGCCGTCGGAGAGGCGTCCGGTCCGCGCCGATCCGTAAGGGTCCTCACCGACCCATCGTCCACCGAGACCTCGTAGATCTCCGAGTCCAGCAGATCCAGTTCCCAGTCGTCCCTCAGGTTGGCCGAAAGCAGGACCGCATCCGAGGACGGAGTCCATGCCGGCCCGTCGCCCGCCGCCGAGAAGAACCCGGTCGAGTAGCTCCTCTCCCCGCTCGTCAGCTGGCGCGGAGTTCCGCCTTCCGCGGGGACGGTGAAGAGGTGCCAGTACCCGGCCGGCATGTCGCCGATGCCGTCGAAGCGGAACACCAGCTTGTCGGTGTACTTGGCCGGTGCGGCCCACTGCGCCCCGGCCGGGGGCGCGGGCAACTCACCGACGGTCAGCGGAGCTTCCGGCACGAGTTTGTAGAACGCCAGCCGCGACCCGTCGGGTGACCAGGACAGGCTCGTGGCCGGGTCGGTGAGGTTCGTGATGGCGGCGGTCTGCCCCGATTGCACCCAGTGCATGTAGATCTGGGGCATGCCATCCCGGTTCGACATGTAAGCGATCCGGGATCCGTCCGGGGACCATCGCGGGCTGTTGTCGGCAAACCTGCCCGTCGTGAGGGGACGGTGCCCGCTCCCGTCGGCGCGCACCAGCCAGAGGTTCGAGTAGTTCATGTCGGTCATGACATCGGCGAATTGGCGGACGTAGACCACCCAGTCCCCGTCGGGAGAGATCCTGGGGTCGCTGGCGTACTCCAGTTCGAAGACGTCCATCTCGGTCAGGCGGTCGGACTGGGCCGCCAGAGGGGGAGCAGCGAGCAGGAGCAGCATGCAGAACAGGGCGGGGTGTCTCACCGTGAGCCTCCTGGACAAGGGCACTGACAACGACGACAGTGTATGGAATACGATGCCTGGTGTCGGGGGGCAAGCGATTCGCGAGGTGGGTCGTTGTCTCCATCCGGGGAGCTTCGCGCGCTGTGCCGTGTACAAGGGGAGCGAGACCTCTTTCGATCAAGGAGACGAACATGTATGGATGGAAGCCGCACACCCTGTTTCGTCCCTGGCGGCAAGCGGTGGTATTGACCGCGTTCCTCGTTCCCGCCCTCGCCGCCTGCACGGCCACGCGCGGATCGAGAGACAACCCGCTCGACGGGGATGCCCAGCGCCAGGCGGAGCAGATCGAGATCCTCGTCCGCAACCTTCATTTCAGCCAGGCTACCGTCTACACGGCCCGCGGCGCGTCGGTGCGGAGGCTCGGAATCGTTCCCGGAAAGGGCGAGGCGACCTTCAAGACGTCCTGGTATCTTCCGGACATTCAACTGCGGGTGAAATTCCTGGCCGGGCCCGACTTCCTCACCGAGACGCTACCGGTGGGCCCCGGGGAGTTGCTGGAACTCACCCTCCCGTCGCGGTAGCGCGACCGGCCGACAGTCCCCGAAACGGGGCCCCGGCCCCCGTCCCAGGCGTGTGGGACCGTCTGCGCTTGCGCTGCCGGTTGCCCGCCCGGGATGCCGCCGGCGTGCTTCACGTCTATTATGGGAATCCGTCACACTCGATTTCTCGATGGAGCACGAACAATGCGCACGTACGTCCCGCTCGTTTCGATCACAGCCCTTCTTGCCGCGTTCGGAGCCGATCAGCTGACGGCCCAGGCCAGCAGCGGGCCGACCTTCTCGTTCGACGACGCGATCGACATGGCGCGGGTCTCGGGACCCCGACTTGCGCCGGATGGGTCGCGCGTACTCTTCGTCAGAAACGAGTTGGACTGGGACGAGAACAAGAGGGTGAGCCGGATTTGGGTCGTCGGGGCCGACGGGCAGAATGCCCGGCCCTTCACGGGCTCTGCCGACGACAGCAACCCGGAATGGTCTCCCGACGGGAGGTGGGTGTCGTTTACGCGCCCGGTCGGCGACAGCGACAAGGTGCGGCAGCTGTTCGTCCTCCCTGTCGACGGCGGCGAGGCCGTGAAGCTCACCCGGCATGTGACGGCGGTGGGCTCCTACCGCTGGTCGGTGGACAGCGGGTCGATCTTCTTTCTGGCAAGCGACTCGCTCCCGGATGACGTGGAGAAGGAACGGAAGAATGGCGACGACGCCGTCTTCATCGACGAAGGGCCCAACGGCCAGACCCGCGGATCCTGGAACGGGGTCTGGCAGGTGATGGTGGAACTTGCCGACGCTCCCCACGACGCGACCCGGCTGACTCCGGAGCCCCGCCGCATCGGGAACTTCGCGCCGTCACCCGATGGCAACTTCCTGGCCTATTCGCACCGGGGAGAGAATCGCCGGAACGCCGGACACCTGGCCGAAATCGCGCTGTTGACGATCGCGAGTGGCGAGGAAGTTCAGATCACCGACAACGACGCGCCGGAGTCGCAGCTGGCATGGTCCCCGGATGGCCGCGCGATCACCTTCGTGGCGCCGGATCTCGAAACCTGGGAGCTCGACCAGGGCAACCTCTATCACCACGATATCCCCACCGGAGAGACGCGGCAGCTGATTGGGGACACGGACCTGGACATGCGGAGCTACCGGTGGAACCCCGGGGGGCGTTTCATCGACATGGTCGCACTTGACCGCACGGACGCGAATCTCTTCCGAATCGACATCCGTTCGGATGAAATCGAACAGCTCACCCACGAGCAGGGGGTGCTTGGCGGGGCCTCCTTCGACGCCCTCCACAATCTGGCCGCGGTCCAGTACGCAAGCCCCGTCGATCCAGGCGACCTCTGGCTGTACGATCTGCGGGACGGTTCCCGGGTTCGGCTCACGGAGGTGAATCCGGAACTCGCGGGGAAGGCGTTGGCCGAGCCGGAGGTCGTCCGCTGGACGAGCTACGACGGACTCGAGATCGAGGGACTCCTCTACCAGCCCGCGGGCAGGAGCGCGCCCGGCGCCACGGTTCTTGAGATCCACGGCGGTCCCGCGGGCGTCTTTACCCGCGGCTTCGACGCCGATGCGCAACTCCTGGTCGCACAGGGCTATGCCATACTGCAGCCCAATGTCCGGGGTTCGTCCGGGTACGGCGACGCGCTGCTGCGCGGCAACATGAACGATATCGGCGGCGGGGACTACCAGGATCTCATGACCGGCGTCGACGCGATCATCGAACGGGGTGTAGCTCACGCCGATTCCCTGGCCGTCAAGGGCTGGAGCTACGGGGGGATCCTGGGCGGCTGGACGATCACACGCACGGACCGGTTCAAGGCGGCGAGCCTCGGGGCCATGGTCGCGGACTGGCGGAGCGAGTTCGGCGCGGGCTTCAACTTCGATGTCGTCCGCTGGTACCTTGGCGGTGATCCCTGGTCGAACCGGGACCACTGGACGGAGCGCTCGGCCTTCAGCCACCTCGACAAGGTGACGACGCCGACGATCCTCTTCCACGGCACGCAGGATCGGACCGACACGATGGAACAGTCGATGAACTTCTTCGCGGGTCTGCGCCACCTGGGCGTCGAGGCCCGCTTCATCCTGTTTCCGCGGGAGGGCCACGGAATCCAGGAGCCGCGGCACCGGAGGACCCTCCTGATCGAGGAGATGCGCTGGCTGAACCAATACCTGAAGGGGATGGTCGACTGGGAGCCTCCGGCCCGTCCGGAGCAGAGCGCCAAGACGGGGGTCGCCGCCATCTCGTGAGCCCTACGGCGACCGGCCTGGCAGCGGCCCTTCTCACCTCCGACTTCACACTCGATGCCGTGCTGGTCCGTTGGGAGGAGCCGGGGCCGTGACGGAATGCCCGCAGGATCGATCTGGCCGATGCCGGGGAGGTGGGAAATGAGGGGGCACCGCGTGATCCCCCAGCAGGTGATCGCAAACAAGCGGGACGGAGGTGCCCTCACGCCGGGCCAGATGCGGGGACTGCTCAACGCGTATCTGGACGGAACCGTAGGCGACGATCAGATGGCCGCTTTCCTCATGGCGGTGTACTTCAACGGACTCGGCGTCGAGGAGCTGGATGTCATGGTGGATGTCATGCTCCGCTCGGGTGATGTCCTGGACCGGGGTATGACGGAGGGCCCACGCGTGGATAAGCACTCCACGGGCGGGGTGGGGGACAAGGTCTCGATCGTCCTCGCACCCCTCGCGGCCGAGCTGGGCATGATCGTGCCGATGATGTCGGGGCGGAGCCTGGGGCACACCGGAGGCACCCTCGACAAGCTCGAGTCGATTCCTGGACTGCGGACCCGGATCCCGGTCGACAGATTCAACAGGGTGCTGGCATCCGTCGGATGTGCGATGATCGGCCAGACGGATGAAATCGCGCCGCTCGACAGGAGGCTCTACGCGCTTCGGGACGTGACCGCCACGGTGCCGTCACTGCCGTTGATTACGGCGTCGATCATGTCGAAGAAGCTGGCTGAGGGGCTCGACGGGCTGGTGCTGGATGTGAAGGTGGGCCGGGGCGCATTTCTCACGCGCATCGCGGAGTCCCGGGAGCTGGCACGGGCCATGGTCGATGTCGGCGCCAGACGGGGATTGGCGGTGACCGCGGTGCTCTCGGCGATGGACCGTCCGCTGGGGAGAACGGTGGGCAATGCGCTGGAAGTGCGTGAAGCCGTGGAGTGTCTCTCGGGCGGAGGGCCGGGCGATCTGCGCGAACTCAGCGTCGAACTGGTGGCGGAGATGGGGCTTTCGGGCAAGGTGTTCAACAGCCCGGACGAGGGTCGGCGCCGGGCGGAGCAGGCGCTGGACGGTGGAGGCGCTCTTGAACGCTTCCTCAGGATGGTGGCGGCGCAGGGCGGTTCCCTGGACCTCTCTCGCACCGGTTTCGGTTTGCCGCGCGCTCCTCTTACCCGGGCTGTCGCGGCGCGCCGTGACGGGATCGTGTCAGGGATCAATCCCCGCGCCCTCGGATACGGCGTCATTCCGATGGGCGGCGGGAGGACCCGTCAGGATCAGGACGTAGACCCGCGAGTCGGCTTCGAGCTGCAAGTGCGCACAGGCGATGCCGTGTCCGCCGGCGATGTCCTGGCCGTGATTCACGGTGCCGAGGACGACGACCTTGTCATCGGGACACGCGTGGTGGCCGACGCGGTCACCGTGGCGGAAGCGGTCGAATCCGATCCCTTGCCGCTGGTCATCGAGCGGGCGGCTGCGGACTGACAATCCCAGCCGCATCCGACCGGCGCCGGATTCCGGGTCGCCCCTCCGTGCATCCCGCCAGGTTGCCGCGCCGTCTTGCTCCTCAGCCGTGCAGGACCCGGTAGAGGATCCTTTCCGAGTCGAGGGCTTCGGTGAGCTCGTCCACCCGGTGGGCCGGTGTTTGCAGGGCGACTCCGCACTTTGCACCGCCGTCGGGGGGCGCGGGAACCAATTCGACCGGTATGGCCCGCTCGCGCGCCACGTCCTCGGCCCACATGGCGTGATGGGTGGTCTCGAAAACGAAGACTCGGGTTCCGGATTCGTTGGTCATGAGTTCGCGGTGACAGGTGGTCAGGGGGATCAGGGGTCGCGACCGGGAAGGTCGGACCGCGCCTGGCGGTCGCACACTTCCGTGGGCTCGGTCCCGGGAAGGTAGAGTTCGTCGTAGGCTTCGTCCGCCGGACACCATCTGGACGCAAGCGTCCCGGTCTTGCTGTCGACCCGGCGGGAGATCAGTCCTGCCGGCACCGGCCAGGGATCCGGCACGGCAAGAAGGGGCCTTGCCCCGGCCCCGTCGTCGGTTCCGGACTCGCCTTGCGGCAAGTCGCCGAAATAGACGCGCCGCATGAACTCACCCCAGACCGGCGACGCGAACCCCCCTCCCGTTGCCCGCCCTACGATCGGCACGGGTTCGTCCATCCCGAACCAGACGCCGGCTGCCAGATTGGGTGTGAAACCCATGAACCAAACGTTCCGGCCTTCGTTGGTCGTACCGGTCTTCCCGGCGGCCGGGACGCTCAGCGGCAGACCGGCCGTGATGTGAATTCCGGTGTGGCCGGTGCCCTGAAAGGCGACGTCCTCCAGCATGGAAACGGCCACCCGGGCGACCTGCGGATCGAGCACTCGGGTACGTTCGGGACGTGGCTCCCATAGAACCTCGCCGTCGGCGCTCTCCACCTTGAGGATGGGGAAGGGGCGTACCCTGGTCCCCAGCGTCGAAAAGGCCGAGTACGCTTCGAGCAGCTGTATCGGGATGACTTCCGCCGCCCCAATGGCGCTGGACGGGTAGCGCTCGACCTCGGTACGGATGCCAAGCCGGCGCGCCATCTGCGCCACCGACTCGAGACCGACCCGCATACCCATCCTGATGGCGACCATGTTGATCGACTTGCGAAGGCCCTCGCGCATGGTGATCGGGCCCAGGAACTCCGGCTCGTAGTTGGCGGGCTTCCAGATGGTGCCATCGACCTGGTCGAGGACGACCGGACTGTCCGGGACCACCTCCGATGCCGGGATTCCGCTCTCGAGGGCTGCGGTGTACACGAATGGCTTGAATGCGGATCCGGCTTGACGCCGGGCCAGGGTCGCCCGGTTGAATTTGGAGTGATCGAAATCCCGGCCGCCGATCATCGCCCGCACGTGGCCCGTTTGCGGTTCAACCGCGACGAACATCCCCTGTAGATAAGGGATGTCGTCGATGTCGACCTCGTCGGTCTCCGCGGCGAATTCCGCATAGGTGGGGTGAGAGAATCCGGGCCAGCCCTCGATTCGCTCCCACCCTGTCTCCATGGCGGTTCGGGCGGCGGCCTGCATGTCCAGATCGAGGGTTGTGTAGATCCTGAGCCCGGCGGTGTAGAGCTTGCCGCCGAAGCGGTCGTCGAGAATCCCCCGCACCCACTCGACGAAGTACGGAGCCTGAATCTGCACACTCCGTGCACGTTCCAGCGGGACGGGTTCCGCCTTCCACCGCTGGGCTTCGTCTTCCGTGAGGTACTCCTCCCGGACCATCAGATCCAGGACGAGGTTGCGCCGGCCACGAGCGGCCTCCGGATTGTTGAGCGGGCTGTACACCTCAGGCAGGTTCGCGATCGCGGCGAGGAGCGCCCCCTCGGCCGGATTCATATCTATCGCGTTCTTGCCGAAGTAATTCCTCGAGGCTGTTTGAAGTCCATACCAGCCATGAGCATACCCGATTTGATTCATGTATGCCTCAAGGATTTGATCCTTCGAATACGCCTCCTCGAGAGCAAGGGCGACCTGCCACTCCTTCATCTTCCGCAGGACCCGCTTCTCGAAGCCGATCCTGTCCGTGAACATGTTGCGGGCAAGCTGCTGCGTGATCGTGCTTCCGCCGGCGCCCGACAGGGATTGCGTGCGGATAACCTCCAGACCGGCCCGGGCAATGCCCTTCCAGTCCAACCCCCCGTGCGAGTAGAAGCGTCTGTCCTCGATCGCGAGGAAGGCCTGGGGCACGTGGGGAGGGAGGCTGGCAAGCGACACCGGGGTACGCCGTTCCAGGCCCAGCTCGCGAACCAGGGTCGAGTCCCGCGCGTAGATCTTGCTCGTCTGCTGCGGCTCGTATGTGTAGATCTGCGCGATGGACGGGCAGTCGACGCAAAGGTTTTGCCAGGCCCCGGCTGCGAGTCCCACGGCAGCGGTGCAGAGGAAAAGCAGTACGACCCACACCGGGCGCGGGATCCGCAGTCCCCGGACCTTGTTCAAGGCTGTCCGCAACAAGATCTCCTCTTCCTCGCGTTTCCGCGCGCTACCGGCGCGTGTGCCCGCCACTCAATTTATCACCATTCGCGTCGGCGGGGTTCCCTCCGACCGTTCGGCCCCCGGCGCCGTGCAGCTTGACCGGGCGGGCAACCACGATGATGCTAGGTGAGTCCGTGGACGGATCGGCGGTCGAATGCAGTGGGTTTCGTCCCCGGACCGCGGCAAACCCGTGCACTGTGCGGCCTCACTGAAGGGGTGGCCCCTGAACCACTACAGCGAAGTATCCGTCCGCTCCGCCGGTGGAGGCTATTCGGTTCGGGTGGGGGCGGGGGTGCGAGAACTCATCGCCCCGGCGGTTGCCCGTGCCGCGCCGTCACGGCGATGCGCGTTGATCTCCGACCACAACGTGGAAGCGCGGTGGGGTTCCGAAGTGATCGCATCGCTGCGCGACGGCGGAATCGACGTGGTGGGGATCTCCTTCGCACCGGGAGAGGCGAGCAAGACGCGTGAAACGTGGGCGGCCCTCACGGATTCTCTGCTGGGCGCGGGGTTGGGCCGTGACGCCTGCGTGGTTTCTCTCGGAGGCGGCGTGGTCGGTGACGTGGCCGGCTTTGTGGCGGCGACCTATTTGCGCGGAGTCCCTTTCATTCAGGTCCCGACGACCACGCTGGCCATGATCGACGCATCTGTCGGGGGAAAGACGGGTGTCGATCACCCGACCGGGAAGAATCTGGTCGGCGCCTTCCATGCCCCGGAGGTGGTTCTGGCTGATCCGGAATTCCTGAGCACGCTCGGAGCAGGCACCAGGGCGGAGGGATACGCGGAAGCGGTCAAGCACGGTGTCATCGTCGACGCGCCGTACGCAGCCTGGCTGTCACGCACGGCGGAGCCGCTGGTGCGGGGTGCCGCCGAGGCCGTGAAGCGTGCGGTGGTTCGCTCGGTGGAGATCAAGGGCGAAGTCGTCTCGGGGGACGAGTTCGAGGCTGGAAGGCGGCAGATCCTGAACCTCGGCCACACCGTGGGTCACGCCCTCGAATTGGACTCGGCGTACTCACTTCCTCACGGTCATGCCGTGGCGGTCGGGATGGTTGCGGAGGCCCGAATCGGGGAAGCCCTCGGGGTGACCGCCAAGGGGACCACGCGCGAAATCCGCTCCCTGGTCAGGGCATTCGGCCTTCCCGACGACAATCCCGCGCTGCGCCGGCCCCGTCGCATTGCGGAATTGATGGTGCGGGACAAGAAGACCCGGAGCGGTGTAGTCCATATGGTGCGTCTGGAGGAGTTGGGGCGGACGGGGGTGGGAAACGAGGTGACGACTCCGGTCGCGACGACCGAACTGGTCCGGATCATGAAGGGATGGGCGCAATGAAACAGACAGTCGCGGGGCCGCGTCCGGGTTTGACTGGTGGAACCCTGTCCGCGAACATTCAAGACATGCCGCGCATGGATGCTGGCCGGAGGACGCATGGCGCCCCCTGAGCGCTCGCTGGACCCTGTTGTCTCCGCGATCCTGCCTCATGGCGCCGACCGTGCGGCCCCTTTCCTGCTGATGCGCGATGCCGTCCTGTCCTACGGGGAGGTGGACGACCAGGCCGACGCGCTGGCTGCATCCCTGGCCAATCTCGGGGTCGGGAAGGGCGACAGGATCGCCGTCGTCCTGCCGGCCTGGCCAGAGTTCGCCGTCACGGTCTTCGCCGCGGCCAGACTGGGTGCTGTGGTGGTTCCGTTGAATCCACGCGCCACCCGTCCGGAACTTCGCTACATGCTAAGGCACTCCGGCGCGGTCTGTGCGGTTTCGGCCGAGGACGCCTACGGCATCGACTATCTGCAATGCTTCGAGGACTTTCTCGTCGAGCTTCCCGAACTGCAGTACCTCGTCACCGTTGGCGAAGAAGACCTGTGGTACGACGACCGGATCTTCCAGTGGGAGGACGTCGTCTCGGCCGGCCGGGGCCGCGATTTCACCGCGAGTCCGATGAGTCCGGACGACCCCTTTGCCATCCTCTATACGTCCGGGACCAGCGGGAAACCCAAAGGCGTGGAGCTCAGTCACCGCAACCTTCTTCACGCCGCAAGCGCGACGACGGATGCGGCCGGGATCGCGCCCGGCGATGTGGTGGTTGGCATCAATGCGCTTCACCATGCCTTCGGCCTCGGTCCGGGGTTGCTGGGCACGGCGCTGGGAGGTGGGAGCCTTGTCCTGCAGGGCGACTCCGAGGGTGCCGACACCCTTGCACTGGCCGAGCGTCACGGGGCCACGGTCCTCTACGGCGTTCCCACGCTCTTTGCGACCATCCTGAGGGCGATCGACCACGGGGCGGTCGCTCCCCATACCGTCCGCCTCTGCCTCGCTTCGGGTGCTCCAGCGGGGGACGTGCTGGCCCGTCGCATCGAAGCCTCCTTCCACGCCCCCCTCATCATCGCCTACTCACTGACCGAAGGGGCGTCTACGCTGGCGGTGGGCCGCCCGGAGGATCCTCCCGGGAAGCGGCTGTTCACGGTGGGCCGGCCCATCCGTGACACGGTCGTCCGGGTTACGGACGACGACGGCGCGGCACTGCCGCCGGAAAGCGTGGGCGAAATCAGGGTGCGGGGTCCCGGGATGATGCGCGGATATCACCGCCAGCCGCGCGAGACCGCCGCGTCGCTCGATGCCGACGGTTTTCTACGCACCGGGGATATCGGCATGGTCGACGAAGAGGGTTGCCTGCACCTGCTCGGCCGACGGGAGGACGTGGTGATGCGAGGTGGCGTCGACGTTCATCCGCGCGAGGTGGAAGACAGGCTGATGGCCCATCCTGCCATTGACCGGGCCGTGGTGGTCGGAGTGTCGGACGAGATTCTGGGCGAGGCGATCTGTGCCTGCGTCGTCCGGGTCGAGGGAGGGTTGGTCACCGAACAGGAGGTCCGGGAGTGGAGCGCGGCGACCCTGGCCGAATACAAGGTGCCCGATCTTGTTAGCTTCATTGAGGAACTTCCCCTTACCGAATCCGGCACGGTCTGGCGCCAGGAGCTGGCCCGCCGTGTCTCGTCGGGGCGCCTTGATCTCTCTGGTGGGGAAGCGCACACACCCGCTTGACGACTCAACACAGATGGTGAATCCCTACATGATAGCTCCGCACGCCGATCCCGGCCGGCCAGTCCGCCGGGAGGCCCCCAACGCGGCCCTGCTCATCGACTTCGACAATGTGACGATGGGCATGCGCAGCGACCTCGCCAAGGAACTGAAGAACCTCCTTGACTCCGACATCATAAAGGGGAAGGTGACGGTACAAAGAGCCTACGCCGATTGGCGCCGGTATCCGCAGTACATCGTTCCCCTGTCCGAAGCGTCGATCGACCTCATCTTCGCGCCCGCCTACGGGAGCTCGAAGAAGAATGCCACCGACATCCGCATGGCCATCGACGGCATCGAGCTGGTCTTCATCCGTCCCGAGATCGGCACGTTCATCCTCCTCACGGGCGACTCCGACTTCTCCAGCCTGGTCTTGAAGCTCAAGGAGTACGGGAAATACGTGGTGGGGATCGGCATTCAGGAATCCAGCTCGGATATCCTCGTCCAGAACTGTGACGAGTACTACTCCTACACTGCGCTGACGGGGCTGAGCAAGACGTCCGAAGACGGTACCGGGACCCCCGACGCATGGCAGTGCGTGGAGGCTGCGGTGGCACGCATGGTCTCGCGGGGCGACGTCATGCGATCGGACCGGTTGAAGCAGGTGATCATGGAGTTGTCGCCCACTTTCGATGAACGCAACCTCGGCTACAAGAAGTTCTCGAAGTTTCTGGTGGATGCCGCAAACAAGGGGCTCCTGGGCATCGAGCGGGCCGAGAACGGACAGTACCTGATCGCGCCCGCGGGGGAAACCGACGGAGCCCGGCCATCGCGGAGCGGGGGGGCGGATGCGGGGCATAACGGCGACGAACAGCGCAAGAAGGGCCGCCGGGCTTCCCAGCCTCGACGGTCTCCGGCGACCAGGGCGAGGAAGGGTCGCGCCGAGGGCGCTCGCGACGATGGCGCCCGGGCCCAGGTTGTGCGGGAGCCGCGTCCCGCGCAGCAGACACGGCAGGTGCGCGACCCCGGCCCGGCCATCGACCTGTTGACCCGGGCGGTACTGGAGTCGGGGGGGAAGAACCGCAATCCCGTGCGGGACTCGGACGCGAAGCGCAAGATGCTCAGCATCGACAAGGACTTCAACGAGAGCGCCCACGGCTTCGGCAAGTTCAGCAAGTTCCTCCAGTACGCCGAAGCGGAGGGCCTGTTGAAGCTGAAGCGATCCCGGGACGGAAGCTATTCGATCCGTCTCATCGAGGGTCGGGGCGCGGGAGCTGCTGCGCCCTACGACGCCAAGGCCCTGGGGCTTCCGACCACCGCGTCGTCGATCAAGAGCTACCTGGCCAACCGCTACAAGGGTGTGGGAGTCAAGACGGCCGAGCGCCTCGTGGACCACTTCGGAGCCGACGTCTTCAAGGTCCTGCACGATGATCCGAACCGTGTCCGCAAGGCCCTTTCCCGGGCGCGAGCGGACAGCGTCCTGGACCAGTGGGCCAACGACTTCGAGCGGAGAAGCAAGGCCCAGGTCAAGCCGCCGGCGCGGAGTTCGAAGCGGGACGCGGGTGCCTCCGCGCGGACTGCGCGGCCGTCCAGGACCACCCCTCCGGCGCCGGGGGGCACATCCTCCGAGTCCACACCCGGGCACCGAGCCCGTGCGACCGTCTCCGTCGCGCCCGTGGACGACGCTCCCGATCCCGCGCCAGACTCCGAAAAGCCGGCGCGATCCGGTTTGATGAGCTTTCTGCTACCGGGTCGTCGCACGCGTGGGGGTGGCGACAAGCCCTGAAGCCGTCGTGGCGTCACCGCTCGGCTCGGTCTGGCCGTTTCTGAACCGCAGCGCGGCGGTGGCGGCCCCACGCCTTCTGGGGTGCACGCTGGTTTCGACGGTCGGTGGCCGTGAGACCCGGGGTGTGATCGTGGAAACGGAGGCCTATTCGGGACGGGACGATCCGGCCTCGCACGCTCACGCGTCGAAGCGACGCACACCGCGCAACGACGCGATGTTCGGGCAGGGGGGAACCCTCTACGTCTACATCTCCTACGGCATCCATCATTGCGTCAACGTGGTTACCGGCGCCGACGGGGATCCGGCTGCCGTGCTGATCCGGGCACTGGAGCCCAGGGTGGGGGTGGATGTCATGCAAGAGCGGCGTGGAAGGGATACCGATCTTTGCAACGGTCCCGGCCGGCTGTCACAGGCGCTCGGCATCACCATGCGTCACAACCATCACGACCTGGCCCTGCCGCCCATCCGGCTTCTCCCGGGCCCATCTGTGGACCAGGCGGAGGTGGGTACCTCCGGCCGCATCGGGGTTTCCCGGGCAGCCGACTGGCCGTTGCGGTTCTTCGTGAAGGGACATCCGGCGGTGAAGGCGCCGAGGTTGTAGCTTACTGGCATGAACGATCCGACATGGGTTTCCGTGCTGCCGCCGCTCCTGGCGATCGGGCTGGCCATCGCCACCCGCCAGGTCTACCTGTCGCTCGCCGGAGGACTTTGGCTCGGGTGGTCCATCCTTGGTGGCTGGAACTTCGGTACCGGGCTCATGGACGCCGTCGCCTCCACGGTCACGGTGCTCGGCAACGCCGGCAACGCGCAGGTGATCATGTTCACCCTGGTCATGGGCGCCCTCATCGCGACAGTGGGGTCGTCGGGCGGGGTCGCGGGCTTCGTTGCGTGGCTGGAGCACCGCAGATGGGTCACGGGCGGTCGCGGCGCACAGATGCTTGCCTGGGTGATCGGGGTGATCATCTTCATCGAGAGCAACATCACGGTCCTGGTCGCCGGTTCGGTCGCGCGCCCACTCTTCGACAGATACCGCAACTCGCGCGAGAAGCTGGCCTATCTGATCGACTCCACCAGCGCCCCCATCTGCATCCTGATTCCCCTGAACGCCTGGGGTGCGACCAACCTGCGGCTCCTGAGCGAGGCAGGTGTGCCGGAGGGAGACGCGCTGGGCGTCTTCCTGCGCTCGATCCTCTTCAACTTCTACTCGTTCGCCGCCGTGGCGCTGGCCCTGGCTGTCATACTGTTCCGGCTGGACTGGGGTCCGATGAAGAAAGCCGAACAGCGAGCCGCAAAGGGAGAGGTGCTTCGGCCGGGAGCCACCCCGATGATGGACGAAGGCGTGCTCGGGGGAGACTCGGAACCCCCGATCCCGGCGCGCCCGATCAACATGATCCTCCCGATCGTGGTGCTGGTTGTGATGATGCCCTTTGGTCTCTGGGTGACGGGAGACGGGAACCTGATCAGCGGCGATGGTTCGACTTCCGTCCTCTGGGCGTCGCTTGCCGGACTCGCTGCCGCCTGGGTTCTTTTGCTGGCGCAGAGAGCATTCACGATCGAGGAACTCGTCCGCATCGCCCTGCGCGGTGCCGGGGGACTGGTTCCCCTGGCCCTCATTCTGCTCCTTGCACTGGCTCTGGGCGCGGTTACGAGGGAACTGGGAACCGGTGACTACGTGGCCGGCGTGGCTCAGGGAGTGCTGTCGCCAGGGGTCTTTCTCCCGCTCGTCTTCGTGGTTTCGTCCACGATCGCATTCTCGATCGGATCGAGTTGGGGGACGTTCGCCATCATGATCCCCATCGTCGTCCCCGCCGCGGCCGCCCTCGGGCTCGATCTGGCGCCCTTCCTGGCCGCCGCCCTCTCCGGCGGGATTTTCGGCGACCACTGCTCGCCGATCAGCGACACGACCATCATTTCGTCCATGGCGGCCGCAACGGACCATGTGGACCACGTACGAACCCAGCTGCCCTACGCGCTCACCGGGGGAGCCGTGGCCACCGTCTGCTTCGCGCTCGCGGGCGCTTTTCTCTAGCCCGGTCGAATGGAGCGGGGAGGAATCACGTGAATATCACCGTGTGTGTGAAGCGGGTGCCCGACACCGAGACGCGGATCCGGATTGCGGACGACGGGAGAGAGGTGACGCGGGACGGCGTGAAGTACGTGCTCAGCCCCTACGACGAGTTTGCTGTCGAAGCCGCCCTGCAACTCGCGGAGGAAGCAGGCGACGGCGAGGTGACGCTGTTGACCTTCGGCCCGGAGGCCGCCCGCGAGTCACTGCGCTCGGGCCTGGCGCTGGGGGCTCACAGGGCCGTGCTGCTCATGGGCGAACCCACCATGGACGGATTGGCTACGGCACGGGTGCTCGTGTCCGAGCTGGAGAACGGCGACGCGGGTCTCATCCTCTTCGGAGTGAAGGCGGTCGACGACGATCAGCAGCAGGTGGGTCCCATGGTGGCCGAGTTGCTCGGGCGTCCCTGCGCGACGTCGGTGACCGCGATGGACGTGGGTGACGGAGCGGTGACCTGTCGCAGGGCGGTGGAGGGTGGCCAGGAGGTCGTCGAGATGGACCTGCCCGCGGTTGTGACGGTGACCAAGGGGAGGTACGAGCCCCGGTACGCGTCCCTGAGAGGGATCATGATGGCGAAGCGCAAGCCCATGGTGGAAAAGCCGGCTCCCGAGGTGGAATCGGGGCTCGTCGTCGAGGGGCTGGAATACCCGCCCCGGCGGCCGGAGGGACGGATCGTGGGCGAAGGCACGGGTGCCGTCGAGGAACTGGTGCGACTGTTGCGCGAGGAGGCCAGGGTCCTCTGATGGCCGACGTGCTTGCGGTGGCGGAATCAAAGCGCGGGATTCTCGCGGGGGTATCACGAGAGGTGGTGACGGTCGCGCGTACGCTGGCGGATCGCCTCGGGGGTTCGGTGGCGGTGGCAGCGGCCGGTGCCTCCGGAGGGGCACTCGGGGCGTACGGTGCCGACCGCGTGATCGACTTCGAGTCCTCGCGGCCCGGCTCCGGCCGGGTGGACGCGTGGGCGGCCGTGCTGGCGGATCACATTCGTTCGCGGCGCTATCGGGCCGTGGTCTTCGCGGCCACCGCGACGGGCAGGGATCTGGCACCGCGGGTCGCCGCGAAGCTCCGTACCGCGTTGCTGACGGACGTGACCGGCGTCGAGGTCGACGACGGCGATATCGTGGCTACGCGTCCGGTCTTTGCCGGAAAGGCGCTGGCCCGTGTGCGGGCGGAGCGCGTGCCGGCACTGCTCTCGGTGCGCCCGAACGTTTTCTCGCCGCAGGAGTCGGCCAGGGATGCCGTGGTCGAGACGCTGGCGGGCGAAGCCGACGGCGTTGTAGCGGGCTATCGGGTCAAGGGGTTTGAAGCGTCCGAGGGCGTCGCCATCGACGTCTCGGAAGCCGCGATCATCGTCTCGGGAGGGCGCGGAATGAAGGGCCCCGAAAACTGGGGCCTCCTGGAGGATCTCAGGGACGCGCTGGGAGAGACGGCCGCGCTGGGCGCGTCCCGCGCGGTGGTCGACGCGGGGTGGCGTCCGCACGCCGAGCAGGTTGGACAGACGGGCAAGACGGTAACCCCGAAGCTGTACCTCGCGATCGCCATTTCGGGCGCGATCCAGCACCTCGCCGGAATGCGTACCTCCGGGGTGATCGTGGCGGTCAACCGGGACGCCGACGCCCCGATCTTCGGCGTGGCCGACTATGGAGTGGTTGGGGACGCCTTCGAGGTCGTGCCAAGGCTGGCGGAGGCCATCCGGGACCTGCGCGACGGTTAGACCGGCGGACCCCCCAGCATCCGGACGGGGTCCACCTCGCGTCCCCAGCGCCAGACCTCCAGATGGAGGTGGGGCCCGGACGTGTTCCCCGACTCGCCGGTTCGTCCGATGACCGTCCCGGAGGAGACCTCCTGGCCAGCCGCCACGGCAATCTCCGAGAGGTGGGCGTAGACGGTCAGCAGGTCCTCGCCGTGGTCGACCCAGATCACCTGCCCATACCCGCTCATCGTGCCGGCGAAGCGTACGCGGCCGCTCAACATCGGCCGCACGGGCGTCCCGATGGGTACCCCGATGTCCACGCCGCGGTGCAACTCGCCCACCAGCCCACCGCTGCGGATGCCGTAGGGGGACCGGATCGGACCGTCCACCGGCCATTGGGGAGTCTGGCACGCGGTGGCGGCAAGGACGAGAAGGAGGGGAGCCACTCCCTTCATGAGCGGCCCGGCAGCAGGACGACCGACACGGGCTCGTCCTTTTCGATACGGCCGACGCCTTCCGGAACGACCGCCAGACCGTCCGCGTCACGGAGGGACCGCACCAGCCCGCTGCCCTGCGGCCCGGTGAGGGAGCAGCGCCCCACGCCCTCCGCGCCCACCGGGCTGGGGCCGCGCTCGCCTCCCGCCCCGCGCGCACGCCGCTGCCCGCCTGCTTCCCGGGAGAGCCGAACACGGTAGAACTGGGTCAAGCCGGGTGGAGACACGAGCGCGGTGTCGGTCCGGGCCACCACCGTGAGTCCGGTGGGGCAGGGCGATCCCAGCCGTGCCCGCAGGTACGGTGCCACGAAGACATGGAAGGTTACGAACGCCGACGCCGGGTTGCCCGGGAGGCCAAAGACAGGGAGGTCGGTGTCCCCGAGCGGCATGTGTCCGAACGACAGGGGGCTCCCCGGCCGCACCCTGGCCCGCCAGAAGTCGAGCCGGAAGGAGAGACCGAGCAGAATTCGCTTCAGGAGGTCCTTCTCGCCCATGGACGCGCCGCCCGTGGTGACGAGAACATCCACGCCCTCCACCGATTGCAGCATATCCCCCAGTGCCAGCGCATCGTCGGGGGCGGTCCCCAGGTCGACCGGCACGGCCCCCGCCTCCAGGACCGAGGCGGCGATCATTGCGCGGTTCGTGTCGGGGATCCCTTTGCCTGCGGCGACCAGGTCGAACCGCTTCGTGCCCACCAACTCGTCGCCGCTGGACAGGACGCCCACCCGTGGCCGCCGAAAAACCGGAACGGGGTCGCATCCGCTCGCCAGGATGACCGGCAGGGACCCCGAATGGACGACCGCGCCCGCAGGCACCGTTTCGTCCCCACGCGCCATGTCCTGGCCCGCCGCACGAACGTGCTTGCCCAGATCGTCGGTCCGGTGAACGACCACGTAGCCGGGCAACGCTTCCCCGTCGGTGTGTTCGACCCTGATCACCGAATCAAAGCCCTCGGGGATCGGCCCTCCTGTCATGACCCGCACGGACGACCCGCGTGGAACGCCCTTGAGCGGAATCGAGCCCGGATACGATTTTCCCGTGACAGGCAGCCGCACCTCGCTGTCTCCGCTCCCCGCCACGTCCGCGCTCCGGACCGCAAAGCCGTCCATGGCGCTGTTCCGCCACGCGGGCAGGGTGGCGCCGGCGTGAACCGCCTCGGACAGCGACCGCCCCCGCGCATTCCAGGCCGGGATGCGGGTCGACGGCATCGGCGAGGCGGTGTCGAGGATGCGAGCCAGGGCCTCCTCGCAGGAGAGCCAATCGGCTTCGAGGTCCTCGAATTTGGCCAAGGTTCCCCCCGTCAGAAGCGCCAGGCCGCGCTCACGGAGAATCCGTAGCCGCTGACCCACTCGGTCTGCTCCACCGAATCCAGCTGCTTGGCGGGATCGTCGAATCCGCTCGGCGTGCCCAGCTGCCACAGCTTGAGGCTCCCGTCGGCGCGGAGCATGATCCGGGACGAAACCGCGAGCCGAAAGCCGGTGCCGGCGCTGGCGGTGAAGGCGGTGCCGAAGTCGAACACGTCCTCGGGGAGGAGGACCTCGTCGAAGGCGCCCACGCTCGCGGCGTCATAGGCAAGACCCCCGCCGATAAAGAGGTGCGGTGCCAGCCGGTGCCAGGTGCGGCGTCCCGGGATGCTGAAGGACAGGCGCGCGTCCAGCATGAAGAGGTGCACGTCCGACTCGCCGATTGTCCGGTCTCCTTCCGCCCGGCGCGGGTCGACGACATCCCGCTGGGTGGGGAGATACGAGAAGAGACCCTCGATGAAGAGGGGGCCGGCAGCCTCGACGACGTACCGCCCTCCCATGAAATTGCCCGCCTTCGGGCCCAGATCCAGTGATCCCTGCCTGAGCAACAGGGATCCCCAGAAGACCGAGGCTTCCTGGCCGTACTCGATGTAACGGTACGAGGACGGAATGGACTGGGCGCCTCCCGTGTCCACGGCAAGAAAAATGGCGGCCGGAAGCAACACCGCACTGCGGGCCAACCTGATTATCGTCATCAATTCCAGTCGGTGGCGTTGTTTACGCTAAACTCCAGTGAATGTAATCTGATTCGTTGGTGTGTACCGACCACCCAGGACCGGGTCTGAATCCCGGGCAAGGGGGTCTCGTAGTGAAAAGGTGTTTCGAGGGCGTCGAAAGGTTGCCGGGGTCCATGCCGGCGAAGGGAACAGGATGCTGATGCGGTGTTCCACATGTGGCGAAACTCTGCGGACTGGCGACGACCGGTGTCCCACCTGCGGCGCCGCTGTGACGAGGAGCCGGGTCCCGGTGGCGCACCGGGCGCTGATGCAGTGTCCCCGATGCGCCTACCGCGGAGATGGGATCCCCTATTTCCGAAAAGCGGGACACGTGGGACTCCTGGTGGGCCTGAGCATCTTCACCTACGGAATCGGCGGACTTGTCTACTACGGGTTGCGCCGGCGCCGGCAGGTTTGCCCGAATTGCGGACTCGGCTGGGAGCACGCCCGCGATGCCGGTGACCCCTTTGCCGTGGTGGCGCCGCCGACGGACTCGGCTCAGCCGGAGAAGCGCGCCGCTCCCGCAGCCGATGCGCCTCTGCCCCCCAGTGGTGTCGGCCGGCGGCTCTTCGGCGGCGCGCTCGCGGTGCTTGCGGTGATCATGATCACGGCCGGGATATCCGCGGGGGTCTTCGAACCCGTCGTCATCGGCTCGGCGATAGGCATGGGGGGATCGGGGCTCTTTCTATGGGGTTGGAAGGCACTTCAGGAGCGGCGCCAATCGGTACTCCAGGCGCTGCACCGCAAGGTGCTCAGGCTGGCCACTGCGCGTGATGGCCTCCTCACCGTCACCGAAGTCGCCTCGGAGCTGGATCTTACGCTGCCGGCGGCCGAAAAGATCATGGTCGGGATGGACGACGGGTTCAGGGTGCGTTCGGAGATCAGCAAGGAAGGCGTCATCTACTACGAATTCCCCGAGGTCCGTCACCAGAAGAAGCTGCGCGCTCCCTGACAGCCCGCCGCGGACTGCGCGCGCGTGCCCCTGGCGGGAATCTCACTGTGCGCGACCGGCGCTGCATCCCGGCTCCGGGCCGACTATATTGGGTGCGACGCTGGATCAACCGCAGTGGGGGAGTTCGTGCGACAGTTTACCGACGACAGAGGCGATATCTGGGTGGCATCCGTGGCCCGGGAAGAGGGCGGCGACTACAAGGGCCGGTTCTACCTGGTTCTCGAAGGTGGGACGGAGGGGCAGGGGGAGTCCGTCGTCCTCAGCGACATTCGCTGGAATTCGATACGTACCGCGGAGCGGACCCTGGCGACCATGTCCGGGGTGGAGCTGCGCCGACGACTGCGATCGGCTCGGGGCCGGGCGGGCCGCGCGTCACTCGTCTGACCCCCTACGCCAGGGTTCACCGCCGGAGACTAGGCGCAGGTGGCGCAGACCCCGGTGAATTCGAGTCGGTATCCGGTGACCTGAAAGCCGGGACAGGCCGTGGGGTCCACCAGCAACGCCGGGGGGACGCTTCCCGCGACGTCCCGCACCTCCCCGCATTGGTTGCAGCGGGTGTGATGGTGGGGATCGGTCCGGCCGTCATACCGGGACGAGCCGTCGGAATACGTCAGCTTCAGCGCCATCCCGCATCCGACCAGCGTCTCGAGGTTCTTGTATACCGTCGCGAGGGAAATCGCCGGCAGCTTCCCTCGTACCCCGTGAAAAACCTCTTCGGCGGTGGGGTGGGTGTCGGTCCCGGAAAGGAACCGATGGACGGCGCCTCGCTGCTCCGTGAAGCGGTGCCCGTGGGCTTCCAGCGCTTGTCGGAGCCGGGGTGTGTCCACGGTTGCATTGTATGGAGACAACGTGTGAACTCCTCGTGAGGACCCTTGCCGGCCAACTCTAGGATGCACGACCGGCGACCGTGTGTCAACCATTGCACGGACCTCGGCAACCGGCCCATAATCGGACGCTGGCGGTTACAGGGACTGCCGCCCGGAAACTTCGGCAAGGGTGGGGTTCCTACCTTTCCCACCCGGATTCACAGACACCTTCAGGAGGTCCTGAATGACGGAGGATCGCGCTGCCCTCGACGCCTTGCTGACCGAAAAGCGGCGATTTCCGCCGCCGCCGGACTTCGCGGCTGCGGCGGTCCTTTCGGACCCTTCGGTGTATCGGGACGGCGAGGACTACGAGGCGTTCTGGGCCGGTTGGGCCCGGGAGCTGGACTGGTTCCGGACGTGGGACCGGGTCCTGGAGTGGAATCCTCCTCACGCGAAGTGGTTCACCGGCGGCAAGCTGAATGTCTGCTACAACTGCATCGATCGTCACCTGACGGGACCCCGACGGGACAAGACTGCGCTGATCTGGGAAGGTGAACCCGGCGACCGGCGGAGCTTCACCTATGCCGAGCTGGCGGTGGAGGTGGGCCGGTTCGCCAACGTTCTCAGGTCGCTCGGGGTCAAGAGGGGCGACAGGGTCGCGATTTACCTGCCCATGGTCCCCGAGGCCGCATTCGCGATGCTTGCGTGCGCGCGACTGGGGGCCCCCCATTCGGTGGTGTTCGGGGGATTCAGCCCAGACTCGCTTTCGGACCGGATCAACGACGCCGATGCCAGGGTGCTGGTGACTGCCGATGGCGGGCACAGGCGCGGCACGATCGTTCCGCTCAAGAAGAATGCGGACCAGGCGGTCGAGCGTTGCCCGGGTATCGAGCACGTCGTGGTGGTCGCCCGGGGCGGACTGGAAGGCGAACCCGTCGAGATGACCGACGGACGCGACCACTGGTACCACGACCTGGCAGCCAGCGTGCCCGCCGAGTGCGAGCCCGAGTCGATGGACTCGGAGGATATCCTGTACATCCTCTACACCTCCGGGACGACGGGGAAGCCCAAGGGGGTGGTCCACACCTCCGGCGGGTACCTCACCCAGGTCCACGCCACCACCCGGGTCGTGTTCGATCTGAAGGAGGACGACGTGTACTGGTGCTCGGCCGATGTGGGCTGGGTTACGGGGCACAGCTACATCGTCTACGGACCGCTGGCGGCCGGTGCCACCGCGCTCATGTACGAGGGTGCCCCGGACTGGCCCGACAAGAGCCGCTTCTGGAAGATGTGCGAGGACTACGGTGTCACCATCTTCTACACCGCGCCGACAGCGATCAGGGCCTTCATGCAGTGGGGAGAGAAGTGGCCCGGAGGGCACGACCTCTCGCGGCTGAGGCTTCTCGGGACGGTCGGCGAGCCGATCAATCCCGAGGCATGGATGTGGTACCACCGCGTGATCGGCGGCGAGCGATGTCCGATCGTCGATACCTGGTGGCAGACCGAGACGGGAGCAATGATGATCACGCCGCTGCCGGGAGTCACCCACACGCGGCCCGGCAGCGCCTGCGGGGCTTTTCCCGGCATCGAGACGGCGCTACTCAACGACGGGGGCGATCCGGTGGACGCGGGCTACCTCGCCATTACAAGGCCCTGGCCGGCCATGCTGCGGACGATCTGGGGGGACGACGCCCGCTATCGGGAGACGTACTGGTCCAAGTGGGACGGGGTGTACTTTCCCGGGGACGGTGCCAAGCTCGACGAGGACGGGTATCTGTGGATTCTCGGGCGGGTCGACGACGTGCTGAACGTGGCGGGGCACCGCATCGGCACCATGGAGGTGGAGAGTGCGCTGGTGGAGCACCCCGCCGTGGCCGAGGCCGCGGTGGTCGGGAAGCACCACGAAGTGAAGGGGCAGGCGATCGCCGCCTTTGTCACCCTGATGGAGGGCATGGAGGGGGACGACGCGTTGGTCGCGGCGCTCAAGGCCCATGTCGCGACCGCGATCGGGCCCATCGCCCGGCCCGAAGCCATCCTCTTTGCCGCGGAGCTGCCGAAAACCCGGTCGGGGAAGATCATGCGGCGCCTGCTGGGAGACATCGCTGCCGGCCGGGCCATCGGCGACACCACCACGCTTGCCGATCCAGCGGTGGTGCAGAGCCTGAAGACGCGCTACGAGGAGCGCGAGGAAGCCTGACGTTACGTCAGGGTCGCCGCCTGGAGGGGCGCCGCAGAGCGGAGGGGAGCACGTCGGCGTCGGCAAACCTCAGCGCAGCTCAGGGGACATCAGGAGGTGGCGCTCCGTCCACGCCGGCTCAGACCTCCGCCAACGGATCCCTCGTCGCGGGGCGCGGTCCGTGCGCGGGCTTCCGTTTGGCCGCCTTGGCCGGTACCCCCACATGGACCGTGTCCGGCTCGGTGTCCCGGGTAACCAGGGCACCGGCGCCGACCATCGAGTTGGCGGCGAGGGTGGTGCCCGCGAGAACGGTGGCGTGGTAGGCCACCCGCACGCGGTCGCCGATCACGGTGCACGGCGTGGTCACGTCCCGCGCCTCGCTGATGTGGTGGCTGTGTGAATACACGTTCGCGTAGTCCGAGATGGACACCCGGTTCCCGATTCGGATTCCGCCGCGGTCGTCCAGCAGGACATGGCGGTGCACGACGACGTCGTCTCCGACCTCGATCCCGTACCCGAAGGTGAGCTTCACGAAGTGGAACGCCTTGAAGTTCTTCCCGCACCTGGCGAAAATGCGCCTTGCCAGCATGCGCCGGAACTTCACCCCCAGGTGCACGTTTTCGCCCAGCAGGCTCTTGTCGAACATCTCCCAGAGCCAGATCAGGGGTTTCACCCGGTAGTAGCGCTCCAGGTCGGTCTCGATGTAGTACTCGGGCTCCAGGGTAACGTTGCGGGGATCCAGCTGATCGAGGAGGATCCGCCCGCCCGGGGCAAGGCCGGGAGTGCCGCCGGCTCGCTCGATACCCGGTGCGGACCCCGGGAAATAGATCTCTTCGAGGACTCTGCGGCAGAAGTCGTCGCGATCGGTGCCCGGGTCGGCCAGCTCCTCGTCGAGTCCGGCCAGCCAGCGGTCGTACCGATGCGCCACGTCGGCCGGGAGCGGCACTCCCCGAAGGGGCAGGAAACGGTACTCGCTGGTGGACGACATGGACAGGATGCCCCCTCATTACCGGGAACGACTCCGAAGCCTCCCCGCTTCGGGGTTTCTGCAGCTTCGCCGGGTAAGATAACCCCGCCTTGCTTTAAGGACCCGAAAACGGCTTCTTGGTTTCATGCACGATGTTCTGAGGGCCCGCGTAGTGCGGAAGATAGAGAGCCTCCCGGAGGATCAGGTCTACCAGGTGCTGGACTACATCGAGTTCCTGGAGTCCAGGTACGGAACGACCGATCCGGAGAAGGAGGCCAGCGGCCTTCAGCGGCTGGCGGAAGGGATCGAAGACCGCCTGAGGAACCGGTCGGTCAACCCGTCCAATCTGCGTGAGGCCTTTCAGGTGTGGGCGGCCGCCGACCGCGCCCTGAGCGGCGTCGCCAAAGCCGGCCGCCAGCTGCTGGAGGAGATCGCGGGAGCATCCGATGCAGCCGGGGACTCCGAAGAGCCCGATGCCGGTCCACCCGCTGCATCCGCCGACGAGCCGGACCCGCCCGGTTCCGCGCCCGGACGGGAATGACCGGGGCCGCCGTGCCCGTGTACCCCGTCCCGCGGCGTGTTGGGACCGTCGGTCCGCGGCCCTTGACCGACCCTTCCCGCAGTCCCTAGAATTGCTGATGAACAGCGGCAACGAGAAGGACCGCCCGTTGAGGGGGGCGGTCATCAAGGAAGCTCTGACCTTCGACGACGTGCTCCTCGTGCCGGGCCACTCGCGTGTGCACCCGAAGAGCACGGACATCTCGACCCGCCTGACCAACCGCATTTCCCTGCAGGTCCCCCTGGTTTCCGCGGCGATGGACACGGTGACGGAGGCTCGCCTGGCCATTGCGGTGGCCCGTGAGGGCGGCGTCGGCGTCATTCACAAGAACATGACGATCGACAAGCAGGCCCGTGAGGTCGACCGGGTCAAGCGCTCGGAGAGCGGCATGATCCTCAACCCCATCACCCTCGGTGCCGGGGCGTCGCTCCGGGATGCGCACCGGCTGATGTCACGTTTCTCGATCAGCGGTGTCCCCATCGTGGAGCCCGACGGAACGCTGGTGGGCATCATCACGAACCGGGATCTTCAGTTCGAGACCGAGTTGGAGCGTCCCGTCGCGACCCTGATGACGTCGAGCGGACTGGTTACGGCGCCGGTCGGCACGACGCTCGAAGAGGCGCAGGAGATTCTGCACAGGCATCGCATCGAGAAGCTCCCGGTCGTCAACGACGAGGGCCGGCTCAAGGGGCTGATTACGGTCAAGGACATCTTCAAGCGCCGCCAGTTTCCGAACGCCTGCAAGGACGAGCACGGGCGGCTGCGGGTGGGTGCCGCGATCGGCGCGGCGGCGGCGGACCTCGACCGGGCCCGGGCGTTGGTCGAGTCGGGCGTGGACTTTTTGGTGATTGACACGGCCCACGGCCACTCAGAGGGTGTGCTGCGGTTCGTGGCGCGCATGCGCGAAACGTTCCCTGACCAGGATCTGGTCGCAGGCAACGTCGGGACCGCGGAAGGGGCGACCGCCCTCATCGAGCGTGGTGCCGACGCGGTCAAGGTCGGGGTGGGCCCGGGCTCGATCTGCACGACCCGCGTCGTGACCGGTGTCGGGCTGCCGCAGTTGACCGCGGTGATGGATGCTGTGGACGGTGCGGCGGGGCGGGTGCCGGTGATCGCGGACGGTGGAATCCGCTATTCCGGGGACGTGGTCAAGGCGCTCGCCGCCGGGGCGCACTGCGTCATGATGGGTTCGGTCCTGGCCGGCACGGAAGAGTCGCCCGGCGAGGCGTTTCTGCTCGAGGGGCGCCGTTTCAAGACGGTCCGGGGCATGGGATCCCTCTCTGCAATGGAAGAGGGCTCCGCGGATCGCTATTTTCAGGATACGGAAGACAGACGCAAGCTCGTGCCCGAAGGCATCGAAGCCCGGGTCGCATACAAGGGGCCCGTGTCCGACACCGTCTTTCAGCTCTCGGGAGGTCTGCGCAGCGGCATGGGCTACTGCGGCGCTTCTTCCCTCAGCGACCTGCGGGCCGGTGCCCGCTTTGTACGGGTGACCTCCGGGGGGCTGCGCGAGTCCCATCCCCACGACGTCACGATCACTCGTGAGGCTCCGAACTACAGTCATTGAACCGGATCGGGGGTCGGCGCGCAACGCCGCTCTCCGACGCGTCTCCCCTATGTGCTTCGCTTCCATCGTGCTCCTCCTTGCCGCCTGCGCGCGTCAGCCGCCGCCACCCGCTCCCGCACCTGCACCCGCGGAAGCGGCGATGGCCGCGCCGACCATGGATACCGGCACCGGACGCGATGCTGCCGCGGTCCGGTCCGCGCGGTCGTTACCGGATGTCATGGATCCGCGACGCGCGGCAATGGCCGATCCGATCGTGACGTCGCCCTGGGTCGGCGAAGACCGCCTCGAGGAACGGATCGACTGGTGGTTGAACTACTGGCAGAACAGGGAGCGGGAGGGGTTCCAGCGAGCGCTGACCCGGATGGGCAGGTACGAGGTCTTCATCGATTCCGTGTTGGCCGCGGGTGACATGCCGGCGTCGCTTCGCTACCTCCCCATCATCGAGGCAGCGTACTATCCGAAGGCCAACTCGCGGGCCGGTGCGGGTGGGCTGTGGCAGTTCATGCCGGCGACCGCCCGCTGGCTAGGGCTCGAGGTCAACTCCCTCGTCGACCAGCGCCTCGATCCGTACGCGGCGACCCCTTTCGCGATCGAGTACCTCGCCGACCTGAAGGGGCAGTTCAATTCATGGTTCCTGGCCCTCGCCGCATACAACGGGGGCCCGGGGCGCGTCGAGCGGGCGATACGGGACCATGGAGACGGCGAACCGCGCGAGGACGCCCTCTTCCTCAGGATCCGCGACCACCTTCCCCGCGAGACCCGTGATTTCATCCCGAAGTACCTGGCTGCGGTCCGTATTGCAAGTGACCCCGCGGCGTTCGGCATGACCGGCTACCTGAAGGACCCGCCGCAGGTCTTTGACGCGGTCGTTGTTGAAGGAGCGGCGTCGATCGACGTCATTGCGTCGGCGGCGGGGGTCGCCGAAGCAGACGTAAGGATGCTGAACCCGCACCTTGTGCTCGGTCTGACCCCCATGGGCCGGTCGACGACGGTCCGGCTGCCGGCGGGTTCGGGAGCGACGTTCGCCGAGCGCATTGCGGCCGTTCCCTCGGCCGAAAGGGTCACCTTCACCGAACATCGCGTCGCGTCCGGGGAGACGCTCGCCGGCATCGCCCGCAACTACCGTGTCATGGTCGAGGCGTTGCAGGCGGCCAACCCCGAAGTGCAGCCGCGGCGGATGCAGATCGGGTCCGTGCTGGTCATTCCCAGGGCGCGTCGGAGCAGGGACGGGCAAGATGCCGGTGAGTCCCGCGCGGCCGGTGAGCCGCCTCCGGTCGCGACTCCGGAGGCCCGGTTCGTGGCCGCGAATTCCGCGCCGGCCCGGGAAACCGTCCATGTGGTGAGGCGTGGGGACAGCCTGTGGCTGATCTCCCAGCTCCACGACGTCGACCTTGCGCGGCTCCGGCTCCACAACAACCTGGCCGAGGGTGCCGTGATCCATCCTGGCGACGAGATCAGGATACCACCCCCGGGCTGATCGAGGGCTCAGGCCCCGCGGTTGCTACTCCCGCCGCCAGCTTCCCGACCGCCCGCCCGACTTTTCTTCCAGCCGAACGGATTCGATCGTCATCCCGCGGTCCACTGCCTTGAGCATGTCATAGGCGGTGAGGAGCGCCACCGACACCGCCGTAAGGGCTTCCATTTCGACGCCGGTCCGCTCGGTGATCGTGGCCGTGGCGATGACCCGGAGCCCTGGAATGGAAGCGTCGGGCTCGACGTCGACGCGTACACTGGCGGCCGGAAGCAGATGGCACAGCGGGATGAGTTCCCCGGCGCGCTTCCCTCCCATGATTCCCGCCACTCTCGCGACCTGTTGCACATCCCCCTTGGGGTTGCCCCCGTCCACAAGCAGGCGGAAGGCGCGACGGGAGCACCGGAGAAACCCGTGCGCGACCGCTTTCCGGGAGGTTCGTGCCTTGGACGTGACGTCCACCATCGCCGCCGAGCCGTCGTCGGCGAGGTGGGTGAGGCCACCCTGGTCGCGCCGGCCCGGCGGATGACTCTTGTCGTGTTTCCGCGGATCCGTCATTACTAAACCACTTTGTTTAGTGTTTCCTCCAACTCCAGAAGCAGAGAGGAGATGAAGAGCTGCGGGTTAACATTCCCCAGCGCAAGCATGCGCGCTTCCTCCACCTGGTCAACCGCCCGTGCAACGCGGTCGGGCGTCAGCGCCAGCCGTCCCGCGGTCTTGCGAAGGAAGGGCAGCTCGTGGGAGTTCACCACCAGTTCGTCGCGGCCGAGGCTCGCGGCACCGAGGTCACGGATCCAGAGCTGCAACCCGGCCATCAGGTCCAGCAATCCTCTGGCACCGGCCGGCCCGAAAGCCAGGGCCGCGGCGTAGCACTCGGCACGCCTGCCCCCGGTGGCCGCCCGCAGCAGCTTGAGCGAACCCTCCCGCTGACCGGTGTGGGCGCCGTCGGAGTCAAGGCAGCTCAGCGCGGCACCTATGGACCCCTGGGCAAGACTTGCCGCCCGCTGTGCGGGTGCCGGGCCGACACCGCACTCCTCTTCCAGAAAGGCGGCCACCTCTCCGGCGGAGAGCGGAGGGAGGTGGATCGGCAGTGCCCGCGAACGGATCGTGTCCAGAAGGCTCCCCGGTTTGCCCGACGTAAGGATGAACCTGCTCCCGTCGGGTGGCTCCTCAAGCAGCTTGAGGAGGGCATTGGCGGCCTCGGGGCTCGCCTCCTGGGGAACCAGGTACTCGGCGTCCCCGATGATGAAGAACTGTTCTTCTCCGATGGCGGGGCGACGGTGGGCACTCTTGCGCATCGTCAACACGGCGGCCAGGTAGATTCCCCGCACGTCCGTCCCGCCCTCCGGCCGCAGGGGTCGACTCCGGAATTCGGCCAGCTTCTCGTGCCGAGCCTCTTCGAGTGCCTCGGCCAGCCGCTGCGGGCTGTGCGCGCGCTTCGGGCGAGGCAGGGGGAAGTACCAATGGATGTCCGGGTGTTCCAGGTGGAGAGCCAGGCGGCAGCTGGAACACTCTCCACAGGGCTTGTCGGCTCCGGTACACAGGCGGGTGCGGGCAAGCCAATGTGCCAGGGACTGCTTGCCGCACCCCGGCATGCCGTGGATGAGCATGGTGGCCGGGAGCGTGCCGTGTGCGAGTGCCCTCTTGAGCGACGCACGAAGTGCATCATGTCCCCGAAAGGACGGGGGGGTCGCCGGTCGCTTGCGTGCACGAGCCATGTCAAGGGAAGGTAACCGCGAGGCGGTCGCGCTGTCAGCGCTCCGGCCGGAACCGGGTGAGCGAGGATAACTCGTCGGCAGGGTCCGCGATGCGGTTGCGCAGCCGCGCGAATGCGTGGCGGACGTGGGACCGGACCGTCGCCGGGGAAACGCGCATGATCCGTGCCACTTCGCGCGGACTCTTCTCGTCGATCAGCCTCAGGGTGAGCGCCTGGCCTTCCCTCCGAGGCAAGTCGTCGATGGCGTCCAGGATCGTCCGTTGCAGGGCGGCCCGTTCCCGCTCCTCAAGCGGATCGTGCTGCCGGCTGGCGGGGTCGTCGATGGCATGCTCGCCCGCGTAGAGCTCGAGGCTCCGTGCCGCCGACGTGCGGGAACGGTAATCGCTAACGCAGACGTTCCGGGCCAGCCGGCCCAGCCAGGCCCGGAAGGATCCGGTGCCCCTGTAGGTGCGCGCCTTCTCGTATGCCTTCAGCCACGTCTCCTGGTAGAGGTCCTCAGCGTGGTCGCGGTCCCTCGCGTACAACCTGCACACACCAAGGACGAAGGAAGCGTGTTCCTCCACGATGCTGCGGCAGTAGTCGTGATCCCGCGAGAGGAATCTCGCGGCGTCGAACCGCTGCCCCGGCGGGCGGCCAGTCATGGGTCGCGAGCGTCGGATAAGGGCGCCGGAACGATCGGGATCAAATCAGCTCGAGTGCCTGAGCGACATCCCGTTTTCCGGCTTTGGACTGCATCCACGCCGCAGCCATGCCCCCCGCGGCGGCGAGGAGTGCGAGTTCAGTGGACGTGACTCCGGGGGCGCTGACCGTTCCGGTCACGAAAACCGCCGCCAGCACCGTCGCCGCGCCGATTGCCACCGCGACCAGATTGTCCGCGGGACGGACGTCGGCCCGGCGGACCCGCCTGCGCGCGATCCTGGCGAGGGCACGCCTGTTGAGACCGGGCGGCACCTGCGTTTGGGGGACGACGCTCCCCTCGGGAAGATAGAGGGAGCTGAGCCCGGTCATGATGATCAGATCCAGCTTGCATGTGTCACAGGTTCCGAGGTGCTCGCGCACGTCCGGCCCCGCAAGCCGGTGATCCCGGCCGAGAACGAGGAGCTCGTCGAGGTCGAGGCAGGGCATGACTCAGATTCCTTCGTGTGCGGGGGAGGGACGTGTCCCGGAAAGGGCCGGATCACCGAGAAATCCTTCCCGGTAGCGGATCAATATCAATCCCGCAAACGCGGCCGCCTGGATCAGGGGCACGGCGACGGGGAGCCACGCAGCGAGGATTCCCGAGACGTTGAACCAGTCGCGTTCGGGGTGGGACGCGAAGTAGCCCGCGGCAAAGTACGCAAGGCCGCCGGCCAGACCGATCGCGAAACGGGCGTTTCGGCGGGATGGAGGCCGCAGCGCTCGGGTGAGTTCGGCGCTCAGCAGACCGAGCAGCATGTTGAGGAGGGTAAACACGCCCATGGCCAGCGGCAGGTGAAGCAGCAGGCGGACGCGGTTGGGAGGCGTGCTGGCATCACTGCTGAGCGGCGAGCCTCCCGCAGGGGGGTTCGCCTCCACGAAGCGGAGTTGCCGCAGCTTGCCGAAGGGAGTCCTCGGGCCGAGTGGGCGAGTCTCGAAGGCTTCCTCGGCCGAGGCATACTCGGCGTAGTCCGCGAGCGGTGAAACGAACTCGGACAGGGTGTACGCGGTCACTGCCGCGATGAGTCCCGCCATCCACGCCAGCCGGACCCGTTGCCTCCACTTGCGCAGCAGTACGATGCCGCTTGCGAAGGCCGCGAATGGAATGATCAGGCCAGCCCGGCCGGACACGTGCGAGAGCCAGTCCCACCCCGACCAGGGCCGCGGCTGCGCCACGGCCAGCGTATGGAACACCACGATTGCGCACACCACCACCCCGGTCCACTGAAGGGTTGGCTTAAGTACGACCCTCATGGACTTCATGGTCGGCCATCTCATTGTGGACATGTCGTCACCTGCCGGGCCGGCAGTCACTGTCGTAATCGCAGTTTTCGGTGAGTAAACAGCACTGTCGGCAGCAGTATGCCTTTGCTCCTTCGCCCTGACAGCAGTCCGAAAGCGTGAACGACGACACCCAGCTTCGCGCCGGAGCCGCAAAGAGTGCGACCGCCAGCAGCACGTTCAGCAGGACCAGGCCCATCATGATTCCCTTGCGCATTCCATCTCCTCGGTTGGTAACGGTTCCATCCACGTGCTATTCCATCCATTCGGCGAGCCACCGGAGCCCGTCCGGGGACTCGTACGACCCGAGCAGTCCCCGAGCCGCTGCGGCAACCGGTTCGAAGAAGGCGGGAAACTCGATGGGGTCGACCGCACCGGAGCGGCTGACCCGCAGCCAGCGGCGACCCCGGCCCAGAGGGTCGGTTCGGTTGTCGAAGAGCCGCAGCCATGCGGTGCCACCCTCGGCGCAGACGACCTCGGTGGCAAAGGGCAGCTGGTCCGCGAACAAGGGGCGGGCCTCCCTGGCCATGGCCGTGAAATCGATGCCGGCATCGGCATAGTCCGGGCCGAGCTCCACTCGGGCCATTGCCTCCAGGTACGAGGCGATGTCGGCGTGGCTGATCGGCGACGGGCGCCCCGGAATACGCACGGTCGTCTGCACGCCGCCCTCACTGTCCAACCAGGCCAGGTCGTGGGCATCCGGCCGCCAGATCACCAGGTCGGACCCGCACGCATCCCACCGTGGAAGTGCCACGAACTCCTTCGGGTCGTCCCCGTCTTGCGCAAGATGCTCGGCGAACCGGACCAGCTCGCGTTCGGGGGCCAGCGTGGGGGTCACTCGAACCACCGCGCCATGTACAATGTCGGTCGCACGGTCCAGCCTGACGGAGAAGTCGGCGGCCAGGACGCCGTCTGCGGTCCTGCGTATCCGGTACGGATCGGCGTAGGAGATGTCCAGCATCCATCGACCCCCGGGTATGGCTCCCGGATGGATGGGTTGTGAGACCACCACGGAGAGCGTGGGGTCGAGCACGGTGTGACGCCGGATCCCAAGGTCCCACACATGAGCCGTGCCGTCTTCCGGGTCAACCTGCAGTGCCACGGGGAAGGAGAAGTCGGCGGGCCCCTCGCCGCGCCTCCCTCCTCGCCGCACGGAACCCGTCGAGCGATCGATACGGGTAAGGAAGGGTGGCGACACATCCAGGATCCAGATTGCCTCCGCGGTCTCGCCGACTTCCCGGACCTTCGTGAAATCCAGCTCCGGGTAGCGGGTGAAGATGGCCTCGGCCGGGATCTGGCGGAACTCGATTTCGAGTTGCTCGGGCGCCGGGCAGGCAGCGGCCGCGATCAGCAAGCCCATCGTTGCGGCCAGCCGGGAGGACAACGTTCGCGGCGTCATCGGTGCGACAGCCCCCTGGTCCCTGACCGGGCCGCGAATTGCGCCGTCGGGAGTCGCGTCACGGTTGCGGCGATTGCCGACAGGTCGCTTCCGTGGCCATCCGCGGTCACCCGGCCGCTCGCGTCCAGTGCGAAGATCCACGGCGTGCGACTGATCAGAGCGTGTTCCCGGCTTCCGGGCAGGCCATCGGCGACCGTCAGGACCGGTAGAGTCCATCCGTGGTCCTCCGCATGGTCCCGGGCCCTGGAAAACGGTCCGGGAGCGAGCGCGACGACGTTCAGGGGAGCCCCGGGCGACTGGAGCCAGGCACGCCATTTGGCGGCGACACGCCGGGAGTGCTCGCACTCGGGGTCGAAAACCAGAACGAGCACGGCGCCATTCCCGGCGAGCGTGCGCGGGATCGGGTCGGCGCCACGGACAAGCACGCCGGACAGGTCGTCGCCCACTGCCACATGGCCCTTGCGATTACTGTCCGGCGGTCGGCTCAGAAACGCAAACTGGATGACCGCCAGAGCAGCCAGCGCAATCGCCAGCCCCGCCCGGGTCATGAATGCCGGATCCCTCACCGTTCCTCCTGGAGTTCCGTTCACTGACAAGATGTGGCCTTCTACCTTAATAGACAGTTCTCAGGCCAAAACCGTGCAAAACCCGCTTGGCGCCGTATCGGGGCCGGCGGCCTGTGTTCAGCGGTTCCGACCCCGCCGCCGCGCCAGTATGACCGCCAACCGGATCGCCTCGATCATCGAGGACGGGTCGGCCATCCCGCGCCCCGCGATGTCGAAGGCGGTCCCGTGGTCGGGTGAGGTGCGGATGAAAGGGAGCCCGATCGTGACATTTACGCCCCGCCCGAACGCCGCTGTCTTGAACGCTGCCATCCCCACATCGTGATAGGGGGCGACGACGGCGTCGAACTCCCCTGAGAACGCCCGCTTGAAGACCGTGTCCGCGGGCACCGGACCCGCGACGGACCAGGGCTCCCCGGCCAGCGCGGCCAGGGCCGGTTTGTAGATGTCCCGTTCCTCCGACCCGAACAGCCCTTCGTCGGAGGCGTGCGGGTTTAGCGCACAGAGCGCGATTCGCGGAGTCCTCACGCCCCAGTCCGAGGCGAGCGCCGCCCCCAGCAGCCGCGTCTGGGACACAAGCAACTCCACCGTCAGCAGGTCGGGAACCTGCGCCAGTGGGACATGGATCGTCGCGAGTAGCACCCGTCTGGGCGAGCGTCCCTCCCCGCCGCCGCCCCCCTCGTCGCACATCAGCATCCCCACGCGCCGCGCCCCGGACAGCGCCAACAGCATCTCGGTGTGGCCCGGGTGGTACCCCTCCGCAATCAGGGCGGGCTTGTGCACGGGGGCGGTCACGATGGCGTCCACCTCGCCTGCGACCGCCAGCTCCACGGCGCGCCCGATGGCCAGCCCCGCCGCCCGTCCCGGCCCCAGCCCCACCGCACCGCCGTCCACCGCCTCGAACCGGCACGGTCCCCAGGAGTGCCCGCCACACTCCGCGGGGCCGATCACGCGGATCAGGTCGCCACCCAGCTCCGGCAGCAGTGCGGCCAGAGCCTTTCCGGTCACCTCCGGCCCGATCCCGCGCGGATCCCCCAGCGTGATGGCAAGGTGTACGGTACCGTGCTTCGCCACATCAGCCGCCGCCTCGACCATGGACTAGCCGGCTCAGTTGATCTGTCTTACGTAGGTCTTGGCGCGCAGACGGGCCAGGAGGGCTTCGAGCCGCTTCTGCTGCATCAGGGTGGACCGGATCTGCGGCTCGAAGTCGTCATACGTGTACTCACCGGCTTCCCGGGTCTCGATGATCCTCAGGACGGCGAAGTATTCCTGTCCCCGTTCGTTGAACTGCATGGGGCCGACCGTCTCTCCTGCCTCGCGACCGCTCAGGGCGGCCACGTACGCCGGCGCCAGGATCTGCGCCACCTGTCTCTGTGGGACCGTCGCCGAGTCGGGCAGGCTGGAGTCGTGGAATTCATCGATCAGCGCCTGAAAGTCCTCGGTTTGGGCCCGGTCGGCGACTTCCTGCGCCCGCTGCCGGGCGCGGAGGATATCCCCGGGGCCTACTTCGGGACGGATGAGGATGTGACGGGCTTTGCGTTCCGCATAGCGCACTCGCTCGACGATAATGATGTGATACCCGAAGATGGTCTCCACCACATCGCTGATCCCTCCCTCCAGCAGCTGGAAGGCGGCCTCGTCGAACGCATCGGCGAAGTTGCCCCTGCGGAACCATCCCAGATCACCGCCCGCCTGAGCCGAGCCCGGATCCTGCGAGTATTCCGTCGCGAGCTCCGCGAAGTCCTCTCCCGCGCGGGCCCGCTCCAGCAGACCCTCGATGATCGCGAGGGCATCTGCTCGCGACGAGTCGGAAGGGGCTGCCGTCATGAGCACCTGTTTGAACGTGACGGTGGCGGGGCGCTGCTGGATGCTGCTGCGTCCGGCTTCGAAGAAGTCGCGCATCTCTTCTTCGGTGACCTCGACAGCGGTCTGGTCCGAGTTGCGCGATACGTACAGGGATGCAAGCTGTTCCTGTGCGAGTTGGTCCCGGAGCATTTCGCGGTAGGTCTGGATCGACAGTCCTTCGAGTTCGAGTACCCGTTCCATCTCCGCCCGGCTGCCGAATCTCTCCTGCACCTGGGCCAACTGCTGCTGGAGCGCGTCCTCCACGCGCGCGTCGTCGACCTGAAGCAGGGTATCCTGAGTCGCGGCTTGAAGGATGATCTGCTGGGTGATCAACTCGTCCAGAAGGGACTGGCGGAAATCCTCCCACTCGTCCGATCCTTCCTCGGGTACGGGTCTCCCCATCGTGCGCCATTGGTTTACCTGCTGCTCCACCTGGGAAAGCACAATGACCGAATCGCCGACGATGGCCACCACCCGGTCCACCAGTTGGTCGCGACCCACCTGGGCCCCGGCTTCGGCGGGCGGGGCGACGAGCAGAAGGAGCGCGGCCAGGCCGTGCGCCAGGAAAACCGAGCTCCCCGCCAGGGAGGCGCTTCGCCGATTACGGTGCCGGGGCGTGGTTTCGAGGTTTTGCTTCACTGGGGTTCTCCGATCGGGAGTTCTCGCTATCGTCCTTGCGATGATAGGAGTTCCTCGATGCGCGCCACGGTTGCACCGATGCGGTTGCCGTCGATCCGCCACGCGTTCTGGTTCCTGAGGAGTAGTATAACCCCGCCCAGCGGAATGATCTCCTGTTCGCCGGAGACGATCTGCATGAGCGCTGCTTCCACCACCGCTTCGGGGGTCGCCGGCTCCACCGCCCGAGCGGTGTCCGGGGTGCCGTCCGCTCCGGCGGACCGGGGTGTGAGGCCAATGACTTCAGCCCGTCCCCGAATTGCCGCTCGTACCTCCGCCGAGACCGAATCGATCTCGGCTTGAGATGGCGTGAACCCCAGCGATTCGGCTTCGTGCAGCAGCAGCGCCTGCTGGCCGAGCCCCTGCAGTGCGGTCTCCAGTTCGTCGTCGGATGCGCCCAGGACGCCCTCCGCGAAGCCTTCCGGAGAATTGCGCGCCAGGTCGACGAAATCTCCGGCGGTGTAGTCGCCGTCGTTCCAGATCAGAAGAGGGCGGCGGGCCGCGCCGGCGGACAGCCGCGACGGGGTCGCCGTGGCGAGAGCCCGGGTGACTTCGAGGGCCCCTTCCGCAAGTCTCAGTCCCGAAACGGAGTCGAGCCGCGCAATGTAGGCTGCCTCTGCGGCGTTCATCCGCTCCTGCTGGATCCGGCGGCGGAACTCGCCGCCGACTTCCGCAAGCTCCGGGACATCGAGAGCGTCCAGCCGCAGCAGGTGGTAGCCGAGCCCCGTCTCGACCGGATCGCTGACCTCGCCGGGGCGCAGGCTGAAGACGGCACTGTCAACGGAAGAGAGCATCTCGCCGCGTCCGAACGTGCCCATGCTTCCGCCCCTGCGTCCGCTCCCCGGATCCCCGCTGTACCGCGCTGCCATGGCGGCGAAGTCGGCGCCGGCGGCGATCTGGGTGCTCAGCGCGGTCGCTACGGCGAGTACGCTGTCGCGCTGCCGCGTCGTCGAACTGCGTGGAAAGGGGAGAAGGATCTGGGCAGCCGTGGCGCGGGCGCCGGGCATTTCCACGGCGAAGCGCTCGGTGAGCTCCGCGTCCGTGACCACGGTGTCGACGTCGATCACCTGCTCACGCAGCCTGGACAGCATCAATTCGTCCAGTGGCTGCTCGGTAGCGAGTTCCACGTCCAGCGACTCCAGGGTCGTGTCGGTGTGGAGGAGGCCGGACAGCAGGGTGTAGTCGACCCACAGCTCGGCGACGGCCCTGACCACCTGTGTGTCGCCCGGCACGGTGCTGTTGTCGGCGATCAGGCGAGCGGCGTGTTCGACGGTGAAACGGTTGCCTCCGGCCTCGGCGAGGGGACCGGGGCCGCAGGCCGCGAACGGGAGCACCGCCGCCAGACAGAGGGCGAGCAGGGGAGTGCGCGACATGTCGTCCACCTTGTTCGTTCGAGGATCCGTCACACGTAACCTAACTTCCGTCAGGATGTCGCGATGGCGTGGAGCCCCGCGGCGGTGCCCGTGGTTGCGGGCTTGCCCTCCGTTCGGCTCCCCTTGTCGCCGGTGTACCCTCCCAGCGCGTCCATCGCACGTGCCACAACGTCTGCCAGCGCCTCCGCGTCCGCACATTCCACGATCATCGACAGCGGCATGACCCGGCGCACCTGGATGCGCACCGGGTCGCCCCGAAGCTCGCCTTCCAGCTCGGACATGCGTGGCAGCACATCGGGCCGGAAGTTGATCCGGGCACGGTTCCCCCGCACCAGGATCCGGTCTACGCCGGCGCGCTTCCCGACAATCCCGAGCAGAGATGTCTCCAGCAGCCGCCTCACCTCGGCGGGCGGGCGTCCAAAACGGTCGGTGATCTCCGCTTCCAGTGCGCCGAGTTCACGGCGCCGCGACACTCGCGAGAGGCGGCGGTACAGGTGCAGCTTCTGGTGCTGGTCGGCCACGTACGCGTCCGGCAGGAAGGCACCGGCTTCCATCGTAACCTCGGGGCGGGGAAACTCCTCCTTGTCCGGCCCGTCGCGCACGCGTTTGACAGCCTGCTCCATGAGGCGCATGTAGGTGTCCAGCCCCACCGCGTGGGCGAAGCCGGACTGATCCTCGCCCAGCAGATTGCCGGCGCCCCGCACCTCAAGGTCCCTCAGCGCGATCTGGTACCCGCTTCCCAGTTCGGTATGGTGCTCCAGCACCTGCAGCCGCCTCTCCGCCTCGGTGGTAATCTTCTCCGGCACGATCAGGTAGCAGTACGCGCGCCGGTCCCACCGGCCGACACGCCCACGGATCTGGTACAGCTGGGAGAGGCCGAACCGATCGGCGCGAGTCACGATGAGCGTATTGGCGTTCGCCACGTCCAGGCCGTTCTCGATGATCGACGAGCAGACCAGGATGTCGGTGTCCCCGTCCACGAAGCGGGTCATCGCCCGGTCGAGGGGCGCGGTGGCCATCTGGCCGTGGGCCACGTCGATGGCGGCGCCGGGGAGGAGCCTCCGCACCCGCTTGGCGGCCGCATCGATGGTTTCCACCCGGTTGTGCAGGAAGAATACCTGGCCACCACGGTCGAGTTCCTTCTGGCAGGCCTCGGCGATCAGATGGTCGCTCCACGCGATCACATGGGTCATGATCGGCATCCGGTCGCGGGGCGGGGTGCGGATCAGGGAAAGGTCCCGGATGCCCGCGAGCGAGAGGTAGAGCGTGCGGGGGATGGGCGTGGCGGTCAGTGTGAGCACATCCACGGTTGTGCGCAGACGCTTCAGCCGTTCCTTCTGGCGCACGCCGAGGCGCTGCTCCTCGTCGATGACCACCAGGCCCAGGTCGTGGAAGGAGACGTCGCCGGACAGAAGTCGGTGGGTGCCGACGACGATGTCCGTCGTCCCCCGCCTCAGCCCGGCCAGGACGTCACGCTGGCGGGCTGGCGGGTCGAAGCGTGAGAGTGACCCGACAACGACCGGGTAGTCCGCGAGCCGGTCGCTGAAGGTCTTGACGTGCTGGGCCACAAGTACCGTCGTCGGAGCGAGCACGGCGACCTGCTTGCCGTCCTGCACCGCCTTGAAGGCCGCCCGGATCGCAACCTCCGTTTTCCCGTAGCCGGCGTCTCCGCAGACGAGCCGGTCCATGATTCCCGACGACTCCATGTCGCGCTTGATATCCTCCACGGCGGTGTGCTGGTCAGGCGTGTCTTCGTAGAGGAAGGCCGACTCCATCTCGCGTTGCCAGCGGGTGTCGGGGGGGAACGCGTGACCGGGGCGTGACCGGCGGGCCGCGTAGAGGTCGAGCAGCTCGGCCGTCATCCGGTGGATCGCGTCTTCGGTTTTCCGCCTGAGGGTCTTCCACCGCTTCCCCCCGATGCGGTGGAGGCTCGCGGGCCTGTCTCCCGGGTGTGCGCCGACCCAACGCTCCACCTGGTCGAGCCGGTAGACGGGAACGCGGAGTACCTCGCCCCCGTCGTAGGCGACCACGAGGACCTCGATCGACTCCCCGCCGACCTGCATCCGCTCCAACCCGCGGAAGCGGCCGATGCCATGCTCCATGTGCACGATGTGATCGCCCGGCGACAGTTGAGCCAGGCTTTCCAGTGACGCCGATCCTCTGAAGCGCCGCCCCCGGCGGAGCTTTCGGCCGCGGTGGAAGATTTCGTGATCGGTGAGGACGTTGGTGGCGGGCGTGGAGTCGGCGATGCGAAAGCCGCGGGTCAGCGAGCCCACGACCAGGTGGCACAGCGGTGATGGCGCACCCCGCCGGTCGGACAGGATATCGTCCAGCCGGTTCGCCTGGCCGTCGTTGTCGCAGAGGATGAAGGTCTCGGCGCCCTCGCCGGACGCGTCGCGCAGGAAGGACCGGAGCCGGCGCATGTCGCGCCGGACCGGAGGCGGCCGGTGCGCCTGGAAGACCGGATCGCCCACATGCTCCTCCACGAAGGAGAGCCGGGGGTGTCGCGCGATCCTTTTGGCGATCCCCTCGGCGGTCAGGAGGAGGGTGGCGGGTTCGGTGGCGGGGTTGCCGTGGCGCCTCTCTTCCCGGTAGTGCGTCTCGGCGCGCCGCCAAGCCTCCCGCGCACCTTCGTCCCACGCCTCGGTTCCGATCCGCACAAGGATGGTGTCGCGCGCCAGCCGGTCCAGGATGGAGCAGGGAGTCTGCCGGGTTGTGTCCACCCGGCCCCCGAAGCGGACGGGCAGGATGTCGACACGGTCCACCTCCTCGGTCGAGCGCTGGTCGAGGATGCGAAAATGGCGTACGGACTCCACCTCGTCCCCTCGAAACTCGACGCGGGCGGGGCCCGCCGCACCAAAGGAGAACAGGTCGATCAGGCCCCCGCGCACGGCGTAGTGTCCCGCCTGCTCCACCATCGGCGCGCGCTCGAACCCCCGCGCGTCAAGCGCTTCGATCAGGGCGTCCCGGCGAAGCGCCCGTCCCGTCTGGACGGTCAGGCGGAGGTCCGCGAGGTCGTCCGGGATGGGGGCGACCTCCTGGAGCGCTCGTCGGGTGGCGACCAGGACGCGTGCACGGCCCGCCAGGAGGGACTCGACCGCCTCGACGCGCTGGCCCGCGATCTCCGGAGCGGCACTCTCCGCGGGGCCGGATTCGTCGAGGAGGTGCACGCCGTCCACGGCCGCGCCCTCCCGCTGCGGGTACAGCACGGCCGCGCCGGGGCCCAGCAGGGTATCGAGATCACCGAGATGCTCGCCCGCCTCGCCGGGTGAGGAGGCGGCGATCACCCACAGCCGGGTGGGCAGGTGGCCGGCGAGTGCCGCGACGGCGGTCAGGGACAGCGACCCGGCGGCGCCACCCACCGTGCGCGATTCGCCGGGTTCGGGCAGATCACGCTGCAGGGCATGGTAGGCGGCGGTCGTCGCCACGGCCGCCGCCGCGGGGTGGGGCGCGGATCGCGACGCAGGCTCGACCATGCGACTAACGGGTCCGGCCGCCACTTGCCCGGCGGGTGCGCAGGGTCCGGGAGGCGGCCACGATGGTCTCGGCGATCAGGAGCGCCAGAAGAAGCGCGGCGAGGGTGCGCCATGGCTCGGGGCCACGACCTGCGCGGAAGATATGTCGGGACCACGTCGCGGCGTCGTCGACAATCGAGGCGACCCCGGGGATTGCCTGGCGAACGTCCGTATCGGAAGCCGGGCTGAGATCCGTTTCGGCGGCCGGCGGGTTGACCGGGACCGCATCGAGAAGGCTGTCGGCGGCCAGCGCCCGGTACAGCCCGGCAGTGGCGGTGCCCAGGAATGGCTGGTCGCCGTCCACGGGATGCTCGGTTCCGTCGGGAGCCAGCACGACAGTGGTTGTGGGCGGAGGCCGGAAGTCCGTCCCGGCGGTGACCGGCAAGGTACCGGTTCCCCCGACGGACCAGCGCTCGATTGCCCACTCCAGCAGCGGTATCATCGCGGCCGAGACCGGCAGATTCGTGGAACGCTCGTCCAGGGGTGACGCCAGGAGTACGTACGGTCCCGTCGCGCCCGTGCCCGCAAGCAGCCACGGGTCGCCGCTGGAGAGGGTCACGAGAGAGCCCGCGCCGGTCACCGACTCCTCCCTCGCGCCCGTGCCCCGTGTGCGGGCGTTGACGTCTTCGTCCGTGGACACCAGGGGGAAGAAGCGGTAGATGTCGATCCCTTCCAGGTCGACCGCGAGGTCACTGGAGACGATCCGGGCTCCTTCCCCCGTGCCCGTTTCGTAGCGGAACGGGATCCCCGCCTCGGCGAGCCGGCGGTTGAGCGCGGGGAGTCTGGCCGGGTCGGATGGAGGAAGCACGAAGGCGTTCTGCGACGCGTCACGCCGGTCGAGTCCTTCGCCCCCGACGCTGATCAGGGTGGCTGCCGGTCCCGCGCTCCCGAGCGAGATGCGGTCGTTTTCCATGAGGACCGCCAGCGCCTCGCTCAGGAAGAAGGGAGCCGGGCCGAACACGCCGACGGGGGTCGGGTCGCGGACCATGAAGGAGAAGTACCGGCGATCGTCGGCCGTGAGGGGGTCCGGGTCGATTTCCACATAGCCGTCGACGCGCCCCGGCGGAAAGGGCCCGGCCGGCAGGCGGACGGTGGCACCCGTGGGCGCGTTGGCCGCGGCCCTGACCTGGCCGCCGATGTACAGGCGAACACCCACCGTATCGTCCGGAGCGCCGCCCGCGATCGACACCGCGGCTTCGGTGCGGCGGCCGGCCAGCGGAGGAAGACCTCCTCCAAACGACACACCTTCCACGCCACGGTTCGACTGATCGCTGGCCGGAGCCCCGAACACCAGGACGGGGATGTCCTCCTCGCCGTCGCCGAGGCGTTCGGAGAAGGCGGTGGCCTGGAGATCGGTGAAGACGTGTACTTCCCTGTACGGCAGGTCACTCTGCCCGACCAGCGTGCGGGCTCTGGCGATGGCGCTGCTCAGGTCGCCATGTCCGTGCCCGGCCACGGTCTGATCGATGGCCTCGAGCGCCTGCGCAGTCCCGCCGGGGACCGCCGGCTCCCACGGTGTACCGGCCCGCACCACCCAGATGACGTCATCGTGGCTGGCGCCCTCCACGCTGCGTCGAGCCACCGCCTTGAGCGTGTCCAGCCGCCGCCGCCCGTCCTCGATGATGGTGGTGCTCAGGGAGTTGTCGAGGACGAGGGCCAGCGCGGTGGGGTCGTGGCTGCCCCCCGGACCCGGGAAGTGGATGCGAGCTCCGAGCAGCACCACCACGATCACGATGGCGGCGCGGAGCAGGAGCAGGAGCAGCTGCTGGGTACGGATCTGGCGGGCGTGCTCTCTCTCGGTTCTCAGCAGGTACCGGATCGCGGGGAAGGTGAATGTCTTGCTCTCCTGGCGGTAGAAGAGGTGCAGGATGATCGGGACGAGCACCGACAGGCCTGCCAGGAGGAAGAGGGGGTTGAGAAAGCCCATTCAGGGAAGTCGCTGGCGTTTCCAGAGGTAGAGGCGAAGCGCCCGCGACAGGGGCTCGTCCGTGCCGATGGTGGAATAGGCGATGCCGCGGCTCGTCAGCGAAGAGGTCCACTCGGCGACGGCGTCTTCAACGGCGTCCCTGTACTGGCGCCGCATGTCCGCAACCGAGACCTGGAGCGAGTCTCCCGTCTCCGGGTCGATGAACCGGGTCTCTCCCGTCGTGGGCAGGTCGCGTTCACCGGGGTCGATCAGGTGAAAGACCAGCACTTCGTGCCCCGTGTGCTGCAGGTAGATCAGCGCCTTGGCGGTCGCCGCCGGGTCGACGAGAAGGTCGGAGATGACAATCACCAGCCCTTTGCGCTTCAAACGCATGGCGACGTTCCTGATCGCCGATTCCGAGTCGGTCCTCCCTCCTCCCTTCAGCGCGTTCAGATGCTGGAGAAGGAGGCGCCAGTGCACCTTGCCGCCCCGGGCCTGCGTCTGCTTCACGATCCGCTCGTGGAAGGCCATCAGGCCGACGATGTCACCCTGCCGGATGAGAATCAGCGAGATGGCCGCGGCGAGGTGCTTCGCATACCACAACTTGGAGGGGAGACGAGGTCGGGACGACCAGGCCATCGACTCGCTGATGTCGACGAGCATGTAGGCCCGCAGATTCGTCTCCTCCTCGTACTGCTTGACGTAGAAGCGATCCGACCTGGCGAACATGCGCCAGTCCAGAGTCCGCAGGTCGTCCCCTGGCTGATACGCGCGCAACTCCGCGAACTCCGCGGAGAATCCCCGGTTCGGAGACCGGTGAAGCCCCAGGAGGAAGCCGTGCACCACCTGGCGCGCGATGATGTCGATGCCCCCGAGCTCCGCCAGGGTCGCCGGGTCCAGAAGATCCGTGCGCCGGTCCCGGTGCGGCGTTACCGTCTCGTTTGTAGCCATAGCCCCTGAATCTGAGGGGACGGGACGGCCCGGGGAAGAGCCCCTGCTTCAGGGACGGTAGGTCACCGAGAGTTTCATGCGGCGGCCCTTGGGGCTGTGGGTGAAGCCGTCGTACGACTGCTCCCAGTTGACGAGCGGCGGCGGCGCATCCAGCAGATTGATCACGGAGAACGCGATGTCGGCCTTACCGGATGCGCGCCGGAGGAGGCTCGCGTCCCAGGTGATGAACCGGTCGATGTCTGCGAATTCGCTGTCGGGGAAGACTTCGTTTTCGTACGACGACACCGTGTTGATGTAGTTGACGAAGCTGTAGTCTCCCGCGTGGTATCCCAGCGAGGTGCGGGACTTCCACCGCGGCAGGGGAGGGGCGATGGGGTTGTTCCAGTTCAGTTTCCCGGCGGCGTCCTGGGCTGCGAAGACCTCGACCCCGTTCAGATCCAGGGCCTTGACGAAGTAGTCGCGAATGTACGTGCCGTCCGTGCTCATCGACACGACGGATTCTCCCCGCGGCAGCCGCGTACTCAGGTGCCAGTCGATTCCGGACAGTTCGATGCCCGGCCAGTTGGTGCTGTTGACCCGGATCCGTTCGACGGCCGCGACGTGGCAGGTTCCGGTGCCCGATCCGTCCGGACAGGTGATGAAGTCCTGGATGGCGACCCGTGAGGCCCCGCCCATGTTGTACAGGCGGGTGATGCCGGAGAACGGCACGACGTCGATGACGTCCTTGAAATCGTAGTCCCAGTAGTCGAGCGATGCCCGCACGCGCGGGAGCTCGAGGGTAACTCCGAGGTTGTAGGTCACGGCCCGTTCGGGCTCCAGCTGGCTGTTCCCGTAGCTGTCCAGCGCCTTGTAGATCCCGGCTTCGGACACATACTCCAGCGAGGTGGACTGGTCCTCGTTGAGGTCGTCCACCGAGGGAGTGCGGAAGGTGGTTTGCAGCGACGCGCGCAACGCCAACGGGTCGGCCACCTGGATGCGTACGGCGACCTTGGGGTCGAAGCTGCTGACGAGTTCGTGGGTCTCATAGTTGGCGGCAACGTGGGCCCGGACCCGCTCCGACAGCTCCAGGGGTACCTCGGCGAAGAGCCGGTGGACGAGCTGTGAGTCGTGATAGTCGTAGAATCCCGTGGTGAAGGTGAAGGCGCCGGCCTTCTCCAGGCAGCTCCGGTCTCCTGGAACGGGACAGGGATTGACCGACAGGTCCCCTGGGCGGTTGGGGGTGGCCGACACGTCCAGACGACGGAACTGGTAGCCGACTGCGAAGTTGGCGATGTCCTCCACCAGTTCACCCTTGAACAGGGCGTCCACGACAAAGAGGTTGGCCACGTTGTCGAGGTTGACTTCCTCGTTGATCCAGTCGATGAGATCGGGACTGTTCCCCAATCCCGCGGCGTAGTCCGGATTGGGCTGGTCCTGGTAGCGTGCGCCGGGCTGCACCGAATACTGGTGCGCGTTGCTGAAGGGGTTGTAATACATGCAGTTGCCCTGTCCGGCCGTTGCACCGTTCAGGGCTCCTAGTGCCATCCCGGAGTAACTCGACGGATCCGCGACCACGGACACGCCGCAGTTCGGGCCTCCGAAGCCCCGGAACGCAAGGAACTTCCTGTAGGCATATTCGGCGGGAAGGTTGACGTTGCCCGAAGCCCGGGAGTAGCTGGTTGCGAACTCCAGGGTCGCGTCCCGGCCCCCGAAGGCCTCGATGTCGCGCTCCAGCGTGGCCGCGATTCGCTGTGTGCGCGAGTCGCGTCTGAGTTCCCGTCCGGGGCCGCTGTTCCCGACCAGGCGGCCATAGAAGTACCAGTTGTCCTCCAGACACCCTTCCGTAGTGGAGAACCCGGCGCTCTGTCCATACGAGCGGCAGAACTCCTGCCTGCCGGGGTTGCCCGGCTCGATCACCTGGGCTCCGTTGTAGGGCGAGATCGGCGGGAAGGAGGGGGTCGTGACCCAGCTGGGGGTGGATGCCTGCGACCACAGCGCCTCGATGCGATACCTCGACGTCTCGCCCAGGTCGCCGTGCGCCTCCGCAAAGAAACGGGCGAGCCGGTTTGCCTGGATCAGGTTGTCCCACGGCTGGTACCGGAAACGGCAGGTCTCGCCCTCCATGTGGCCCCCGAAGGCCACGCATTGGGGGTCGACGAAGACACCGCCCCAGCCACCGAACTGGGCGTCCGAGAGCGCAGCGACAAAGTCTGCCCTGCTCTCGCCGCCTGTGAGCCTGGGCATGAGAAACGCTCCCGGATTCCCGGTGTAGGACCAGGCGCCGCCCCCGGACGTGAAGTTGCGAAGGGACCAGTCCCGTTCCTCCGGGGTCAATTCCTGCTGGACGAGCACCTCCCCGGAAACCACCAGGTGGGCGCTCTCGGAGAAATGGCGGCCCCAGATCGCGCCCGCATTGCTGTCACCCGCATCGGCGTAGTAGTCATGCGCGACGTCGATTTCGAAGCCTTCGAAGTCGCCACGGGTCAGGAAATTCGCGACACCTGCAACGGCATCGGAGCCGTAGACGGCCGACGCGCCCTCCTTGAGCACTTCGATCCGGTCCAGCGCGATCGACGGCACGGCGTTCACGTCCACGAAACGGCCTCCGGCCAAGCGCGCCGGAACATATACCTGGCGCCGCCCGTTGAACAGAACCAGGGTGCGGGACGCGCCCAGCCCCCGCAGATTGACGCTTGCCACCGTCTCGGGAACAGCCGCGGTCGGACGTGTGCTGTACCAGCTCTGCCGCTCCCCGAGAACGCCCGCCGAAGCCCCGAGGCTCCGGAAGAAATCCACTGCTTGCGGCGACCCCTGTTCCGCCAGTGTTCTCCGCCCGGCGACGGCTATCGCATAGGGCAGTTCGGTGGGAGACTCCGCGAACGCAGTGCCGGTTACGACAATCTCGTGCAGGTGAAGGACCGAGTGTTCCATCCTGAGTTCGACGAGCGCGGCCTCGCCCTCGCTCACCGTGACGTTCGTGGAAATCGCCAGATGCCCAATCATCTCGACCCGGAGTTCGTGGGTCCCGGCGGGCACCCCGAGCAGCACAAACCGGCCCGCCTCCCGTGAAAGCACGCCAGTGCCCAGCGCAGGCAGACTGACTTGAGCGCCCACCAGGGGCTCGCCGGTCTCCGCGTCGACCACGGTGCCCGTGATCGTACCGGTTGCCTGAGCCGCTGCCGGTCTCGCCGACCACGTCAAAATCAGGCTCATGACCGTCAGAACCAGCAAACCATTGATCCGGGTGCGCGCGATCATTTCGTCTCCATGTCTAAGTCCGACAACAAAAACCTGTTCCACCTAATCTTGTGGGTGGTGGTCACATCCAGTCAAGAAACATTGCCGGAATTGACCCGCCAAAATCGGTCCCGTTAGTTTCGTACGCCGAGTCTCGATGCCGTCGGCAGACTCGTGCGGAGCTTGTGCCGGCCGTCCCCGTCCAAAGGAATCGGGCCCTTTTTGCATGCAGATCGACTTCATTCGCAACTTCTGCATCATCGCGCACATCGATCACGGCAAATCCACCCTCGCCGATCGGCTTCTCGAAGCCACCGCCACGCTGAGCAGCCGGCAGATGAGGGACCAGGTACTCGATTCCAACGAGCTTGAACGCGAGCGGGGAATCACGATCAAGCTGCACGCCGTGCGCATGTCCCATCACCGCGCCGACGGCAGCGATTTTACCTTTAACCTGATCGACACCCCTGGCCACGTGGACTTCACATACGAGGTCTCCCGGTCGCTTGCCGCCTGCGAAGGGGCGATTCTGGTGGTTGACGCGACGCAGGGGATTCAGGCCCAGACGCTGTCCAACCTTTTTCTGGCCCTCGACGCCGATCTGGAAATCGTCCCCGTCCTCAACAAGATCGATCTCCCCGGAGCGGAACCGGAGCAGCGGCGCCATGAGGTGGCCGAGCTCATGGGCATCGACCCGGAGGAGATCCTGGAGGCGTCCGCAAAGGAGGGGTCGGGTATTGGAGCAATACTGGACGCCGTCGTCGACAGGATCCCGCCACCCGAAGGGAACGCCGCCGCTCCGCTGAGAGCGCTCATCTTCGACTCGTACTACGACCAGTATCTCGGTGCCGTCCCAAGCATCCGTATCGTCGACGGGACGCTTCGCTCCGGCATGTCCATCACTTTCGGGGCTGTGGACGCCCGCTACGAGGTCACGGAGGTCGGGCACCTTCGCCTTGGCCGGGTGCCCGCGAAGTCGCTGGGTCCGGGTGAGGTGGGGTACCTGGTGGCGGCGATCAAGGCTGTTGCGGACACCAGGGTCGGGGACACCGTGCTCGACGCCGCCGATCCGGCCGTAGATCTGCTTCCGGGGTACAAGGAGGCGAAGCCGATGGTGTTCGCCGGACTCTATCCGTCGGACGCGGACGACTACGAGGAGCTGAGGGACGCCCTCGACCGACTGCGGCTCAACGACGCCTCGCTGCACTTCGAGCCCGAGACGTCCAGGGCCCTGGGTTTCGGCTTCCGGTGCGGGTTCCTCGGCCTGCTCCACATGGAGATCGTGCAGGAGCGCCTCGATCGCGAGTTCGGGGTCAAGCTGATCACCACCGTGCCCAATGTGAAATACAGAGTCGCCCTCGCCGACGGCACCGTGCTCTCGATCGAGAACCCGACCGATCTTCCCGACCGGGCGTTGGTGGATTCGGTGGCCGAGCCGGTCGTTCTGGCCCGCATCGTCATGCCGGCGGCCTATATCGGGAACGTGCAGAAACTCTGCCACGAGCGGCGCGGCGTGTTCAAGGGTATGAGCTATCTCGATCCGCGCAGGGTCGAAATGGATTTTGAACTCCCCCTCGCCGAGATCGTCCTGGACTTCTACGGTCGGCTCAAGGGGGGAACGAAGGGACATGCGGGGCTCGAATACGAACTGCACGAGTACCGCGCCGGGGATCTGGTGAAGCTCGACGTGATGGTCAACCGCGAGCCGGTCGACGCCTTCTCGGTGATCCTGCACCGCGACAACGCATACCGCCACGGCCTCGCGCTGGTCAGAAAGCTCAAACAGCTGATCCCCCGGCAACAGTTCGAGGTCGCGCTTCAGGCCGCGATAGGGGGACAGATCATCGCACGCCAGACGATCAAGCCTGTACGCAAGAATGTGACGGCCAAGTGCTACGGTGGTGACATCACCCGCAAGCGCAAGCTTCTTGAGCGGCAGCGCGAGGGGAAGCGGCGAATGAAGCAGGTCGGATCGGTGGAGATCCCGCAGGAGGCGTTCATGGCGGTGTTGCAGCTGGACGACGAGAGGTCATGACGGCCGGCCGGCCGCGCCGGCTCGTCGATGCCGACATCGGGACCGGCCCGGTTCGCAGGCGCCTGGGCGTATTGGGAACCCTCGTATGGGACACGATTCGCCACCCCGGCACCCGCGAAAAGGTAGAGGCGTGGGGCGGGATTGCGTACGCACTCGCGGCTTTCGAGGAAGTCCTGCCGGCCGGCTGGGTCGTTGCCCCCATGATCAAGGTCGGAAGGGACCTGGCCGACGAGGCGATGGCCTGTCTCGGGTCTTATCCGGGGACCTGGGACATGCGGTTCGTGCACGTGGTTTCGGAGACCAACAACCGCGTGGAGCTGATCTACGTCGATCCCGCGGAGCGCCTGGAAATCCTCCGTGGAGGCGTCCCGGGCTGGTCGCCGGCGGAAGTGGCGGCGATCATGCCGGAGTTCGACGCCCTCTATGCCAACTTCATCTCGGGCCGGGAATTGACGCTGGAAGGCGCGCGGGTCGTTCGGGGCCGGTTGAGGGGTCCCTCGTACGCGGACCTGCACTCCCTCTTCCTGAACCGCGAGAGCGACGGGCGGCGGACACCACGTTATCTTCCCTCCTGTGAGGATTGGGCCGGGTGTTTCGACGCCCTTCAGATGAACCAGGAAGAGTTTGCGCTGTTCGCACGTGGTGACGGCGATCCATGGGCGGTCGCCGAGAGAGTCCTGGACGGACGTGTCGAGACGATCATCGTGACCCGGGGCGCGGAAGGGGTGGATCTCCTGAGCACGGGTGCTGCGCGAGGCGCGGTACACCGTGAGCGGATACCCGTCCGGGGCGGGGCTGCGCCCGGTGACCCCACCGGCTGCGGTGACGTCTGGGGCGCCACCTGCTTCGCGGGTATCCTGGCCGGGCTCGATGGGCGCACGTCCGCCGAGCGCGCCCACACGATGGCACGGAGCAAACTCGGCTGCAGCGGTGCAGAGGAGTTTCGCAGATTCCTGTCGGCCCGTGTGCGGCCATGAGACACCCACCCACCAGGGATGCGGCCACCCCGGGAAGCGTCGTCTGACATGCGGGTCATCGAGGTCCCGGCGTCTCTCGACTACGGCACCATAGAGGTATTGCTGGCCAGGATGGACGTTGACGTCTCCGGGCCGGTTCTCTTCGATGCCCGAAGGCTGCGCTGGATCGACCCCAACGGCATGCTGGCCCTTCTCGCGGCCGGCAAGGTCGTACGGGACAACGGGGGGGTGCCAAGGATATCGCTTCCCGCGGGGTCGGACGTCACCGGCTACCTCGATCGAATGGGGTTCGCGCGGGCCGGCGCCGAGATTTTTCAGCCACCTTCTGCCCGGTCCGGACGCCGTCGGGTGCGCGGCTCGGATGTGCTGCTGGAGATTACGTCGATCACCACGAATTCGGACGTGCACGAGGTGGTTGACAGGGTCCAGTCGCGAGCGGGGGCCATCTTGTCGCGAACGCTGCGCTACCCTGCGGCGGCCGTCGTCCAGTTTTCGGTGATCCTCTCCGAAGTCTGTCAGAACATCATCGAACACGCGGAGGCGCCCGGCTGGGTCGCCGCGCAATCGTACAACTGGACCAAACGTTTGGGGCGCCATGTGGCGGTGATCGCCGTCTCCGACCTTGGACGGGGCTTCCGAGCCTCCCTCGCCGAGGAACATTCCGCGCGCTTCGGGGATCGGTGGGGGGATGTCACCGCGCTGGAGGCGGCGTTCCTTCTCGGCCTGACACGTTTCCCGGACACCGGGAGGGGGCAGGGGATTCAGCAGATCCGGAAACAGGTTGCGCGCTGGCAGGGTCTGCTGTCGGTCCGAAGCGGAACCGCGCGAATCGCCGATGCCCCGTCCTGGAGCCGCACTCCACCGGTGGAAGAGGGACTTCGCCGCTTTCCCGGGGCGCAGATCAACATCATCCTCCCGCAGCGGCTCAATGACTGAACCGTCTCGCGGCCGCGAGCGATCCGCACGGACCCGGCCACTGAGCATCGACGTCGCCGCGATCGCGCGCGGCACGGTGTCGTCCCGGCGTCCAAACCTCGTGACGCGGCCGACCGGCAGAGCCGTGCGCGAGGCGATCGAGGCCCGGCTCGTGCACATGGCCCGATCGCTCTCGGTCGCCCTCATCGACCTCACCCGGGTCCGGATCCTCGACTTCAGCTGCGCCGACGAGGTGGTGGCAAAGCTCCTCCTGCGATACCTGGAGCCCGATCGTCCAGGCGACACCTTTTTTCTCTTTCGCACCGTCGGGGACCTTCACGGCCACGCCGTCGAGGAAGTCCTGGGGCGGCACGGGCTGGCCGCCGTATGCGACTTCGGTGATGGTCGCTTTCGCCTTCTCGGCCCGGCGTCGCCCGAGGAACGCGCCGCATGGTCCACGCTGGAGCACAGGGAGCGGATCCTCCCCGGAGATTTCGAGTCGGCTTTGGGGGACCGGGGGGAGACCGTGCTGGAGCGGCTGGCTGCGAGGCGACTGGCGCATCAGGCCGGCGACGGAAGCGCCGCGTCACTGAGCGCGTTGGCGCGCACAATGACAAACGACAACCATGGGGAAGCAAGATGACGATCACCCGGCAGGAGAAGGTGAACACTGCGCGCGGGGCGGCTACGGAGGCGGTTCACGCGGGACATCCCGACGCCCGTCCGGGCCAGCCGGTGGTGGCACCGATCGTACGGAGCTCCACCTTCCATTGGGCCGGTCCCGACGACGGCACGGATCTGCTCTACAGCCGCTACGGGAACAATCCGAACCAGCTCTCGGTTGCGGCGAAGATCGCCGCGCTCGAGGGGACGGAGGCCGCCCTTGCCCTGGCGAGCGGCATGGCGGCGATCTCCATGACGCTCCTCTCGGCCACCGGCGCGGGGGACCACATCGTCGCCAGCCGCCACCTCTACGGGGCCACCCACGCGCTGCTCTCGGGCGAGCTGCCCCGCCGGGGCATCGTCACCACCTTCGTCGATCCCGGCGATCCCGACGCGTGGGGCGCGGCTCTGACCCCGCGCACCCGGGTCGTTCTCATCGAACTGCCCACGAACCCCACCCTGCGCGTCTTCGACATCGGACCGGCGCGGGACGCCGCCTCATCCGCCGGTGCGCTCCTCGCGGCGGACATGACGTTCGCCACACCCATCAACATTCGCGCCGCCGACCACGGCGTGGACGCGGTGATTCACTCGGCCACCAAGTACCTCGGCGGTCATTCCGACCTGATCGCGGGCGCGGTCGCGGGGAGCGCCGCGCTGATCGATCGCGTCGCGAAGATGATGAAGCTGTACGGGGGCTCGATCGATCCCCAGGCGGCATGGCTTCTCGAGCGCGGCATCCGCACGCTCCCGGCCAGGATGGACCGGCACAATCGCACGGCGCAGGCTCTCGCCGAATGGTTCACCGGCGTCGATGGAGTGAGCGAGGTTGTCCACCCGGGCCTGCCGGACCACCCGGATCACGAATGCGCGGCCCGGATGCTCCGCGGCTTCGGCGGCATGGTGTCCATCGTCCTCGAGGGCGGGGCCGGGGCCGCCGATCGCTTCTGCTCCAACCTCACCCTTGCTGCGGCCGCCCCTTCACTGGGAGGGGTCGAGACGCTGGTCTCACAGCCACGCCACACGTCGCACGCCGATCTGAGTCGTGCGGCCCGGGAGGACCTGGGGATCCCCGACGGATTCGTGCGCATCTCGGTCGGCCTCGAAGACCTGGAGGACCTCAAGGCCGATTTCGCGGCGGCCGTCGCCAGCGCCGTGTAACCTTCGACGCTCCCTGCTACTCGGCCGCCATGAAGGGGTACTCGACATTCGTCGGCGGCGAGAAGGTCTCCTTGATCGTCCGGGGAGACAGCCACCTGATGACATTGAACTGGGATCCGGCCTTGTCGTTCGTTCCCGAAGCCCTCGCACCACCGAAGGGCTGCTGTCCCACCACCGCCCCGGTCGGCTTGTCGTTGATGTAGAAGTTCCCGGCCGCGTTGCGCAGGCGTTCGAACGCTTCGCGCACCGCAGCGCGATCCTGCGAAAAGACCGCCCCGGTGAGCGCATACGGCGACGTGGCGTCGACCATGTCCAGCGTTTCGGACCAGGCGTTGTCGGGGTACACGTGGATCGACATGACCGGGCCGAAGATCTCGTCGCACATGGTCTCGTGGTCGGGGTTCTTCGCATGGACGATGGTGGGACGGATGAAGAAGCCGTCCCGGTCCGAGTATTCGCCCCCGGCGATCACCTCCGCGTCCGTGCTCGCGGCGGCGCGGTCGATGTACCCGGTGATGCTATCGAACGCGCCCCGGTCGATCACAGCGTTGACGAAGTTGCGGAAGTCCGCGGGATCTCCCATGGACAACCCGTTGGTCTCCTCGACGAGGTCATCCCTGATGTCGCGCCAGACCGACTGCGGGATGTACGCCCTCGACGCTGCCGAACACTTCTGCCCCTGGTACTCGAAAGAGCCACGCACGATCGCGGTGCGGAGCGCCGCGCGATCGGCCGAAGGATGCGCGACGATGAAGTCCTTGCCTCCGGTCTCTCCCACCAGCCGCGGATACGAGCGGTAGCGGGCGATGTTCTTCCCCACGGTCGTCCAGAGCGACTGGAACACGCCCGTCGACCCGGTGAAGTGCAGCCCGGCGAAGTCGGGGTGCGCCATGGCCACGTTCGTCACCTCGACGGGGTTTCCCGGCACGAAGTTGATGACTCCCGGGGGAAGCCCCGCTTCTTCAAGGAGCTTGTACGTGCAGTACCCCGAAAGGACGGCGTGCTTGGACGGCTTCCACAGTACGCCGCATCCCACCATCGCCGGAGTGCCTGCCAGGTTCGCCCCGATGGCCGTGAAGTTGAAGGGGCTCACCGCGTAGACGAAGCCTTCCAGCGGCCTGTACTCGATCCGGTTCCAGATTCCCTTGTCGGACACCGGTTGCTGAGAGAAGATCTGATCGGCGAAGTGGGCACCGAAGCGGTAGAAGTCGATGATCTCGCAAGCCGCGTCGATCTCCGACTGGAAGGCGGTCTTGCTTTGGCCGAGCATGGTTGCGGCGTTGAGTGTGGAGCGCCACGTCGTCGAGAGGAGCTCGGCCGCCTTCAGGAAGACCGCGGCGCGGTCCTCCCATGGCCAGGAAGCCCAGTCCCGGCGCGCTTCCAGGGTGTTCGCGATGGCCCGGCGCGCCTCCTCGGCTCCGGCCTCGTGCCAGACCCCGAGGCTCAATTCGTGGTCGTGCGGCGCATGGATCGCGTGGGTCTTTCCCGTGCGGATCTCTTCTCCTCCGATGATGACCGGAATGTCCGCGTCCTGGCTGGAAATCCTTCTCAGAGCGGCTTTCAACTCGTCTCGCTCCTGCGTCCCGGGAGCGTAGGAGAGCACGGGTTCGTTGACGGGCGCCGGCACACGGAATCTTGCGGACATTCGGTTCTTCCCAGGTCTGTCGGTTGGCGGGAGCACCCGAACCTGCGGGAGCAGGCGCCGCAGCGGGTCGCCTCCGCCCGCGCACCCGTCACCGGACGGGTGTGCGGAGCCGGGAAGGCCCGGTTCGAGTGCGGTCCTTCCGGCTGTCGGCCAAGCCGGAAGCGCACGCAATTTCACCCGGCCCGGCGAAGTACGCAACCGGTGGCCTCCCGGTTGACGCTGTGAAAGCCCCCGCGGTAGCTTCCTGTGGTTGTACGGACCCGGCCAAGGGGACCGGTTCGAATCGCGTCAGTCTTTTGGACGGAGAATGGGCACCAGAGATCGGATCGAAACGGTTCTCGCATCGATTCGTCCAGCGATTCGTTCCGATGGGGGCGATGTCGAGCTGGTGGGGTGGGACGAGGATCAGGGCAGGGTGATTGTTCGGTTGATGGGCGCGTGCGAAGCGTGCCCCATTTCCATGTTGACACTGAAGGAGGGGATCGAACAGCGGCTCAGGGCTTCCGTGCCCGAGGTGCTGACCGTCGAAGCCAATTGAGCCGGCCATGAGCAAGAATGGACTCGTTGATGCCGTCACCCGTGCGCTGACCCGGGTGGTCAACCCGGTGACCGGCAAGGATGTCGTTGCCGGCGGTCAGGTTGCCGGTCTGACCGTCGACCCCGCCGGCAAGGCGCGTTTCGTGTTCTCGCTGCGTCGTGGCGACCCCGGGGCCCTGGTGCGACGGGCGCGGGCCGCCGCCGAGACGGTGAAGGGCGTTACGGGAGTCAAGGTGAACGTGCAGCTCCCCCAGACGCCCCCCGCGGCGACACCCCCCGACGGGAGCCAGCCCGCGCCGGGCTCTGCCCCTCGCAAACCCGGTCTGCAGCCCGGGTCCGTTCCGGCGCCGACCCCGAAACCCGGGATCCTCGCGGGCGTGAAGCGCATCGTGGCCGTCAGTTCGGGCAAGGGGGGCGTCGGCAAATCGATGGTCGCGACAAACCTGGCGGCCTACGCCGCGTCACGTGGGCTTGCCGCGGGCCTGATGGACGCCGACATCTACGGGCCGAACATCCCCGTCATGTTCGGCGAAGAGCGGCGCCCGGCGGTGACCGGAGAAAAGGGATCGGAGATGATCGTGCCGCTGGAGTCGCACGGCGTTCGCCTCATGAGCCTCGGGTTTCTGCTCGAGCGCGAACAGCCCGCGATCATGCGCGGGCCTCTGATCGCCGGCGTCCTCAAGCAGTTCATGGAGCAGGTGGCGTGGGGCAGCCTCGATCTGATGATCGTGGACATGCCTCCCGGTACCGGGGACGCCCAGCTGTCACTGGTCCAGACCGTCGACCTGGACGGAGCACTGATGGTGACCACGCCGCAAAAGGTTGCGACCGGCGACGTGCGCCGCGGTGTGAAGATGTTCGAGCGCGTCAACACGCGGGTGGTCGGGATCGTGGAGAACATGTGCGGGTTCCGGATCCCGGGCACCGAGGACGTGGTGGATCTCTTCGGGCGCGGCGGTGGAGAAGAGTTGGCCCGGGAGCTCTCGGTGCCGTTCCTGGGCAGGATCCCGCTCGACCTGGCCGTGCGAAAGGCGGGGGATGAAGGAAGACCTACCGTATTGTCGGATCCGGGCTCGGCGGCCGGTACTTCGCTGGCCGACATCGGGGAGAAACTGCTCGCCACCTTGAGCGGTTTGCCGCCGCGGGCGTAAGCAGCCAGACAAGTCCGACGCGGGCTTCGGCTACTCGCCCTCCAGCCATTGGCGGTCGGCGGTCGACAGAATGCCAGGCTTGCTGCGAACCTTCGCGAGCAGCTTGAGGACGACCCACCCTACGAACATCACCGGCGCAACCTTGAAGAGCAGAAAACCGGCGATTCCCAGCGTCAGTCCCAGGATCGAGCCCACCACGGAGAGGACGATCCAGATCACAACGATGCTGACAATGCCCATGGCCAGGAATGTCAACAGTGCTCCGATCATAGTTCCTCCTGTACCCCATGCCCGGGTCCGAGGTCCGGGACCCGTGCTGAACCGCGTGAGAAAACCGCTCTCCAATAATAATAAGTGTAACGACTCCCGATGATTGTCACCCCTGTGGCCATGAACCGGATCAGTTGATCCAGACCAGATCGATGCTTCCAAGGGCAGCGGAAATGTCGATCTCCACGTGGCGCTCGGCGCTGTCCCAATTGACCGAACGGTACACGTTTCCGTCCTTTACCATTCCCTCGGCATCGATCGAGGACAGGATCGACTTTCGGTGCTGGATCCTCACGCCCAGCGACTCCGGAACACGTATCTCCAAAGCGCCCAACCCCATTTCGACGACGAGAAACCCGTCTCGCGGCCACTCGCCGTCGAGTCCCAGCACTACCGAACCAAGGCCGGCCCTGATCTCTACCTCCTCGGCGTTCAGGTTGCCGAGCCCCCGCACCCTGAGATCGGCGGCCCCCACGCTGATCGAAGCCGACTCCATCTGTTCCGGGTTGACCTCGTCGATGTACACAACCGACTCGGATGCCCCGGTGTTCACTTCCAGCTCTCGCATGGCCAGCCCGGTCAGATCCAGTTCGGCGCGTCCGGCTCCAAAATCCAGTTGGATGTCCAGAGGGACTTCCGTGGAGAGTTCCAGATCGAGCGATGCCTCGGACGACCGGTTGCCGAAGTTGAGGCCCCGGTTTTCCCGCCTGGAGAGGTCGACGTTCAGGGTTCCGGGGTGATACTCCGTCCGGGGTACCGCCGTCTCCTCGTCAAAACGAAAAAAGGTCCGATAGAGCGAGCCCGATTCCGCGCGGCGGAGTTCGAGTACTCCGGCTCCGTAGCTGACGCGCACGCGGAGGTGGTCCTCGTCAGTGACCTGCCGGGAAGAGGTGACGGTCTTCCAGCTCTGCGCGTGAAGCTGCACGGAGGTGCCAAGCGCGACGGCGAGCAACGCGGCGGAAGCGGCATGCCGGATCATGGGGCGTCGCTCCCGTCCTCGTCTTGCCCGGAATCATTCGCTACGTCGTCCGGGGCCGCGCCTCCCGGTCCGCCGTCCTCGCCGCCAGCCGCGGGATCGGCGCGGTAACCGGCAGAGGACCAGGCGGCGGATTCGAATTCGTCGTCGTCGAACGCGTAGCTCCAGCCTGCCGGACGACTGCCACCGCGGGTCATGATGACTGCGCCGAGCCCCGTGACCGTTGCCAGAACGCCCACGACGGTACCGAGTGCCGCAATGAGTCCGCCGAACCACCCCAGCAGGGGGAGCACCCGGACAGTGCTTGCGATCAAGAAGGGCGCCAACATCGCCGCCACTCCCACCAGCCTTACATGAGTGTCGTGGTTGCGGTCGACCCAGGCGAGCCAGGGAATTTCCCTGTCGAGCACCCAGCTTCCCACGTGATGGCTCACGCCCAGGTATCCCATGAACCCTGCGACGGCCACCACCACCGGGAAGAACGGCACCCAGGCCAACAGCACGGGGATGCCCACAATCGAGATCGCGAGAACCAGCGTGCCGCAGATATAGACGGGCAAGGCCACGAAACCACCCGCGAGTCCGACGACCGCACTCCGGCCCGGTTGATGTCCGACCGCCCTGGTGACCACTCCCAGGCGCTCTCCCCAGAAGCGGGTCAGAACCAGGGTGAGGACGCCCACCACCAGGAAGGTCAGCACGGACTCCAGAATGCCGCCCGCGGCGCGGCCGACTCTCGAGAAGAAGCCCCGGCCCTGGCCGCGTGAGCTGCTCACGCGACCAAGTTCGCGCTGCAGCTCCTCGCGGATCCTGTCGCGGACCTGCGCCTCCTCCATGCGCAGTTCCCGGGACACATCGACGACCCTGCCCTCGATGGTCCCGCCGTCGCGATCCAACTCGGCCTCGATAAGCCTGACATCGCCTGCGATCGAGCCCTCCGCCGACAGGGTGAGATCTCCGTCGAGGACGATTACGTCGCCGCGCACCCGTCCGCGCACATCGAGACGGCCCCCGGCCAGGAGAACGTCTCCCATCACCGTCACTTCCGCGGGTATCGTGTGGTCCTCATGCAGCCAGATGCTGAGAGATTCGAGGTCCACATCGTCGAGAGCCTCTCCCAGCCCCTGGATGTTGTCGTTCCGGGCAATTACCTCGAGCAGGTTCTGCAGCCGCTCCGGATCTCTGGCCCGGGGCCTCTCCACCTCCGCGCCGGTGATCGCGCCTTCGAGCGCCAAATCGAGCTGGCGGAGAAGGCCCGTCCCGGCCCCGCCGCGATCCGTATCCGGGTCCCATTCACCGAGCTCCCGGGCGAGCGGGCCATTGGTCAGTGTCAGGATGTCGGCGAGGAGATCGCGCCACGACCGGTCCACGGGGCCACCGGGCTCGTATGTCCCCAGCACCTCTCCGTTCACGGTGGCCACACCGTCGGCGAGGGTGACCGCAAGAGCTTCGCCATCGGACAATTCGAGGTGGAGCGACGCGGCGTTGTTGGCGACCTCCACCTGATTGGAGACGATGGCGCGTTCCTGCGCGCGGGTTGCCGGGGCGGCGAGCAGCAGTGCTGCCCCCGCGGAGACGGCGATTCCCGTTTTGAGATGGCTAGGCTGGGACATATCGGCTCTTCAACTCCGAGACCTTGACAACGTTCTTGTACAGGACCCAGCCCGAAACAAGCGTGAGTCCTCCGAACAGGACCAGGCCGGCCACCAGCACGGGCGGCGGTGCGGCCAGAACATCGAGAATACCAAACGCGCTGCCCGATGGGCCGCTGAATGCCGCCTCGACCAGCCCGGACATCGCCGTGGAGAGCTTCGTCCACACGAAGCTGGCCACGTTGGACGCGGTGACCAGCGGATTGCCGCTGACCAGCATGTAGGCGGTGACACCGGCCAGGGCAGTTGGCCCGAAGGCGATTCCCGACGCCGCTGCCAGCCGGTTTCCGCGGCGGGGCCAAAGGGCGCGGAGCCGGTCGGTGAGTGTGTCACGGCGACGAACAGAAGCGGGAGCCGCCTTCACGTTTGCCATGACGCGGCCGGCAAAGTCCGCAGACGGAGCGAACCCGGCAAGGTGGTCGAGCCGGTGGCAGAGCCTTCGCCAGGATACCAGGGCGGCGGCGGCTTCCGGATCCCGCGCCAGAAAAGCGGAAAGAGTCCGGGCCTGTCCTCGGGAAAGCCCTTCGTCCAGGAGGTTTGCCAGCACATTCGGAGCGGCCGGGACCGCGTTGCCGTCCAGCCACGCGAACATCCGTGTCCACAAGGACCGCCGCGCTTGCAGAGCAGCCATCACGCGAACAGCGAAGTCATGCGACGGCGCGAACGCGGCCAGCTCGTCGAGGGTGGACTGCAGCGAGCGGAACGCCTCGGTCCGGGCGGATCTCACGGGGTCGGCGGCAGTCTCCCGCTCGAACAGGGCCTGCTCGGCGGGTCCCAACTCGCCGTCGAGGTACGAGAACATGCGCCTCGTCCACGGGTCCAGCGCCCCGGGTGTCCGGTCCGTCCGTTTCACTTGATTGCTCCTCCATGGTTGCCGTCCACTACGCATCCGGGATTTCCGCGGTTTCAGGGGAATGGCTACCGTGACGCTTCAAGGTGGGCCAACGCCTCTTTCAGTTCCAGACGTGCCCTGTGGATGTAGGTCTTCACGGTCCCCAGCGGCAACTCCATGATCTCCGCGATCTCCTTGTACGAGTACCCTTCCACATGGCGCAACAGGGTGACCGTCCGGTACTCGGGTCGCAACTTGCCGATGGCGGATTCGATCTGGCTTCCCAGCTCCAGGTTCTCGACGTAGGCGTCGGGGCGTTCATCGGGCGACTCCACGATCGGCCGGGTCCTGGCCTGCGCTTCTTCCGTCAGCGCGTGGGGAGAACCGTCCAGGGAAATCGTGTCGATTCTCTTCTTGCGCAGATGGTCGATGGTGAGGTTGTGGGCGATCTTGAAGATCCAGCTCGAGAACTTGTAGCCCGGGTTGTAGCTGGCGATCGCATTGAAGGCCCGGATGAATGCCTCCTGTGCCAGATCCTCGGCGAGACCGCGGTCACGGACCATGCGGTAGATCAGGGAGAAGACGGGCCTCTCGTACCGGCGAAGCAGTTCCCGGAAAGCCCTTTGGCGGCCCTCCGCGGCCTGGGCGGCCAGCGTCCTGTCGTCGGGAGTCTGGTTTTCCAATGGTCGGCGGGTCTTTCGGGCTCTTCCGTAAAGGCGGCCGAGGACTGTGATCCAGTGGTGGGCAATGGCCGGCAGGGCCGGACTACCGGATACGGTTCAACACGCGCCACTCATCATTGAACCCCGTTACCCATTGGAGCGGTCCGCCAGCCAGTCTACCTTTCGGCCCCACGGGAAATCCACTCTGGCACGAAGGAAGGTGACGCCTTGACGGCCTGCCGGGAAGCGGAGCCGGCCAGTGGCGGTGCGCGCGCCACACAGGTGAGGACGCTGTTCAGCGAGATTGCGCCCCGCTACGATCTGCTCAACCATGTGCTCAGCCTGAATATCGACAGGCGATGGCGCCAGCGGGCAATCGGCGAGCTCGGATGGGATCGCGCCGTCGCAGGGACCTACCTGGACGCCTGCGCGGGCACCTTCGATCTGGCCATGGAACTCACGGAGCGGCCGGGATTCCGCGGCAGAGTGGTCGGGGCCGACTTCGCCTTCCCGATGCTCGCTCACGGGCTGCCCAAGATCCGCCGGGCGCCGGTGAGCCCGGTGTGCGGTGACACCCAGCGCCTTCCCTTCGCGAGCGGGTCGTTTTCCGGCGCCACCGTAGGCTTCGGCGTCCGCAACCTCTCGGAGCCTCTGGCGGGTTTTCGTGAGCTCCACCGGGTGCTGCAGCCGGGCGGGCGGCTGGTGATCCTGGAATTCACGGTGCCACCGCGGAGATTCGTCCGGGCGGCCTACATGCTGTACTTCAATCAGATCCTGCCACGCGTGGGCAGGATCGTCTCGGGCCACCCGTGGGCCTACACCTACCTTCCACGGTCGGTTAAGGGCTTTCCCGGCCCGAAAGTCCTGGCGCGGCTTCTGCGGCAGGCCGGCTTCGGCACCGTCAACTGGTTCCTGGTGAGTGCGGGGATCGCGGCGATCCACGTGGCGGTGAAGAGTCGCTGACACCGGGCGGGGGGTCGGCGTCCAACACGGTTACCCGGCCCAGCTCCGACGGCGACCCGTCGAAGCGCGTGGTGTCGCCAACGAGCAGGATCGTCATGCGGGCCGGGTCCACCTCGGACCGGAAGACCTCCAGGACGGTCCGGGGCGTCACGGCCTGGATTCCGTCCATATACCGTTCCAGCCAGTCCGCGGGAAGATCCAGGCTCTGGTACGCCATCCCGCGGGCGATGACCTGGAACGGGGTGCGGAAGTTGAATACGAACCCGTTCACGACTTCATCGATGGCATGCGTGACCTCCGGCTGCGAAGGCGGGGCCGTTCGCATGGAATCGAGCGCCCCCAGGAGGAGCCGGGCAGCCGCCATCGTCGTCTCGGGCCTGGTGCGCGTGAGCGCGCCCACCAGCCCGTCGTTGCGGCGGGACGTGGTCCACAGAGAGGAAGCCCCGTAGGCGAGCCCTTCCCGGGTCCGCACCTCGATTGCGAGGCGGCTGGAGAGCCCCGACGCGCCCAGGATCGAGTTCCCGATCCGGGAGGCGAAGTAGCCCGGGGTGTCGCCCTGCCTCAGGCGGGAGGAGTGGGCGAGGACCACCACGCTCTGTTCGATCTCCTTGTGGATCACGAACACACCGGCTTCGGTACGGATCTCCGGGACGGGGTCGTCCTGGAGGTTGCCCGAGCAGGAGGGCCACGCCGCCAGCATCTCGTCGAGCAGCGGGGACACCCGGTTCCACTCGACGTCTCCGGCAACGCCCAGCACCATGTTCTCGGGGCAGATCACCGCCCGGTGCACGAATCGCAACCGCTCTTCGGCGAGGTCGCCGGATTCGAGGTCCGCGGGGGACATTTCCCAGCCGACGGGGTGGTCGCCATACATGATTCGGTTGAAGCGGCTGAATGCGAGGGAGGCGGGGTCGTCGCGCCGCCGCCGGACGCGCTCCATTTCCGCGCCGCGCCAGAGCTCGACCTGGGCCGAGTCGAAGCGGGGTTCGCGGAGCATCTCGCTCCAGAGTCGGACGGCTTCGTCCAGCTGGCCGGAGAGCGAATTGACCCAGGACGAAGCGCCCCCTCCCCCCTGGCCGAAGCTCATGGCCAGCGCGAGCGTCTCGATCCTCGCGTCGACGGAGTCGGGTGGCAGCGAGCGGGTGCCCGCCGTGCGAAGGAGGCTGGGGACCGCCGAGGCGGCCGCGAAGTAGTCGCGCCCGAAGCGCCGCACACCCCCCCGGAACGTGGCATGAACGGTCGCCAGGGGGAGCTGGTCGTCGTGTATGAAGTAGACCGTCACCCCACGGACCTCCTCCGTGCGGGGATGGACGGGGGTGAAGCGCAGTTCCGGGAAGGTCATCCGCGCGATTCGGTCCCGCACCGAGTCCTGGCTTGTCGCCGGGCGGGGCGCCACGACCAGCGCCAGAGTCAGGGCGACGATGGCCCGGCGGACCCGGCGCCAATCCCCGGGCGGCGTCATGACGGGTCCTTTCGCACCATGGTCGCGACCGTTCTCGAACGGGTTTCCAGGTACTGGATGGCGACCCGCCGGACGTCCTGGGGGGTCACATCCATGATCCGGCGCGACAGCCGGAAGGTCTCCCTCCAATCACCGAAGGCGGCCTGTGACTCGGCGATCTGCATTGCCAGTTCGAGGTTGGACGACAACCGGCGGAAGTCACCCGCGCGGAGCTGGTTGCCGATCCGTTCCAGGGCCCTCGGATCCGGAGCCGTCTCCTTGATCTTCTCGATCTCCTCGTACACGGCCTGCTCGATCTCGGCCGCGGTGTGGGGTGATCTCGGGACGGCGCCGACCGTGAACAACCGCGGGTGGGCAAAGCCGGGGCCCAGGTATGCCGCCACATGGACCGCGGACTGGTCCCCGGCGACGAGCCGCCGGTAGAGCCGCGTCGTCCTGCCGGCCGTCAGTACCGATGCGAGCATGGCAAGAGCGGGGGCGTCCGGATGAAGACCGGAGACCGCTCGCCATCCGATGAGCAGGCGGGGCTCCGCGTCGAATTCGACGGTGACCCGGCGTTCTCCGGCCTGTTCGGGTTCGCGGGCTAGCACGGCAGGAGGTTGCCGACCCGGCCGAACCGGGCCGAAGTACTCGTTCGCCCAGCGCTTGACCTCGTCCGCATCGACGTCCCCGACGATGGCGGCCACCGCGTTGCCGGCGCCGTAGTAGTCGAGGAAGTAGTCGAGCGCCTGCCGCCGGGTGAGGAACTCCAGATCGCTCGCATGCCCGATTACCGGTACGCCGTAGGGGTGAACCTGGAATGCCGTGGCCAGGAGGGCAGTCTCCAGGATCCCGCCAGGGCTCGTCTCCAGGCGCATGCGCCTTTCCTCGCGGACGACGTCCAGTTCGGTAAAGAACCCCCGGAAGACCGGGTGCCGCATCCGGTCGGACTCCAGGGCGAACCACAGTTCGAGGCGGTTGGACGGAAGTTCGACGAAGTACCGGGTGGCTTCGTGCGATGTCGTGGCGTTCAGGCCACGGGCGCCCTCGGCGGAGAGGATGCGGTCGAATTCGTTCGCAACGGTGTGCACTCGCGCCTGGTCTTCCAGCGATGAGATCACGTCTTCGAGCCGGCGGATCCTGGAGGTATCGGGGCGGGCGAGTCCCGCTTCCGCGATCATGGAGTCGCGGGCGGCGTCCACCGCGTCCAGCAGAGGAGATTCCCTGGCCCGGTCGCGCGTGCCGATCTCTTCCGAGCCCTTGAAGAGCATGTGCTCGAGGACGTGGGCGATGCCGGTGTTGCCGAGGTGCTCGTTGACGGACCCGACGGGGTAGTGGATGACCAGCGACACCGTGGGGGACTGGCGGCGCTCCAGGATCAGGAAGGTCATGCCGTTGTCGAGCGTGTGCCGGACGACCGGGAGCCGCTCGCCGGGGGCGGCAGGCACGGTCTGGCCGCCGAGTGGAGCCGCGGGAGCGGCCAGCGGCGCGCAGAGTATCGCCATCGCGACCGCGACCCGCAGGTGGCCCCCGGAGGGTGGCCGCGACGCGCGCCGGGGCGGCGCGGGGGGGTTGCCCGCGGCGCGCGCCGGGCCGCGTTGGGGAGGGAGAGCGGGGTGGGGGTGGGCATGGTCACGGGAGGCCGCTCCCGTCCTGGCAGTCCGGGCAGCGGAAGGCGGAGCGGCCTCCGAAGACGATCCGCTCGATCGGGGCGCCGCACCGGGTGCACGGTCGCCCCTCTCTGCCGTACGCGTGGAGCGCTCGCCCGAAGGTGCCTTCGTCGCCGTTGGCGTCCCGGTAGTTGCGCAGCGTGGTGCCTCCGGCCCTGATGGCCCGCCGCAGAACCTTCCGCAAACTGCGATGCAGCCCGGCAGCCGCAGCGGCGCCGATGGTGTTGGCCGGGGCCCGCGGATGAATGCGTGCGAACCACAGCGCCTCGATGGCGTAGATGTTGCCGACTCCCGCGATCCGCTTCTGGTCGAGGAGGAGGGAGCGTACAGGGGACCTCGACCGGGTCAGGATGTCGTGGAGCCTCTTCCCCGTGAAGGAGCGTGCCAGCGGCTCCCGGGCGGGGGGGGGGGGCGCGCCGGGCCCAGCCGGTCCACTCGGCTCGCGGGACCCTCGTCAGGCGGCCGAAGCGGCGAACGTCGTCGTAGGTGACGCAACCTCCGTCCTCGAGGCGAAAGAGAACGGCAGGGTGTGTGGAGCGGGGGTGTGG
>MPNE01000073.1 GCA_002238865.1 Gemmatimonadetes bacterium bin94 | reverse complement strand
CACTCCAGGGTGATCGGCATGCTCTGGAATCGGTGATCGGCATGGTGGAATCACCGATCGGCATGCTCTGGAATCGGTGATCGGCATGAAATGGAATCACTGATCGGCATGCGCCGGAATCAGCAGTTCGTTCATGACCTATGTGAGAGCCGCTCGCGAGCGTTGCGAAGCCGAATGGGCTCATCATCGCCTGTAACGCGAGAACTCGGGGCAGGGAAAGGGTAGGGGGTCGCGCGAAGATGAGCCTCAAGCCGCCGCATCGCTCAGCAGGTAGTAGGCGGGCTTCTCAGTAGCTCTTGTTTGAGATCTTTGTGCTTAGCGGGTTGGCAGTGGCAGGTTGGTGTGCGAACGAGTCTCGTATGGCTTCCACGCAGGGGCAACCCTACCAACCCTGATCGAGCGTCACACAGCTGATCTTCGTTCGGAAGGCCGCATTGTGGCGTTGGCTTGCGACGAGATGGTGGATGGCTTCGTGGATCACGTCAGCTAAGACATCTGTGCTGTCCCGTCCTTGCTTCGAGCCTACGAATAATAATCCAGTGGTCGTCGTTAAAGGGGCCTTCGTTAAAATGCTTGCCTCGGGTATAGACACCATCCCATTCCGATCCGTGGTCTGACCAGCCCAGTTTGTCACCACTACCGCCAAACGCGTCAAGAACACCCGATAATGCCCCGGAACAATCGTCGATATTGGACCACTGAAGCATCGAAATACGATCCTTCCAACTGTTAATCTCGATCGCCCCCCACCGCGAGCCTGTGGTTGTCCACAACCAGCCACCCGACTCTAGGTGCTCTTCTTGTTCTTCAGTCTGTGCGGCCGCATGCCCCGGCCAAGGAAGAGAAATAATGGAGATCAAAGACAACGCAACGACTGTGCGCACGAGACAAGCCGGAAGGTGCTGAGGCTGAAGGTGACTCTTCATTGACCGGGACCCGGGGTGTATTGAGCGTGGCCGTTGTAGATGAGTGCCGCGCGATACCGGGCACCCTCTCGGTAGGGCACACCAAGCGGGCACTCTACTGTCCAAGCGTCGTCCGATCTGGCCCTCGCGTGTGTTTCGCCTGCAAGAACGCCCCAGGGAACGCACGCGTAGATCGCTCCCACTGCACCAGGATAACTCAACGTCGTAGGATCCATTCGTTCGTCAGGATCGATCTCCACCAAAGTCCAAGTGAAGTCCGCCACGCCGTGCTGGTTCCCACGCAACTCCGGATCGTCGCGCATTGCATCAATAGTTGGCGTTTCCATCGGCCACCAGTCTCCCACTGACTCGAAATGCCGCCCGATGTCCAGCCATTCCTCAACGGTGATGGTGTCACCCTGAGCGAGTGGCCAGGCCGGGGGAGCAGACGAATGGCCCAGAGGGCTTGCGGGCCCTTCAGCCTCGGAGCAGGAGCCCCAAACCAGAGTGGTGGCAAGAACGCTCCCGATAAAAAATGGAGCGGCGGCGGAGCGCACCATATTTGTCGTGCTCATCATGCGAAGGCCTCCCTTTTGGGGAGCGGAAAGGAGCGGGTTCCGGACAACTACGAACAAGCATACCATTCGCGCTTGTCCCATGCATCCCTTTTGTCGGCCCGGCCCCAGGATCACCAGCGCACCCCTCGGGAGGCCTCGATCGTCGATCCTGGGCGATCCTAGAGCCGTAGGATCGCCATAAGGCGATAACTCGAACGCGGGAGGGGTAAGGGGTCGGGTGAAAATCCGCCCACGTCCAAGCTTTCCGGTTCGGTCAGGCGCGCTCCCCCGGCGGGCACCCAAACTGATTGATCCAGCTTACGATGGTGGCCCGGCGGATCTTGGTGATGTGGATCGCGCGGGCGATCTCGTGGAGAGAAACGGCGCCGCGGGGGAGCAGGCGGTGGAGATCGAAGCCCCGGATGGCGGCGAGGACGTGCCATACCTGGGACCACGGCTGGCCAGAGAGTTCGGCCGATCGAAAGTAGCGACGGAGAAGAGCGCCAGAAGGGCGGTCGGGCATGCCGGCGAGGATAGGCGCACGAGAGGGCGTGAAAGAACGCGTTCGCCTCCTGGGTGCCGCCGGGAGGAATGATTGGCGGGTGGGCTCGAGGGTGGTCGAACCAGGAGAGGGGGAGGGGGTGGAGTTTGGCGCGGGGCTCGGGGAAGCCATGGAATAGGGTGAGGGGTTCTCGCACCGCCTCGAGGAGTTCGGCCGGACCTCCGGAAGCCGAAGCTCAGCCATGGGGGAACTGGGCATTGTACTCGCGGACCCAACCCGGGATTCGGAAGAGGTCGATGAGGAGCCAGACGAAGACGGGGAAGAGGAGCAGGAGGCCGATGCCGAACGCGGAGAAGACAACGCCGGCCAGGGTCAAGAGGAGGATGGTGAGGGCGTGGCGCCGGTTGAGGTAGAACCGGTGAATGCCGAGGCCACCGAGGAAGAGCCAGAGGACGACGGATTTCGGGGTTGGCAATGGTGGGTGCCTCCTTTGGCGAGTTTGGGGGGGAGTCAGACGGAGATCCTCTCGACGATGTTGCGGGTGACCTTCCGGGCCCGGCGGTCGTAGATCTGGGTCGTCGACGGGTGGGAGTGGCCGACGAGATACTGGACATCCTCGATGGGGACGCCCTGTTCCAGCAAGTCGGTGACGACCAGGGCCCGAAAGCTGTGCGGGGTGATGATGAGCGGGAGCCCGGCGTCGCGGAGGCGGCGCTTGAGCATGGAGCGAATGGTCCATGGTCCGATCCGCCGAGAGGAAAAGCGGCTGCGAGATGCAGCCGAGAGCGGGCGAAAGAGCGGGGCGTCCCTGCCCTCGCCGGTGGCGTCGACGAGGAGCAGATACGCCTGGAGCCACTGGTTGAGGTCGAGGCGTAGAGAGATCTCACGCTCCTTGCCGCGTTTCTCCGTGAAGCGCAGGGAGCGGTACTCGCCGTAGTCGCGGAGATCCCGGAGCCGAAGCTTGGCGATGGCACCGACACGTGCGCCGGTGTAGGTAAGGGTGCCAAGGATCGCGCGATCGCGGACGCCCACGGGGCGGGAGCAGTCGACGGATTCCAAGAGCCGCCGGGCCTGGGTGGGACTGATCTCGGGTGTCTTCCCGTCCAAGGAGCCCCTTGGGGGGTCCCTGGCCGGAGTGGAAGGGATTGAGAAGGACCGCATGGCGGGTCACCAGGAGGTCGAAGAACTGGCGAAGCGCGGCGAGGGCGATCTTCTGGTTCGCGACCGAGGGCGCGAGCTCCTCGATGAAGCGGGCTGCGTCTCCAGGGGAGACCTGACGAAGCTCAAGGCCGCGTGCGTCGCACCACTCGAGGAAGCGGACCACGTGCCGGCCGTGACCGGGAAGGTCCAGCGATCGCCCCGGATGCCGGCGATGACGGATTGCTTGAAGACCTGGTAGTGGCGTTCGGCCTCGACCGAGTCGGTGACCAGGAGAAGGACGGTGAGGGCGAGCTGGGCAGCTCCGCAACCGGCGTAGCCCCACTCGGGCCCGGCTGGGGAGTGGTTCCGGAGGCAAAGGGAAGCCTCCCAGAACTGGGTGGCCGGGGCGAGGGGCTCGGCGTCCACATGGACGCGAGCGCCGGACGGACGCCGGCGGCCGCGTATCAGGGCACGGTCGGTGTCTCTTATCACTGGTCCACGGGGCTCCGCAAGGTCAAAAAGCGCCCGGACCGGGCGCGATCGTGCGGCGTCGGCGCCCTGCAGGGCGTCTTTCTCCGGGGATCAGTCGTCGTCGAGCAAGTCGTCCGGACCGAGGAGGGCCTCCAGGATCCGGCCGACAACTTCGTCCGAGACGTGCGGAGGGCTGGTGAGCGGCAGACCCATGTCCCTGGATGCGTCCAAGGCCTCGATGAGATCTCCGACGCGCCAGAACACCAGCATGGGCTCGCCGCAGAGCATGGCGAGAGTCAGGTGGGGAGTCAGGTTGGGGATCCTCATCTTCTATACAAGAACAGTCCGCGGCGACGATCCGTGCAAAGTGCGGCCGAAAAGGATCGACTCTCACGCGGCGTCCTCGTCGACCTCGTGAGCCGGCGCGGCGGCCAATTTCTGCTGCAGGGCGAGGAGTTTGGTGTGGGCCTGGTCAGCGAGCTTGGCGAGGGACAGGAGATCGCCGCGGCGGAAGCTCCCGGTGTCCCGCCATTCGCCGTCATCGGTCTTGTAGAGCCTGGAGAAAGTAACGGTGTGATAGGTCTGGTCGTCGTCGGTCTCGTTGGCCCAGATGGCGGCTCTGGCGGTTCCGATGCGGAGATCGGCAATTGGGGGCTTGGGGCTAGGCATGGGTTGTGTTCCTCCGGAGAAGAGCGGTTGGCGAGTCAGTCGGGTTCGTCGTATGGCGAAGCCCGGTCCCCAATAGCTTGCCGGAGTCGGTTCCTCGCCCAGGAAGTCGCCGGCGCTCGACCACCGGCTTAGGACCCCCCGCCGCCCATCGAGTACGACCACGGTCCCACCGATTCCAAGACTCAGGGCGCCGGGAAGACGGAATTCTCCGGGCCCGTCGCCCTGCCGGCCGAGTTGTCCGACGTGCCTGCCCGAATCGTCCAAGACGGCTACGCGGTTTCCTCCTCGATCTGCCACGTAGATCCGCCCGGTTCCACTCCCGCGCTCCGTCCGCTCCAGTAGTGGAGAACGAGCCACGCGACCGATGCGACTCCCAGGATGAAGAAGCCCATGATGGCCGGGGTCAGCGCCACGCGGATCATGCTCCAGACCAACGCAGCGCTGACCTCGCCGGCAACCGTGATCGCGCCGGCCGACACCCGGATGCCGGCCAGCGTCCCGAACACTCCCAGGCAGGCGCCCACGACGCCCAGCACGAGAATCGGGCCGAACTGAGAGGCGACGGCACCGTCCGGCCCGCGGCGCACCCGGGCGCTGACCGCACGGGCCACCTGGATCAGCACGAGGATCATCACCAGGGCCAGGGGGATCCCGACGATACCGGCGGATCGGAAGAACGACATCAATGCCTCCCTGTTTGGGTCTGCTGAGAGCGAAAGGGATGAGACCGCACGAGCAGAGTCGTGATTCGGCCTTCGGCGGTCTCGTCAGTGATGAGGCGGGGGACCAGGGCGAGCCAGCCGAGCAGGCCGAGGAGCGCGGCCCCGAACCCGAGTGCCGCAAAGAAGACCGAGCGATGCATGGCGGTCCATGCCGCGCCGAAGGAAGCATCCGGGGCACCGAGGGCGGTGTAGCCCTCCCAGCTGGCGCCGAGCCCTCCGAGCGAGATTGCCGTGACGATCAAGCCCAGCTGTCGCGCCCACAGGAGGCGCCGCCGTTCGGGCGGCAGGCTGCCTTCGATCCACAGGCCCGCGGCCGCCCGGAACCAGTTCGCGGCAAGCAGGGCGACGACCACGACCAGGGAACACGCCAGCGGCGTGGTGGCTTCGGAGCTGTCACGGCTCCATATGGCTGCCAGGAGCGAAAGAGTGGCCAGAATTCCCGTCGCAAGGGCTCCCCACCGCTCGATTCGGCTTGCCCATCCGGCGGCCCGCAACCACTGCCCGAGCCAAGGCGCGTGCCGGGCTTCGAGGGCAGCAAGTGTTTCCGGCACCGGGAGCAACCGGTTCAACGCGGCCCGGCGTGCGGCGGTCGGCGAGTAGCCACGTCGCTCCAGCTCCTCCTGCAGCGCATCCACGTCGGCGTCGACTTCCTCGATCAGCTCCAGGCGCCGCTCCGGCGACACCTTCAGGGCTCGTTCGACCGCGGCGAGGGGGCTTTCATGCAGCATGGGCCCCTCCCAGCAGTTCGAGGAGGACGGCAAACTGCTGTTCGAGGTCTTGCGCGCCTTTCCTCAGGGTGGCCTGCCCGGCGGTGGTGATCCGGTAGGTCTTCCGTCTTCGGCCATCGCCGGACCATTCCCCCCGCAGCTGCCCGTCCGCCTCGAGCCGGTGCAGGATCGGGTACAGGGTGCCGTGCTGGAACGAGAAGATGCCGCCGGTCCGCTCTTCGACGGACATCGCGATCTGGTAGCCGTGGGCGGGTCCCTGCTCCAGGACCGCGAGCACGAGGAGCTCGTTGATTCGTTTGGAAAGGGTGATCTGCATGGTGGGTCGCCTCGCGTTGGGTGAAGATATATAGAGTGAAATTATATCGGTATCTTTATATCAATTTCGGCCGAATTGGTTCCATTCGGGCTTGCAAATCCGGTATGCCATGCCGATTCTGCACAAATTGGACGAACGTCTGGCTGGAGGCGGGGGTGAACCCGATGGTGACTTGAGGTACCTCAAATGAAGCAGATGCTTGTCCCGACCGGCCTGATCCTGGCGATGGTTGCTTGTGGTCAACCGGACGAACCACCTGCGGGTGGAGACGGGACACCGACGCCGGCTTCCGAGGTGCGAGACAGCGCCGGTGTGCGGATCGTCGAAAATCCCCGCCCACCTGATGGTTCGAGGCTCTCCTGGAGGGTGGGGCCCACGCCGGTGTTGTCGATCGGGGCGCTGGAAGGAGAAGAGCCGTATCTGCTGGACGGAATCCGGGACCTGTTGACGCTGCCCGATGGCCGGATCGTCGTGGCAAACCGAAGCTCACACGAATTGCGGGTCTTCGATGCGGCGGGAAGCCACCTGGCGACGTGGGGAGGCGAGGGGGAAGGGCCCGGCGAGTTCAACAGCCTGGTGCAGGTAGAGAGATGGCCCGGCGATTCGGTGGTTGCGTGGTATTCGCAAGACCGCCGCCTTTCGGTGTTCCACGGAGACGGAAACCTTGGCCGCACCTTGAGGCTGGAATCCGATCGACCCATCAGTGTTGACGCGGTCTTTCCGAGCGGTGCTATCCTCGCGTCCCAATCCGTGCCCGGCGGATCAGGCGCTGATGGGTCGAGCCGCGAGCAGCGGCGCTACGAGGTGAGAGTCGCCGGGGGGGAGCAGCCCGCTTCCGTGGGCTCGTTCTTCGGGTCCGAGCGCTACACCTCGTCCCTCGGCGGAGCGATGCTACTCATGACGGTCCCGTTTGCGCACCGGATCGTCAACTTCGCGTGGGGCGAACTGGCGGTCGTCGCTTCCAACGACAACTACGAAATCGGGGCGTACGGTGCCGACGGATCGCTGATTCGCATCGTACGGATTGACCACGACGCGATCCCCGTGACATCGGAGCACCGGGACGCCTACGTCGAGCGACAGGCGGTCGCCCCGGAGCCGGGGGGAGTGACAGCGGAGACGCCCCGACAGTTGCGGGATTTCTACAGGGACGTGCCGCTCCCCGACACCCACCCCGCATTCGTCACTGCGATGGCCGATGCCCTGGATCACCTCTGGGTCCAGGAATACAACCTCCCGGGGGAAGGCGGGCCCAATCCGCTCTGGACGGTCTTCGATCCCGAAGGACGCGTCCTGGGCTTCGTTGAAACGCCAGCCGAAGTGCGGATCTACGAAATCGGCGAGGACTACATCCTCGGCCGCAGCACCGACGACCTCGGCGTGGAATACGCGCAGGTGTGGTCCCTGAGCCGGTCGGGCGGATAGGGGGGCAAACACCCGGCCGCCCTTCGGCTGGCATCCCGGCCCCGCCGCGTTCACCGCCATTTATTGCTTGTATGTGGGTAAAACGCCAGCTATTTTACCCACATGTATCCAAGAATGATCGCCCCGTGGTGCAGCTGTTCATCGATCTGCAACCCGGGCGTTTTCGGTTCCTGCTCTCCGGATCCAGCGCGCGCAAGCTGAGGCGCGGCCAGGCCAACCTTTTGCCGGGACGGGTCCACGTTCACTACATGCACCCGTTGACCGCGCGTGAGTTGGGAGACGACTTCGACCTCAACCGGGCGCTCGCGCACGGTACGCTCCCCGGGATCCATGCGGAGCGCGACCCTGCGCTGCGTGCCGCCGACCTCGGCAGCTACGCCGACACCTACCTTCGGGAGGAAATCCAGGCCGAGGCTCTCGTCCGCAACCTCGGCGGCTTCTCCCGGCTTCTCGACCTGGTCGCTGCTGCCTCGGGTCATATTCTCAACCTGCAGTCGCTGTGCAAGCGGGCGGGCCTGGGCTACGAGACGGCGCGACGGTACGTCGAGGTTCTCGAGGACACGCTCGTCATGTTCCGTGTTCCGGCGTGGAGCGGTTCGGATCGCACCCGCCTCGTCAGGCGCGGCAAACTCTTTCTTTTCGACATCGGCGTCCGCAACGCGCTCCTGCGACGGCCACTGGACGCTCCTCTACCCGACGAACGCGGCGTCCTCTTGGCGCACTTCGTCGCTTGCGAGATTCACCGGCGGATCGGCGCGCTGTGGCCAGAGGCGGCCCTCTTCCACTACAGGACCCGCTCCGGCGCCGAAGTCGATTTCGTGTTGGAGGTGGGGCGCGAATTGTGGGGAATCGAGGTCAAGGCGGGTTCCCGGGTGACCCGGAGCATGCTGCGTGGATTGGCGTCGTTCGCGTCGCACAGCAAGCGAGTCAAGCGCCGAATCGTCGTGTTCCCTGGTGATCGACCGCAGTTGGTGGACGGCGTGGAAATCCTGCCGTTGGGCGACTTCCTTGCGGAACTGCCTGTCTGACGGGCCGACCACCACAGTTTGTCCGCCACTCTCGGCATGATTTGGCGGACAACGTGCTCGTTGCCCCTTGCTGATTCCGGCGCATGCCGATCAGTGATTCCATTTCATGCCGATCACCGATTCCAGAGCATGCCGATCGGTGATTCCACCATGCCGATCACCGATTCCAGAGCATGCCGATCACCCTGGAGTGAG
>MPNE01000072.1 GCA_002238865.1 Gemmatimonadetes bacterium bin94 | reverse complement strand
CTAACTTCAACCCTCAACCCCGAGCCTCAGCGCCCCTATGGACCTCCCCTCCTCCACGGTGATCGGCATGGCCCGGAATCTGCGATCGGCTTGCCGGAATCGGTGGTCGGCATCGCCGGAATGCGCAAGGGCGCTCGTAGGGGAAGGTCGGGGGAATCACCACGAGGAAACGCTCCCGAGCCCGCACTCGCAGCCCGGCCTCGACCCGCTCGTGACCGTCAAAGCCAATGCTTATCTCGAATTGGTATCCGGTCGGACACCTCGCGCCAGCGTTGACTTCAACCGTTCCCTCGGATGCGGCCGCGATCTCCCTTAGTTGTTCTTCGGCAAGTCCATAGGCGCGACGCATCAGCGCCGGCCGTAGGTGTGATCCGATTGGGGTGGCCGGTGCGAGCCACGCGCTTCATCTGCCGCCTGGGAAGCCGTCTTGGCCGCCGCTGCGACCCCAACGAACGTGACCCCTTTTTCCTTGATTTCGGCCACGATCGGCTCGTGCTGATCCATCGTACACAGAAATGAATCGGTGATGGTCTCGTACTGCTCCTTGGCCTTGGCGTGGGGTGGGTCGTCCCCCTTCTTGTTGGACGATGGCACGGTCTTGGAGCTGGACACCACCCTGTTGGGAGTCTGCGAGGCCTCGTCCATTTCGTCGACGATATGCTCCTTCAGTTCTTCTTCGTCCTCGCCTTCATCCTTCCAGTACATGACTGCCTTGGAACAGTGGTGGGGTGCCAGGAGGACGTTCCAAGCGAGATCATCGGAGTCGCTGACTTCGAAGATCCGCTTGACGACAGGGTACGAGAGGTCCCCGAGGAGCAGCGCCCGGAGTTCCGTGGTTCCGTCTTTCAGGGTCAGCTGCATGCCGAGGCTCGTGTCGTTGCGTTCTCCAGCGTCGTCGTCCTTAAACGGAGCATGTACGAAGACGCGAAAGTCCTCCGACACCTCCAGCTCGTCGATCGTGGTTAGTTCCTCGCCGGGAACAGTCAGGCGGTCCTCCGGAAACCCCTCGAAGTCGTCTTCTTCCAGTATCTCGGAGTAGCCGAAGATGCGTACCCGGTCGCCGGCACCCGGATCATCGCCCTCCGCTTCGATCGTCTTCTCGACGCGGCGCTCGGCCTCCTTCTTGAAAGCCTCGGCATCGTCTGACAGATCCTTGTTGTACTCACGGAAAATCCTGGGCGTGAACCACAGCTCTCCGATGACCACTTCTTCGAGCAGTTCCTCAAACCCCCGGCAGTGATCCTGATCCGGGTGGGTAAGGGCGAACGCGGACAGATAGGGACGGTCGTCCACCTTGGGCAGACGCTCGACGAGTTCGTCGATGACAGGCCAAGCTTTCTCGTCGTCGTCCTCGGCCTTTTCGAGGTGGTTAAGGTCCACTTGGAGGTGGGTGTCGTCACAAATGACGACCGTCGTGCTGTCGCCGTTTTCGACGGGCCAGAAGACTAGCCCGCGGGTGGGTAGCTCAAAGCTCATTAGGTATTCTCCATGTAGCGGTTTGGCGCAGTGGATGGCCCGAGCCCGACCGGGCCACTACTGTTTGATCGATGCCTAGGCGTTAGCTCGGGGCGGGGGGTATTCTGGTGGGCGCGGGGGCACTGCGGGATGCTCGGGCGGACGAGGTGGGATCGGTGGATGGTCAGGTTGGCGCGGGGGTCTTGGGGGATAGTCGGCGTATGACATGAGTCACTCCTTCGTCGCGAGGCTCGGGCAAGGGGGCCAGTAGGTTACCGAAATGAGGAAGACTGTTCAAGACCCCACAACATCTTGTGGGTTGGTGCTCGGCACCCCCGACGGATTGCGTCAGTACCCTTCCCGCCGTTTCGGGCGAGCAGTTCCCTCAGCGCCGCGTGTCGAGAGGCTCCTGTCGATTCCATGCTCGCCGTCCAAACCAGACGCCCGGTCCTCCGTCAGATCCTCAGCGAACCGGGAACCGTCCTTGACAGCCCAGTTTCTGTAGTAACATTAATCATGCGGATCGAGTTCGACGAGGCGAAACGCGCGGCGACGCTCAAGGCCCGAGGGCTGGATATGGCCCGGGCGTCGCTCGTGTTCGCCGGCGCGACGCTGGCCGTCGAGGACGACCGGCAAGACTACGGTGAGGTTCGCTACATCACCATCGGTTTTCTGGACGAGGCGATGGTGGTGATCGTCTGGACACGCCGTGACACCGCACACAGGATCATCAGCATGAGGAAGGCCAATGAACGAGAACGACGGCTCTACGGCCCGAGGTTTTGACGCGGACACCGCACCCGATCTCTCGAAGGGCGGCTGGCCCGAAAAGTTCGCCAAGGCGCCCATTCGCCGGGGCCGTCCCCCTAAGGCGCGGCCGAAGGTATCGACCACCATCCGGTTGTCCCAAGAGGTCATCGACCATTTTCGCGCCGGAGGGCGGGGCTGGCAGACGCGGATTGACCACGCCCTGCGCGACTGGATTAAGCAGCACGACGTTGCTTAAGGGGACCCAGGGCGACCTTGTCCCTGCACCTGTGGGCGCGGTCCGGGAAATGACCCCTTCACCCAGTTGAGGGTCGGATGTTACGCTCCAAGTCCACTACGAGTCCAAAGCACCGTTGGGGTGAGGAATGGCGTCCTACTTCGAGATCGACTTCTTGTGTGTCGGTGAGCGCCAGAGCGGCGATGAGATCGCTCTGCGCTACGAACACAACGGCGGCACCTTCGTGCATGTGGTCGATGGAGGCTTTCAGGACGACGGGCCGCATGTCATGGCTCACCTTCGCAGGTACTACGGCGGGAGTTCTGTTAATCATGTCGTGCTGACCCACCCGGATGCTGATCACGCCGGAGGCTTGAGGACCGTTCTGGAAGAATGTGCGGTGGCTCCTGGGGGCGGGCTGTGGATGCTGCGCCCCTGGCTCTACGCCGCCGAACTGTTAGATCACTTCGCGAGGTTCACCACGGTGAGGGGGCTCGAAGAGGCCCTTCGTGAAGCCTATCCCAATGTCGCGGAACTGGAAGAGATCGCGCAGCGTCGCGGGATCCGAATCTACGAGCCTTTCCAAGGCGCAAGAATCGGCGCGTTCACGGTCCTCGCACCGTCGAAAGCGCGGTATCTCCAACTCGTCGTGGAATCGGATAAGACACCGAAACAAGCTGCTCCGGTAGCCAGTGTGGGGCTTCTAGGAGCGTTTCAAACAGCAGCAGCCAAGCTCGTTCACTACGTCAAGGCCGCCTGGGGCGTCGAGGTTTTCTCAGCCGAGCCGACGAGCGTGGAAAACGAGATGAGTGTCGTGCAGTACGCCAAGCTGTGCGGCAAGAAGATTCTGCTCACAGGCGATGTGGGCCGAGGCGGCCTCACTGAAGCCGCCGACTACGCTCCTGTCGTCGGGCTCCGGTTGCCGGGCATCGATCGCTTCGATGTCCCGCATCATGGATCACGGCGGAACTTGTCGACCGAAGTGCTCGACCGGTGGCTGGGGCCTCGTCTTCAGCAACGGTTACCCGACGGCCAAGGCGCGCTGCACGCGCTCATCAGCGCCAATCCGGACGACAAGGACCACCCGCGGCGAGCGGTGGTGCGTGGCCTGATACATCGTGGCGCGGATGTGACGCAGACGACCGCACGACGCGGAGGGTACCTTCGGACCTACAAGAACCTCCCACCTAGGGATAACGAGGTGCGTGCTAAGCGACTGCCGTATCCCGAGGACCAAGAAGGGGAGTAGGGGATTTGACTGCTCCCGGCAGCATCAAATCGCGCTACAGGGGACGACTGAAGGCCTTCGTCGCATTGATCGCACTCCTGGTGTGCGTGGTGTTCTCGGGCCAACGGCAAGAACGGCAGATCGTGCAGTCCTGGTTAGACTTAGACGATTCCTCGCCGGGATTCACGTCCCCTCTGAGGGTTTGATTGGCCGTAACATCCCTCTGAGTTGCTTGACATCGTAGGGCGGATCGCGGCGGTGTAGGATCGCGTGGCAGTTGGCCCCCGACTCGAGCTTCCCGCCTGCCCGGAGTTGGACCCGTTCTCACTCTCGCCCGTTGGCGACGCACGGAGACTTGTCCTTGGTCCCCCGAGGGGGACCAAGGACGTCGCCTTCCGCAATCGCGCGCTGACGTGAGCCGTTCCCCGAACGGCTCACGTCCTACGATGTGCGTCGCGGTTCATCAACGGACTGAAGAAGAGGATAGCAGGAAACCCGGGCGGATCTAATCGAAGATGGAGCTGCACGGGGAGGGCTTCCGAGGGGCCTCCCCCGCGCAAGGTCGGGTCAGAGAGCCCATCCCAATCGCCTCTTGCTGGCCCGCCTAATGGAGAAGTCTCCGCCACAGAGTGTCACGCGACGGCTGTATGTTACTGATTCAGTAACAATCATGCTTGTGTTGACACTAAGGCCTACAGGGCCTAGCTTCCTTCTCCTCCCCAACTCAACAGGACGCTCCGCCGGGTCAACATCATGGCCAGATCCATCCCGCCTTCGCTTGCCGCGCTCGTCGAACACCTCGAACTGGAGCGGAAACCCACCGTCACCCTCAAGGAGATCTCCCGCATTGCCGAGGAACAGGGGCTCAAGACCCCTGGGAGGATTATCGCGCACCGCCTCGCTCGGCTCGGATGGCTGCTTCCCACCCCGGTGCGGGGTACTTGGGAGTTCGCTCCGGCCGAGCGCGCCGGCGCGATCCCTGACGCCGACCCACTCCTCCCCCTCAAAGCGCTCCTCTCGGCCTCCCACGAAGATCTCCCCGCGGCCCTGGCCCTTGGGTCGGCGCTGTGGATCCAAGATTTGGCCGACCGATCTCCTGACCGACATGAAGTCGCGTTGCCCTACGGAATACGCATTCCTCCGTCACTCCGACGCGAGTACCGCGTTCTGCGGCACACCGCCCATCTGGATCCAGCTCACGTTGGAGATCTTCCGGTCCACCGGCCGGCCACCGTCCTGGTCCACTTGGCCACTCGCCCCACGGACGTCCGGAGCTGGTGGGGTGTGCTGGACTGTCTCTCGGCCCTGATCCAACTCTCGAGCTACGATGAGATCGCGACCGAGCTACATGGCCGGACACAGTCCGGCCATGTACGTTTGGCTTACCTTACGAGCGGCGTCGAACCCGAATTGTCCTCTCGGCTGGGGATTGAACCAGCCGGGAAGGTGTGGTTCGGTCCGAGACGGACGTTGCGACGGCACGATTCGACCTGGAACGTCGCCGACACGGTGCTGCCCTACCATCCTTCGGAGGTCAGGAGGTGACCGTGATCGGCGACGATCACGCGCTTACGCCTGGGTATGTGGCTCGTCACGTTCCACCCGGTTCCAGGATCGGAATCGACGTGGCCGTGCTCGATATCGCACAGGATTTCCTGCTCGCCCACCTGGCTGAACGGGGCGTGCTGGGAGATCTCGTGATCTTCAAGGGAGGGACGGCCCTCCGGAAGCTGTTTGCTGGCGCGCAGGGCCGATTCTCGACGGACATGGACTTGGCCTCACGGGAACCGGAGGCCGACCGTCACGCACTGGCGGAGATCATCGCTGGCGAAGCAGAAGTTGCTCTCGGGCCCTTCCGCTTCAGGCCGTCGAGCAGGAGAGGCCGCTGGCATATCGCGGTGGAGAGCCCGTTTGGGAATCCTGCGATGTCGGTGAAGCTCGACGTGGGCCCGCCAACCTGGCTCAAGCCCGAGCCAAGGCCGTTCGTCCCCCACGTTACGCACGACCGGTACGGTTTCACCCTGCCGACTATCCCGTCGGCGCGGTTGGAGGAGATCCTCGCTGAGAAGATTGCCCGCTTGACTCGGAGCGGGACGGCACGGGACGCGTCCGATCTGGTTTGGGCGGCGACGACGAGCCCTCACTCCAGATTCTCGATCGATCGGGTTCGGAGGCTGGCCATGCTGAAGGTCTGGGTGGACAACCACGGTTTGCGTCCAGCGTGGTCATCCGCCCCTTCGCCGCGCCCATTCGACCCAGAGCGATGGCTCTCTCCGCGAGAGGATTGGGATGACGAACAGATCGGACTGTTGACCCACCCGCCGCCGTCCCTGAGCGAGCTGGAAGCGAGGCTCCACCGGCTGTATGCGCGGCTTCGCGATCTGACAGAGAAAGAAGGACGGTTGGCCACGGCGGATGCGCGGGATCGATCGGAGGTGATCCGGGTGGTACGCGATCTCGAGCACTCGGCTCTAACGAACGCGCAGCTTTGGTAATTCCAGCCCCCCTGCCGGATCTACCTGGAGACGGAACGGACACGGCCCGTTCGGCAGTCTTCGAGGGCCTGTCCTTAGGAATCTCGATGGCCCGACGCGGGACACGCCCGGACCCTCTGGCGAGCATGCTAGTGAAGCTCGAACGCGCACCGCTTCGGCAGCCTGCGCCAATGGTGAACAGATCGAGTCCCAAGTCCCATGATCGCGGCATCCAACCCTAAACTCGCACCCATGACTGGGGAACCAAGGCGCTACCGTCGCGCCAGCGCTCTACGATCGCATCCTTGAACCAGTCGTCAAGCATCTCCACGTGATCGACGACGATGATCTGCATGCGGGGTGCAAGCTCGCCACAATAGTCGTGAAGCAAGCGGTATAGCTGGCGGACGGCGGCTTGGTCCTCGTCGGGAAGCCCGTCGATCAGCCCGGACTCGTCCTGCTCGGCCGGAAAATGCGCTTGCGAGGGTTGATCCAGCATTAACAGGCGGGGCACCGGACGACGACGCCGGTCGAAAAGCATGTGGAGGCTCAAGTGCACCGCGACGTGGTACCCGACCCAGTTCTCTCCGCTGCCCATCTGAGTTAGGGACAACGGACCGTCATCGGTGTCCGCAACCACGGTAAGGTGCTTGAGATCTAGCCGCAGGGGGTGTTCCCCGTGCTCAAGCCCCAAATCCTTGGCAAATCGGGTCAGATCACGACCCACGAGGTTGAGGGCCGTTGTCAACCGTTCCTGGGCCGCGACGTCGTCGAGCGTGGCTGCCAACTCGCTGACCTCAGCACGAAGGAGTTCAATCGTGGCGAGCAGCGCACCATCGTCCTCGGCGACCGCCACATTCTCCAGATAGTATGCGATCCTGCCGGCGACCCGCGCTTGCTGGGCGAATTGGTGTTGTTCGAGTCGCAGGCGCTCGTTGTCCTGAATTCGCTTCGCAATATCGGCCTGGATGTCCCGAAGCTGCTCGGTCACCCGCGCCCGCCGTGATCCGAGACCGGCAAGCCGCTCCTGAAGACGTGGCACGTCGCGCCGCACAGAACGAAGTTGAGTCTGGACGTTGGCGAGTGAGGCCCGGAGTTCAGCGACAGTGGGCACGGGGACGTCAAGATGGCTCTCGCAGACAGGACAGGTGGTGTCCCCGTCGTTCGCCGCGTCCGAGATCAATCCGACGGAGGTGAGGCGCGCCTCTTGTTCGAGGGCCTCGACCTCGAAATCCGAGGCTTCGCGGTCTATGCGCTGTACGTCCCGAATTTCCTCGCGCAGCTCCTGAAGCTCGTGGATGAGCGAGCGACGGCGCTCGTCGAGCGCGGTGAGATCGGCTTCGGGGTCATCAATGGCCGAAAACACCATCGGCCTCGGAATGGTCGCCTCTCTCAAGAGCTCAAGCACGCCGCTGGCATCGTCCGGCTGTGCATCGGACAGAATGAGCCCGATCCGACGCCCTTCGGTCAGCAGGCCTCGTGCGGCGCTCGACGCCTCGCGCGTGATCGACTGTGCCTCGCCGTATTCGCGCTCCAACTTCCGCAGCCGCGCCCGGACATCCTGGTAGCGCTTGAGAGCGAGGAAATGGTCTTCGTCGACGGCCCCGAGAAAGTACGGGAGAGCGTCACTGATGGCGCGTGGAACGAACTGCTCTCCCTGCCTGTGAAAAAGCAACCTGCGGTTGGCGATCTCGTCCTGCGCTTGAAGGCAGAAGAGGATCGCATGCCGTGAAGAGGCTTCTAGCGGTCGGCGTGTGGACCACGATTCGGGAACGTGGATATTCTCACTGATGCCCAACATCGCAGACAGCTGGAGCTTGAGGCCACTGGCGGTGATGTTCTTGTGGAAGGCACTCGCGTCAGCGGGAAGTTCATCAACGCCCCGCTCGAAGTAGATCTCGGCGCTTCCCCGGCCCGTAGGTCCGGGGTTCCTCCGGGCGATCAGGATACCCTCGCCTTCACTGTCGAAAAACACGGCAAACCAAGAAACGGCCCGTCGAATCTCGCCCTGGGGCACGGTGCACTCGTCCCGGCCCCAGCAGTAATCCACGATATCGAGAAGAGCCGATTTCCCAGTCTTTGGACCGCCCGTGACGATGTTGAGGGCGCCTAACCTGAAGGTCACGTCACGGCGTTCGCCGGTGTGGGAGTAGATTGAAATCGAACGGATTTGGAACGTCATGGCGTGACCCCCATGCCCTGCAAGACCGCCGTCTCGGTGCTCTGTCCGGCGAACCAGCGGCCAAGCAGTCCGGCGGCTTTGGTTGCCGCGTTGACTTCATCGGTGCTAGCGGCCAGCCGGGCACCGCGCCGGACAGGACCTGAGCCAGGCAAGAGCCCGCCTCCTTCAAGCGCAAGACGCCGGTGACGGAGTGCGAACAACAGTGCTTCGCGGCTGACGGGCCGGAGGCGCCTTACGCGCTCTGGCAACTCAGCCAGTAGCGCGGAATTCTCGGCAACCCAGCCGGCGAAGACCTTGTTTGCTCGAAGGGGCAGTGCTTCGCGCGTCGGCCCGTGCAGAATAAGGGGAAGAACGAGATACGTGGTTACCATTCCGAGCGCCTCTTCTCGGGTGCGATGGTATTCGTGGACGGTGTGGCCGATCAGCTCGCCGCAAAACGCAGGATTGAATATCCGGGCTTCCTCGGGCGGGCGTTCCGCCCAAGGGATGCTCCAGCGGCTATCACCCGCCATCGGTATCTCCCGTGTCCCGATCCCCACACAGGGACTGGTAGTCGCGGTGCCACCCTACGCGGAGATTGTCCGCGAGAATGTGGTAGGAGCCAACATTGAGGAATCGGCTGATCGTCGTGCGCAGCGGAAAGCGAGCTCGGGTTTCGACCCAGTGGTAGAGCTTGTGTCCCGCCTCGCGCAGATCCGCGTCTTGGGAGTCTTCGGTGAGGCCGTGGCGCATTTGCTCGAAGCGTGGCTGCCACTCCTCAATCAGGGTCGTATCGAAGTGACCAACTTCGCCGTCAAATAGCAGGTTCCTGCGTGCCCACTGAGACCGCTGGGCCGATGCGCGGTAGAAGTGCTGATTCCGGCCCATGCCGATCAGTGATTCCATTCCATGCCGATCACCGATTCCGGTGCATGCCGATCACCGATTCCAGAGCATGCCGATCACCCTGGAGTGAGCGAGTAGGAGCGCTGGAGAA
>MPNE01000071.1 GCA_002238865.1 Gemmatimonadetes bacterium bin94 | reverse complement strand
CCGAGGAAGAGGCTCATGCCGACCACCAGCGGCCTGAGCCAGGCCCTCATCAGCAACTCGCGCATCCGCCCGGTCGCCTCGACCGTATCGGCCTCGATGGAACGCAGCGCGTCGCTTCTGACGGCGCTTAAGCTCTCGCCAAGCCGCCTGAGCTCGCGCGTGGCCGCCTCCTCGATCTCCTTCCGGTCGGCCTCCAGCCTGCTCCTCAGCCGGGAGGTCAAGTCGTTCGGGCTCGAAGTCTCGCTCATAAAGTTCTCCTCTCAGCCGCCACCGCTTGCCGCTGTCCGGATCGCGGGCGGTGATGTAGTCCTTGCCTTGGCGGGGCACCTCCAGCCCCACGTCCTGCAGCGCGGAGACCACGTCGGCGCGGCCCTTGACCGCGCCGTGTTCGACGCGCTGCACCAGGTAGTCGCGGATCAGCGTGCGGGGGTCCGCCTCGTGTTCGAGTCCGGCCCGCAGCTTCGACGCCTCGATGTAGGCCACGTGGCCCGGCCGCTGCGCCCTGGCTCGCGCCGGGTCGTCCGGGCGGCTCCAGCCATGTTCGTGGTTGAAGGCGTCGCGAAGCGGGGCATAGGTTTTGTGCCAGCCGGGCGGCGCGATGTTCAGGCTCCGGCCCGTCTCGAGGTCGCACTGCGCGGCGAGGATATGCGCGTGGACGCCGCCGCCGCGCTCGCGGTGCAGGACCGCCGTCCACGCGTAGCGGTCCGGCTCCAGCCCCGCCCATGCCGTCTTCTCGAACTCGTCGAGGACGGCTTCGATCTGCTCGTCGGTCGGCCGGTCGTCGGGCGCCCACGCGATCACGGCCGACCTGTACTTTCGCTCGAAATCGAGCGAGTCGGCCACGGCGGCCACCATGTCCGGGTTTCCTCGACGCACTTCGACGCCCTCTCGCTCCTGTCCCTCGGCGTCCCTCTCGCCGACGAGATAGTCGACGGCCGTTGCGGCGGAGCCCTTGCCGTGGGGGAGGAACTTAATGTGCATCGCCGCCGTCCTCGCCGATGCCCGCGACCCGCATCAGCGAGCGCTCGAACGACACGAGGTTGGCGATCACCGTGACGGCCTCGGTCGTCGTCTTGTGGGTGTTCGCCCAGCGGATCGCCAGAGGTCTGAATCACGGCAGGAGATCACGTAAGTTCATACAGGACTGCACGATCTGCGTTTCTTGCCGTTGTAGCAGATCTGATTTCAGCGTACAGAAAAGGCCGGAAGAACGGCTCCGAATGGCGGGAATCGCGATTAGTCAGATCGCGTGCAAACCGACCATCTTGAGAACCCCGAGCAGGCGACTGCGAACCACCTCAACGGATTCAGCATGTACCGTCAGTCCGGGCGGCATCCAGCCGCGCAGCCCTGACCTCGGAAAGGCCGAGTGTCAGGTGAGCACCGTACTTGTAGGGCTTGGACTTAGGCCTTGCCGACTGCCTTGAGCAGGTGGTGATCGTAGGTCATTTCGTCGGCAAGTAGTATGGGATTTCCGGTTGGCATTTCCCATGGCCAGTGCTCCTGCAAGTATGAGATTACCGCAACTCGGTACACCGTTGACGCCATGGACAACAGTGGCAGTGTCCCTTTACGGTACGGCAGCAAGAGCTTCCGCGAGACTCGGTCGCCGTGGACGAACTTGTTTCTCGCTTCGTAGATGTGGAGAAAGGTCTTCTGGGCGAGCGTCAAAGGCCTACGTCTGCCTCGATGCTTCGCCCAGTACGTCTTCCGCTCCACCTGCCGAGTCCGAGCATGCGGCGCTCGGCCAATGAGTCTGACGCAATCCCATTTGCTCACATTCTCTTTCGCAGGCGAAGCCAGTATCTCGACTGCCGTGGCCCAGGGTACAGCCCCGAGGCCCAGTTCACTCAAAGACTCGTAGTTCTTGAAGCGCATCGCCAATGCTTCGTAAGCTGCTTCCAGGGAACGAAAGACTCGGCGTATCTTCTGGATATCCCTGTTCTGTCTATACCTCCTGCGCCAGAGGCGACCCAGTCGGTCCGCAAGCTGTTGATCCAGGACTCGGACGTTCCTCCGCGGAATGCTGGGATTCGTAGTGAGGGTGAGGCCGTCCAAGGGTACGGCCACATGTTTGAGTGCTGGGGACAGCATGTGCCAATACGATCCATCTAGCCCCAACTGAATCGGATGATGGTCGAAGGGATCCGACCAGTATGATCCCCATGACAACGTAAACCTCTCATGTGACCAGGATGCCCTGGCGGGCAAGACTGATGCGGCTGCAACGGCGTTTCGGAAAGCGATCAACGGAGCGGCGCGCCGATGCAGGTCCGAGTCCCAATCTTCTCGTATGATCAACACAGAAGGGATGATGACCTGGCGGTAGTCGTCGCGGAAGCAATCCAAGACCTTGTCGGCGGCAGACGACCATTCCCGAATCTCGGACACCCGTGGATCGGACGCGGGGACGATCGCGATGCCCTCCAAGCCGAGAGTGAGCTGCGCAGGAGTGCTATGGAAATCCCTAAGACAGAGGTTGGGGAGTACGAAGGCAAGTCGCCATTCTGGCTGCCCGGCCATGGGTCTAGTGCGCGCCGGAGAAAGGCTCTAAGAGCAGGGCGGCGATCCGCCGCGCGGCGTCGGCGAAGTGCTGAACCTCGGTGCCGGTAACATTGCGACCAAGGACTTTGCTCTCGCGGTAGGATAGCCACTTCTTCAGCACTTGGTAGCCCCCGAGCCGGTAGCCCCAGACGGCGGCAGGCAAGTTACGCCAGAAGGCTTCCCCGTTCAGATAGACATCGAAGGTCTTGTCGCCGAGCACCGTTGCCGCGTTCCCCATGGCCGTGGATTCCTTCCGCGTGTACGCTCGCTCGACGAGGCGGCCCTGCCCAGGCATTACCGCGTCGCCCCGCCCTGAGTAACCCCATCCCGCGGTAACGGCGAAGTCTTGCCCCACCATGTTGCGTCCCCGGGTGGTACTCGGAATCGCGATGGCGGCGAGTTCGGGGCGCAAAGGCATCCGGGTTACGCCGGGAACGGGCTTCTCGGAATCGATCAGCGCGGCGATCGTGCGTCCAAGCGCCGCGGAGCCCGAGAGCGCCTCGGCGGCCCCGTCGTTGCCGTCCGGCCAGCCGGGCAGCGGGATGCGCGGCCACTCCATGCGTAGCGCCCCGGCATTGGCCTTCCGGTATGCCCGATCATGTAGGGTGGCTTGGACGTGATGAAATAGGTCCCCCACTCCGAGGCCAACGCGGGAGAGATATCTCTTCGAGGCGGTCGACAGATTCGGTCGGTGCCCGATCCCAGTAGTGTGTCCAAGGCCTTCGTTACGGAGCAGAACCGGAAACCAACTTGCCCCCCGCTCGATCAGATGGCGTGCCCCGATATGTCGAGTGCAATACGCTTGTGGCTCGTGGGCGGCCTTCCGCAGGTGCTGCGCATTGCACAGCCACAGGTTCTCGTCGAAAACATGCGGTCGATAAGCGCCGACCGGACGCCGGAGCAGACCACCATCCGCCTCCCAATAGAGCCAGCGGTCGTCGAACGGTCGATAAGCGTGGCGAACAAAGTTCTCCTCATCGGGTCCGCCGCGGGCTAGCCGCGCCGCGCGCACAGAACGGGGGTCAAACCCCGACGTGCGCTTCATCGCAGCCGGATAACGCCGCGCGATATCGGCATGGCTGAGGGTTGAGTCGAAGTAGTCGGCGACACGTGCTCGGAGCCGATCAAGATCAATGTCCACGAGAAACGAGTCGCGGGCAGTTTCTACTCCCGGGAAGGACACCGGGAACAGGTCCGGCAGCGTGGGCCAGTCGAACCAGTCGGGGCTCACCGCGGTCTCAACGAAGGGAAGGCCCAACGGCAGCATGGGTTCGACTTCGGAGTAGAGTTCATCGGGCTCAGCCTCCGCTGTGGCCATCAAGTCGGCGGGCTTCTCCTGTCCCCAGAGATGGCGGAACGCAACCGTTTTGGCGGGCTCGTGGTCCCCCTTGCGCACCAGCGTCGCAATGGCCGTGCCGACTTGGATGCCGACTGGATCTCCGTCGGTGGAGAAGATGCTCGGGTCCGGTGATCCGTCCGGCGCGACCTTGCCCGTCTTATACTTGTCGCCGTTCAGGCAGTCGATCCGGATCGCGTCGAACGCTTCGAGGTAGCGTTCCCGCATCCCGGTAAAGGACAGTCCGTCGAGCCACGAGTAGTTGGAGATGAAGCAGATCAGGCCTTGACCGGTCTTCTCGGCGATGCGCCGCTCAGCCATCCGGTAGAACCGAACGTAGGGATCGTTGAGTCCCCGGCCTTCGGGTCGGCGAACGCGCGTAGTCTTGCGGTAGGCTTCCGAGAGTTCGCGTTCCTCGTCCCCTACTGCCACGCCAGCGAAACCGTCGTAGGGCGGGTTTCCGAGGATCACCAGAATCGGGGTGTCCTGCTTCACCCCTTCGGCCAGATCGCGCTCCTCCTCAAGCTCGGGGAACGGCAGCGGATTGTTCATGTGCGGCTCCCAGCCGGTCAGCGCGTTGGTGAGGAAGATGCTGGCGCGCTCGGATCCGTCGTTGGCCAGCGGCGCGTCGAGGTTCTCCATGGTCAAGCCGACCTGCAAGTGTGCGACGACGAACGGCGCGGGCATGATCTCGAACCCGAACACCCGAGTGGTCGCCGCCTTCCTCACCGCCTCGCCCGCGAGCGCCCCGAAGCCCTGCTCCCCGAGATTGCGGGCAATCCGGCGGAGTACTTCAGCCAGATACGCGCCTGTGCCGCAGCACGGGTCCAGCACATAGACGTTCTCCGCCGCTAGTCCCGCCGGGATGTCGAGATCTTCTCTTAGCGCCTTGTCCACGCGGGCCACCATGTAGCGGACAACTTCCGCAGGCGTGTACCAGACGCCCAACTGCTTTCGGAGCACGGGGTCGAACGCTGCGAGGAACGGCTCGTAGAAGTACTGCACGGCCTCGCCCTCGTCGAACCGCGAGAAGAACGTGGCCCGGTCCACGCGGTCCAGCGCCGCCGATGTCCAGTCCAGGACCTCGACCAAGCGAAGCGCCTTCAGTTGTCCTGGATTGGACAGTTGCATGAATAGGGCTCGCAGCACCGGGGCGCGTAGATGCCAAACGGCGTCGCGCCACCTAAACCGCTCTGGACTGTAACTGCTCCCGAAGAGCGGGCCGTTGCCCTTCTGCTCGTGCCGTGACCACAGCACCCACGCAGAGAACACGCCGTAGAACAGCGTCTGAATCAGCGTCGAACGGAAAAAGCGCTCTCCCCGATCGCCCTCGAACTGAATCCCGAGCGCTTCCTCAAGCGCCGACCGGACTGTTGCCAGCGATGGTGCATCCCCCGCCGCCTCGACACGGGCCAGGCCGTCGCGGGCGTAAGAGGCGAGGAGCCAAGCCACGTCCTTCGGCTCGGCCAAAGCGGCCCGATGCGAGAGTACGCGGGAAAGGTATTCGCCGAGGCGAGCGCCAACTTGGAGGGCGAACGCGCGGGGCTTCTCCACCTTGCGCCAGAAGTCGTCCGCATCCTCCGCCAGCCGGAGAGTTTCGAGCTTGGCCGGACTGCCCGTCCCGTCCGTGCCCACCAGAACGAAATCTCGCAGGTTCGTGACTAGCACCAGCCGGTAGCGGCCCCAGTAGCGGCTCACCTGCTTCGATTCCGTGGTTAGCCACGCATCGTCCGCCACGCCCTTCACCTCGACGACACCACGCTCCGGGACCTGTCCCTCCCGCGGTTGCCCCTTCTGAACTTGCCTCGCCGTGTAGAGAGCGTAGTCCGGGTGGCCAGCACCCTGATCGGCTCCCTCGAGAACACAGAACACCTTGGGCTTTAGCCCACGCCCGACAGCTGCGAGAAGGTTCGTCAGCGCAGGGTAGTAGGAGCGCTCCTCCGTCCCACCACCTGATGCGCGCACCCGGCGAAGATCGGCGAAATACGCCGCCGCCGCCGCCATCAGCTTCTTGTTGGGTCCGGCCATCCTACCGTCCTGGGAGTCAGGTCCCGCTGCCGTTTCAAGATCGGTATCCAGCAACCTTCGGAAGATACCACGAGGAACGGGTCTCGCGATGCTCGGCCGGCACTGTCGAGACTGAGCGCGCGGTAGACCGGGACGGTTGGATCGAAGGAGTGCTGCAATGGCGGCCGCAGGTTAGCCGTTTCTCGGTTACCCCCGCGCCTCGTCCGGGTGCCGTTTCGCTCGGGCCATTCACTTGGTGGGGTTTCCCACCAGCGTCGGCGAGTGTTTGAATAAGCCGCTGGCGACGGGCTCCGCGTCGGTCGGGATGTCCTGACACAACCTGAGCGGGCTGGGCCAGTAGGCGATTCCCTACGGGTTGACTCGCTCGCAAGCGGTTCTTCAGCGTTCGGGCATGGAGACGCCGAAGCAGCAGTTCAACTCGTCCGCGAGCGCGACGATCATCCAACTTCGGTGGACGGGAATAGGTGCTCGATCCCATCGGCTGAACGGGCTGCCGGGCCGCGCTTGTGCGCCTCCACGGCGGGGACTCGTCCGCGCCCGGTGGACGCGGTCTCATGGACACGCACTCCGAACAGGTGCGGCGCGGTTTGCGTGCGCTGATCGCGCGGGGTCGGGCCGCCGAGGAGACGGTGCCCAGCATCCGGGAGATCGGACGGTTCCGCAGAATCCGCGCCATGGATCGCAGGGGTCCGCGAGCACGTCGAAAAAGCCGACGCAGCAAGCTGAGCAGGAGCGTCCGTGGCCGCTCGGGACGGGCTTGTCGGACGCCTGTTTGGGCGGAGAGCCAGCATACCCTCCGTGGCCACGCTTTGCGCGTCCCCGGAGGGAGCTGGCGGGGGGCTGTGCCCCCTCAGACCCCCACATCGCCAACGGCGCGTCATGAGTGCCGGACGCGCCGTGTGGGTGAAGATCCGCTCCAGCGAGACGGAGCGTGTCGAGTGGCACGCCAAGGCGCGGTCCGCGGGGACCTGACGCTGTCGGATCTGGTTCGCCGCTCGGTTGGCCGGGTGCGCACCTGGACCGTGCCGCACGCCGACTTGGAGGGCGAGCGCACCCAGCAAGTCGCGCGCATCGGTAACAACCTCAACCCGACCGGGTCCTGGTCCGATACCCACAAGGGGGCGACCAAGGCCGTCGAGCTGACGGCCAACTGATCGCTATCGAGCGCGTCGCTCCGGGCACGGGCCCCCGATGGAGGACCTTGACCAAGATACACGACCGGCTCGGCACACGACTTGGTCGACGGGATCTGCGGACGGCTCGACCAGATGGACGGACGATTTGACCAGCTGGAGAAGGCTATAATGCGGTTGGCCCATTCGCTGCCCGATACCGTGCCGGGCCACAAGTCCCATGTAGGCCGAAGGGTAAAGGAGGCCCCAGCGACGTGAACAAGGAGCGAATCGCCGCAATCATCATGTTACCCGCCAACCTCGCTGTAACCTACGACCTAAGCAGCAAGGTCCATCAAATGATTAGGTCAGAATACCCTGAATCTGACTACTTCGTTGAGCCTGTTGGAGAACCCGCCATCGAAGTACCGGACGGTTTTACCGGGTTTCTGGTGCTTCACCGGAATCTCTCAGCTTCTTGGAAGGTCGGTGTAGAATGGGATGCTGAAGAGGTAGTTTCCGCCTCTGCGGAGAGCGAAAATCATGAGCCTGACCCCTAGCGACCAAGCTGAGGGTGCGGCTCCGGCGTTCGGCCTCGGCCTTCCGGGGACGGACCATGTCGGGCGGCTTCCTTGTGGCGCGCGAAAGGTCGTTGCGGGGGTCCGGGGGATGTCCCCCGGCCAACGGGCAAGATGCACGCTGGCGATCACTGGAGCTACTTCTGGTGACGGTCGAGCCGCCCCGAACAGCAATGCTGCCCGGCGAACCGGCGACATTGACGCTACCCGACGACTCGTCGAGTTTTCCCGATAGGGCGACTCCCGACTCATCCGCGTCCATCCGGCGCGCGCTTGGCCTCCGAAAGGGTAACGACATGGGCAGCTCGCATGATGCCGTCATGCAGTACATGGAAGACGAACTGAAGAAGGATTACGGCGTGAAGAACGCCACCCTGTTCGACGGCGCCTGCGAGATCGACGAGTCGATCCGGGAGCTTACGCCGCAACAGTTTCACGCCAGGTATCGGCTGCCTGCGACCCGGCGGCTGGCGCCGCAGCGACGGCCCGCACGACAGCCTAAGGTGGAGCGGGTGCCTGCCCCCGCGCCCGCGCCATCCGGCGACGGAGCCGCGGTCATGGAGTTCGTGGAGCGGGCGCTCGAAGTGGACCCCGGCATCTCGAACGCGGACCTGTTCGAGGGTGCCCGCGAGATCGACCCCTTCGTCGCGGAACTCTCGGCCCGGCAGTTCCATGCGAAGTACCCCCTCCAGGTGAAGGCGCGGCTGGCAAAGGCCGCGGCGACCGCGCGCGAGGTGCCGCCGCAACCGGAAGCGCCACCGGCCGAGGAAACGGCCGCTGCGGATGCGCCATCGGCGGGGACGGGCGACCCGGCCGCCGTGCGCCGTCTGCTGTTGGATCTAGCCAAGGAACTCGCGAACGCGGAGACCCAGGCGGACACGATCGAGGTCATGGCCCGGCTGGATGACTATGTGGCCGAGATCATGGAGGCGGCGCGCGGCTGAGCATAACGAGACGGGTCGAGAGCACCACGCGCCCCTGACCGGCGGGTCCCCGCTTTGGCGGCGTCGAGACATCGGAGGCGAGCGCGGACGACGACTGCCCAACGCCTTCCCGCAAGGGACTGCTGGACTGGGAGCGACCCCCACGGCGGAGGTGTCCGGGATGTGCACATCCCGACCCTCCGCGATGCACGCACTGGGCATCGAAAGTGGGGGGTCGCTCCCAGCCACGGCTCCAAGGCCCGGTTCGGCATCGACGAATCGGGCGGCCGTGGCCTAACCGACTGGACTCCAGCGACTTGCGGTATCGACCGCGTGTGACATCCGAGGGTGGATTCCGTGTCCGGTCGACCTCGGGGTATGAAACACATGCCCCGTGCGGCACCGGGACGGCCGGATCTCCATCAGTACACCGTCCGCCGGAGCCGCTCCGTCTGCCATGCGCTCACCCGGTGCAACAGCCCCCGACCGGACTGTCGGCGAGCCCGATTCCTGAGTTCCGCCAGCCGCACGAGCCCGCCCCGGATGTCGCCGCACACCTCTCTGATCAGGTTCTCGTCCCCGCTGCGGAGGACATGCTCGATCCACTCGATCTTCCGGGCGATTTCCGCGTCGTACTTGGATGGGCTCGGGTCTCTCGCCCAATTGCCGAGTACGGTGTCCGCGCGGCTCGTCTCCTTCCAGCCCCGCGCAATGGCCACGACCTCGATCTTGTATCCGCGATCACGGAGCACCCACCATAGCTTCCGGTGTGCCGCGCCCCAGGCGCGCAGCGATGTCGCGGTCTCGTGGCCGGGATCGACGTACACGAAGACCGCGCGCT
>MPNE01000070.1 GCA_002238865.1 Gemmatimonadetes bacterium bin94 | reverse complement strand
GGCCCTGCTCCCGCTCGTAGCCCTCGGCCCAGCGCGACAGCCGGAGCTTGCTTCTGCCCAGCGTCGCCGCCTTCCCGGTCTCCGGATCGACACGGTTGGCGATGACGTGGACATGCGGGTGCCGGGTATCGTCGTGCGCGACGATCAGCGCCTCGTGGCCCTCCAGCCCCAGCGCCTCCATGCTCCCGTCCACCGCCCTGCTCATCTCCCGCTTGTCGGGGGTCTCGTCCCTCGCCCAGCTGAGCGAGTAGTGCAGGACCGGCTTCGCCAGCTTCCGCCCCCCTGGCGACCCGCCCGCCAGCCGCTTGAGGTCGGGGGCCGCCTTCGCCGTCGCGGCCATCAACCGCGCGGCCCGCTCCGGCCGAAACGTCGCGAGGTTGCGGGTGTCGGCCCACCCGACCCGCTCCGATGTCCTCGGACGGCGGTCGTCCGGCTCCGGGGCATCGTGCAGGCAGTACGCTGCAACCCCGGCGAACGACCGCCCCAGTCCGTTGATCTTCGGGATCATCGGTCCAACGCCTCCCCGCTCAGCAGATCGGCCGCAAGCTCGCCCACCCGCTCGACGACCTCCAGCGTTCCGGGAGGCGCTGAAGCCCCGGAGTTCAGGGCGCGGGCGATCTGGTTCAGGTTCACGCCGATCCGGTGGAGTTCGACCCGCTCCCTGGCGCCGAGACGGTGAACGACCGCCTCGCGGACCCGCTGCCCCAGCGCCCTGCGGCGCATGTAGCCGCCCCTCGTCATGCGGGCCGCTCCGGCCCGCTCGGCGATCTCCGCGGCTTCCGCGGCCGAGACGCGCACGCCGATCGTGCGGCTCCTGCGTTCGGCCTCGGGCTTCCGGGGACGGGCCATGTCGGGCGGCCTCCTTTGGTGGCGCGCGGAAGTTGTAGTGCGGGGGTCCGGGGGCATCCCCCGGCCAGAGGTTAACGTGAAGCGTTAACCCATCTGGCTCCTCCACTAACCGGAGATACAAACGCCCCCGTGGCGCGCCCGCGCCAGAGCCGGCCGGGCCGCCAACTCTGGACGACGGGCGTGCCCTGCGCGAGGTTTCAAACGCGCAGATCGTGCAGTCCATCGCATCGGAGGTATCGAACGATGGCACGCACGAAACGAAGGCGGCGCTCCTACGGCGCCGGAGAATGGGGCCGGAACCGGGTCCGGGTGTTCCCGGATCCGAAAACCGACCTCTTCCAGATTGAGTGGCGCGAGAACGGGCGAAGGCTCACCCGCTCGCTCGGGCACCGGGACTGGACCCGAGCGAAAAAGCAGGCGGACGAGTTCGCCGCCGGGTTCGCAAGCCCGGAGCTGAACGGCAAGGCGGAAGCCGAGCCCGAGCCGCTCACGCTGGAGATGCTCTTTGAAATCTACGGTGAGGAGGTGACGCCCTCCAAGACGAAGCGGGTCCGGCACCGGGACAGAATCGCGACGAGGATGTTCCTCGACTTCCTCGGGCGGGATCGAAGGCCCGAGACCCTGTCTCAGCGCGATTGGGACCGCTTCATCCGGGAGCGCCGGGCGGGCAGGATCGGACCGAGCGGGAAGCCCGTGTCCAACCGGACCATCGAGTTGGACCTGAAGTTCCTGCTCGCGGTGCTCAACTGGGCGGCGAAGTCCAGAGACGAGGAGGGCAGACTCTTGCTCGACTCGAACCCTCTGAGGGGACTGAAGACGCCCAAGGAGAAAAACCCCACCCGGGTCGTCCTCTCCGAGGAGGAGTACCAGGCGATGCTCGGGGTATCCCGGCAGGTCGATTGGCGGTTTCACGTCGCGTTCGTGCTCGCCCATGAAACCGGGCACCGGATCGGGGCCATCCGCAACCTTCGTTGGGGGGACATCGATTTCGAGGGCCGCGAGGTGCGGTGGCGCGCCGAGCACGAGAAGACCGGCTACGAGCACGTCACGCCGATGACGGACGAGGCGGTCGCGGTGTTGCAAGAGGCGCGGGAAGCCAACCCCGGGAACGGGGAGACACTGTTGCTGCCCGCGCCACGGGATCCCTCGGTGAGCGTCAGCCTGGGGCGGGCGGTCGCTTGGTGGCACAAAGCCCAGCGGCTCGCGGGCTTGGAGCACGTGCGAGGAAGAGGCTGGCACTCGCTGAGGCGGAAGTTCGCTTCGGACCTCATGGACCTTCCGCTCAAGGTGCTGTGCGAGTTGGGCGGCTGGAAGGAGGCCCAGACGGTGCTGCGCTGCTACCAGCAGGCCGACGCGGTACAACTCAGGAAGGCTTTGGACAGCCGCCCGAGGGTCCGCACCTGACCCAAACCAATCGGCGGGAGTCAATCAGCGGGAATCCGCCCGCCGAAATCTGTAAGCTGAACGCTCACAACGACATGTGAATCCGACAGCTCATGTCGCGCAGGCTCTCTGAAGCTTGGATGCAGCACTTGGGCGATGGAGCGGAGGCGATCCACGATAGGTATCTCCACCGCTTGGCGAATCTGACGCTGACCGGCTACAACCCGGAGCTGGGGGACAAGCCGTTCCCCGAGAAGCAGAAGATCTATCGCGAGAGCTCCATCGGCCTTACGAAGCGACTCGGCGCGCTTGAGAGATGGGACGAGCCGGCCTTGGAGCAGAGGGCCGACGATCTGGCGGAGCGAGCGTTGGGGTGCTGGCCATGGGAGCAGCCTAAGCTGCCGGGGAAAGGGGACACTGGGCTCCGATGGAGAATCGACGGTGGCGATTGGCGCCCCGAACACGCGGCCAGTCAGATGATCCTGAACGTGGTGTCGGCTCTCTTGGATCGGGATGTCGCCAATGCCGAGAGCCTGCTGGGAACATCCGTTAGCGCCGATTTGCTCATGGCCGCCGACCATGCGGCCGACACCTTCGTCGGGGCGCTTAAGGTGCGCCAAGTGCCTAGGCACCCTGAGTATACGCTCTATCCATATGGCAACTACTCGACAATCGCAAAGCGCTGTCGTGAGATGGGGAAGCGGTGTGGCGTCACCGTGGACATCGAGACTCCCGACAATCCGAACCGCAGGTTCTGGAGGCGCTTCAAGGCCAACCAGGGGGGCCTTCCCGGTCAGAAGGATACTTGGCAGGGTCCGGGGCAGTGGACGACTCCGCTGAATCATCTGGGCGACCGGGTCGGAGTCCACATCGGCAACGCGGACCGGGTGTGGCTCCGCATCCGTGCGGGGGAGAGTGAGGAATCGCCTGCGAGGGCCGAACGGATGCAGCGATACTCGCTGAAGCTCCGCCAGGAGATGAGCGACCAGCAACTGGGCGGCGACCTCGACAAGAACGCTGGCAATGGCCGGAGCATCACCGTCGAACGCAGTTGGGAGCGTGAAGACGAAGACGCGTGGCCAAGTGTTGCGCTCTGGATCGAAGAGCAGTTCAGGCGGTTGCGGACGATCTTGGAGGACTCAGCTTCCGGGGCCGCCTGAGCGCAACACGTCGCGGCCCGAAGGTGCTCGTCCCGGTTGACGCGCTACGGCAGACCCACAACGGATGGGACCCGGCGCCGGGGGCCCTGCGGCCGATGGAGAATCATTTCGGTGGTGCGCGGCGCGCCTCCTGACTACCGCAGCGCCCGCGACCTCGCCGGGACCCGCCCCGGCGTTTTCCCTTGCAGCCCGTATAGGGCAGGAAGGGTTACGTTGGAGGGGTCAGCTCCGCCCGCTGGCGGAGACTTCCGAACATTCACGAGGGGCACGGATCAGGGAGGAAAGAAGTGAACTCGACCCTAAAGAGGTTGATCTTGTCTGGCAGAACGGACAAAGCGTCGCTGATACTTGGGCTAGGCATGGACGAGAATCTCCTCGAACCATTCCTTCGCGAGCATCGGGACTCGGGATTCATACGAGGCAGTTGGCACTGGACTAACGAGCCGTTCGAAGGACATGGTCTGGTAATCCACGATCTAGCGCTAACTGAACCACAAGAGGCCCCATCGTCCTCAGGCTAGGATTTTCCGCGCAAGCTCCCTGTGTGTCGAACACCGAAGAAGCCGGGCGGGCGCTGCTCGAAGGCGGTTTGGGGGGCAACCCGATTTGGCCGGAAGCCCCGAGTGTGGCCGGGAGGTCGAGCTATTACCCTTTAGGTCGGCGCTTGGGCTTCCCTCTCCTATCCGTCGGAAGCTGAAGCGCCAGCTTACCTGCCCGCGAGCCGCTCGATTTCGCCGGCGACCCGCTCCAGCTCGTCAACAAGCGGCGTCCGACCGGACCGGATGAGGGCCTTTGTCACCTCCCGGTAGTACCACAGCGTCTCTTCCCTACTGCCCCGAAACCGCTCCCAGGCTTCGTCGCCCACAGCGTGCTAATCGCCGAGGATGCAGCGCGCATTGTGGAGTTTGTCGGCGGCGCTGACGAGCCGCACCGACGCGGACTTGCCGCTGATCCCAGCGATGTAGGCCAGCGGGCCGCCCTGGTCCTCGACGGCATCGTGCAGTAGTGCCGCGATGGCTTCATCCTCGTCTCCCACCGTGTTCGATGACGAGCGCCACGACGGCGAGTAGGTGTGAGACATAGGGAACGTTCGAGCCCTTCCTCCGCTGCTCTCGCTGGAGTTGCGAGGCGAAAACAAGGGCGTTCTCAAAGCGGCTAGTCCGCATTCACCACTCCCAGCAAAGGCGTATGGGGCAGGCGCTCGGTCGCCAAGGGTGGATCTGCACTCACTAAGCTGCCGTCGGCGTCGCTAAGCAAACCATCGCCAGCTACTCGAAGAGCCAAGAATCGACGTTTGAGAATTGGCGCCGAATGAAACCCGGTCGCCGGCGGAGGTACTCCGTGACCGTAGTCTCCCAGAGGTCTTCCGGAGGCCGGACTGCTTCTGCACCCAAGCTCAGCATGACGTCATCGGTGAGGCACGACTCCATGATGCTCCCAACATCCCGACGGCCAAGAGCCTCTGCTCGACCGAGTGCTTCCGTGACTCGGTCCTCGGTGAGTTGCATGGCGTTCGCCAGGAAGGTATCGATGACTGTCTGGCCGCGGGTTCGGCTCGGAAAAGCGGGCGAGCGGAGATTGCCAAGCAGTCTACTCAAGACTTGCTTCGAGAAGCCCTTGGGTACGAAGACGCGATCGAATCCGGCATGCATCATTTCGTATCCGAACCGACCTGCAACCCTTTGGTATGGCTGAGCCATCTCGAAGAGCTGGAGAAGGGTGGCCCACGCCGAAGCATGCTCCATCGGGTAGTGGATCGGAAGGGAGAGCTCAACTGCTCGATGTTGAAGGGACTCGATCACGCGCGTAAGCGTCTGGGCTGAGCACTCAAGATCTCGGCGAGCGAGGAAATACCAGAACGGCGACTCGCGTAGAAACGCGATGTCCTGTTCCATGTTGACGGCTCCTGTCATTGTGTGGGTGGTCAGGGAGCCCACCATACCCGCTCGCCCTGGTCGTCGCCAGCCTCACAGCCGGCGAAGGCGACCGCCAACCCGTCGGGCCCGCGCGATCGCCGCGCAGTCGGGTTCCGCCCTACCGTACCCCTCGGAGACCCGAGAGCGTCGATTCTGGGCGATCCTGCAGCCCGTATAGTACCCGAAATGTCCCCGGGGCCCGCAGAAGCGGCCTTTGAGCCCCCGGACTTTTGGGAGTCGGGCGAAGTGCCCTCCTACGTGTATGGACTCGCGAGCACGCTGCTGGAAGAAGCCGACAGACGCCGAGAGCTTGGTGGGCGCCTTTGCGGTGCCGGGAGGGACCGGTGAACCACCCCGGGACCTTCCCGCCATTCAACCCGGTTTTTCCCGCTCTCGCGGCACGGTCCAGCAAGATCCAGTTCAACGGCAGAAAACGCAGATCGTGCAGTCCTGTAAGAACTGCCATAGCAGCTTCCAGTGCCATCCATAGCCGTCCGCGTGTTGTCCAGTAACATCCTGTAGTACATTGGTTTATCGGCATTTGCGGTAATCTCCACGTCCCTTGCGGTCTATCGCCATCCGGTGTATTCTTCCTCATGTAGTGTTGCAATAAGTGATACACACTCTGGAAAGGAATCCATGACGAAGCGACCCAGGACGCTCACCGCCGCCTTCGTGCGGACGGTCAGCAGGCCCGGTGTCTACGGCGACGGTCGAGGCGGGCGGGGCTTGAGCCTCCGGGTGCACCGGACGAAGAGCGGCCGCATCAGCAGGACGTGGCGCCAGCGCCTTCGGATCGAGGGGCGGCTCACCTCGGTCGGGCTCGGGCCGTATCCCGAGATCACGCTGGCCGAGGCGCGGCGGAAGGCGCTGGACAACAGCCGGGCGGTGCGGCACGGCGGCGACCCGCGCGGGCGCGGCGTCCCTACGTTCGCCGAGGCCGCCGAACGGACGATCGAGCTTCACCGCGACGGCTGGAAGGCGGGGAGCCCGTTGCCCGAGCAATGGGAGGCGACATTTCGCCTCCACGCCGCCTCGCTCCTGGACAAGCCGGTGGACCGGATCACAAGCGCGGACGTGCTGGCGTGCCTCGCGGCGATCTGGAACTCGAAGCCGGGGGCCGCCAAGAAGGCCCGGCACCGGATCGCCGCCGTGTTCCGGTGGAGCATTGGAAAGAATCTGCGCCCGGACAACCCGGTGGACCGGGCGGTGGTGGCGCTGCCGAGGACGAACGGCAACGCGCCGAGGCATTATCGGGCGCTTCCGCACGGGGAGGTCGCGGCGTCGCTCGGGGCGATCCGCCGGGTGAAGTACATACACCCCTCGGCGGTGTTGTGCGTCGAGATGATCGCGTTGACGGCGGTGCGGGCCGGAGAGGCGCGCGGGGCACTGTGGGACGAGATCGACCTGGAGGCGGGCGCGTGGACGATTCCGGCGTCGAGGATGAAGGCCGGTCGCGAGTTCTGTGTCCCGTTGAGCACGGGCGCGCTCGGCGTCCTTGAGCGGGCGCGGGCGCTGTCTCCCGAGTCGTCGCTGGTGTTTCCGTCGAGAAAGGGCGGGGTGTTGGCGAGGAACGCGCCGGGGCGCGTGCTTCGCCGTGCCGGGATCGCATCGACGGTTCACGGGTTCCGGTCGAGCGCCCGGTCGTGGATGGCCGAGTCCGGCGTACCGGCGGAGGTCGCGGAGGCCTGCCTCGCCCACGTCCCGAGAAGCCGGGTCGTTCAGGCGTATCAACGCTCCGACCTGCTGGAGCGCCGCGCCGAGGTCATGCAGGCGTGGTGCGATTACGTCACGCAGCAATAGACCGCCTCCTCCGCGAAGGTCTCAGAGGCCATTTCTGGGCGGCCAACGCACATTTCGGGGTAGATGCGGGCTGTAGAATCGCCCCAGATCGACGATCTCCGGTCTCGGAGGGGTACGGGTAGGGGGAAAAGGCCGTGCTCGGCAGCGAGCGCGCCGTCACGAGAGTAGTGACGGGCCGCCCGTGGCCGTCGCCGTCTTCGAGGCAGACGGCCAAGAGGCCGGGGAGCTTGCGCGCGGCCGTCGGGCGGCCGCAGTTCCGGGCGGTGCCCAGGGAGGCTTTTCGCGGGCGTCCGAAGGGCTGGCTTTGGACCCGTTACTGGTCCTCAGCCAGCCCACGCAACGTTGAACGTTTCGGCTGGCGAGGGGAGACTCCGTCCCCCCTTCTGAACCCCCGGCGCGCCACGCCCCTGTGCGAGCACCGGGCGAGCAAGGCACCGCTGCACGGCGACCCGTTATCGGGCCGTCGGTGCTGGCTCGTGCATCCATCGCGATCCTGGATGCTGTCCAACAGCTATGTGGCAGCTTGAGGAGGCAGCGCACGCGGGCGCTAAGGAGGGACGAGATATGATGGTGCGAAGTATCGGTGCAACGACGGTAGCGGTTGTCAACATGCTGACTCCGGCGGCACTCGCGGCACAGCTCCCCTTCGAGGGGACGTCGGCATCCGCAGATGAGATTGTTGCGTATCTTGAGAGCCGGGCGGACACCTTGCCCCCGGATCGACCGGACTTCGCGTTGGAGCGGACAGGTTGGCACGCCTTCCGGTTCCTCACTCAGTTCACCGGCCCGCAGGAGAACCCCGACCACTTCGGGCCACGTTCACTGGCCGAACTGGACGCCTTCGCCGACCGGCTCGTAGCCATCGCGGTCGCGCATCCCAAGAGCAGAGCCGCTCTCGCCATCGGCAACGCGCTTTCGGAGGCTGCGAGGGAAGGCCAACCGGATCAGACCGCGTATGTGGGCGCGTTCGACGCCCTCGAACGCATGTTTCGGGCCGACGCTGCGGGAACTCACCACCTGATCGCTGCCGATCCCCGGCGCGGTATCGCGGTGGCGATGGACAGGCTGGAGGCGGGCACCTTGCCATATCCCTGTTCATTCCTCAACAGCGCGGCGTGGTATGGCGAAGTCATGGTTTCGGACGGCGGGCTGGTGTTCGCGTTCCACGACAACGCCGATCTGTCCGATGGGTTTCTTGATCGGTCGGGACCTTTCATTCCACCGGACCACGCTTGGCGGATGGAAGCCACGGGCCGACAGCTGCACCAGGCCGGGTACGTGGAGGCCCCGGACCCTTGCAGGATTGGGGGGGCCAAGATCGAGTTGGCTCCCGGGCAGAGGCCAGCGGCGTCCGAGGCCGAGGCGCTGGCGGCGCTACGCGGCGCGGATCCTGACGCCCATCTTGGAGCACTCGCCTTCATGAATGACATCGGATGGCGGGCAAGCGACGAACTGAAGGCGGTCTTCTTCGATGCCGCATGGAGGCACATGCGACAGCTTGACGTGGAGCCGTCGCACTACAGCGATGAGTGGCCCTACATTACGGTCGCGATCCGAACACACGACCCCGCCGGAATCCCCTTCCTGGTCGAGCATGTGCTCGGCGTCACCGGCGAAGTCGTGACCAACGCGTTGGCCGACTTCGGCGTGGCGGCGCTGCCCGCGTTGCTCGATTACGTCCGGGCCGACGACATGAGGCCATCGGGAGAGGCGCGGGCTCTCCGCGTGGGATCCGCGCTTCGGACGCTCGCACTGATAGCCGAGGATGGATCAATTCCCCCCGACATGCGGCCAAGCGCCATCGAGGCCGCCCGCAGTCGGCTGACCGTGGCACCACAAGAGTCGTTCGTAGCGACAACAGCCTGGGAAGTACAGTGGCACGCATCGCGGGCGATGGAGTTGGCTGTGGCGCTCGGCGATCCGGATCTCCGTGCGCTGGTGGAGCACCTCACAGACCTCCGTTCGGTGCAGGATCTAACCGGAGGGGTCTCGTCCCACGAATACCTGCACACCTTGGCTAGTGATCTGCTGGCCGGGACCGCCCCGCCGGGCAAGCTACGGAAGCGCTGTCCTCTTGGCGACTGTCCGGCAGGCTGGTAGCGCCGGTGCGGGCGGACGGTTGGGCGGTCGTGGTCCTGTTTTTCCGCTTGGCCGCAGCATCGAGCGGCCAAGCAGGCGCGCGTTGGCCATGGGGCGCTTCCTCGCGCACACACCCCGGCCGCGAGCGACGCATTTGGGGGATCGAAGGGGCATACCCCTCGCCAGCCCGTTGTACCCACAAGGGGTAAGCTGTATGTGGACGCCCCCAGGTGAGCAAGCGCGGATTCGGAACCGAGTTGGTGGCAGTTGGCCAGGTACTGTCGTATGTTCGGCCTCTTGATGCAGCCCTGTTTGGCTGCGGGCCCGTATGGTGTT
>MPNE01000069.1 GCA_002238865.1 Gemmatimonadetes bacterium bin94 | reverse complement strand
CTCCCCTCCTCGTCTCTGGACTTCGTCGCCCAGTTGAGCACCGCGAGCAGGAACTTCAGGTCCAACTCGATGGTCCGGTTGGACACGGGCTTCCCGCTCGGTCCGATCCTGCCCGCCCGGCGCTCCCGGATGAAGCGGTCCCAATCGCGTTGCGACAGGGTCTCGGGCCTTCGGTCCCGCCCGAGGAAGTCGAGAAACATCCTCGTCTCGATTCTGTCCCGGTGCTGGACCCGCTCCGTCTTCGAGGGCGTCACCTCCTCACCGTAGATTTCAAAGAGCTTCTCCAGCGTGAGCGGCTCGGGCTCGGCTTTCGCCGTGCCCCCGATCTCCGGGCCGACGAACCCGGCCGCGAATTCGTCCGCTTGCCGTTTCGCCCTCGCCCAGTCGCGGTGTCCAAGCGACCGGGTGAGCCTTCGCCCGTTCTCGCGCCATTCCACCTGGAACAGGCCGGTTTTCGGGTCCGGGAACACCCGGACCCTGTTCCGGCCCCACTCGCCGGCGCCGTAGCTCCGGCGGCTTCGTTTCGTGCGTGCCATCGTTCGATACCTCCGATTCGGCAGACTGAGAATGGCACGAATCACGGCGAGGAATCGTCTAACTACTTACAGGGCCGCACGATCTGCGCTTTCTGCCCTTGAAACGTGTCTACCTCTGTCGTCCAGAAACGGCGGGGAAACCGCCTCAATTCGCGGGAATCGCGTTCCCCTCACAACCACCCCACCACGGCTTTTCCGGAGCCGTTAACACGCTGCGTTTCGCGGCCCTTGGAGACGAGCCACAGACATAATGGGATCCCGTGACGAACGCGCTCAGAGACCGAGTACCAACAGCTCGTAGCAGACGATCTACGCGGTGGGTGGGAGGTCCTCACACCGGGTCCAACCGAACCTCTTTCAACGCAGAATCGGCCAGCGACGAGTCGCCTACCAATTGACTCGCCCCCTCGGTGAAGGCGCTCACGTGCGCTACCAGAGCCGCTCCGTGGCGGGTACGTTATCGTACGGGGTTCCCGCGTCGCGCGGGCAGCACCCCACCCCGAAACCACGACCCACATGACCGCGCCCAACCTGAACTGGATCGCCAACTACATCTGGGGCATTGCGGACGACGTGCTCCGCGATGTCTACGTGCGCGGCAAGTACCGGGATGTGATCCTGCCGATGACCGTGCTCAGGCGGCTGGACGCGGTGCTGGAGCCCACCAAGCAGGCCGTCCTCGACATGAAGTCCAAGCTGGACGCCGCTGGGGTCACGAACCAGGACGCCGCGCTCCGGCAGGCGGCCCGGCAGGCCTTCCACAACACCTCGGAGTTCACGCTCAGCGATCTCCGGGCGAGAGCCAGCAGACAGCAACTCAGGGCCGACTTCGAGGACTACCTCGACGGGTTTTCGCCCAATGTGCAGGACATCCTCGTCAACTTCGAGTTCCGCAACCAGATCCCGCGCCTCGACCAGGCCGACGCCCTGGGTGCGCTGATCGAGAAGCTGACCTCGCCGGACATCAACCTAGGTCCCGATCCGGTGATGGACACGGACGGTGCGGTTCGGCATCCCGGCCTCGACAACCACGGCATGGGCACGGTCTTCGAGGAACTGATCCGGCGCTTCAACGAGGAGAACAACGAGGAGGCGGGCGAGCACTTCACGCCGCGCGACGCAGTGACGCTCATGGCGAAGCTCGTTTTCCAGCCCATCGCCGACCGGATCGAGTCCGGCACCTACCTGCTCTACGACGGGGCCTGCGGGACCGGCGGCATGCTGACCGTGGCGGAGGAGGAGCTGCACCGGCTTGCGGAGGAGCGGGGCAAGCAAGTGTCCACACACCTGTACGGCCAGGAGATCAACGCCGAGACCTACGCGATATGCAAGGCCGACCTGCTCCTCAAGGGCGAGGGCGAGGCCGCCGACAACATCGTGGGCGGGCCGAAGCACTCGACGCTCTCGAAAGACGCGTTTCCAACGCGCGAGTTCGACTTCATGCTCTCCAACCCTCCCTACGGAAAGAGTTGGAAGACCGACCTCCAGCGGATGGGCGGCAAGAAGGGGATGACCGATCACCGCTTCCTGATCGAACACGCGGGCGACCCCGAGTACTCACTAGTCACCCGTTCGAGCGACGGCCAGATGCTCTTTCTGGCCAGCGGATCGGCAAATGCCTGAATCCGGGCAGGAAATCGTCTAAAGTCATACAGGACTGCACGATCTGCGTTTCCTGCCGTTGGACTGGACCGTGCTGGACCGTGCCGCAAAAGCGGGAAAACCGGACATGAATGGCGGGACCTCACACGCCCGCGCCGCCTTGTCACCGAAGGTCCCGGAAGCCTGCCTTGTGCAGGTCCCGGAAAGCAGGGTCGTTCCGGGCGTATCGGTCGTCCGATCTGACGGAGCGCCGCGCCTACTAGGTCCTCCGGCGAGAGCTTCCCTACAGGCCGGAAACCGGGAGTACGGCAACCATGTCTGCTTCTTCATACACGACTACGTAGTCTTGGCGCGGGTTGGGCAAGGACGCGCCGAACAAGTGCTTCGTCTTCAGCGCGTCCGACTTCTTGCCATGAATTGGGCTGCCGCCAAACTTGGGGGCTGTCCATTGGACCGTTGAGCCTAGCGTCAGCGGTGGCTCAAGTGCCTCTGCGAGTCTCCGGTACCGATCAATGGACCCGCCCGGCGGTAGGATTACCAAGTCGGTGCGAATCTTCACCGCCCAGCACTGGTACTCCGTCCACAGCAGGACAGCGTGTTCTGTGTTAGCGGTGTCAGTGAACGCCACCAAGGGTCGGAATAGCTCTTTCTCCGGGGACAGCAACTGTTCACGGATCGACGTTACCGCTTCACCTTGAGCGTACCGGTATCCCGTCGCCCCCAGCAAGCTGAATACCATCAAGTACGCGCTCTTCAGTAACCCCAACAGGATGGCGTCGAGCAAGGGCTCGGTCTGGCGTAGTGTGAGCGGACCGTGGCTCTTCCCTACTACATCGCGCCGGGTTCTGATCCTGATTCTATCCTTCCCGATGTCATAATGCTTCGGGTGGATGGTGTAGGGTCGCTTGCCGTCACCTTCAACGGTTATGGGGTAGCCACCCTCTTCCTGGGCCCGGTAGAAGCGGGCTAGGGCTTGGTCTATCACCCTCGTCGCCGGGCCGGTGTTGCACTGAAAACACGTGAGGCAGGCGGGCTTTCCGCCCACCGACTCTTGGGGGGCGTGTTCGAGCGTCACGACTTCGCCAGCCCGTACGTCGGGTTCGGTGAACTTGGTCAAGCAGATTGGGCAGTGCTTGTTCCCTCGCTCGAAGAATCGGAGCCGTTTTTCTTGCAGACTGCTTCTGCTCATCGTGGCCGCTTTCGTCCCGCTCATCTCGCTGAAGAGGAGGTCGAGGTGGAGGGCGCCGCCATGCCACCCGGTCCGGTCCCTTGACAGGTTGGCCGGATGTTGCTCGCGCGCCTCAACCGGCAAGCACTGCTTCAAGCAGCTCGTAGTCCGTTACGAGATCCAGCGTTTCTCGCGCCTTTCCAGAAAACTGCATTGGCACGATCTGCTCCGTTACCAACGCCGAACGCAATTGCAAGCGGTCCACGGGAAAACACACGAAGTCCGCGAGCCGTTGCGGATTGCCTCGGAGATAGGCGATACGGTCGAGGTGCTTCTGCAATTGCGTGCGTTTCCCGTCCACCGTGCCCGCAGAGAATTCCACCAAACGCTCTCCGACCTCGCCGCAGGTGCGGTCGAATCGGAGGCTCTTGCACTCGACCGCGTAGACCAGCCCGGTAGCCGGTTGCCATGCCAAGACGTCCACATCTCCGAGCAACTTCTCGCCTCCGAATCGCGTGAGTCTCACTTCCCGTCTCGTCCTCCACCCTAGTGCCCCGAGCCGTTCGGCTACCCGGCGCGCGAATTCATGCCCATTCCGATTCACCGCCCTTCCGATGCAGACTTTCATCTCAGGACTGTCAAAGAGGGTGCCTGGAAGATCGCCGAATGCCGCTTGCTGCAAGTAGCGCAACGTCCCAGCAAGTATCGAAGGCACCGCCGTCACGAACGGATCAGCCTCCATCGACAATTGGACGAGCGGGCGCCGCATGATGGACAGACGTCGGTTGTATCGCCAGGGCCACCAGTCTCTTGCCCGAGCGTTGTCAGGATCATCCTCATTCCACCGAGATCTCGGAACAAGCGCAAACGCTTCGAACACACGCTCCGGATTCATCACGCCGACATCTCGGAGCCGCTGCTCGACTTCGCTTCTCCTGAGCCGCAAATGGGCGCCGTTCGCTTCCAAGGCTTCCAACGTGAGTCGATGGACAAACGCCCCGTACTGTTCTGGGCTCAGGCCGAACTCGGCGAGAAAGGCGGATGGGAACTCCGGGTCCGGCACTCCCTCATCGCCCCCGCTCATACCGTCGACTTCGTCATCCGTCGCCGCATCTCGAAATGTTCGCCGCCAACGTTCGGCTATCAGCAGACCTGTCGCCGCTGTGGCCGACTCGTCGAATCCGAAAGATCCATTCGGGTGCATGACCGGCGGATGCGTCGCCAAGCCGTAGCGCAACGCATCGCTCTGCCCGGCACAGGCCAGAAGCGTCGCAACCTCCGCAACTAGAAAGTCGAGGTCCGTCCACGAGCAGGGTGATCCAGTGCCATACGGTGATGTGCACAGCGCCATCTCCGCGATGATCCGGCAAGCCAGACCGGCGGTTTCCCGGCGAAGGATGCGCTCGTTCGCGGCGGCCCTGACCTGTGCATGGTCATAAAGGGCGAGTTGCGCCGCTGTCGAACGCAGCCAATCCCGATGGTCTTTCCGGGCAGCGACGTAGTTCAACAGCGATCGCTCAATGACGCTCTCCCGGGACAGCTCGACGAGGCGCAATCTGATGCGCTGCCAAATCTCAACCACCGCATCGTTGAGAAGCGCGACGGCACGATCTGACGGAACAGGGCCCGGTATGCCCTCATATCCGGCTCGACGGGCAAGGCCCAAACGGCTCCAGGCCCGATCTTCAGGCATCAAGAGGCGCAACTTCGGAAGCGCGGCAACGTCATAGATTGCATCTTCCGACGTCCTGCTCGGTATCATCTTGAGGAAACGGGCGCTTTCGGATCCGATCGCGTCGCCCACCCACTCCTCCAGCTCAGCATCGGAGGCAGCCGGGTTGCCAGCCAGTGAATCCACGCCTCGCAACAACGAGGCAATCATCAGGCGGTCGCCGAAATTTCCCGCGCTCAGAAAAGAGCGCAAATACTGCGGTGTGCAGTCGATCATGACCTCTCCACCTTCCACGGCGACCGCAGGAGCTACCGCTGTCTCCGTCATGGGAATGCCCCGTTGACGGAAGGTCTCGATGGCCGGGAACCGGACCCGAATGGCTACAGGACCGGACGGCAGCGCGGCGTTCCGGTCTTCGAGCAGGGGGACCAAGCGGACCATCCAGCCGAGGGTCATGTCCAGAATGCCGAACGCGACTTCGCGGTGCCACCCGCCTTCCGGAAGTTCGCTGCATTGGACCCACCATGGTCGTGAGGCGGATTCTACGCAGGCCAGAAGTTCTCGGTGAGCCCGATGCACACGACTGAGGAATACCAGGCGACCCCGTGCCTCGTCGAGATACTCACCCGTTGTATCGCGCTGGACATCGACCCACGAGTTCCCATCGGGACCCACTGCAACATGCCGGTCGAGCGCGGTTCGCACCCCGTGACGCAGCGGCAAGATAAAGTCGCTGTGTAGGAGCATCGGACCTGGGCTCAAGTTCTCGGGCACGAGCTCAAAGCCAACGTGATACGCGAAAGCCACCACGTTCAAGAACCCGTGCGGATTCGGAAGGACGACACCCTTTGCTTCCAGGTTGCCGACCATTTCCAGCAGCTTCCAGGCTCGCATGGCTGTGAACTCGGTTGCGCTTCCCAGGAGCATGAAATCAGGCGCGGACAAGCATAGCTGATGCCAGCCGTCTGGAAGATCTCCCCATACCGGCGCGAACTCGCGCCCGATGCCGCCATGAACCAACACCGTCAAGCCTCTGTGGCAACGAACGTCACTCGCAAGCTCAGCCGCCCGGTCAGCGATTCGTTCCCGCACTGCGTCCTCAAGGCTGTGAACGCTTGTTAGTCCCTCCCTGGCGACCTCCTCGAAGTCGTCGGAAATAAAGAGCACATGGACATACGCGTGGTCATCGAAGGCTCCGACGAACTCCCTAATGCCATCGTCCGGGTCGGGCTCCCCCAGCATCCTGATGTACTCGATTCCCCAATCTGCTCTTCCCAACAGAAAGACTTCGGTGAACTGCACCAAGTGACAGGTGGATTGAAACAGCCGTAGATCCCCTCCCGTTGCGGCCCGCTCAACCGCGAAGCGCTTGATCGCTACCCCGATACTTGTCGGCACCGCCACCGTCGTGTGGCCCCTGAACCGAACCAAGGGCCGTCGTTCCAGTGCGGTGTGGCCGATTGACTGCGCGCCGAGCAACTCCACATGCTCTCCCAGAAACACGAAGGGGTCGAGGTCTGCGGGATCAACACCGATGGCGACCAACTCATCATCACTGAAGCGAACATGGCCGCTCGATTCAGCCACACCTGAAGCGTTTACGGCAATCGTCTCCGTCGGCCTGCTTGTCGTGCGAGAATTCCGCGCAATCCCGGCGCGACCAGCAACCGACTCACTCACCCGCAGCAAGGCCATCACATGCCGTAGCGCATGCGCCGCCCAAGGGCGTTCTTGGAGGCGGAACAGCGTCTCCACGCAGAGTTGCACGTGGTCTGAGTTGCTTTTCCACCGTCCATCGAACAACCGGGAGTTTCCCCACGTTCCCACGTTCGAGACGAAGACATCTTCAACGGGAACCTCAAGCTGACCAATGGGATCGTCCGAGACCATCGTGTTCAGCCACTGTCGCAGGTGTCGCGGCCGGGGCGCCTTTTTCCCGCAGCCGGCCAGCGCCGCTAGATGGATCAAGGCTTCAATCCGGGCGGTCGCACAGTGATTCTCCGGGCGGGTCAGCAGTCCGCCCAAGGAGGCCGCAACGAAAGGCCAGCTGAACTTCTCAAGACGCTTCACCAACCCGCCGAGGCGCGCGGCAATGCTCCTGATTTCGTGCAACTCCTCACGTGCTGCGTTTGCCATGAGCGCGGCGAGCGCCTCGTCATACGGATCGGGTGCGGTCATTCTCAAGGAAGGCGTTTCGGGCCGATCAGAACGTGAAGTTGGCTGGTACGGGACCGGGATGATCGTTCATGCACACAAGGTTATTGAACGTACCGGTATCGAACAGTGACCGAGGGTAGCGAGGGCCTCAATCATTGGTTGAAGGAATGGGATCACGGATCAATCTCGGCGTCGGGATGGCCAGCGGCGAGCGCGCTCGTCCACGCGAGGCACAGATCGCGGGAGCGGTAGGTGCCGTAGGCGGCTTTCTCTTTGCGTTCGACGATGGGGAACGTCGAGTAGATGTAGCGGATGTCGTGCCGGTCCGTGACCCCGTACAGGTGGAAATAGAGAGCATCCAGCTTGGCGCGGAGGTTGAGGCGTCGTTCATCGTCCCAGCGGAAGGGCGGCAAGACTTCGCCGTCCTCGTCCACATGGCCGATAGCCACGGCGAATGGTGCCATGTCGTGGGCCGTGTACGTGAGTTCCAGCACTGCTTCGCGAACGATCTCGGCCGCCGTCTTCCGTCCGAAACGCACGGCCTGGTACCGCTCCGGCGGGACGACGGGAAGCTGCTCGACAATGAAGAGGTTTAGCGTCTGACCATGGACCTTTTGGCACGCAACGAAATCGAACACCGCGGCGTTCAGATTCGCGGCCAGCAGCCATTCACGGCGATCGGAGGCTTCGGGCTTGAAGATCGGCACCTTGTTGCCGAATCCCACGGCTGGGAGGAGGGCGGAGATGAAGGTCGCCCTGTTGGTCGGCGCCGTGATGTCCTTGAAGCCGACAACCCAGCCTGTCTTCGGGGGCCAGCCGCATTCCGATTCCGGTACCCAGTATTGCGGGTTCGGTAGCCAGTTGGGATCGCCGTGCTGCTTAAGCGTGGCCATCTTCTTCTGTGCCGGGCGGTGAAGGTTCTTCGGATTAATCACGACGCTGGCAGCCCGGTGATCGAAGGCCTGAACCATCTTGCCCTCGTAAAGCGGTACCCATTCCCCGCCCGGGCTCTGGAACCGGTTGGCGCCGACGTGCCACGCTCCCTCCCCCTCCTCCAGTTCCGAGCGGGTGCGGAACAGGTCGGAGTTGGTGCTCATGTCAAACATCCGCGTATACTTCACCGGCCACACCTTCACCTCCTCACCTGACGAGCGGTCCACCAGTACGGGCAGGCGTTTGTAGATTGCCGCTGTAAGCTCCGCGTCCCGTCGCGAGCGAAAGACCGGTGCCGTATTCGTGTTCGGGTTGACTCGGGCGAAGTCCGCCGGCGAGAGGGAAAAGCACCTTTCTTGGTCTTCGAGTTCCGACACGTCCTGCAGGAAGAAGGCACAGCGAACAGGTTCCTTCAGCGGCAGTGGACTGGCGATGAACACGCAGAATTTCTGACGGCTGTCGACGTCGGGGAAGAACGGCGCCCCTCCGTACCGCGTCCGGCGATTCTCGAAGTCGTAGAGGGCCTTCAGCCTGCTTTCCGTGGCCACGCTCCTAAAGAACGGCGCCTTCCACTTGTCCGACGCAATACCGGAAGGAACGAGTAGCCCGACCATGCCGTTGGGATTCACCAGCGCCATGGCGCGTTCGACGAACAGCGAGTAGAGGTTCAGGTCTCCTCGTGCTAGCAATGGATAATCACCCGAACCGCGGGCCATCCGCGCCGCCGACACGGCACGTTCGTTGGCCAAAGCGAAGTCCCGAGCCAGCGGGTCACCCGCCTTCTCAAGCTCGGCGATCATGCGCTTGCGGTCGGCGGCTCGCGGAGCCATGGCGATCTCGGGGCGGCGGGTAGAGAACCATTCGACCTGTTGCAGCTTGATCCGGTCCCAAGGCGGATTGCCGATCACGGCGTCAAAGCCGCCCTCTAGCTCCTTGGCTTCCCAATCCGACCACACGCCCGGAAACGCAACCTGCCAGTTCAAGAACCGCTCGCGCGCGGCGAGTTCCACCGCCGCCGTCAGAACGCCATCGACCTTCGCCGAGCCGGAGAGCCCCTTGCGAGCGATGTCGATGGGGTCTCCAGAGGTGCCTTGGAGCCAATTGAGATAGGCGGCCTTCACCTCCTTTTTTCGCATGCCCAGCCAGTCGAACGCGTGAAGTAGCGACATGAATGCGTCGAGGGGAGCGGTCATCTCCGAGACTTCGGCGAAGATGTCCGCCGAACGGTGCGCTTCGGCGATCTCGGCATCCGTCAGCCCCTCGATGATCTGCATCGGCGCCGCCGCGCGCGTAGCCCGCTCAAGCGGTCCCCTCAGGAACAGGCTGCTCTTCTCGTCCGTTCTTTCGGCAACGGGCCGCACCCAGGCGCCGAACAGGCTGTCGCCGCATCGGAGGTGATGATCCAGAAAGCTGAGCGGGGCGCCAACGGTGAAGGTGTGGAGCCAGAGCGAGACCTTGGCCAGTTCCACCGCCATCGGGTTCTTATCCACCCCGTAGACGCAGCGCTTCAGCACCATGCGGCGGACAATGTGCCGGTCGTCAAGCTGGGCAGGATCGAACGTCCAGCCACGGTCCTCGGCGTTGTCCATGATCGTGTTGCGGATCCCGTCGATCCGCTCCACCAGAGGCGAGAGGTATCCATCCACAAGGGCTTCGGCCTCGGCCATGGCCTCAATGA
>MPNE01000018.1 GCA_002238865.1 Gemmatimonadetes bacterium bin94 | reverse complement strand
CATCGTGATCGCCGCCGTCAGCGTCGTCTTCCCGTGATCCACGTGGCCGATCGTCCCCACATTTACGTGCGGCTTCGTTCGCTCGAAGGTCTCCTTCGCCATTCTCCCCCCGTTTGGGCTTGCGGTCTTGTTGCGGCGGGGCGCCTAAACGCCCGCCAGGACTGGTTTGCCGGCCTTGGTGCCGGCGACTTCGTCGTAGTGCGAAAACTGCATTGTGTAGACGGCCCGGCCCTGGCTGAGCGACCGAAGTCTCGTCGAGTATCCGAACATCTCTCCCAGCGGAACACTGGCACCGATGACCTGGGCGTCTCCGCGGTCGGTCATTCCCCCGACCTTGCCGCGGCGAGCCGAAAGGTCGCCGATCAGGTCTCCCATGTACTCCTGGGGCGTCACCACTTCAACGTCCATGACAGGCTCCAGCATCACGGGACTGGCCTTCTTCAACGCGGCTTTCAGCGCCAGCGTACCCGCGATCTTGAACGCCATCTCGCTCGAGTCGACGTCGTGGTACGACCCGTCGATGAGGGTCGCCTTGACGTCGACGACCGGATAGCCCCCCACCACGCCGGTGTCCATCGCGGCCTGGAGTCCCCGCTCCACCGACGAGATGTACTCCCGCGGCACCGAGCCACCCTTGACCCGGTCCTCGAAGACGAAGCCCGAGCCGCTGGCACCGGGCTCGACATTGATGACGACGTGGCCGTACTGCCCCCGTCCTCCGGTCTGCCGCACGAACCTGCCCTCCACCTTCGAAACGGCGCGGCGGATGGTCTCGCGGTAGGCCACCTGGGGGCGCCCGATGTTGGCCGACACCGAAAACTCCCGGCGCAGACGGTCGACGATGATCTCCAGGTGGAGCTCACCCATGCCGCTGATGATCGTCTGGCCTGTCTCGGGGTCGGTGTGCACCCGGAATGTGGGATCCTCCTCGGCGAGCTTGGCCATCCCGCTGGAGAGCTTGTCCTGGTCGGCCTTCGTCCTGGGCTCGATGGCGACCGCGATCACCGGCTCGGGGAAGTCCATCGCCTCGAGGATGATCGGATGCTCCGGAGCACAGATGGTGTCGCCCGTGCGAACACTCTTCAGGCCGATGACCGCCGCGATGTCGCCCGCGAACACCTCGGTGCGTTCGTCCCGCTTGTTGGCGTGCATCTGCAGCAGGCGGCCGGCGCGTTCCTTCCGGCTCCGGGTGGCGTTGAGAACCCGGCTGCCCTTCGGAAGCGATCCCGAATAGACCCGCACGTAGGTGAGCTTACCCACGAAGGGATCGGTCATGATCTTGAAGGCCAGCGCCGAGAGGGGCGCGTCGTCAGAGGCCTCGCGCGTCTGCCGGTCTCCGTCTCCCTGAGGCGGCCGTCCCACGATGGCATCCACTTCGAGGGGCGAAGGCAGGTAGTCGATGACGCCGTCGAGAAGCCGCTGGATGCCCTTGTTCTTGAAGGCCGACCCGCAGAACACCGGAAACAGCGTGCCCGACGCGGTGGCCGCGCGGATCGCGGCCCGTACGTCGTCTTCGGTGAACTCCTCGCCGATGAGGTACTTCTCCAGCAGTTCGTCGTGGTGCTCGACCGCTGCTTCCACCAGCTCGTGGCGAAGGGCCTGGACCTTCTCGCGCAGCGAATCCGGGATGCCGACTTCGGTGATCGTGGCACCGAGTTCGTCGCTCCAGACGAACGCCTTCATGGCCACGATGTCGATCACGCCCGTGAAGAGGTCGGCCTCGCCGAGAGGGTACTGCACGGCGAAGGCATTGGCCCCGAGCCGCTCGCGCATCATCCTGATGACGTTGTCGAAGTCGGCGCCGGTCCGGTCCATCTTGTTGACGAACGCGATCCGGGGAACCCCGTAGCGGTCCGCCTGGCGCCACACGGTCTCGGACTGGGGCTCCACACCACCCACCGCACAAAAAACAGCGACCGCACCGTCAAGAACGCGGAGCGATCGCTCGACCTCGGCCGTGAAGTCCACATGGCCGGGCGTGTCGATGATGTTGACCCGGTACTCCGAGTCGTTGCGTTGCCAGAACGCGGTCGTGGCCGCGGAGGTGATGGTGATTCCCCGTTCCTGCTCCTGCTCCATCCAGTCCATGGCCGCCGCGCCCTCATGAACCTCGCCCATGCGGTGGAGGCGACCGGTGTAGAACAGAATACGCTCCGTAGTGGTGGTCTTCCCGGCATCGATGTGCGCCATGATGCCGATGTTCCGGAGCCTGGTCAGTGGTGTATTTCTGGGCATCTCTATTTCGCAAACTCGTATATCATCAGGCCTGTCAAAAAGCAGCCCCGCCGGGGATCCCTCTCCCAATCGCCGTCAGGCCTGGCCAGGCCCTTCTCGGCGGGGCGGACGACCTACCAGCGGTAGTGCGCGAAGGCTTTGTTGGCTTCGGCCATCCGATGGGTGTCATCCTTTTTCTTTACTGTCGCGCCCTCTCCTCGGCTGGCGGACAAGATTTCGCTGGCCAGCCGCTGGGCCATGGTCCGTTCTCCCCGCGTGCGCGCGAAGCCGATCAACCACTTGATCGCGAGGGCTTGACGCCGCTCCGGCCTCACTTCGATGGGGACCTGATAGGTGGCGCCACCGACACGCCGGCTCTTCACCTCCAGGGCCGGCTTGGCGTTGGTGATCGCCTGCTGGAAGACGTTGAGGGGCGGCTGCCCCGCCTTCGTCTCAACGATTCGCATCGCGTCGTAGAAGATTGCCTCGGCGATGGACTTCTTGCCGTCCAGCATGAGTCCATTGATGAACTTCTGGACGACAGGAGACCCGAACCGAGGGTCATCGGGAGTGGGTCGGCGGACGGCGCTGGAACGACGGCTCATTGGGGCAACTCCATCGATGCAGCCTACTTAGGCCGCTTCGCTCCGTATTTGGAACGGCCCTGCCGGCGCTCGGTCACGCCGGAGGTGTCCAGCGTTCCGCGGACGATGTGATACCGCACCCCGGGAAGATCCCTCACCCGGCCTCCACGAATAAGCACGATGGAGTGCTCCTGCAGGTTGTGCCCCTCACCCCCGATGTAGGCCGTTACTTCGTAGCCATTGGTCAGCCGCACGCGGGCGACCTTCCGCAGGGCGGAGTTGGGCTTCTTCGGCGTGGTGGTGTACACACGGGTACAGACCCCCCGTTTCTGGGGGTTTTTCTGGAGCGCGGGCGACTTGTTCTTCTTCGCGAGCCGCGCGCGACCGTTCCGTACCAGTTGATTCAGTGTGGGCATGACAACCTGATCCGTCGTTCCTTTCGTGAATTGGGGGGTACCCGGGGGCGAACAAAGGCGCGCCGGTGAAGCGCGCCATGACGCCCGGAGAGCGACCCCCCCAAGCTGATTTCCTGGACAGCCTGGGAAAGGTAGGGAAAGGGATTCAGAAAGTCAAACACTTTGGGCTGGGTCGGAGTCAGTGCCGGTCCCCCCTGATGACGTGTGCTCGAAAGTCCTCCTGCAGACTCTGCACGGTATGGCGCACGCCCTTCAGCTCACCGCGAATCTCTCCGAGTCCTTCGCGCAGCCCCGCCTGTCCTTCGCGCAGCCCCGCCTGTCCCTCCCAAAGTCCCGCCTGTCCCTCGCGCAACCGGTCGATCCTTTCGCCGATCTTCTCGTGGGCCTCCCGGCTCTCCTGGCGCATGGCTTCGAACCGTTGCCCCACGCCTTCGAACTGCCGCTCCACGCCCTCGAACTGCCGCTGCACGGCATCGAACTCGCGGCGCAGGACACGCCAACCGAGCATCGCCACCGACGCGAACGCGAGGACCATCGTTCCCGTCATGGTACCGGCTTGCCACCAATCCATGCGCCCCTCCCCATACCGGTTCTCGCCGCCGCCCCACCGAAGGTACCGGCGGACCTGCGGGGGGCGCAACGGATCGCGCCGAACAGTATCGGGGAGAGCGAAGGGCTCGTACATGGCCGGATGGGACATGTTGCACGGCGTGAATAACGGTTTGTCCGCCACTTTCGGGCCCAAATGGCGGACAAACTCCCGAAAGTGTTCGTTTTGCGGCTACCGAGTCGCCCCCGTCAACGCACGGACCTTCTCGACTCCCTCCCCGACTTCGGCGGCGTCGCGACCCGTGACGTTGACGTGGCCCAGCTTCCGGCCCGGGCGGGGCGCCTTGTCGTAGAGGTGCAGATGCGCCCCGCGAACCGCGGTCACCGCGGCCGGATCCGGGAGCGTGCCGATGATGTTGACCATGGCCGCCGGGCCGGTCATGCGGGGGGTGGCGAGGGGAAGCGCGGTCACGGCGCGGATGTGGTTCTCGAACTGGCTGACGTGGGCGCCGTCCAGCGTCCAGTGCCCGGAGTTGTGGACCCGGGGCGCCATCTCGTTGGCCAGAAGGCGGCCGTCCGCCTCGAAGAGCTCGACGGCGAGCACACCCACGTAGTCCAGCCGCGTCATGACCCGGTCCGCCAGCCGTTCGGCCTCCGCCTGAAGCGCCGGGGAGGCGCCGGGCGCGGGCGCGAGGCTGAGCCGCAGGATGCCGTCCCGGTGATGGTTCTCGGTAAGCGGGTAGTAGACGCGGCTTCCGTCGCGACCGCCCACCGCAAGAATGCTCAGCTCCCGCTGGAAGTCGACGAAGCTCTCGGCGATGAGGCCGCTCCCGAGCGACCCCAGCGCGGCCTCGGCCCCGGCGCGCGACCGCGCGACCACCTGACCCTTCCCGTCGTAGCCGAACCGGCGTGTCTTGATGACGGCGGGGAGCCCGGTGGCCTCGAGCGCCGCGTCGAGGTCCGCAGGCGTGTCGAAAGGGTGGAAGGGGGCGGTGGGGATGCCCAGTTCCCCGAACATCCGCTTTTCCGCCAACCGGTCCTGCGCGGTCGCGAGGGCGATGGGAGGAGGGAGCGCCGGGAGTCGCGCCGCGAGGTAGTCGGCGCTCCCTGCCGGGACGTTTTCGAATTCGTAGGTCACGACGTCGGCGCCCGCGGCGATCCGCGCCAGACCGTCGGCGTCGTCGTACGGGGCCTCGATCACCGTGCCGAGCGCACCGGCGGGCGGATCCGGCGACGGCTCGAGGAAGGTGAAGCGGTGGCCCAGGGGAATCCCTTCCAGGGCCAGCATGCGGGCGAGTTGCCCGCCGCCGAGGACGGCGACCCTCACGTACGCGCTGCGGGCCGGGAGCCCATCCTGCGGCACACCGGGGACTTCACCGTCCGGCGCCGGGCGGAGGCCTGCCGGGGTCGGGGTCCGCCAGGACTGTATCGGTTTGCGCGCGCGCGTGCGTGCGAGCCGCTTCCCGGATTTCGGGATGTTCGGCGCCGAGCATCCGGCCCGCCAGCAGTCCCGCGTTCGTCGCCCCCGCGACCCCGATCGCCATGGTGCCGACAGGCACCCCACCCGGCATCTGCACGATCGACAACAACGAATCGAGTCCCTGCAACGCGCGCGACTGTACCGGCACGCCCAGGACGGGCAGGACCGTCTTGGAGGCCACCATCCCGGGCAGATGCGCCGCCCCGCCGGCCCCCGCAATGATGACTTTCAGGCCCCTTTCCTCGGCGGTCGATGCGTACTCGAAGAGGCGGTCCGGCGTCCGGTGAGCCGACACCACCTGGACCTCGTGGGGCACGCCGAGGGCGTCGAGTGCGTCGCAGGCGTGCTTCATGGTGTCCCAGTCGCTCCGGGATCCCATGATCACGCCGACCAGGGGTTGGCTCATCGGCGGGGCCTCTGCTCCGAGAAGGTGGAAGGGGGGGAACACCGATTCTGCCGCAACAGGCAGGGTATATCAAGGGTTGGGGCGAGGCCGGAAACATCACGGGCGACTCGAACTGGCGGTATCTTTGGCGTGCCCGCTTCTCGCTGCGAATGGACGGCCCATGCCCGCTCCCCAGTCCCCCGGCATCTCACGGGAACCGACCTTCCTGGCGTTCCTGCCCGTGCTCTGCGCGGTGTGGGCCGACGGCCTCATGGAGGATGAGGAACTCGACGCGGTCAGCCGGGCCATCACGGAAGCGGAGTGGATGACCGCCGAGGGGCGCGCGCGGGTGCGTGACTGGCTCGATCCCGCGTCGCCACCGACGCCGGCCGTGTTCCAGGAGGCGACGGCGACGATCCGGTCGGCCGCGGGCAACGGGACCCTGACCCTGACCCGCGCCGGACTGGCCGTCGTCGAGGCGGATTCGCCGGGAACCCCCAGGGAAGCGGTTCCGTGGCGGGACGACGCCCTGGCCACGCTGGCGCGGGTGGAGCTGGATCTCGGCCTCGCGGGTGCGGAAGCCCTCAGGGACATCACCGGCACCGGGGAACGGGCGGCGGCCGTGGCCACACCGCCCCTCAGCGTCACGGCGGAGATCGCCGCGCTGATCCGGGGCGACCACCCGGCGCTGAGGGCCCGGGTGCGTGCCGTGCTGATGCGTCCCGAACTGACCATCCCGGACGAGATCCCGCGCAGTCAGTACCGGGAGCGCACCCTCGCGGCCGTCCATGTGCTGGCACGGGCGGGGCTGGGCGCGGTCGCCTACCCGCGCGAACACGGGGGCGAGGACAACCCGGGCGGTGCCGTGGCCGTCTTCGAGGAGCTCGCGCTGGGCGACCTCAGCATCCTGGTCAAGTACGGCGTGCAGTTCGGGCTCTTCGGGGGCAGCATCGCACAGCTGGGCACGGAAAGGCACCACCGCCGCTACCTGTCCCGGATCGCCTCGCTGGAGCTTCCCGGGTGCTACGCCATGACCGAAACCGGCCACGGCTCCAACGTACGGGACCTCCGCACGACGGCCACCTACGACCCACGGGCGCGGGAGTTCGTGATCACCACCCCGGACGACGACGCGCGCAAGGACTACATCGGCAACGCCGCGCTTCACGGCCGCTTGGCCACCGTCTTCGCGCGGCTGCGCGTGCCGGCCCGTGGGAACGGCCCCGGCACGGCACCCCTCGAAGACCACGGCGTTCACGCCTTCCTGGTCCCCATCCGCGACGATTCCGGGGCGGCCGCCCCGGGCGTCCGCATCGAGGACTGCGGCGCGAAGGAAGGGCTGAACGGCGTCGACAACGGGCGCATCCGGTTCGACCGCGTGCGGATCCCCCGGGGCGCGCTGCTCGACCGCTTCGCCCAGGTGACGCGCGGCGGCGAATATCACAGCCCGATCCCGAGCGCGGGGCGGCGCTTCTTCACCATGCTGGGAACGCTGATCGCGGGACGGATCAGCATCGCGGCGGCGTCTCAGGCGGTGACCCGCAAGGCGCTCACGATCGCCGTCCGCTACACCGCGACGCGCCGCCAGTTCGGCCCGGCCGGCGGACCCGAGGTCCCGGTGCTCGACTACCTGACCGTGCAGCGCGATCTGCTTCCGCGCCTCGCCACCACGTACGCGCTGGGCTTCGCCGTGCGGGACCTCACCCGGCGCTACGCCGATCCCGACACCGACCGGCGCGAGCTGGAGGTGCGGGCAGCCGGCCTGAAGGCGGCGGCGTCACGCCACGCGCTCGACACCCTGCAGGCGTGCCGCGAGGCGTGCGGCGGTCAGGGCTACCTGGCCGAGAACCAGTTCGCCCGCCTGAAGGCCGACACCGACGTCTTCGCCACCTTCGAAGGCGCCAACCCCGTCCTGCTGCAGCTGGCCGCCAAGGGTCTGCTGTCTCAATACCGCAAGGACATGGGCGACCTGTCCATGTGGGGGATGGCCCGGTACCTCGCCGAGTTGGCCGGGACCCGGCTCGCCGACATGAACCCGGTCGTCACCCGCCGGACCGATCCCGAGCACCTGTCCGACCGCGAGTTCCAACTGTCGGCCTTCCGGTACCGCGAACAGCGGCTCCTGCGCTCGGCCGCCCGCCGGCTGAAGGCGCGCCTGGACCAGGGGATGGACAGCTTCGCGGCCGTGAACGCCTGCCAGGACCACATGATCACGCTGGCGCGGGCACATGTGGACCGGATCGCGCTGGAGACCGCGCTCGAGGCGCTGGACGGATCGGCGGACGGCGAAGGCAGGGACCTTGTCGAGGCCGTCCTGGCTCTCCATGGGCTTGCCACGCTCGAGAAACACCGCGCCTGGTACCTGGAAGCGGGCTACTTCGAACCCGGCAAGAGCGAGGCGGTCAGGCGCGAGGTCAACCGCCGCTGCCGCGAACTGGCCCCGCGTGCGCTGGAACTAGTGGACGCTTTCGGGGTTCCAGACGAACTGATTCGGGCCCCGATTGGCGTATAGGGCCCACGCCCCCCCAATTTGGGAGGCGCGGGTCATGGGTCGATTTTTTATTCTCCTCACACCCAATCCGGGTGCCCGCAAGGGAGGGGTCATGAGCCAGCAGGACTCGTTCGAGCGCATCGTTGCACGTCTGCACGATGCGGCGCTCAACGATGTCCATTGGTCGGAAGCGGCTCGCCTGATCAACGAAGCGAGCCAGATGAAGAGCAATGCCCTGGCGATCAGCGACCGGCGCCACCAGCCCAGACCGGAGCTCTTCTTTTTTCGGCTCATCGTTGGCAGTGAACATCGCGATGACCTGGAGCGGGCGCACCTGCGGGACTTTCTGCTCTACGACGAGAGCATTCCCCGCGTCAAGAAGCTGTGCAGGGGTGAACCGGCGCCTACGGCCGATCTGTACACCGACCACGAGAAGAAGACCTCGCGGACATATGAAGTGGTTCGCGGCCCCGCCCGACAACAGAACGGCCTCAGCCTGTACATGGACGGCCCGGTGGGATCGCACATCGTGTGGGCATTGGGAGACTCGATCGCACCCGGAGGCTGGGGCTCGGAGCAACTCAAGATGGTCTCCGGCCTTCAGCCCCACGTTCGCCAGTTCGTCCGGGTACTCCGGGCGGTGACCGACGCCGAGGCGCTGGGAAGCTCGCTCGCCGATCTGCTCGACAACGAGCGCTTCGGCGTCATCCATCTGGACGAGCGGGGGCGGGTTCTGGAGGCGAACGACCTGGCAACCGATCTGCTGCGACAGGGCGACGGGTTGTTCGACCGGGATGGCTTCCTGGCAGCCAGGAGGAGGGAAGAGAACACCGAACTTCAACAAGTGGTGGCCTGCGCGACGTCGCCGCTCTCCGCCCGGCTGGCGGGCGGGTCGATGACGGTTCAGCGCACATCGAGGCGAGCGAGGCTCGTCGTTCACGTCAACCCCGTGGCTCGGAGCCAGTGGTACGTGCGCTCCAGGCGAGTCGCCGCGCTTGTACTGGTCGTCGACCCGGATCGTCCGGCCCGGGTCGACCCCGGCCTCGTGGAGGAGGCCCTCGGCCTCACTCCAGCCGAAGCCCGCCTGGCGGTCATGTTGGCCACGGGCCATAGCGTGCCCGCAATCGCGGCAATGACGCAGCGCACGGAGGGTACCGTCCGTTGGCACATGAAGCAGATCTTCCGCAAACAGCGTGTTTCGCGGCAGACGGATCTGGTGCGGCGGGTGTTGTCGCTGGACGGATTCCCCGGGTCCGAGCACCGAGTGCCCTCAAGGAAGGTGTGATGAACCAGCAGGACCTGTTCGAGCGCATTGTCGCACTCCTGCACGATGCGGCGCTCGACGATGTCCATTGGTCCGAAGCGGCTCGCCTGATCAACCAGGCCGGCCGGATGAAGAGCAATGCCCTGGCGTTCAGCGACCGGCGCCACCAGCCCAGACCGGAGCTCTTCTTTTTTCGGCTCATCGTCGGCAGTGAACATCGCGATGACCTGGAGCGGGCGCACCTGCGGGACTTTCTGCTCTACGACGAGAGCATTCCCCGCGTCAAGAAGCTGTGCAGGGGTGAACTGGCGCATACGACCGAGATGTACACCGACCACGAGAAGAAGACCTCGCGAACGTACGACCTGATGCGGGGCCCCGCCCGACAGCAGAACGGGCTCAGAATGTACCTGGACGGACCGGTGGGATCGCATATCGTGTGGGCGTTGGGAGATTCGATCGCACCCGGAGGCTGGGGCTCCGAGCAAGTCAGGATGGTCTCTTCCCTGGTGCCCCACGTGCGCCAGTTCGCGCGGGTGCTGCGGGCGGTGGCCGATGCCGAGGCACAGGGATGCTCGCTCGCCGATCTGCTCGACAACGAGCGCTTCGGCGTCATCCAGCTGGACGGGCAGGGGCGAGTTCTGGAGGCGAACGACCTGGCGACCGGCCTCCTGCGACAAGGCGACGGGTTGTTCGACCGGGACGGTCTGCTGGCGGCCAGGAGGACGGAAGAGAACAGCGAACTTCAACGGTTGCTGGCCTGCGCGACGTCGCCGCTCTCCGCCCGGCTGGCGAGCGGGTCGATGACGGTCCAGCGCACATCGAGGCAACCGAGGCTCGTCGTTCACGTCCACCCCGTTGCCGGGAGCCGGCGGGAGGTGCGCTCCAGGCGGGTCGCCGCGCTTGTACTGGTCGTCGAACCGGATCGTCCGGTTCGGGTCGACCCCGGCCTCGTTGCAGCTTCCCTGGGTCTCACTCCGGCCGAGGCCCGCCTGGCGGTCATGCTGGCCAGGGGGCATAGCTTGTCCGCGATCGCCGCAATGACCCAGCGCACGGAAAGTACCGTCCGCTGGCACGTGAAGCAGATCTTCCGCAAGCAACGCATTTCACGGCAGGCGGAGCTTGTGCGGCGCGTGCTGTCGCTGGACGGATTCCCCGGGTCCGAGCGCTGAGGCCGCCACCCCCGATTTGGGAGGCGCGGGTCAGGGGCAGACTCCGTAACCTCCTTCGTCCGGAGCAAGATCTCGCGATTCGGACACAAGGAAGGGGAAATGCACAACGATTCCGCCGTCGCTCTGATCCAGATCAAGGACATCCTCGCCGCACGTCACCTGGAGGCCGTGGCCGCGGCCATCGCGGAGAGCCAGCGTCCTAGCACGCGCAAGGCCTACACGGCCGCCTGGAAGCGGTTCCAGGCCTGGGCGCAGCGGGAAGGCGTCCCGTCGCTCCCCGCCGAACCGGTCACCGTGGCGGCCTACCTGGTCCATCGCGATGCCGTGGGGCTGTCCCTCGCCACCCTTGCCATGGACCGCAAGGCGATCAGCTACTTTCATCGACGGGCCGGGATCCCGACGCCGACGGCTTCCGAAGGCGTCAAGATGGCGATCGCCGGCGTGAGAAACCGCGCCGCCGAACGCGGAGGGCCCCGGCGGCGGCAGGCCCGCGGGCTCCGGGAAGCGGAGTTGAAGGCAATCACCGACACGGCGCACATCCCGCGGGTCTATCCTTCCGGCCGCATGGAATCTCCCGGCGCGGCGCGGACGCGTGGGGCGGTGGACATCGCGATCGTGTCCGTGATGAGAGACGCGCTGCTGCGACGGCAGGAAGCCGCCGACCTGCGGTGGAGCGACGTGGAATTCCGGGCTGACAGAAGTTCACGGGTGACCATCAGGCGCTCGAAGACGTCCAACAAGTCCGCCGTCCTCTACCTGGGCGTCCGGGCGACGGCGGCTCTGAAACGCATCCGTCCGGACAGTCCGATCCCCGGCGCGCGGGTATTCGGCGTGCGGCGCGGCAGGACGATCAGTGCGCGGATTGCCACGGTGTGCAGGGAAGCGGGACTCGGTGACGGCTTCTCGGGCCACTCGCCCAGGGTGGGAATGGCTCAGGATCTCGCTGCACACGGAACCGGCCTTGTCGCGATCATGAACGCCGGACGGTGGAAGTCCGAACGCATGCCCGCCTACTACTCACGGGGTGAAGCGGCGGGGATGGGGGCTGTCGCCCGCTACTATGGCGGGATCAGATAGTGCCCGACATGGCGCGCACGCCCGTGCCCCGATGGAACGGAAGAGATTCCAGCCATGAACGGAATGCTTCGTCGTCCGGGATCCGCAACCCCGTGTTGAAGTAGCTGAACTCGTCGAGTCTCTCCAGCCCCGCAAGGGACGGCGGCAACGGGCCCGTCAGTCGGGTGTTGTTCAGTGACAGGGTCTCGAGGTTGTGCAGGTCGCCCAGTTCCGCGGGGACCGCTTCCGCAAGGCTGCTGTGTCCGAGCCCCAGCCAGACAAGGCGGCGCAGATTGCCGAGTTCCGCGGGGATGGCGCCCGTCAGGTTGTTCTCTCCGAGCCAGAGATCCTGAAGCCTGCCCAGCTTGCCGAGCTCAGGCGGAATGGCGCAGGTCAGGTTGTTGCCTCCGAGCCCCAGCCCCTCAAGCCTTGCCATGTTGCCGAGTTCCGGCGGGATGGCGCCCGTCAGCCTGTTGCCGCTGAGCCCCAGCCAACAGAGGCGGGTCAGACTCGAGAGTCCCGGCGGGATGGAGCCCGTCAGCTCGTTGTCGTCAAGAAAAACCTGCTCAAGGTTGCCGAGCCTGCCCAGTTCCGGCGGGATCGCACCCTCCAGGTTGTTCTCTTCCAGGCTCAGGCTCTTGACTCGGCCCGCGTGATCGGTCGTGATGCCATGCCACCGATCGAGCGGCTCTTCGGTGAGCCAGTTCCCGTTGCTGTGCCAGTTCGGGCCGCCGGTGCCGTTGTAGAGCGCCACCAGGGCCTCGCGGTCACTCAGGGCGCGGCTATCTGCGTCCGTGTTCGCCGGGCACCCCACGCCACCGGGGCTCGCCGCCGGTGCCACCGAGCCCACGCCCTACCCCAACCAGGCTTGCTTGGGCCCTGGCGCCGGAGGCGGTGCGAATGCACCCTTGTCGATACGGCCTCCGTCGGGAACCGTCGCGCGGGGCGGCACGAATGCACCCTTGTCCACGCGCGACCGCTGTCCCAGGGTGACCATCTTGTCGATCGTCGCGCCTGCGCCGATCACGGTCTCGCGGCCGGCCACCACCCGTTGCGCCACCTTGGCGCCGACCCCCACGATCGTGTGGTTGCTCAGCCGGGTCCGGTTCCCTACGAAGGCGTCCTTGCCGACCATGACGCCGCCGAACAAGGTCGCCCGCATCTCCACGTGCGCCCCGTCATCGACGTGCGAGCCGTTGCCGATAACGACCCTCGACATCACGACCGCCCGGATTCCGATGCGTACGTTTGTGCCCGTCTTTGCATGGGCGGCCAGCTTCGCACCGGCCCCAATCTCGGTGCCCTCGCCCACCACGGCGCCTTCCTCGATGGTGGCGAGGTCGCCCACGGAGGCGTCACGCCAGAGGATGGCGCGGTCTCCGATCCTGACGTGGGCGCCTACGGTCACGCCCGCGCCGACGATCGCCTGCTCACCCAGCGTGGCCGTCGCGTCCACGGTCGCCGTGGGGTGCACAACGGCTGTGTGGTGGATGGTGGCCATGTCGCTACCGCTCCTTCCTTGGACGGGGTTGCCCCCGCCCGGCGAACCGGGCGGGGGCAGGTTCTGCTTGCGGCTTTCATCTGCCGATGAGCCGCAACTGCCAGGTCAATCTGCAGCTTTCCTTTCTCGACCCTAGCTGCTGGGCGGTTCCGTGACCGTGATCCTGACCGTTGAAGCAGTCACCCCGTCGTAGTCCTCGTCACCGCCAGTGGCAACGACCGTATGCTCCACCATCGCCTGGTCGTCAACACTATCGCTGTCCGTGTGGCCAGTCACCGTGACAGGCTGTGGAGTGGAAAAGTCACCTGAGGTGAATGTCAAAGACCCTGTAGAGAGGTTCACGCCCGTCCCGGCAAGGTGTATCGTCACCGATTCGTCGGTTGAAGGCGCTTTGGTCAGCCTTACAGAGTACGTGACCGTTTGGCCTTCCTCGACACTCAGCGAGGTGCGGCTCACCACCACGCCGGCGGCGTCAGAGTCCTTGACCGCAACGTTGATGTTCGATGGTGGCGCCGCGCCCCTGTACCCTGAATCCTCGTCGGCATCGACAGTGTGGATTATCAGGAGAGTCTCGTCGTCGCTATCGGAGTCCGCCAACGTCGCAACCGTTATTGTTATCTGGTTGTCCTGGGTATCAGACGTAAACACAGCCTGTGCCGGATCCACCGTAGCGAGTCCCCGCGCCTGCAGGTTTACGCGCACCGTCTCGCCTGCCACCGGAGGGGCCGACAAGCTGATCACGTACGTAAGGTTGCCACCTTCGACAATCTCGGCGTTCTCAAAGTCGTCCGAGACGGAAATCGTAGCCTCTTCGTCGTCCTCAACGGCAATGGCGACCTCAACGTCTTCTGCGCTACCGTAGCCGCCACCGGTCGCCGAAAGCGTTACCGTGGCCTCGGCGTCGGCCGGATCGTCATCCGCCACGGACGTCACCGTGACCGCCTGCTCGTCATCCCAGTTCGAAGCCGTAAACGTGAGGCTTGGCGGCGCTACAGTGGCGACCGCTTCTGCTGACGTTGCCACAGTTACAGTCACCTCGCCCGTAGGCATCGCGGCGAGGCGAACCATGACCTCCGCACTGCCATCGTCTTCGTCATCCTCGGTTAGCGTGACGGCAGCCATGTCGACCCGAATTGCAGCGCCTGAAACGACGTCGTTGTCGCCCGCGGTCACCTTGATAGCCACGGGGTCGAGACCATTGTAACTGCCAGTTCCGGAAATCGCGTGGTTAATGTTTGCGATTTCGCTGCTCTCGTTTTCATCTTCGGCGACCGCTATCGTCACGGTCCGCGCACGATTCCAGTTGTTTTCGTTGAATGTCAACGAGGTGCGCGTCGTTGTGATATGGGTAACGTCGGCATTAGCCGGGTTGTCGGCATGTGCTTCCACAGTAAGGGCCACCGATACATCGCCGCTCGGCCGGGTAGTCAGCCGCATCGTGTAGTCACGTTCGGTGCCTTCCATGACGGTCACGTCTTCAATCGAGACGAGCAACCCCGGCACAGTCGGTGCCGCCGCCCGCGTCACCGTGACGGTATACGCTTGGGTCGTGGTTCCGTCCTCGGCGGTGACCGTCACCGTGATCTCGGTGTCGCCCTCGTCGAGAACGACCGGGTTGGGGTCAGGCAGCGTGACCGTAGCGGCGGCATCCATCGCCGTAGCGGCCACCGTGGTGGACTCGACGCTATTCGCCACATCGGCCGTGTAGGCATACGTTGTGGCGGCGAACTCCTCATTCAGCGTCACACCGCTCAGGCTCAGGGCACTGAGCGTCGCGTCCGTCGAAGCTCCTGCCGCGCCGCGCGTCACCGTGACGGTATACTCCTTCATCGTGGTTCCGTCCCCGGCGGTGACCGTCACCGTGATCTCGGTGTCGCCCACATTGAGAGGGACCGGGTTCGTCGGACTTTGCGAGACGCTGGCGCCGCTATGACTCGCCGTCGCCGTGACCCTAACCGATGTAACGGCGTTCCCCACACTGGCCGTGTACGATGTAGTGGCCGCGTCGAACTCCGGGTCCAGCGTGCCCGCGCTCAGGCTCAGGGCACCCAGATCCGCGTCCGACGAGATTCCCGGCGCCTCACGCGTCACCGTGACGGTATACTCCCTCATCGTGGTAGCGTCCTCGGCGGTGACCGTCACCGTGATCTCTTTGGCGACGCCCACCATGAGTTCGACCGGGTTGACCGGATCCTGGGCGACGCTGGCGCTACCATGATTCGCCGTCGCCGTGACCGTAACTCCTGTAACGGAATTCGCCACACTGGCCGTGTACTCCAGCATGGCCGGGTCGAACGCCGGGCTCAGCGCGCCTTCGCTCAGGCTCAGCGCACTCAGCGTCGCGTCCGACGAAACTCCCGGCGAGTCACGCGACACCGTCACGGTGTAGGTCTCCGTGGTTCCGTCCTCGGCGGTGACCGTCACCGCTATCCGGTTGGGGCCCACTGCAAGAGCGACCGGGTTCGTCGGACTCTGCGAGATGGTGGCGCCGCTATGATTCGCCGTCGCCGTGACCCTAACCGATGTAACGGCGTTCGCCACACTGGCCGTGTACGATGTAGTGGCCGCGTTGAACGCTGGGCTCAGCGAGCCTGCGCTCAGGCTCAGGGCCTTCAGAGTCGCGTCACCCGAGCGTGCGTCTCTCCGGACGATCAGCTGGTAGGACTGCTCCTCTTCATCCTCCGAGGTCACCATCAGGTCGATGGTGTTCGCCCCGTCGGCCAACTCCACTTCGTACCTCTGCTCATCGCTACGGTCGGCGCGCTTGCGATCCGATGGCTTAACCTCGTCGCCGCCCATCGACACCATCAATACCTGCTTCTCGATGTCCTCCAGTTCCACCGTAAAGGTCAGTTCTTCGGCCTTTTCCGCCACATTGACAGTGAACTGGTCGATCTGACCGAAGGCTGCCACGACATCGGCGCCGACAGGTGCTTCAACAACGAAGTCACGTGCCAACAACTCGTTCCCAACCGGGTTCATGCGGGAGGCAGAGAAGGTATAGTCGTGGTCGTCGTAGCCGTTCTCGGCGGTGACAGCCACGGTGATCTCCGTCTCCATCGGGTCTTCGCCCTCATCCTCGGAACCGGTCTTGTTCCAGCCCAGGTCGACCGTGGCCACGCCCTTGGAGATCGGCCATGACTTCAGGGTTTTGCCCGCGCCCGTGGTAACCTTGAAGGTCGCGTCCTCGTGGATATCGGGCTCCACCGTCACGGATTCCGACCCGAATGTGATCGGGGTGCTGCTCACGCCCGTGATTGCCGTTGCTGCGTTGCTGCCCTGGGCCGCGATGGTCGCATTGGCCGCCAGGTCCTCCGGGTCGTCGTCCGGGTCGGTCGTTCCCTCCACTTCGATGCCGTCCAGATCGTCGTCGTCAGCCAGACCGTTGTCGTAGAGATAGAAGTTGTTGCCGGCGGCCAGATCACGCCTGCCCTTCACGAGGCCGGTGTGCATGTCGGCCGACTCGGTCGCCCCGTCGTCGTCGATCTGCTTCTTGTCGTCGATGTTGGCAGCCAAGTAACCCGCCTCGCCGACGTAGACCTCGTACCAGCCTTCCAGGAGATCGTTGAACTCCCAGCTGCCGTTCTTCGCCGTCTCCGTGGTCAGGGTCGGGAAGTCGTCGCGGTTGTAGGTGCCACATTCCGCGTCGTCGGCATCGTACGTGTCGCAACGAATCAGTTCGATCGTGATGTTGCCGGGGTTGCCGGAGGCTTCTCTCACTCTGCCCGAGATCGAGCCGTCCACGTACAGCAGAGCGAAGTTCACGAATGAGGCTTCGACCTCTCCGTCCTCGTCGCTCACCGTGACCGCGGTCATCATGGCCTTGCCTTCATTGTAGTTCCAGTACGGCAGCGCGAATTCGCCCTCCTCCACGGCCGGGTACTCGTCGGCCGGGACTTTCCGGGAGAATCCATCCATCGCGCTGGCTTCGGCAGCGTGGTACTCGCCGGTGCCGGTGGCCCTGACGTAGTATGCGCTGCCTTCGACAACGTCACTGAAGGCGTAGGAACCGTCATCCTCGGTCTCTGTGGTCTGGTGGACCTTGAACGTGGTGTCCTTCTTGTTCGTCGAAACCTTGGTAATCGTCAGGAGTTCGAGCTCGATGCCCGCAACGGCCTCGTCGCCACGCACGATCTGGTCGAGATCCGGAGTCTCGTTGTCGCCTTCCTGGCCATCGTTGGCAACATATCCCTTGATCTCGAGTCTCAGCGCGGTGACGTCGAAGTCCTTGGTATACGTAGCGGGATTTCCGGTGATCCCGTCATCCTCGTCGTCGTCCTCCTCCTCGTCGTGATAGAGCGCGACTCTCGCACTGTCGGCCTTGTTGTCCTTCGTTGCCGGTGTGCGCACCCAGTACTCGCCGTCCTGGACGCCGGAGAAGCTGTAGTTCCCCTTCGTCGCCGCGGCCTTGCTGGTCTTCGTGCTCTCGTCCGGGCTGTGATTGTCGGTGATGGCGTCGAGATTCACCGTCGCGCTGGCGACGCCCGCGCCACGCCGCGTGACTTTCCCGTCGGCCGACCCGGACGTCCACTGGTAGCCGAAGGTCGAGCACATGTCATCCTCTGACGAAGACGACAAGGGGCAGAGCCGAACTTCGGGCCCGGCGCCACTATCGTCGCCGAACGCGCCAACCGACATGCCCAAGTCGAGGTCGTCCCCGTAGGCCTGAACGCGGTCGCTCCGGCTGTCCGGACCACCGACCGCCACCCGGTCGCTGCCCTCATTGAGCTGGACCGTGAAGTCCATGTCGGCCGGCAGGTTCCCGAAGGTCGCCATTCCGCCGGTCAACCCGGTAATCGTGGCGTCAATGGCTGGTGTCTTCGGGTTGCGGTCGTGATCCCACTCGTCGTACACCTCGAGACCTCTGCGGCCCGACGCCTCAACCATGACCGAGACGCTCATCTCCGCCGCGATGTCCTTGTGCGGCCGCTGGTCTCCCCCGTCCACCTTGCTCTGGAAGTTCGTAAAGCCCGGCTCGTCGTCGGTCTCTCTGTACACGCCGACCGTCAGCTTCTGCGTTGTGAAGGTGACGCGGAGCGGAGCCTGTCCGAACCTCGGGTTCAGGTTCAAGTCGTTTACTTCGTGCGTGTTGTACTTCGGAAGCGCGAAACCGGTGTGCGTGTAGGTCAGCCCATCGCCCACTGCCTCCCACGTCTCTCCCATCGCCATCGGCTGTTGCCAGTCGTCAATGTCGTCCGTGTCGTCCGTGTTGTCCGGCCTCAACGCCGCGCTGAAGGTCGCGGGCAGCTGGTCCGCCGTCACCCGGTACGTGACCATCACCCTGCCCTGCATGCCGTCATCGTCCTCTGCACTCTCGGAAGGCATGGTGAGGTTCACGGTGTCGCCGTCCTCGTCCTCCATCATGAGCGGAACGCTTTCGTCCGTCACTTCGCCCATGTATACGTCCGTGTGCCAGCCATCGACCAGCACGTCGCCGCCGCGCGCGTCCGCGTCGTTCTTGATCCAGAACTGGAAGTTCACCGCGACGTTCACGAAGCGAACGGAAGTCGGCGCCGCATGCACCCGCGAAACACCGGGGTACCGGACTTCGATGACGGCTCCGTCGGACACCATGAGGTCTTCGTGACCGGCTTCCACAACCTTCACGAAGACGATGTTGTCGGTGTCCTCGCTGCCGGGACTGGTGTCGTCGGCCCGCGCGAACTGGAAGGCCGTCATACCGGTCTCACCGGTCTCGGCCCCCATGCCCAGCATGTTCGTGCCTGCTTCGGCGTCCTGGGCCGTGGGGAACAACGCAAGCGTGACGCCCTCGACCGGAAGTGGAGGATCGGACACCATCTCCGCATTCCCCATCACCGCGCCGACGCCAACCGTCTGCATGGTGATCCGGAACGGGAAGTTGACGGTCTCACTGCCACCCGCCGCCACCGTCACCACCGCCGATTCGCCGACGAATGCGACGCCGGCAGCCGCGAGCCCCGCCGCCACCATCTCGTTGTTGGCCGGCAGCTCGACCTGGTATGACCCTGCCTGCAGGGCCTCGCCCGTCGTGTACGTACCGTCGGCATTGATGGACACTTCAGTCATGGTGTTGAGATCCGGACCCCGGAGCAGCACCTTCGCATTGCTCAGCAGGCCCGCCAGCACCATTTCGTCCAGCAACCCATGCGCCACGAGCGGCGCAAGCGCCGCGGTGATCGAGGGCTCGCCCGCGGTGTGCATCTTGTCCTGCATCACCTCGTCAATGAACAGCATGCCCGAGACCGATGCGGTCCGCGTGTGCGTGCCTTCGAAGTTCTGGATCTTCGACTCCGAGTCGGCCAGTGCGATCGTGTACTGCATCGTCTCGAAGGAGTAGGCGTCCGCGTTCGGGTTCGTCATGCTCACGACATACGTGCCCTCGGCGAGACCGGCGAACGAATACTGCCCGCCGCTGGATGTCATCGCCGTAGCGTCCGCCGCGCCGGCCAGGACGACCTCGACGCCGTCGATGCCCGTGCCCTCGACGCTCACGCGGCCGCTGATACCGGCCGTGCGGAGCAGTATGCCCTCGAACGGAATGTTCGCGGTCTCGCCCGTGGCGACCGTCACGTTCTCGGAAGTGGTTGCGAACTCGTAGTCGTCGGTGTCGTAGCCCGAGATCGCGACCGAGTAGTCGCCCGCCTTGAGCTTCGAGAAGGCGTACAGACCACCGGCGTCGGTGACGTCGGTCATGTCTTCGCCTTCACCGGTCATGGTGACGGTCACGCCCGCAAGGCCCACGCCCTCCACGGCGACCTGGCCCATGATGCCGGCCGTGCGGAGGTACGTGCCGTCGAAGCTGATGACCTTCGACTCACCCACGCCGACCGTGGCGGCGGACGAAATGCTCCCGAAGCCGACCTCATCCATGTCGAATCCGGAGATCTCGACCGAGTACGTCCCGGCCCGCAGGCCCGTGAACGAATACTGGCCGTTGTCGTCGGTGGCGGTCTGCGCGTCGGCCATGCCGGAAAGCCTGACCGTAACACCCCCAAGCCCCATGTTCTCCACCGTTACCGTCCCAGCTTCGGTTGTCGTCGGATTCGAGCAAAGCGCCACCGATTTCGGCGGCACGGAACGCGTGTGCGACCACATCCGGACAGACGTTTCGGGGGGCTACCCCGGTTACGTGCTGGGGCCTCAAAACAGCACGTTGGAGGGGAATATGAGCACTAATTCCGCCACCGCCCTGATAAATGGAAGTGATCTCAAGACGCGTCACCTGGAAGCCGTGGCCGCCGCCGTCCTCGAGGGCCAGCGCCCGACCACGCGGAAGGTTTACCAGGCCGCCTGGACCCGATTTCGGACCTGGGCGAAAAAGGAGGGAGTCACGTCGCTTCCCGCCGCTCCGGTCACGGTGGCCGCCTACCTGGTCCACCGTGATGCACTGGGGTTGTCTTTGGCGTCGCTTGCCATGGATCGGAAGGCGATCAGCTTCTTCCATCGCCGCGCCGGCGTTCCCACACCCACCGCTTCCGAGGGAGTCAAGATGACGCTGGCCGGTGTCAGGAACCGCGCCGCCGCCCGCGGCAGGGCCGAACCGAAGCAGGCCCGGGGGCTCCGTGAAGAGGGGCTGGCAGCCATTGTCGAGACCGCGCACCTGCGGCGGGTGTTCCCGTCCGGCCGCACCGAGTCTTCCCGGGCCGCGCGCTGGCGCGGAGAGGTGGACATCGCCATCGTGTCCGTCATGAGAGACGCACTGTTGCGACGCCGTGAAGCCGCCGACCTGCGTTGGACCGACGTCAAGTTCCGGCGCGACGGGACCTCCCGAGTGATCATCCGGCGCTCGAAGACGTCCAACACTCCTGCTGTCCTTTACGTGGGCGCGCGCGCGACGAGGGCGCTGAAGCGCATCCGGCCGCGGAAGCCGGATCCGCTGGCCAGGGTGTTCGGTGTGCGGCGGGGCAGGACCATCAGCGTCCGGATCGCCGCGATGTGCAGGGAGGCGGGACTCGGCGAGGGATTCTCGGGACATTCTCCGAGAGTGGGAATGACGCAGGATCTGACCGCGCAGGGGGCCGGACTTGTCGCAATCATGAACGCGGGGCGGTGGAAGTCCGAACGCATGCCGGCCCACTACTCACGTGGCGAAGCGGCGGGGCATGGTGCCGTTGCCCGATACTACGCCCGGCAGAGCTGAAGCGACGGAAATCTGACCATGGGTGAGAATCCGACGTTCTCCAATCTTGTCCCGATGACCGTATGCCTATAGCAGATAGCATTTTACATGATATTCAGACAAGTGGCACCGATCTTGCGACGCTTGCGTGGCAGCACCCCCGAGATGCGGGGCGGCTCAAACACCCGTTTCCAAGGAGAAAACGGAATGGAAAGATTCAGGAAGCTCCTCGCGGCGGCAACGTTGCTGGTGCTCCCGATCATCGCGGCTTGCGGAGAGGACGTTATTCCTCCGCCGCCTACCGGCTCGATCATGGGCCAGGTTTCGATCGAGGGCATGGGGATCGACGGTGTATCCGTCAATCTCAGCACCGGCGCCTCCACCACGACCGCCGGCGGCGGCAACTACCGCTTCGACGGAGTCCAGGCAGGCGCCTACACCGTCACCATCAGCGGCTTCCCGGCGGACGCCAGCTTCGATGCGACATCCTCCGCGGCCACCATCCCTGAAACTGGTGGGTCGGTCACCCTTGACTTCCGCGGCACCTACATCCGTACTGCGTCCATTATTGGGACGGTAACGGTGGGGTCTACCAACCGGTGCATTTGCAAGGTTCACGGTTCCCCAAGGCTCCCTTCTCTTGTATCCGTATAACTCGTTATAAAATATGTACTTAGGGTATTTCATCCTATCGCCCTCCCGGTGGATATTCCCGGATTCGACACGACCGAGTCCCCCTCCACCGCCGTCTGATCGCCGCCAATAGTCGGCAATTTTCTGCTCTTCCGCGCGTTTTCCGCGCTGCTCCCGCATCAGCCCCACCTCCGCGACAGCGCTCGAGCCTCTCTGCGACACCCCCCACTTCTTCAGCCCCCCTCGCGCCGCGATCCCGGACGTCATCCAGGTGCTCTGCGGCCCGATGGGCACCGTTGCGCGGCCCCATCGACCTGACCGACATCCGTCATCCCAGCCCCGGCAACTCAGGGATCCAACGCACGGAGCCCGCGTCGCCCCCTGTCTCGCTGCGCTGCTCGGAGCGCAACGCGACCCCGCCGTGGGCTGCCCCAGCCCGCTGCAGTCCGTCGATCCCGGGTGTGATTCGCGGAAAGGACGCTGGCGATCACTCACGTCCAGGTCGGATGGCCGTAGCCAAGGCCGGTGCTGGTGCCGCACCAGGGAAATTCCCCGTCCCGAAGAGCGATGCCGGGGTGTGGAAGGGAGAATTATGGCGTCATATAGTAGTGTTACTTGCCACTGCGCAAGTGTGAACGCAGACGCCTGACCGTAGTCGCTAATTCTGTACATAATATTATGTACATTTTGACTGCGCGGTGGCCAGGGCACGCACTTTGCCGGTGACAGGGGGCACGCATTTGCAAGATCACCGGAATCCCGCATTCGCTAGATTGAGCTGCTTACCGATTCCGGTTACGCAATTGAGAGCGAGGCACCCGGTGCGACGGTGGACAGAAGGGAATGCAACGGTTGCGATGCTCCTTGCGTGTGCGACGGCCGCCGTCAGCGAGCCCCTGACCGGGCAGCAGGTGATCGAACTGACCGGTGAGGACCGGATCCTCGACCCCGGGTTCGAAGAGTTGTACCGCGTCGGGTCGCTGCATGGCGGCGAGTGGGACACCTTCGGCAGCGTTGCCGCGGTCGCGTTCGACGGAGCGGGCAACCTCTACATCCTCGACTACCAGGCGTCGATGATCACGGTTGTGGACCTGACCGGGAGTCTGGTCCGACACATCGGGCGGGAAGGCGAGGGCCCCGGCGAGTTCACTGCGGGAGGGGTGTGGGCCTTCGCTGTCCTGGCCGATGGGCGCGCCGTTGTCTTCGACGCCAATCAGCGTGTGTACAAGGTTTTCGATTCCGATGGCAGCTTCGACCGGATGGTCCGACTGTCGGGCGATGCGATGTTCTACTCGATCCCCGCGTTGCAAGCCGAGCGGGATGCCGACGCGGTGCTCGCCACCGGGCTCGTGGAGACCCTGAGCATGCCCGGGAGTGCGAGCAGCACCGAACCGGCGTTTCGCCCGATCGAGCGCTATGTCCTGAACGGCGAGGAGGTCGTGCCCGACACCGTGGCCGAGGCGTGGAAGGCCCCGGGGGATCCGTCGGGGTTCGCGCCCCCCCTTGCGGCCGGCGTGCTCCCCGGCGGCGGTGTGGCCTTCACGGATTCCTCGGCCTACACAATCAAGGTGACAACGTCCTCCGGTGACGGAGTCCGTGTACTGCGCCGGCCGTTTCGCCCTGAACCCGTGACCGAGCGCGTGAGAGCCGCCGAGATCGAGCGCCGGTTGGAGGAAGTGGGCGCCGAGACCGAAGGTGCCTGGGCCGAAACCCAGCGCGCACGGATCGGCTCCATGGAGTTTTTCGACGAAGTCCCGGTCGTGCGGGGCCTGCGAACGAGTTGGGAAGGGACGATCTGGATCCAACGCCGCGGTGACGAGCCAGCGAGCATTGGCCCCATCGACGTGATCACCCCGGACGGCACTTACCTCGGCACCTTCGCGACCGGTGCCACGGCGATGCCGTCCGCCTTCGGCCCGGATGGGCTGGTCGCCTTCGTGGAAAGCGACGAGTTCGACGTGCAGACCGTGGTGGTGAAGCGGCTGCCCGGCGAGGTCAAGGAGTAAACGCGCCACCCGCCGCCGCGTATCGCAACCATTTCCCAGGTTGGGTCTACCAATACACCAAGGGCCGCAACGTCCAATTCACCCAGGAACGGGGACCACCGTGATTCGATCGCCCTGCACCGCTCGCTCTGCAGTGTTGGCACTTGCTGCGCTGACCTTTGCCCATGCGCCAGGTGGGCAACCGCTGACCGCACAGGAGGTGATTGTGCTTCCCGGCGAGGACCGCATCCTGGAGGCCAACTTCGAGGAGGTCTACCGGATAGGCTCGGTCGACGGTGACGAATGGGAGACGTTCGGCAGGGTCAGCGGGGTGTCGTTCGACGCTTCGGGCAACCTGTATGTGATGGACGACCAGGCTGGCCGGATCGTGGTCGTGAGCCGGGAGGGAGCGTTCGTTCGCGAGTTCGGGCGGATTGGCGACGGCCCCGGGGAGTTTGCCGCGAATTCGAATACAGCGGTCGGATTCACCGTGCTCCGTGATGGGCGTGCGGTGGTTTTCGACCCGGGTCACGGTGCATTCGCCGTGTTCGGACCGGACGGCGAGTTCGAACGTTCAGTGCCCATGTCCGGCAGCGCGATGTACCTGATCAGGATCCTGAAGACCGCGAACGATGGCGAGAACGTAATCACGACCAGCGTGTCAGCGTTCAACATGGGAGGCTCCGCCGATGCCGTGGTCCCGTTTCGCCCCATCTTTCGATTGGTCCTGACCGGGGATGAGGTTGTTCAGGACACGGTGGTCCGAGCGTGGCGGCCACCGGGAGATGCCGACGGGTTCAGACCCGGGCTGGTGGCCGAGGTGCTACCGAACGGTGGCCTCGTCTACACCGACTCGTCCGCCTATGCGATCAAGGTGGCAGCCCGGGACGGCGAGCTGGCGCGGGTGCTTACCCGGCCGTTTCGGCCCGAACCCGTCACCGACCGCATCCAGGAACGCGAGATCGAACGCCAGTTGGAGGATCTGGAGGGGCGCAGCGGTGGAGCGGACCGCGGTGCCGCCATGCGCGCCCAGTTCGCACAAATGCGGCGCGAGCGCATCGAGTCCATGGAGTTCTACCACGAGGTTCCGGTAGTCCGCACACTGCGCACCAGCTGGGAGGGCACCATCTGGGTACGGCGTCGCGGAGAGCAACCGGCCAGCGACGGTCCGATCGACTTGCTGAGCCCGGATGGCCGGTACCTCGGCACCTACCCGGCGGACGCCACCGCGATGCCCAGGGCCTTCGGCCCCGATGGGCTGGTCGCCTTCGTGGAGCGGGACGAGCTCGACGTGCCCACCGTGGTGGTGCGGCGCCTGCCTCCAGAGGCAAGGTAGGCCGGTCCGGGACAAGCGAGCCCGAGGTGGTCCCAACCCCCCCCATGCCGTAGACTCCCTCTCTCGGCCACCATCACCACGCACAAGGAACCACGATGCACGACCTACGCCCCCGTACATGCCCGCGCGGCGCCACGTCACGCACCCTGCCGGTCTTCGCCCTGCTCTGTGCGGCGCTGCTCGCGCCCCTCGCGTCCCCACCCCTCCTCCACGCCCAGCGCGGCGGGGACACGGACGACGACGCCCCCCCCGAACTCACCTCGGGAACGCTCTCGTCCTTCCGCTGGCGGAGCATCGGCCCGGCGCTCGCTTCCGGGCGCATCGCCGACATCGCCGTCGATCCCACCGATCGCAGCACCTGGTACGTCGCGGCATCTTCCGGGAACGCGTGGAAGACGACCAACGCGGGGACCACCTGGTCACCCATCTTCGACAACTACGGGTCCTACTCGATCGGGGCGATCGCGCTCGACCCCAACGACCACCTCACCCTCTGGGTCGGCACCGGCGAGAACAACGGCCAGCGCTCGACGGGATACGGCGACGGGGTCTACAAATCCGTCGACGGGGGGCGCTCCTTCCGCAACATGGGGCTGGAGACGTCCCTGCACATCGGCATGATCGCCGTGCACCCCGACGATTCCCGCACGGTGTTCGTGGCCGCGCAGGGGCCGCTCTGGGCCTCCGGCGGGGAGCGCGGGCTGTACCGCACCCGCGACGGCGGTGAGAGCTGGGAGCTCGTCCTCGAGATCGACGAGCACACCGGCGTCAACGAGGTCTACTTCGACCCGCGCAACCCGGACGTGATGTACGCGTCGTCCTGGCAGCGTCGCCGGCACCAGTGGACGATGATCGACGGCGGGCCGGGTTCCGGCATCCACAAGTCCACCGACGGCGGCGAGAGCTGGCGGGAGATCAACCGGGGGCTCCCCGGCGGCGACAAGGGACGGATCGGGATGGCGATCTCGCCGATCAACCCCGACGTGCTCTACGCCATCGTGGAAGCGTCGGGCAGCGCCGGCGGCACCTTCCGCTCCGAGAACATGGGCGAGAACTGGAGCCGCACCTCGACCTACCAGTCGGGCGCGGCGATGTACTACCACGAGATGTACGCCGATCCGCACCGCTTCGACCGCATCTACGCGCTGGACACTTTCGTGCAGATGTCCGACGACGGCGGCCGCACCTGGGGACGGCTCCCCACGCAGGGGGTTCACGTCGACTTCCACGCGCTCACCTTCGACCCCGACGACCCCGAGCACCTGATCATCGGCAACGACGGCGGGCTTTACGAGACCCACGACGGCGGAGACAGCTGGCACTTCTTCTCGAACCTTCCGCTGACCCAGTTCTACAAGGTCGCCACCTCCAACGACGAGCCCTTCTACTACGTCTACGGCGGGACGCAGGACAACAACACGCTGGGCGGTCCGTCGCAGACGCTGGGCGGCGGCATACGCAATTCGGACTGGTACGTGACGCTGGGCGGGGACGGATTCGACCCGGTGATCGATCCCGAGAACCCGGACATCATCTATTCGCAGCTCCAGTACGGGGTGCTCTCGCGCTTCGACCGGGGCAGCAAGGAGCGCCTGGACATTCAGCCCCAGGACGATCCGGACGGGCCGCCGCTGCGCTGGTACTGGGACGCCGGGCTGCACATGTCGCCCCACGACAACCACCGCCTGTACTTCGGGGCGCAGATCCTCTTCCAGAGCGACGACCAGGGGTCGAGCTGGCGCGCGATCTCGGGCGATCTGTCGCGCAACATCGACCGCAACCAGCTCGAGGTGATGGGCCGGGTGTGGAGCGTGGACGCCGTCGCGAAGAACCGCTCGACATCGGCGTTCGGGCACATCGTGGCCGTCTCCGAATCGCCGCTCGCCGAGGGGCTGATCTACGTGGGAACCGACGACGGGCTCGTGCAGGTGACCGAGGACGGAGGCGCGACGTGGCGGGCGATCGAGAGCCTTCCGGGCGTGCCCGACACGAGCTTCGTGCACGACGTCGAGGCTTCGGTGCACGACCCCGACGGGGTGTTCGTGGTGGTGAACAACTTCAAGCGGGGCGACTTCCGGCCGTACGTGCTCCGGTCGGAGGATCGGGGACAGAGCTGGACGGCGATCACCGAAGGCCTGCCGGAGAACAGTCCGTCGTTCTCGATCGTGCAGGACCACGTCGAGCCGGGCCTGCTCTTCCTGGGCGCGGAGTTCGGAGCGTTCGTGTCGGTCGACGGCGGCGAGTCGTGGATGGACTTCGACAACGGACTGCCGACGATCCCGGTGCGCGAGCTCGAGATCCAGCAGCGCGAGGGCGACCTGGTTGCGGCGACCTTCGGGCGCAGCTTCTACGTGGTCGACGACTACACGCCGCTACGCGAGCTGGCCGCGGGGTCGGAAGAGATCCTGGCGTCGGCCGGTCACATCTTCGAGGTGGCCGATGGCGACATGTTCGTGCCCTGGAACCCGGGCGGGGGGAGCGGCAGCAACTTCTACACCGCCGACAACCCGCCCACGGGCGTGACCATCACCTATTGGGTCGGCGAGAGCCTCCAGACCCGCGAGGCGGAGCGCCAGGCCGCGGAGCGCAGCGCGCAGCGCGCGGGCGAGGACACGCCGTACCCGACGTGGGAGGAGCTTGAGGCGGAAGACCGGGAGGAGGCGCCGCGCGTGTACCTCACCGTTCGTGACGAGGACGGGGAGATCGTGAACGTGGTGAACGGGGCGGCGCGCCGGGGCGTTCACCGCGCCGTGTGGAACTACCGCTACCCGGGCTACAACCCGGTGACGGGGGGCGGTGGGGGCGGCGGCGGCTTCGGAGGCGGCGGCTTCGGCGGCGGTGGCGGGAACGGGCCGATGGCGCTGCCGGGCAGCTACACGGTGTCGCTCGCGCAGCGGGTCGACGGCGAGGTGACCGAGCTCGCCGGTCCGGTGCCGTTCAGGATCGCGCCCATCAACGAGCCCGCGATCGCGGCCCAGGACCGGGACGCGGTGCTCGCGTTCCAGCGCCAGACGGGCGAACTCCTGCGCGCGGTGACGGGCAGCCAGCGCGTGGCGGCGGAAGCCGCGTCGAGGATCTCGGCCATCAAGCAGGCGCTGCAGCGGTGGCCCGCGGCCCCGGGAGAACTCATGGCCGAGGCCCGCGCCATCGAGCTTCGCCTTCTCGACCTGCGGGAGACCCTCGAAGGGTCACGCACCCGGTCTTCGCGCGCCGAGCCCGACCTGCCGGGCATCACGGGACGGGTCAACCAGATCGTGCGCGGGCACTGGAACGGCATGCACGGCCCGACCGGGACGCACCGGGAGCAGTACCGGGTCGCGCGGGAGGCGTTCGGAGCGCTGTATCCGGGGCTGCAGCAGCTCGTCGAGACCGACCTGCCGGCCCTGGAGGCGAGCCTGGAGGAAGCGGGCGTGCCGTGGACGACGGGGCGGGCGCTGCCGAGGTGGCCGCCGGGGTTGTAGGGTCAGCCGCGTGCCGGCACAACGACGAAGCCGGCGACGGTGAAATGGCGGTCGAGGGTCAGGGCCTCGCGTATGCCCAACTCGCTCATGACCACGAAGCTGCCGGCGTCGGCCAGTGAAAAGGGCTGATCGGAGAAGCGTTCGATCCAGCGGGTGATCGCGTCCGTCTCGCGCTCCGGCGTGATGTACTCGATCCGGTTGGGGGCCTGCCGGATCGCCTTCAGGAAAGCGAGGGCGGCCCGCTGGCCTGAGCGCCGGAGGAGGAGCGCGTGGGTCTCGGCCAGGACGACGTTGGTGGTCACGATTCGCGCGCCCTGGCGGAGTCGGTCGCGCAGCGTCCGTGCCAGCAGGTCATGATCCCGATGAGCGCGGTCGGCGAGGGGGTACCAGGCGCTGGTGTCGACGAACAGATCCTTCACTCCGAATCGCACTCGTGGGGCCCGTGCGGGCTGTCCGACCAGGAAGCGATTTCGGTGGCGGCGAGATACTTGTCGTGCGCCCGGGCGACATCGATCCCCGGATCATCGGTCGTCGACACGATCCCGATGATGTCCAGCGCCGGGTGACGCTCCGGGTCCGACAGCTGGCCCTCCAAAGCCTCCAGACCCCGCCGCAGGACATCCGACTTGGTGGTGTCGAGCTTTGCAGTCAGGCGCTCCAGGCGGTCCCTTTCCCGCGGGCGCAGGTAGACCTGAACCGGCTCCGAGACGCGCCGTCCGGATGGCTTGTCATTGGAATACTTCATGAGTCATGATAAAGCTTCATGCCTCACTTCGCCAGCGTAACTACCGGCTCTCCAGCTCCGGGAACCCCGGCGGCAGGCGCCGGTGGCGCGTCCCCTGCTCGTAGGCGTACGCGTATCGGAAGAGCAGTCCCTCGGCGTAGGGACGGGCCAGGATCTGCAGCCCGGCCGGGTGCGTCCCCTCGGTGAACCCCATTGGCACGGTGATCGCCGGCATCCCGGTGGCGGGCGCAACGCGCTGGGAGTTGTCGCCGCTGTACTCCTCGCGGCCACGGTCGATGTGCGCGGGCGGGCTCAGCCAGGTCGGGTAGACGACGGCGTCGAGGCCGGCCGCGTCCATGGCGGCCACCAGGTCACCCAGATAGCCCTGTCGCTGTTCATTCTCGGCATAGTCCGGACACGGCGGCTCCCACTCGGACGGCGGCACATCGAGAGGTGAGTCCTCTGCCCTCTGCAGCGAGCCCTCGACGTAGCTCGAGTACTGCCCGGTCTCCAGCACCTGCACCACATCGGTGATCGGGGCCGCGTCACCGAGCGACGTCAGGTACATGTGCATGTCGTAGCGGAACCGGCCGCAGAACATGTTGTCCCGCTCCAGCTGGGCGCTTACGTCGAAGTCGAACGGGTCGACGATTTCGGCACCCAGCGCGGCCATTTCTTCCAACGCCCCTTCGAACACCGCCACAACGGCCGAATCGGCGTCCTCGGTGTCCACGAGCGCTCGCAGGACGCCGATGCGCGCCCCTTGCAAGCCGTCCGCGTCGAGGAAGTCGGTGTAGTCGTCCTCCTTGCGCCCACGCCCGGCCTCGGTGTAGGGGTCGGCCGGGTCATATCCCGCCACCGCGTTGAACACGCGGGCCACGTCCTCGACCGTGCGGCCCATCGGCCCGGCGATGTCACGGTCGAAGGAGAGAGGAACTACACCGTCCCGGCTGGTGAGGCCGATCGTCGAACGGATGCCCACCAGCGCGAGGCGCGACGACGGTCCCCGGATCGAGTTGCCGGTGTCGCTGCCCAGGCCGATGAGGCCGAAGCTCGCCGCAACACCCGACGCCGTGCCCCCGCTCGAGCCCGCCGGAACGCGGTCCAGGGCATAGGCGTTGCGGGTCGTATCGAACGACGAACTGACCGATTGGCGCGCACTGAACGCCCATTCCGCCATGTTCGTCTTGGCGACCACGATTGCGCCCTCCTCGCGGATGCGGCGCACCATGAAGGCGTCGTCGGGCGGGAGGCTCTCGGCGAGCGCGATCGAGCCGGCCGTGGTGATCAGGTCGTGGGTGTCGAAGTTGTCCTTGACGAGCATCGGCACGCAGAAAAGAGCGCCGGGTTCCTCGCCCGCGGCGAGCGCGGCGTCAAGTTGGTCGGCGCGGTCCAGGGCCGCCGGGTTGACCACGGTGATCGCGTTGATACGGTCCTCGTAGGCATCTATCCGGTCCAGGTAGGCCTGCACGACCATGCGGCAGGTGGTGGCGCCCGAAAAGATGGCTTGCTGAATACCGGAAATCGTCGCCTCGACGACGGGAACAGGGCCGGGCGCGGGGCGGTCGCAGGCAGTCGCAGCGAGGGCGGCCACGGCCACGGCGGTGACCGGGGCGCGGTGCAGGCAGAAAATCGACATGGGTCTACGGTCTCGGGCAGATGGGACGGGCAGTTGCCCTGATTGTCGGCTCGCGACGGCGCGCCAGCAAGCTTGTGCGCGTGATCTGCCGATGATCAGAAGCGGTATCTCAGATTCAGCGTGACGCCGTAGGCTCCGGTGTCGGGCGTCTCGACCACATACACGATTCGCGACCCGCGCCCGACGGTGGAATCGTGGCTGCGGAGCTGATCCCACTCGCGCTCGTCGCTCTTGAACCCCTGGAAGACAGTGCGGCGCATCTTCAGGCCCACGGTCAAGCGGTCACCAACGCTGTAGTCCAGGCCGGCGATCCCCTGAACGCCCGGCATTGCGTCCCGGAGCACTGCCGTACCGAGCGTGGTGGTACCCGCCAGCTTTGCTCTGAGCAGCGGATCCTCGAACGTCGCGATTCGGGACGGGTCGGCGTTGCGCTTCCACAGGCTGAAGTAGTCCACCGACATGCGGCCGCCGCCCACGCCGGCCCCCAGGTAGGGAACGATCCGCGAACCGGTATGAAAGTCGTAGAGGACGTTGGCAAGAACGTTGTGGGCCACGACGTCGCCGGCTCCGCCGATGGCGATTTCAAGCTCCTGATCGGCCTTGCCCTGCGTGATGATGTCGCCGATGACGGTCGGGGCGTAGTCGTGGTACGCGGCGGATCGGAAGTGATACTCCGCTTCAACCCGCAACCTGCCCCACCGATAGCCGACGGCAAGCCCCGTCATGACGCCGAGCGCTCCCCCGGACTCGTTCGACCACGCCGTTGGGGGCGGCGGCGTGTCGCAGTCCGTGCCGGTCTCCAGGCCCGCCGGGTTGATGAGCCTGTCGCACCGGGTTCCCCAGTCGTTGTCGACGCCATCGAGAACCATGTTCGGGGCAAGGCCGGTCCCGAAAGCCGTTTCCACGTACACGCCGTTCTGTGCCGACCCGTGGCCGACGGCCAGCAATGTGGCCGCCACCACCGCCATCCAGGAAGTCCGGGTCTTCATTGGTCTACCTGTTCGCGGGGCCAGCCCGCCGCTGAACCGCCGTCATCTGAATCTCCACGCCGAGCCGTCCGACCAGCGGCAGCCCTGCAACCGTGGGCACCGGTGCCCCGTCGGGCATCACGTCCGCCAGGACCTCCTGCACGGCTCCCGCGTCGCGCACATCGGTGAGGTAGACCCACACGTCCTCCACATCGCCGAAGCCCAGGCCGGCGGCTTCGAGGGTGGCGCCCAGGTTCGCAAGGGTGTTGCGGGCTTCCCCCCGCGCGTCCTCGCCCCGCGCGAGCATCCCTGACAGCCACACCCGCTCCCCCGTCGCGATCGCCGGCGACAGCGGCGACCGGCCGCGCCGCTGTCCCTCGCGCAGCACCACGCGCCGTTCGTCCGACTGCTCTGCCACGCACTGGATCTCGACCAGGAAGGCCGGGTTCATGAGCCCGCCGCGCACCGCCGCCCGCGCGGGCGGGTCGTCGGCCGTGACGAACTCGGCGTAGGCCGTGTTCATGTCGCCCCAGAGGCGGACGTCGTCCAGGAAGACCTTGCACGCGACCAGGTCGCCGTAGCCCATCCCGGCCTCTTCCAGAACCATCCCGATGTTGCCGAAAACGCGCCGCGTCTGGGTCTGCACGTCGCCCCCGACGGGCTGGTACGTCTCCGGATCGCGGCTGGTGGCCCCGGCAATGAAGAGCACGTCGCCCGCGCGGATGCCCCACGAATACGGCAGCGCGGGTGACTGCAGCCCCGAAGGCGAGACGATCGTGGTCTCGTCCGGCGTGGCTACCGCCGAGATCTGGATGAGGGCGTCCCGGTCGGTGAGGTCGGCCCGCACGGTGGCCCGCGTGGGGGGATCGTTCGCGAAGTAGCCGCGGTAGATCCCGTTCATCGCCGCGAAGTGGCGCGTGTCCCGGAGGAAGACGTTCATGGCGACGACGTTCTCGTAGCCGAGCCCACGAGCGCCGAGCTGCTCGCCGAGCGCGTCCAGGGCGGCGGCGGTTTGCTCCTCGACGGTCGTGAGAGCGGCGCCGTCGCGTGAGGTGGCGGTGACGTTCGAGAGGTAGACGAGCTCGGGCGTCTGGGCCGAGATGGTCGCCGGGAGGAGGAGGAGGAGGAGGGGAAGGGCGGCGGCCGTCAGCGCCGTGCGGAGGCGGGCGTGCGGGACAAGGATGTTCATGGCAAGAAACCGTTCGGGTTGGGGGGGTGGTGGGGCTGATGTTAGGCTGCATTCGGACGAGGGCAAGGGTGGCGACCGGAGCTCTCTTGCACTCCTGCCCCGCCGCATCCATGGTGATGTCGGCATTCTGTTCAGGCCCCATTCCGCCCTGGAGGTTCCTCGTGAGAACACATTCGCTGCTGCCGTTCGCGCTGGCCCTCGGCACACTCGGCACCGCCGCCACTCTGGCCATCACCCCCGGAGGGGCCGCCGCCCAGAGCGGCGAAATGCACGACATGATGGAGTTCCCCCGCCCCATCGACGCGCTCGACAACGTGTGGATCGAGGAGCTCACCATGCTCGAGGTACGGGACGCCTTGCGCGACGGCACCACCACCGCGCTGATCCTGACCGGCGGGATCGAGGAGAACGGCCCGTACCTCACGACCGGGAAGCACAACCATGTGCTGCGCGTCATGGGCGAGTCGATCGCGCGGCGGCTGGGCAGCACCCTCGTCGCGCCCATCGTCACCATCGAGCCCGGCGACCCCGAGCGCGCATCCACGCCCGGCGGCATCCGCTACTCGCAGGAGACCTACCAGGCGGTGCTGCGAGACATGGCGGTCAGCCTCGCGGCGCAGGGGTTCACCCGCATCTTCCTGCTGGGCGACAGCGGCGGCAACCAGCGCGGGATGGCCGCCGTGGCCGAGGAGCTGACCGAGGCCTGGCGGGATCGTGACGTCGTCATCGCGCACATCCCCGAGTTCTACAACTACGGCGACGTGCTCATCTATCAGCGGGACGTGCTCGGGATCGACGAGGATCCCCGCCTCGACGGCCTCCACGACGACTACTACATCACGTCGATCATCATGAACGACGATCCACGACACGTGCGCCTGGAGCAGCGTATCCGCGCGGACAAGGCGACGATCAACGGGATCAGCATCGTGCCCGCAGAGCAGACGATCGAGCACGGCAGGAAGCTGATCGAGTTCCGGACCGACGCGACGGTGGCGGCGATCGAGAAGGTGGTGGCCGGGCGGTAGGGGGGTAGGAGTGGTGCCCAAGCGCACGCGGTCGTCTCGACTATGTGTGACAGATTATGGCTATAATCTGTCAATTGATCGTGGTGGTACCTCTGTGACGACCTCTACGTAGGCCACATGGCTGCCAAGATGTGACAGATTATTGATAGCAACTGGCAGTTTGGCCGTCACGCGAGCGTGGGTCAACACCTCTCTCTTTCTATATCCTTCGCGTCAGCATCGAGAACCTGAACAATGCGAGCCATTGGTCGAAGGTGAGGCCGGAGGGTGGTCCGGAAGGATCGAACCTGAGATCTCGACTTAGCCGTTGGATTTGCGTTCGCGTGAATTCGGATCGGAGACACAGCCTGATTGAGCGGCCGTCGCGCCCGAAGCAACTCTCGATGAAGCGCCGGTAGTCCACGGCTTGGAATCGGTCCACAAGCGGTCTGGTTCGACGGGCGAGCCAGAGCGCGACGGCGTCGACGCCGGGAGGGGGATCGAAGTCGGTACGGCGAAAGCGCCGCACGATCTCGACCTGCCACCACGGCTTGAGCCGCAATGAGGACAGAGTCTCCCGGGAAAAGGGACTGCCGGCAAACCGTTCGGCCGCTTCACGCTGGATCACGAGCCAGGCGTCCTGCGGTGGAGAATCGGCCTGGACAAGCCGCCGGACGATGGCGGCCGTCCGATTGAACGGAATGTTCCCCAGGACCTTGTAGGGGACATCGGGCAGCCGAAAACGCAGGAAGTCGGACCTGACGACCGTGACCCGGTTGTCACTCAGGAAGCGCGTGCGAAGCACCTCGGACAGCACTCCGTCGAACTCTACCGCGACGACCTCACGGCATCGACGTGCCAGCTCCCGAGTGAGAATACCACGGCCCGGCCCGATCTCGACGACCAGATCGCCTCGTTGAACGGGAGCCTGAGCGATCAGGCTAGCCGCAAGCGACCTGCTCCGCAAGAAGTGCTGCGAGAGGTCCGCACGCCGGGGTGTCCGATGCCTGGACACGGCGAACCGTCACGAACGTAGACATGGAGTCTCCTGCGCTGCACGAGCGAGACCGAAAGCCTTCGAACACCACGCTAGGCATCGGGCGTCTCACCCGCAACCTCGGGCGCATGTTCACGGGCTGTTACATCGTCACCCGTCGTCCCTGCGCAGCGGAATCGTCTGGGGCGCCCCGGTGTCGCTCCCGGGGCCGGGATGGGGCACCAGCCTGAGCGGCCACTCGTACACCCCCTCCAAAGCCTCGCGCGACAGGATTTCCGCGGGAGGACCGATCGCCTCCGCGCGGCCCCGGTCAAGGAGAAGCAGCCGGTCGGCGAACCGGGCGGCAAGGTTGAGGTCGTGGGTGACCAGAAGCAGGGCGAGTCCGTCGGCCCGGAGCTCCCGGAGCAGGTGGAAGAGCTCCATCTGGAAGCGCAGGTCGAGGCCCGCGGTGGGTTCGTCGAGGAGGAGGATCGGGGCCTCCTGGGCGAGCGCGCGGGCGATGCGGACGCGCTGGCGCTCCCCACCCGAAAGTTCCTCCAGTTGTCGCTCCGCGAAGGGTGCGACCGCGCACCGCTCCAGCGCTCGGTCCACGACGGCACGGTCACGGTTTCCCACGGGCTCCCACCGGCCAAGGTGCGCGTACCGCCCCATCCCCACCATCTCCCGCACCGTTACCGGAAACGGCGAAGATTCGGACTGCGGCACCACGGCGATCGCGCGGGCCCGCTCCCGGTCGGAGAGATCACCCAGCGCCCGCTCGTCGAGGCGCACGTCACCCGCGTCCGGCCGGAGCGCCCCGGAGAGGAGTCTGAGCAGCGTCGACTTGCCTGCCCCGTTCGGCCCCGCCACCGCGAGGAGTTGTCCCGGCGACACGGACAGCGAGACCTCCCGCACGGCGGGCTCCTCCGCGCGCGGATGCACATAGGTCAGCCCGCGGCCCCGCAGAACGGGACGCCAGTCGCCCGGCCGCGCGCCCCCCGACCCGGCCCCTTTCACCGCCGCCCCCCGCGCATCAGCAGGACCACGAAGAACGGCACCCCGACCACCGCGGTGACCACCCCGGTCGGCAGTTCGGCCGGGGCCACCACGATCCGCGCAACCGTGTCGGCGAGAAGGAGAAAGGCGGTCCCGGCCAGGAACGACGCCGGGAGGAGCAGGCGGTGGTCATTCCCCCACGCCAGACGCACGGCGTGCGGGACGATCAGCCCGACGAAGCCGATCACGCCGGCGGCTGCGACCGACGCGGCCACCATCAGCGACGCGGCCAGATAGGCTGTGAGCTTCACCCGCTGCACGGACGCGCCCAGGTGGTACGCGACCTCCTCCCCGCGCGACAGCAGGTTGAAGGCGCGGGACAGGGAGAGCAACACCACCGAGGCGGGCACAAGCAACAGGACCAGCAACCCGTTCGATCCCCAGGCGGCCCCTGAGAGGTTCCCCATCATCCAGAAGATCGCCGAGCGGAAGGACTCGATGTCGGCCAGCGAAAGGAGGAGGAGAATCACCGCGTTGAAGAAGGCGCCGGCGATCACCCCGGCAAGGATCAGGATCCGCGTGTCCACGCCGCCGGGCGAGGCGCGCCGCGCGATCTGCAGGACCAGGGTCATCGCGGCCACCGCGCCCAGGAAGGCCCCGGCGGGAAGCGTCCAGGGGAGGCCGACCCCGACGCCGGTGACCATCACGGCGACCGCACCGACAGCGGCACCTCCCGAGATGCCAAGCACATAGGGCTCCGCCAGCGGATTGCGCAGGAGCGCCTGAAAGGTGCAGCCGCTGAGTCCGAGCGCTCCCCCGACAAGGGCGGCGAGGGCGGCGCGCGGCAGCCGCAATTGCAGCAGAATGGTCCGCGCGGTGGGGTCGGCGTCGGCCGAGAGCGTTCGCAAGAGGTCGCCGGGCCCAAGGCCGGACGCGCCGAAGGAGACGCTGAGGGCGACTGCGACCAGGACGGCCAGCGCCAGGAACGCGATCCGGCGGGGGGAATGCGTCAATGTTCTGCCGGGGCAGGCGTTGGCACGTGAGCGTCGGGCGCGGTCGGCAGCCCATCGATTGTGTTGCGGGCGGCTCGCGTGTGGGTCTCGAAGTACACCGGCTCCCCCCCCTCGAAGGATGGTGCTCAAAGGGCGAGGGTGCCGCGTCTCCTGGCTCGAGGCGACTGTCGCTCGCCTTCCCGGGGCGCTTCGGCGCGGCCCCAGTGGCGATCGAGCGGGTCGTGCCGGATCCGCACGGGGATCCGGGCCTCCTACAGTGGCGGGGCCGCGTCGGCTTCAGACCGAACTTCCGGTGGCCCCCTCGCTACAGCGGACCACGATAGCGCCATCGAAGTCGGAGTGCAATTCGGGTCGGGGGCCCTTGTTTCTCGCCCCCCCGGGAGTGAATTGTGTACCGATGAGCGTTTTCCCACGGCGATCCGCCCCTGGGGGCCGGACCGTTGTCTTGCCCGGCGCCGCCCTCCTCTTCGGCTTCGCGCTCGCGACCGTCCCAACCACCACCGCCGCCCAGGACACCGACGAGGGCGAGCGCATTCTCGCCCGCCTGGAGTACGAGCGCCTCCGTACCTACTCCGGGCGCGGGGTCGTCGTCTCTGCCAGGATGCGGATCGCGCGGGAGCGTGTGATGGCGCTGCGCGGCATTGCGGGCCAGGGGGTGTCTTCCGTGCCATGGCGGCCGCTCGGACCGACCCGGATCGACGATCCGTGGCGGGGGGGGGGGGGCGGGGGGGGGGGCGGCGTCCCCGGGCGACCGCCCCGGCCCGCCGCCCGGCCGCGCTGGCCGCGTGTCCACCATCGCGATCCATCCGCGCGATCCCGCCATCGTGTACATCGGGGCCGCTCAGGGCGGCGTCTGGAAGACAGAGAACCGGGGAGCCTCCTGGACCCCTCTGTCCGACTACGAATGCTCGCTGGCCATGGGGTCGATCGCCATCGATCCCGTCGATCCGAACATCATCTACGCCGGTACCGGCGAGCAGCACTTCTCGGGCGACAGCTACTACGGCTGCGGCGTACTGCGGTCCCTGGACGGGGGTTCGACGTGGGCATGGGACCGGCAGCTGGCAAGCGCTTTCCTCCATGCAAGGAGAGGCGGCGCCAGGATCTCGCGGGTCATCGTGGACCCCGTGACGGCCGGATCGCCGACGTCGACCACGGTCCTGGCCGCGACGGACCTCGGGCTGTTCCGGTCCACGGACAGCGGTCGCACCTGGCGGGGGGTTCTGGAGGGGATCGTGAACGACCTCGTCCTGAACAGGGCCGATCCGTCGATCCTCCATGCGGCCCTGATGCGCGACGGAGTCTACACGTCGACGAACGGCGGCCTTACCTGGGCCCGCAGTTCGAACGGCATGCGCGATACGGACCTCGGCCGCATCAATCTGGCCATCGCTCCCTCCGAGCCCGATGTCCTCTACGCGGCAATCCACGACAGGGGGGAGGAAGCGGGACCGAGTGGCGGACTGCTCGTCTACCGGACCGACGACGGCGGGGCCACGTGGCGGGAACTCGAAGCAACTGGAAGCAGCTGTGCACTGGTCTGCTGGTATGCCCTGACGCTGGCGGTGCATCCGCTGAACCCGGAGCGCCTCCATCTGGGCGCAGGGCAGCGACTGTTCATCTCGGAAGACGGCGGAGAGACGTTCGAGCGGGTCCATCCGAGCAACGTTTACGTGGATCAGCACCACCTGGTCTTCGACACCCTCAGTGGACCCGATGTTCTCTACCTGGCCAACGACGGGGGCGTGTACCGCTCCATGGACGCAGGTTCCAGCTGGACATCGCTCGCCACCAACCTGGCCATTGCGCAGTTCTACCCGGGGATCACCCCTCATCCGGTCCTCCCCGCCGAGACACTGGGGGGGACCCAGGATCAGGGAACCCTGCGCGCTGCTTCGCCGACCACGCCGTGGACCAAGGTGCTGGCGGGAGACGGGGGATTCACGGCCATCGACGCCGAGGACCCCGACGTATGGTACGGTGAGCACCAGTGGCCCTTCGGCCCAAGACGGAACGGCCGGCGGGCGACCTCCGGCATCGATCTGGACGAGAGGGCGGCGTTCATTCCGCCGCTCGTCATGGATCCGGTCGACTCGAGGAGGCTCTACTTCGGTACACAGAGCCTTTACCGAACAGAGAATTCGGCCAACAACTGGGTGCGCATCTACAACAGTCCCCGGCGCGCCACCGTCAGGTCCATCGCCCCGTCTCCCTCCGACGGGAACACGGTGTACGCCTCCCTCGTGCGCGTGCGCCCCCTGGATTTCTCCGCGGTCGCGTTCACCCACGACGGAGGCCTGACGTGGGAAGAGTCGGATGTGGGGCTGAGGGAGCCTCGGTACATCGGCGACCTGGCGGTGCATCCCGACGACTCGGATCAGGCATACGCCGTGGTCGGCGGCTTCGGGACCGGACACGTCTTCCAGACAACCGACGGCGGCCGCACCTGGCGGGACCGCACCGGCAACCTGCCCGACCATCCCGTCAATGCCGTGCTGTACGACCCCGACGATCCCGGTGGGATCTACATCGGAACCGACCTGGGCGTCTTTCATTCTGCCCGGGGAGGCGACACCTGGGACATGCTCGCCGACGGTATGCCGATGGCCGCGGTTTTCGACCTCGCGGCCCGCCCGGGGACGGGCCGGCTGGTCGCTGCCACGCATGGACGCGGCATGTTCGAGATCCCGATCGCGGTACCCCTGACCGCGCGCGTGCGGCCCGAGGCGGTCGCCGACACCATCCTGGTCGGCTCGGACCCGCAGCGGAACGGCCGCGTGATCGTGGCCCCGAACGGGCAGAGTGACCACATGGCCGGGTGGAACGCGGCCGTCTCCGGCACGGCACCGTGGATCACGCTCACGAGGGAGACCGGACAGGGACGGGGGCGGTTCAGCTACGCCATCGCGGGGGCCGACCTGGCCCCGGGCGACCACGAGGCCGCCCTGGAGGTCACGGTGGCCGGGGTGGCGGGGGCGCTCACGATCCCCGTGTCGGTGCACGTCGCCGCGCCGAAGGGCCACATGACCCTGGCACGCACCGCCACCGAAAAGTCGGTGCTGGTCTACGACACGGAGCCCTTCGAGGATTCCGTCGCGGTCTCCTTCGAAGGACCCGGGGCGGCCACCGTGGAATGGCGGGCGACCCAACCGGGAAACAGCCGCTGGTTCCAGTTGAAGAGCGATTCCGGAGTGGGCGACGGTTTCGTGACCTGGACCGTGGACCCGGACAGCACGGACGTGGGAACCTACACCGACTCGGTGGTGGTCGCGGCCAGCCTTGCGACGGGGGGTCCCGCAGCCTTCGTCTACACGCTGTCGGTGGAGCCGCCGCTGAGCGTGACCGAACTCCGCCCGATCTCCAGCTACGGGGTGTCCGGCTGGTCGTTCGTCTCGACGGATTCCGTGGCCGCGGAACTCTCCGGCTTCGGCGCTGATTCGGCGGTCTGGACCGCCTCGAGCGACAGGTCGCCGTGGCTGGCGATCGAGCAGGGCACGGGTGGCCGGCAAGAACCCATTGTCTGGACCCGCTCATCGGAGTCTCTGGACATCGGCGTCTATGAGGACACCATCACGATTCGGGTGGAGGGTCATCCGGATGTCGTGGGCCTGATCGTGGACCGTTTCGAAGTTGTCGCACCGATGAGCGTCGAGGCGGCCGCGCAACATCTCCTGGGGTTGGAGCGCCTGGTACCGGCGCAGGAGTCCTTCCTGGACTGGTTCGGCAACGGCGACGAAGTCCTGAACGCCGGGGACGTGCTGCGGTGGCTGGATCACTGCGGGGTCGAGGGCGAGGGCTCCGGCTGCGAGGAGACTCCCGCCGGAGCGCCGCCGGCCCCGGACTCGACACCCCGGTCGGCGGCGCGGCCGGAAATTCGCCCCGAGAGGAACAGTCAGCCATGAAGAGGCTCGCGATCGTGCTCCTGGCGGCCGCGACGGCCACGGTAACCGTCTACTCGTGTGGCGGAGACGAGCCCGTCGCGCCCCAGCCCCCGGCGAACCGGCCACCGCAGGGGTCCGGCACGATTCCCGCAGCGAGGATCCTCGTCGACGATGTCGTCACCGTGGACGTATCCTCGTACTTCAGCGACCCGGACGGTGACAGGCTCAGCTACACGGCCACGGTTTCACCCTCCACGGTGGCCTCGGTCACGGTGTCGGGAAGCGTCGTCACGATCACGGGGCTGACCAGGGGCGACGCGGTCGCGACGGTGACCGCGAGCGATCCGGCGGGGCTTTCAGCCCAGCAGCAGGTCGGCGTCAATGTGGACGACCGGTTCGGCTACGTGAACGTCAACATCCGGCAGAGCCAGCGCGACTGGGGCGCGGTCGTCCTTTTCGTCGTGGGTCCGATGTTCGATTCGCTTCAGGCAGCCCCCGACCTGACGCTCTATCAGGTCCCCGCGGACGGCGGCGTGCGCGTGTTCGTCGGTGGTGCGATCCCTGAGTCCGGGACGCTGTTCCGGTTCTGGACCGACGACAGGGGCCGCATCCGCGAATACGGCGGCCAGGTCTCGGAGGCGGCGGCCCGGACCTATGAGCAGCGTAGTCCGGGAGGGGCGAGGATCACGGTCGAGCGCTGATTTCTCCACGGGCTCCTACCGAATCCGGTCGAAGAACACCTTCCCGGCAACGCCCCGGAAGAGATTGCGGGTCACGAAACCTGCCTCCAGAGCCCGCCCAACCGGCAGACGATCGTACATCCAGCGCGCGGCATGCTTCCAGATGCGCTTCGGGTAGGAGCGGCGCACCACCTCGCCCGGGTGGGGGCCGTCGGCAACGAGGTGCTCCGCGATGGCATCGCCGGCCAGTCTTCCGAACCGGTAGGCGTTGTGGATGCCACCCGCGGTGAGCGGCGAGACCATTCCGGCCGCGTCGCCTATCAGCAGCACCCGGTCCCCGTAGAATGACCGTAGCAGACCGCCGATCGGGATCACTCCGCCACGCTTCTCCAGCACCCGGTCCGCGGACAGACCGAACCGGCCGTTTATTCTCGAGACAAACTTCGGCATGTCGGCCCTGCAGTGCCGGTGAACGGCCAGCCCGACCTGGGTAACGCCAACCCCGGGCACCACCCATCCGATGTAGCCGGGTGCGCACTCCGGATCGATGAAGCAGTGCAGGCAATCGCCGGCGCTGTCCAGGGGCTCGAATTCCCACTCCACTCCCTTCAGAATCCGAACGTTGCGGTCGAGCCCGAAACTCTCCGCCACCCGGGAGCGCGCCCCGTCCGCCCCGACCAGGAACCGGCCCGTGACGCCGGACCCCTCGAGTGTCAGCCCCGACCGTCGGCGCACTACGTCCCGAAACTTCTCGCCGAAGCGGACCTCGGCGCCCGCGCGCCGGGTCTCGTCAACCAGATGGCCCATGAGGCGAGCCGTGTCCGTTGCCATGAAGAAGTAGTTGTCGCGCTCCAGTTCGACGAATTGGTGGCTCGGCGTATAGACGCGGACCCGCTTGATCTTCCGGACCAGCGCCGCCGGCGCCGCCCATTCCTTCCAGGCTTCCCGGACCAGAATGCCGGTCGTGTGGATCCGTTCGCCCGGCTCGGATTTTCGATCCAGAACGAGGACCGAGAGGCCGCGCTCCGCCGCCCGCCGGGCGCACGCGAGGCCCGCAAAGCCGGCACCGATGACGATAAGGTCGTGGCTGTGGGGCATGGGATCGTTCCTTTGGGACCAGGCGGTAGGAAAGCTAACGGGAAAAAGTTGGCTTCTACGGTATGTTCGGCTTGCCATGGGTACATCCCGGTTCGCAACTTGACGCGGCGCCTCCAAACACCACCCAGGACTCGGAAAGACCATGTCCCAAGGCCTCCGCATATCCCCACCCCTGTTTTCGCTCGCCATTCCATTCTTCCTGGCGTCGACGCTGACCGCCCAGCAGCCCTCCCCCCAACCCGGCTACATCCTCCCCCCCGACCCCGTTCAGGACCTCTTCGCCACCGACCCCAACTTCGCGACGCTCGACCACCTCAGCCCGGACGGAGACCACTTCGCGATCCCGCTCTCGACCGAGCTGTCCACGCTGGAAGAGGTCGGCGAGGAGACTCTGCGCCTCGCGATGCTCGAGATCCGGGCGCGCACCGACCGCCCCTGGCACCTCGACCTCTACGGCCTGTACGGCCTCCGTTTCTACTCGCTCAGCGAGCGCTCCTTCACCGACGTGGATCTTCCCGACGGCATCCACATCAGCGACCTCATGTGGTCCCCCGACGGCTCGCGGCTCGCTTTTCTCGCGCACTTGGAGGACGCCACACAGGCGTGGATCGCCTCGACCGCCGACGGCAGCGTCCGCCCGGCCGGCGACGCCCGCGTGATCGCCACCCTCGGCACCTCCTCGCGCGGCCAGGGCTCCGAGCCCTCGCGCATGCTGCAGTGGACCCCTTCCGGGTCGCTGATCACGCTGGCCGCGCCGGCCGACCGGGGCCCCGAACCCCCCGCCCCGCACCTGCCATCCGGGCCGACCATACGCCACACCCGCGCCACGGCCACCCCCAACCGCACCATGCCCTTCCTCCTGGAGGACGAGCACGACGCCGATCTCTTCGAGCACTACACGCGCAGCCGGATCGTCGAACTGGTCCCCGGCCGCCCCGCCCGCGCGATCGGGGAGGCGGGCATGTTCGAATCGGTCTCCGTGAGTCCCGACGGGCGGCATCTGATCGCGACGCGCATCGAGCGCCCCTTTTCGTTCATCGCCAGCTACACCGGGTTCCCGCGCGTGACCGAGGTGCTGGACCTGGCGACCGGCGAGGTTCTGGCGACCCTGGAGGAGCGTGAACTGCGAGAGGGACGCGGCGGCGGCTCACAGGACGGCCCGCGCGATTGGACGTGGCGTCCGGACGGCAGCGGTATCTCTTATCTCCACCGGGTGCCCGCGGGCGACGGCGCGATGCCCGGCGACGGCGACGCCGCAGGCGACCCGGGCGGTGCCGGGGCCGACGACCAGGACACACCCCGCGGGGACCGCATCATGCTTCTCCTCCCCCCATTCGGAGACGGCGACGAGGTCGAGGTCGCGCGCAGCGAGCACCCCCTCGCGTCAGTCACCTATTCCTCCGACGGCCGCCATGCGTTCGCCTCCGTCACGCGCGACGGCGACGCCGGCCTGGTCCACTACGCCCTCGATTCCGCCGCCGACGCACAGGAGGGCCGCACGCTGGTCCCCTTCCACGACCCCGGCGACGCGCTCGCGCTGCCGGGCAACCTGCTGACGGCCCGCACCGGGAACGGGATCGACTACGCGCTGGTGTCGCCCGATGGCGAGAGCGCCTACCTGCGCGGCGACGGATGGCGGGATGACTTTCGGCCCATGCCGTTCGTCGACCGGCTGTCGATCGCCGACGGATCGAAGGATCGGCTCTTCGAGGGTTCGCGCGACAGCTTCGACCAGCCGCTCGTGCCGCTCGACGCCGACCTGACACGCATGATCGTGAGCCGCGAGGGCAGGAATACCTTCCCGGACAGCTATCTGTGGACGCGCGACGGCAGCATGGAAAACCTCACCCGCAACGTGGACCCCTTCCCCGAGCTCACCGCGGCGCGCCGTGTCGACTTCGAATTCACCCGTCGGGACGGCCTCGAGATCCAGGGCCGCGTGTCGCTCCCCGTCGACTACATCGAAGGGACGAAGGTGCCCGCGATCTTCTGGACCTATCCGCGCGAGTACCGAAGCGAAGACGCCTTCGACAACGCCACGATCCGCGCGCGCAACCACAACGCGCACACCCGGCTGACCTGGCTGCGCTGGTCCGACATCTGGCTGACGCAGGGCTACGCGCTGGTCTACCCGGACATTCCCATCGTGGGCGAGAACTACAACGACTACTACATCTCGAACATGGTGGACGGGATGTACGCCGCGATCCGCGCCGTCGACGGACTCGGGGTGATCGACATGGACCGGATCGGGCACGGAGGCCACAGCTACGGCGCCTTCGCAACCGCCAACTTCCTGGCGCACACCCCGTTCTTCAAGGCGGGCATCGCGGGGGACGGCGCGTACAACCGTTCCCTCACCCCGATGGGTTTCCAGGCCGAGCCGCGCGACATCTGGGCAGCGCCGCACGTCTACATGGAGATGTCACCGTTCTTCAAGGCCGACCAGATCAACACCCCGCTGCTCATGTACCACGGAGCCGACGACAACAACTCCGGCACCTATCCCATTCAGTCGGAGCGCATGATCCAGGCGCTTACGGGGCTCGGCAAGACGGCCGCGCTTTTCGTGTATCCGTTCGAGTCGCATACACCGCGGGCGATCGAGAACAACCTGGACATGTGGGCTCGCTGGATCGGGTGGTTCGACAGGTATGTGAAGGGGGACGGGGCAGACACCCAGCCGGTATCGGAAGGGAGTGAGAGACCATCATGAGCAATCGTTCGCGCGACGGCGACAACCCGACCTGGGAGGAGACCCTTGCCGGGCTTCCCGGCCGGGGCAGCGTCTCCCGGCGCCAGTTCATCAAGGGCGTGATCGCGACCGGCGCCTCGGTGTCGGCGATCTCCTGGTTCGCCGCGCCCGCACAGTCGCCCCCCGCCGCCCGAAACACCGTTGGCCGCCTCGTCTCGATTCAGGTGAACGGCCGTACGCGGCGGGTTGACGTGCTCCCGCAGGAAACGCTGGCGATGACGCTCCGCTACAAGCTCGGGCTCACGGGCACCAAGCTGGGCTGCGACCGCGCCGAATGCGGGGCCTGCACGGTCATGATCGACGGGGTGGCGCACTATTCCTGTTCGACCCTCACGCACCGGGTACGAGGCCGCGAGGTCACGACGGTGGAGGGGCTGGAGGGCCCCGGCGGCGAGTTGCATCCGGTGCAGCAGGCCTTCGTTGACGAACTGGGCCCGCAGTGCGGCTTCTGCACCCCGGGCCAGGTGATGTCCGCCGCCGCCCTGCTGCGCGCGAACCCCGACCCGACGCGCGAGGAGGCGCGCCGCGCCATGTCCGGCAACCTGTGCCGGTGCGGGGCCTACGACCATTACCTGAACGGGGTCATGCGGGCAGCGAGGGAGGGGTCTGCCGGGCGAGCCGTGTCCGCCGTCCAGGGCGCGTCCGCGGGCCGCGGCGTGTCCGACTGGAGGGAGGCGTCCAATGGCTGACCTGATCGGGAAGGACTTCACCCCGCCGGACGTGGTTGCCAAGGTCACCGGCAGAGCCCGGTACGCGGAGGATTTCCGTGCCGACGGAATGCTCTTCTGCCGTCTCATCACGAGTCCCATGCCGCACGCACGGGTGCGCGCGATCGACGCGACGGAAGCGCTGGCAATGGAGGGGGTGGTCGCCATCCTCACCGCCGACGACGTGCCCGAAATCGATGCACCGGGCAACCCCATCCTGACCAACACGCCGCACTTCGTGGGCGAGCCCGTCGCGGCGCTCGCCGCAGTGGACGAGACGACCGCCCACGACGCGATCAAGAGGGTCAAGCTCGACCTCGAGCCGCTTCCCTTCGTCCTGGATCCGCTGGAGAGCCTGCGCCCCGGCGGTCCCAATGCGCGCGAGGACGGCAACACGGTCGAACGCCGCGAGGGAGTCAGGGAGATCAAGTGGACCGAGGCGGACTTCGCCGCGGCGGCAGAGGGCGAGCTGCCGATGGGCGAGGTCAACAACGAGTGGTCCTACGGGGACGTAGAGGCCGGTTTCCGCGATGCCGCGCTGGTGCTCGACGAGACCTTCGTCACCGCCGGCACCTCGCACCACTCGATGGAGCCGCGCTCGGCGATGGCGTACTGGCAGAACGGCAAGTGCCACGTCTTCGGATCCAGCCAGAGCCAGAGCGCCGTGTTGGGCGGCCTGGCCCGCTACATCGGGATTCCGGTGGCCGACCTGGTCTACGTGGGCGAGTTTTGCGGAGGCGGGTTCGGCTCCAAGGGCGGCGCGTATCCGGTCATGTCCATCCCGGCGCACATGTCCAGGAAGACCGGCCGCCCCGTGATGATGCGGATCAGCCGGGCCGAGGAGTACGCCATCGGGGCGGCGCGGGCCGGGTTCCAGGGACGCATCCGCCTGGGGTTCCGGGACGACGGCAGGGTCACGGCGGCGGACCTGTTCATCGTGCAGGAGAACGGTCCCAACAGCGGGTTCGGCGACTACGGCAGCGCGGCGGGCGCCGTCTCCATCGTGTACACGCCCCTCGCCATGCGCTTCCGCGCGATTCCGGTGCTGACCAACACCCCCGCGCGGGGAGCGCAGCGCGGGCCGGGCCAGAACCAGATCGCCTGCGCGGTGGAGCCGCTCCTCGACAAGGCGGCGGCCGCGCTGGGGATCGACCTGGTGGAGATCCGCAGGGTGAACGCGCCCGACAGCGATTCGCGATACGGTGGCAATCAGGGTCCGGTGACAAGCGCGCACCTGCGCGAGGCGCTCGATCGGGGCAAGGAGCGTTTCGGCTGGGACGAACGGCGGGCGCGGAGCGGGGTGCGGCGGGGCTCGAAGGTGACCGGGGTCGCCGTCGGGCAGGCCTTCCACTCGGCCGGGATGAGTGGCCAGGACGGGCTCGTGCGGATCGCGCCGGACGGGAAGCTGCACATTCACTGCGGGGTCGGGAACCTGGGGACCTATTCGTACGCCGGGGTCTCGCGGGCCGCCGCCGAGGTGCTGGGCCAGGACTGGGAGAACTGCGTGATCGTGCGCGGGGACTCGTCGCGCAACCTCGCGTCGAGCAGCCCGCAGGTGGGGAGCAACACGACCTTCACCATGACGCGCGCGGCGTACGTGGCGGCGGTCGACGCGGTCGAGAAGCTGAAGGCGATCGCGGCGATGGAGCTGGGCGGGTCGGCGGACGGGTACGACATCGGCGGCGAGGCCGTTTTCGCGCGCGCCAACCCGTCGCGGCGGATCAGCTACGCGCGTGCGGCCGAGCGCGCGATCGCGCTGGGAGGGCGGTTCAGCGGCATGGAGGTGCCCGAGGACATCAACCCGATCACGGCCGCCTCGGTCGCGAACATCGCGGGGAGCGGCCTGATCGGCGTCGCCAGGGACAACCTGCCCCGCGACGGCACGGTTCCCGCGCTGGCGGCGGGGTTCATCGAGATCGAGCTCGACGTCGAGACGGGAACCTTCGAGATCATCGACTACCTGGGGGTCGCCGATTGCGGCACGGTCGTGCACCCGCTGGGGTTGGCCGCGCAGGTGAAGGGCGGCGCGGTGATGGGGTTCGGCATGGCCGCGCTGGAGCGCCACGTCTACGACCGGCGCTACGGGGTGGCGGGGAACATCGGCTTCCACCAGGCCAAGCCGCCGTCGTACCTCGACGTGCCCTCGTACCTGGACTGGGACGCAACCGACATCGCCGACCCGCAGAACCCGGTCGGCGCCAAGGGCGTCGGCGAGCCCCTCATGGGGTGTTCGGCGGCCGCGCTGCTGTGCGCGATCTCCGACGCGCTCGGGGGGCACTACTTCAACCGCACTCCCGTGGTCCCGGACATGATCGTGAACGCCGTCGCGGAGCAGGAACCGTCTCACCGGCCGCTCGAGGTCAACACACAGTGAGGATACGGCCATGATGAAGGACATGATGACCCACTTCGAGCTGTTTCAGCCGGCCGACGTGGAGAGCGCGCTTGACCTGCTGAGTCGTCACGGCGGCGACGCGTGGCCGCTGGCCGGCGGGTTCGACAGCTACGACTGGTTCAAGAATCGCGGCAAGCAGCCCCAGGTCGTCATCGACCTCGAGGGTCTGGACGAGCTGAAGGGCGTGCGCGAAACGGGCGACGGGATCGAAATCGGGGCCATGACGACGCTGACCGACCTGGAGCACGACCCGTTGGTGCGTTCCAGGTACGATCTCCTGATCGACGCTGCGGCGCAGGTCGCGAGTCCCCAGATCCGCAACGCCGGGACGATCGGCGGCAACGTCTGCCAGGACACGCGGTGCTGGTACTACCGCTACGGGATGACCTGCTACCGGGCGGGCGGCAACGTCTGCTACGCGGGCGCTCCCGGCGCGATGAACCGCGAGCACGCGATCTTCGGCGCGGATCGCTGCGTGGCCGTGACGCCGTCGGATGTGGCCCCGGCGCTGGTGGCGCTCGACGCGGAGATGGTTGTGCGGAGCGCGGAGCGGGAGAGGGTCGTGCCCGCGGCTGACTTTTTCATGAAGCCCGGCGTGGACATCACCCGCATGACGGTGCTCGAGCCGGACGAGCTGCTCACCGCGATCCGCATCCCGGGTCGGTGGGCGGGCGCGGACTTCCACTTCGAGAAGGTGTCGGACCGCAGGACCTGGGACTTCCCGCTGGTGAATGTGGCGGCGGCGGTGACGATGAGCGGTGACCGGATCGAGGACGTGCGGATCGTGGGCGGTGCGGTGGAGTGCGTGCCGCGCCGGATGACGGCGGTCGAGGATCTGGTGCGGGGGCGTCCCCGCGACGAGGAGACGGCCGCGATTGCCGGCGAACTGGCCGTCAGCGGTGCCGACCCCCTCGACTACAACCACTTCAAGATCCCGCTCCTGCGGAACCTCGTGAAACGGGCGGTGCGGGGGGCCTGAGACCGTGGGCAGGCGCGTCGCATGGACAGCGGCGACCGGTCGAGATCCGCAGAGCACCGAAGAGGCACTCGACGGGGTGCCGGTTTGACACCGCACAATCACCAGGCGAGGATCTGACATGGCATCCGAGCCAGGCAAGACCGCACACGGCGTCCGCTACGAGCCGGATGAAAAGCCGTCCTGGCCGCTGGCCACAGGACTGGCGCTGCAGTACTCGGTGTTGGCGATCGGGGGGGTGGTGATCACCGTCGCGATCGTGCTTCGCAGTGCCGAGAGCAGCGCGGGATACCTGGCCTGGGGGGCTTTTGGGGCGCTGCTGGTGAGCGGAGTGGCTACGATCGTGCAGGTATGGCGCGTCGGACGCCTGGGGTCGGGATACGTGCTCATGATGGGTACGTCGGGGGCGTTCATCGCGGTGTCCGTGGCAGCGCTCCAGCAGGGGGGACCGGGGTTGCTGGCCACGCTGATCATCGTGTCGTCGCTCTTCCAGTTCCTGCTGGCGGGGCGTCTTTCCATTCTGCGGCGGATCCTGACGCCGACGGTGGCCGGCACCGTGATCATGCTCATCGCGGTGAACGTGATGCCGTTCCTCTTCGACTTCATGGACAACGTGCCGGAGGGGAGCGGGCCCCTGGCCGCGTCCGTCACGGTGCTCGCGACGCTGGTGGTCACGCTGGCGGTGATGCTCAAGTTCACCGGTCCCGTGCGCCTGTGGGGGCCGTTGGTCGGGATCGTCGCCGGGTGCATCGCCGCGTCGTTCTTCGGGCTGCTGGACGCCGGGCCGGTCCGCGAGGCGATGTGGGTCGGAGTGCCGCTGGCAGGCTGGCCGGGTCTGGGGCTCGACTTCGGGCCCGCCTTCTGGGCGATCCTGCCGGCCTACACCTTCGTGACGCTGGTGGGGGCAATCGAGACGATCGGAGACGCGGTGGGGATCCAGAAGGTGTCGTGGCGCGAGCGGCGAGCCACCGACTACCGGGCTGTGCAGGGGGCAGTGGCCGCCGACGGGTTCGGCAACCTGCTCTCGGGGCTCTTTGCGACTGTGCCGAACACCACCTATTCGAGCAGCGTCTCGGTTGTCGAGATCACCGGGATCGCGTCACGCAGGGTGGGGGTGTGCATCGGCCTGATCTTCTGCGTGCTGGCCTTCCTGCCGAAGGTGACACAGCTCCTGCTGATCATCCCGGATCCGGTGATCGGCGCCTACGCCATGGTGATCATCGCGGTGCTGTTCATGCTCGGCGCGAGGATCGTGCTTCAGGACGGGATGGACTACCGCAAGGCCACGGTCGTCGGGTTCTCCTTCTGGGTGGGTGTCGGCTTCCAGAGCGGACAGATCGCCACCGACGCCCTGCCCACCTTCCTGCAGCAGTTGCTCGACAACGGGATGACGTCGGGAGGCCTGACCGCGCTCGTGCTTACCGCGTTCATGGAGCTGACGGGGCCGCGGCGCATGCGCATGCAGACGGAGTTGGAGGTCGCGTCGCTACCGAAGATTCACCGGTTCCTGGAGGACTTCGCCGAGCGCAGGGGACTCGGGAGCGGGACGGCGAACCGGCTGGCGCACGCGGCCGAGGAGACGCTGCTGCTTCTTATCGGAGAGGCGGAGGGCGATGAGACGACCGGACAGCGCAGGCTGCGACTCACCGCACGAATCGAGTCCGGTGGGACGGAAATGGAGTTCATGGCCGCGGGCAGCGAAGGCAACATCGAGGACCATCTGGCGGTGGTGGGCACGCACGCGGTCGACGCGACGGAAGAACACGAGTTCTCGCTGCGGCTGCTGCGCCATCTTGCGACATCGGTGCAACATCACAAGTACGAGGATATCGATGTGGTGACGGTGCAGGTCGATTCGGTGGCCTAGAAACGCCCACTCATGCCTACTCTCACGACCCGGACACCAACACTGCAGGAACTCGCCGCAGAAGCGGCCGCCCGGTACACGGCGGCGAATCCCCTGAGCCGGGCCAGCTTCGAGCGCTCCACGGGATTCCTGCCGGGGGCGGACACGCGCACCGTCAACCACTACGCACCTTTTCCGGCAACGATCGTCCGGGGCGAGGGGGCCCGGCTGTACGACCTCGACGGGCACGAGTACCTGGACTTTCTCAACGACTATACGGCGGGCCTGTATGGACACTCGAACCCCGCCATCCGGGACGCCATCTCCGAGGCTCTGAAGAACGGCCTCACGCTCGGCGGCCCCACGCCGAACCAGCAGGAATTCGCGGAGCTGATCTGCGCGCGCTTCCCCTCCGTCGAACGCGTGCGGTTCACGAACTCGGGGACCGAGTCGAACCTCATGGCGATCAGCCTCGCGCGGGCGGTCATTGGCCGCGACAAGGTTCTCGTGTTCGACGGCGCATACCACGGCGGTCCCCTGAACTTTGCGGGGCCGGATCGGCGTCTCAACCTTCCGTTCCGGTGTATCGTCGGGGAGTACAACGACGTGGAGTCCGCGCGGTCGCTGATCGAGGGGCACGCAGGCGGACTCGCGTGCGTACTCGTCGAGCCCATGCTCGGTGGAGGCGGGTGCATCCCGGCGACGCGGGAGTTTCTGAGCACCCTCAGGAAAGCGACGGAGCGCAGCGGAGTGCTGCTGATCTTCGACGAGGTGCAGACCTCACGCCTCGCGCCGGGCGGCATCCAGGAGGCGCTCGGCATCCACGCCGACCTCACGACCTTCGGCAAGTATCTCGGCGGCGGCGCTTCCTTCGGGGCGTTCGGCGGTCGCGCGGACCTCATGGACCGGTTCGACCCGCGCCGTCCGGATCACTTCAGCCATGCCGGCACGCACAACAACAACGTGGTGACGATGGCCGCGGGGATCGCTGGGCTGCGCGACGTGCTCACGCCCGCTGTCGTTCGGCGGCTCAATCGGCGCGGTGATGACCTGCGCGCCGCCATGAACGGCGTCGCGACGCGGTTGGACGCGCCCGCCCGGGTGACGGGCCGGGGTTCGATCATGGCGGTGCACTTCCAGCGCGCGCCGATCCGCTGCCACGCCGATACGGCTGCCACGCCGCAGGCCGCGCGCGACCTGTTCCACCTTGAGATGCTGCTCGCCGGGTTGTGGATCGCCCCCCGCGGCTTCACCACGGTGTCCCTCGCTCACGACGACGAGGACTGCCAGGTACTCGTCACCGAGTTCGAGGCATTCCTCGAGCGGCATGGAGCCGCGATCGACAACAGTCCCGGCAACTCTTGACCTCATTGGAGCCTTGGAAGCCCTCGTGCACGGCCACTCCTACCTGCCCCGCCGGGCGGCCGCCCTGCTCGCGCGGCGGGAAGCGCGGGACACCTCAGGCCGCAAACCGGATCACGAGGTGCTCTCCGTGCGCGAGCGTGCCGCGGTCGAGTTGTACGCGCAGGGCTTCTCGACCCGGGAGATGGCTAGGGAGATGGTTCTAAGCCCCAAGACCGTCGAGGGCTACATCGCGCGTGCCAAGACCAAGCTCGGGCTGCACACCCGGCGCGACATCGTGCGCTTCGCGCTCGAAGCCGGACTTCTCCGGGCCGAAAACGAGCAGTAGGTCCGTTCCTCCGCCCGGCACGGGCGAATCCCCCCACGGCCTGGGGGTGATTTCCCTCACGAAGTGCAGGGTTTTCCCGCTATTGGGCCTCACGTGCGTTGCCGATACTGGAGGTACCGGATCGGACGCCCCGGTTCCGGAATCCTGGTTGAAAAGGAGGCACCAACGATGGGCATTCTTAGTCAGGGACTCCTCAGACGAGCCAGAAAGCAATCAGGGAAACAAGCAAGGAGGCACCCAATGCAGTATCACAGAATCCTGCTGGCGGCAGGCATGCTACTCATGGCCGCCTGCACCGACGATCCGGTTGCCCCTGGGGCAGAGCACACCGAACAGCCAGCGCCGATGATCACGGCGCACCAACAGCAGACCGACGACATTAGCGCCGAGAAGTACCAATCCCGCCTCGATGTCGATTTCGAGGTCACCGGCGAGTTGGCGCCGGGTACACCGATCACCGTACACATCGAGGCCGTGGCGGTCGCGGACATCAGCAGAGGTGAAGTGCAGGTCAGGCTGCCTACGTTCAACGCGATGGCGAACGGCGTCGTCCCGGGCGGCAAGGCGCCGGTGGTCAAGAGCTGTATGTCGTCGACGGCGAGGGGTTTGTCACCAGCGTGTTCGACGAATCCGTGTTCCCTTCCGAGATCGTCCCGCAGCCAGGACCGTTTGAGGCGTGGATCAAAGGGAGCGCCAGCGCCGCCGCGGCGACAGGAGTCACCAGTGCGGCAAGCGCAGCGGCCTCGGCAAGCACGTTCAAGCTCTACGCCTACACCGAGGATCGGTTCGGCAACAACGTCGGGATGGAAGATGCGCAGTTGCGGGTCGATTACTACGAGCGGGGCCACCTTATCTCGACGTGGGTGCGGACGGTGCCCTCCAGCGGGATACTGAACGTGCCTTGCGTGGGCTACGCGGAACAGGTCGGCTGGGGTAGCGTGAAGGACAACTTCGAGTACGACCGTAGCCGAATCACGTTCAGGTTCCACGAGTTCAACGAGAACGACACGACGCCGCCCCCCAGCTACTACGATGGTGGCGACGACGAGATCGTGTTCCGCGGCTACTACGACCGGCCCTGGGTGTCCGCGCACGAGTTCACCCACGGCCTGCATGAGGAAGCACTGGGGGGGATTTGGAGCACGTCGAACTGCAACCCCCACTACACCGATTCGGTGTCCTCGTACAGTTGCGCGATGTCCGAAGGTCTGGCCGACTACGGCGGTGACATCGGTTCGCCCGACGACCGCTTCGGCTGGGAGACCTGGTCCAAGGTGAAGCGCGACGACGGCGCGCCGGCGGAGATCGAAGGCAATGTCGCCGCGGCGCTGTGGGACCTTATCGACGACAACAACGAGGGCGACGACGATACGAGCCTGGAGGCCAACGACGTGATGACGGTCATCCGAACGTGCCGCACGCCGAACAGCCAGATGAACTCTGTTCCCGACTTCATTTGGTGCTTGGAGGGAGAAGTCGACGACGATGCGCACGACGACCACTTTCCCGGCATCAGCGCCCCGTCTAGCGTGAGAGTCACACGACCATCAAACTGGAACGAGGACGACATCCGCTCGACGTGGCTCAAGAGCATGGGGAACAACTGAAATGCGCGCGCTACCACTCCTGATGGGCGCCCTGGCGGCGACTGCGTGCACCTCACCGGAGGACACGGCGCAGCTCGAGGTGTACGCTGGAGACCGCTGGGGAAGAACGCACCCCTACACGGTGGAATGGCCGGTGGGATCGGGCGAGCGTGTGCCGGTGAACACCTCGCTCACCGACTCCGCCGGCCTCGCCGGCCTCGTCGTCGAGGTGTTCATCCCCGGAGAACCGATGCAAATGCTCGAGGTGCACGATTTCAGCGGCACGAACCAGTCCTCACCACCGATCGAACTGCCGGTAGAGGGGACGGTCAGCGTGTTCGCCACACTGCACCAGAACGGCGAGCCGGTGGCCCAGGGCGACATCTCGTGGCCCCTTCAGCCGCACCGCGGCCGATGGTTCCTCTCCGTCTACAGAACGCCCAATGCGACGGGAGCGAGCGTAGATGCGTCGGGGCAACGGGCGGCCTGCGGCGTTCCGCATTGCCACTCGGCGCGCCGGTACGAGATCCGCGAAGGTGCGCGCAACCATCCGGATGAAGCGCTCTGGCTGGTGCTGTGGGAGGGTTAGGAAGGTGACGACGGGACGGACTACATGGGCGGTGGCTGGAGCGCTGGCTCCAACTGCACGTCCGAAGAACGCCGGTTTCGGACTACGCGTGCGCGTTCAAGGAAGGCTTCGCGTCCTTACGCCGCCAACGTCGGCACTGATTCCACCGACTGGACGTTCGGCAGCTACGAGTCCCTGCACTACGACGACGAGGACGACGGCGAGGAAGGCACTATCGAGGCTGGCATCGCCGCGCTGTTTCACGACCTCATTGACGGCGGAACCGAGACCGGTGACCACACATCGTACCCGGCGGATTACATCGCCGACGTGTTCGCGACATGTTGGATCACTAACAAGGGTAGCCGCAGGTTCTACCGCAACGACGTAACCGATCTTGAGTGGTGCCTTGAGAACAGGGTGGACGAGGACGAGCAAGAGGCAGCGTTCCCGAGCGTAACCCGCACCGCGATCAGCCGACGAGGACGCGGACGAACCGGACGATTGGAACGCGACCCACATCCGCTCAACGTGGAAGAAGAACATCGGATGAAGACTCCACCCCTCCTGGTACTCGTGCTCGTAGCAAGCGCGTGTGGCCTCCTGGCCATCTCTGACAACGCCACACTGAAAGTGTCGGTGAACGACAGCGACGTGATGATCACCAGGGAGGGCGAGCGGGTGACGCTCTACAACTCACTGGCAGATCCTAACGGGTTGGCCGGCATCGAAGTCGAGGTGGGCGGGGCCGGCATACCGCCAAGAATGTTCACCGCCGCCGAGCTGCCGACCAATCCCTTCGACGTGCCCGAGTCCGGCAGCGCGCAGGTGCGCGTGCGCGTGATACAGAACGGTGAAGTGGTCGCAGAAGGCACCGCGCAATGGGCGCTCGCTTCCGAAGTCCAGTGGACGGTGGAAGTGGAGCGTTCCCTGTATCCCATCAACATGGGCGTCGCCGCCGACGCCACGACTGCGCCGAATCCGCAGAACTGCGTCTGGTTCGGGTGCCATGGAGTCTGGCGTTTCGAGCTCAAAGAGGATGCCACCAACTACGAAGGAGAGCGGCTCTGGTTGACGATCCTCGGCTTCGTACCTGGTCAGTGTTCCAAGTCGTCCGCTTAGTCACGATCTCCGCACTGAAGCGCCGGGCATGGCCCAGCGCCTTCCAGCCAAGGATGAACCGCCGCATGTAGATGTTGCTCAACAGCGGCGAGATCGGGGCTCCCTGCGGAGTCCCCTTTCGCTCCTTCCGCGCCCGGTTCGTGCAGCGCGTGCCGCCCTCCGCGTCCTCCTCGACCACCGGCAATCTCCAGCCACGCCTTGATTTGGCGCGGGCGGTGTAGCCCTCGACCTAGGTCCGCATCCGTGGCCACCGGGGAGCCCACCGCCTCTTTCCGGATCCATCCGAACATCGCGTGGGCTTCGCGGTTGAGATCTCAGGTCACTCCGTTCGCGTCCACGACTTGCACTGCGTCTGGCGAAGCCATGATCCCGGCGGTGTAGTCTATCTTGGGCGAGCACCCTCCGGCCACGGTCGTCCGTTCATGGAGGATCACCTTGAAGGATGATCGGCACCGTCCGCGTTATCACGGTTCCAACGACGCCGAGTCCGTTGTCGATGTTCATGACCGGTGACACCGCGAAGAGATCCCAGCCATGTCCACTCGTCAAAAAAGCGTGCAGATGTCGATCCATCGCGGCCACCGTCACGGCCGGGCTGGGACCTGCGCTATCCACCTTCTCCTGAGGCACCGGCCCGGTGTAATTCGTCGAGTCTACGTCTACGAACCAAGCCTCGGAGCAATTGATACAGGTGGTTTCCCATCGCCGCAAACCCGCGAGGTAGCGATGCGCGTATGAACTCGGCGTCCAGGACGAAGCGAGGACGGGCGAACCATCATTCCACGACAGCATCGCGAGTTGAACCTGGAAGTCTCCGACCGCATGTGTGCTTCCGCTGGCTGTCGGACGACCCTCAGCTGATACCTCGACCTTGTAGGTTTCGCCGGGGACCAGCGCTGCGTCGAGAATCGCACAAACGCTTCCGGATGTCTCCAGGTGGTAGACGTTGACAGCCGTCGCGCAAAGACGCTCGTCCTCGTCATTGAGCCCGCCACCCAATGGTCTAGCGCTAACCAGCCGAGTCCAACCGGGTTGCCCTGAGTCCGCCGTGCGCAGGTACATCGTGAATACGACTCCGGCCAGCCCCAAGCCCTGGTCCTCGGCGGGACTGGCCGCTACCGCGTGGCGTCGGGCCGTGGGATCAAGCATCGCTGTTAGAATGATCCTGTCGTCCAACCCGACCTGCGGGTTGGGGTGCACGATATCACCGCAACCGACGAACGCCTGGACACCCACGCCGATGGTCAGCGCCTTCTTCATTCTGAGCATCTTCAGCGCAAACCGAAGCGGAAGTCGATTCCAAGGAACGGTATGCGAGGCATCTGTTCGGTCGGAATCAACCACCGCCCCGATGTTGCTGGGTCTCGCCTGGCATCGCTCAACCCTCCGAACCCAATTCCTGTATAACCGATGACGTTCGGTCGATTCGCCACGTTGACGACAGACAGATACGGTATGATGCTCCAAGATCGTGCTTCGAGCGCATATCGAATGGAAGCGTCAAAGCGAGCGTACGGCGGTATCCTTCCCTGCGTGTTCGACCAAACCGTATAAATGTCGCTGTTGTTGACGGGCGTGCTGTTGGCGTTACGCGGATCGAAAAACTTACCAAAGTACCGTCCCGCTGGCATCCAGAAGGGCGTTCCGGTGCCTATCGTGCCCCTGATCGACGCGGTAAGCCCGCCCATTGCCAATACAACGGTGCCGTCCAACTCGTGGCGGCGATCCCAGTGAGGGTTGTATTCCACCCCCCGAGAGTCCCGCAGCCCAGTCCGTGCCCACTGATAGGCGATCCATCCGCGGAGCGCCCCGGAATGCCTCTGTAGTGTCACGTCGACGCCACGGGCCGATCCGTAATCGAAACCCAGGACCGCGAGGTCGCGGGCGGCCAACGGGCGCCAATGGGGGACGTTGTGGAACCACCTGGCCCATCCGACGATAGACCCAGTCCATTCTTCGCCTCGCCAAGTGTCAATGGACAGGCTGCCGCCTCGCGCGGTCGTCATTGGGTGTTGGCTTTCGCGGACAAACCACATCGGTGCCCCGGGCGCATGGTGGACGGCATCCCGAAGCACCGAAAGAAACTGATGGGTCTGGTCCAGACTCGCGCTTGCCGCAAAGGCCCTGTGCCGGTACCGGACAGAGAGGCGCGGTTCCGCGAAAACCCGGGAAGACGCCGCCTCGACCCCGACGCGGAAGCCTGGCGCAAACCGGACGTTTCCAAGCCACAACTCTGCTTCCGCGAAAGCCGAGCCATGGAGGTAGGAACGTGAAGCGTCACCCTCGAAAAACGCCCCCACACGTGACCCGCGCAAGTTGACCGGGCCGCCCTCGATGCTCAGCCCCACCCGACCGCCAAGTCTCTCCCCCCGCAATGTGGCGCCGGCGCGAACGCCCACCACCGAAATCCGGTTGGTCGTGGTAGGAGCGCGATCCGAAGCCCCCAGTTTCTGGGTCGCGTCGTAATGACTGTGATAGGCGTTGACGTTGCCGATGAGGTCGGGGCCGCGCACCCATGACCACGTCATTGAGGACACCACGTTGGCCCAATCCGCGTTAAGGGTGCTAGACGGCTCGTCATTGAAGCGCCAAGCGTACTGATCCTGAGAGGCTAGGAGCGCAAAGCGAATCCGGTGATTCTCGGACGGATAGGCCTGCCACCCGAGGTTGAAGTCCTGAAACGAGTAGGGCAGCTTGATGCGTGCGACATCCACCGAAGCGGTTCGCCCACCGGCGATCCAACGCATTCCACCCCAGGGGAGTGCACCGTCGGCCACGAGACGCAGACCCAGCAGGCTGAGTCCCCCCTTTACGCAGATGCTGCCCCCGTCGCCCCCAGTGCGCGGCCGTGCCGACAGTACGCCGGACAAGGAGCCCCCGTAGCGGGCGGGAAACGACCCCTTGTAGAACTCGGCATACTCAATCGCGTCGGCGTTGAAGGTTCCGAACATGCCGAACAGGTGGTAAGGACCAAACACCGGCGACCCGTCCAGGAGCACCGATACCTGGTCGCTGTCCCCGCCACGCACGTACAACTCCCCGCTGTAATCGTTCACGCTCGTTACCCCGGCAGATGATTGCACGCTTCGAAAGATGTCCGGTTCGGCCATGGCGGGCACTGCCTTGACTTCTTCGTTCGTGACGCCAATGGCACCGACCACCACCTCTCGCTCGAACATCAACCTGTGCAGACGTCGAGAGGTCATTTCGCGTGAAGCCTGGACGGTCAAGGGGGGCAGGAAGACGGCTTCCCGCACCATCCGAAGCTCTACGGGGCGTCCGTCATCAGGAAGAGCGACGAGCGTATCCAGGCGGGAGTATCCTATCCTTGTGGCGACCACCGGGATCAACGCCGTGGCCCCCTCGCCCGCGACCAGTCCCTCGTCGTTGGTCATCCGGCGCACCGCGTACTCTGGAAAGGCGACGAGCACACCGGCCAACGGCGTGCCCGAAGTCCTGTCGACGACTCGCAAGGTCCAAGCAGCGCTGGTCGGCTCCTGCGCCACGCCTGGTACAGCACCGGTACAGGAGCCGACCACCACCATGCAGACCGCCACGCCGGCTGTGAGGATGGCGTTCATGGTCTGCTTCTACCAACTGAGGGCAATGGAGATCCTCGAAAGATCCAAGTCAACGCCACCTGGGGAATAGCCGAATGTCGCATAGCCAAGATCATCATCGAAGAGCCAGTCGGTCTCGACTGCGCTCGCGTAGAACAGAGGGCCATTGGGCGCCGGGGAAACAGACAGTATAGTCTCACCAGGAACGTACCGGCGCAACGCAACGACACCTTCGAAGCGTACGTCTCGAGGTGGGCTCGGAGCGCCTCCTCATTATCGAACCGTCCGTAGTCCACTGACACGGGATCCTGACCCTCAACCTTCCATGTCGCGATGATTGCGTGCTCCCCATCGTCCGGATCTTGGATCACGGAACCAGGCACATCCGGCTGGCGCCCGATTCGCGTCCCGAACGTCTCTCTCGGCCGAATGAGAAAGAACGCATCGTACCGTTGAAGGCCGCTGTATTCGAGCCTTGTCCGGAATCCCGACGGCTCGTGTGCGACCAAATGAGGCAATTCCGGATTCAAGGACCCGGCCACAGCCACCTCACCTGAGCCGGTCCAGGTCAGCCGGTGTCCTCGGATGGGAACCACGACTTCCATTTCTCCAAGCGCCTCGACTCGGGCGAGGAACTCCCATTCCTTCACCCCGAGTGCGTCTGCACAGGCTGCAAGTTGGCATCTGCAGTATCGGCAACGCAGAACAGCCTCAATAGCGGGAAAACCCTGCAATCCGTGAGGGAAATCACCCTCACCATGGGGGGCTTTTCCCTGAGGAGGGAAGAACCCTGCGCTACCGCTCGACTTATCGCAATGTCAACGAGCCTGCGTGTCCTTGTCTTCGACCCCACGGGCGGATTTCTGCGGGAGTTCGGCAGGATGGGCGAAGGGCCCGGAGAGTTCAACTGGCCCTTGGGCAGGTTCGAGCCGAGCGCGCCGGGGTGCGGCGACAATCGAAGGGATGACGCCGAGGTCCGTCATCCTGCGGGCGGCGACGATGCGCGAATCCTAGCGCCGCAGCAACCGCCCCGGCTTCGCGTCGGTCAGCTCGCCCTCGTCGATCACAAGCCCGCCGTTCACGAACAGGTAGTCCACTCCTTCCGACTGCAGCGTGGCGTCGGCTCCGAAGTCGGCCCTGTCCCGCAGCCGCTCCGGGTCGAAGACCACCAGGTCTGCCGCCATCCCGGGCGCGACGATGCCCCGGTCGTAGAGCCCCAGGCGGTGCGCGGCCAGCGACGTCATGCGGCGCACTGCCTCTTCCAGCGTGATCACCCCGTCCTCGCGCACGTACTTGGCGATCACGCGCGGGAACGCCCCGAACGCGCGGGGATGGGTGCTGGACACCGAGGCCGGGTTCACGGGCGAGGCGTCGGTGTCGATCATCACGAACGGCACCCTGAGCGCGGCCCACTTCTGCTCCTCGTTCATGCTGAGCGGGTTGACGCTGACGCCCCCGGCCTGGACGAGGTCGAAGAAGGCGTTCCAGGGATCGGTGCCGAGGATCCCGGCCGCTTCGGCCACCGACCGGTTGACGACGCGCGGGTCGACGGCGTCGGAGGCCGAAACGATCAGCACGTTGTTCCAGTCCATCCCGACGTGCTGGAACCAGTTCTCCCAGCCGGAATCGGTCTCGACCTCACTGCGCAGCTCGGCCCGCAGCGCGGGGTCCCCGAGAGTCGCCAGGAAGGCACCGGTGCCCCGCGCGTAGTGCCGCGGGTGCAGGAACGAACCGAGGCCGATCCCGTTGCGCACGTAGGGGTAGATGTCCGCCGTGACGTCCAGCCCCGCGGCCCGCACCGAGTCGATCAGCGCGAGGGCCTGGTCCATGAGGGGCCAGTTGCGCTGGCCGGCTGCCTTGAGGTGGTAGATGTGGACGGGGACGTTGGCGCCCTCGCCGATGGTGATCGCCTCTCGGATCGCTTCGAGGACCGCGTGGCTCTCGTTTCGCATGTGCGTGAAGTAGACGCCGCCGTACTCGCCGGCCACCGCCGAAAGGGCGACCAGTTCATCCGTGGACGCGTAGATCGCGGGGGGATAGATCAGGGAGGTGGACACGCCGACGGCGCCGTCCTCCATCCCTTCGCGCACGAGCGCCTTCATCTGTTCGAGCTGCTCGGGCGTAGGCGCGACATCCTCGTCGCCGAGCACCACGCGCCGCACCTGGGTCAGGCCGACGTCGTGGACAACGTTGATGGGGATGCCGTAGCTCTCCAGGATTGCAAAGTACTCGGAGTAGCGGCGCCAGCGGAGCGTATCGCCGTCGACGACGGGCGGGTTGCTCAGCGTCTCGTCGCTCTGGGGCGCGGGCGAGCCCCCCTCTCCTGACAGGTACGTGGTGATGCCCTGGCGCAGCTTGCTTTCGGCGCTCGGGGGGTCGGTGATCAGCACGAGGCTGGCCTGCCCCATCATGTCGACGAAGCCGGGGGCCAGGACGCGGCCGGCTGCGTCAATGGCTCGATGGGCCTCGCGCCCGGTGAGCCGTCCCACAGCCGCGATCCGGTCCCCGCGCAGCCCCACATCGGCCCGGAACCACGGGTTGCCGGCGCCGTCCACCACCCGTGCGTTCGTCAGGAGGACGTCGAAGGGGACATCGTCCGGCTGGTTCCCGGGAGGGTCGGCTTCGGTGCAGGCGGCAGCGGCCAGGACAGCGCCCGCAAGGCAGTGCGCGAGGAGGCGCGCGACAGGGCTGTGGCGGTCGGTCTTCATGCGATGATCTCCAGCTCGGGATTGATCTGCGGCATCCGCGACGGCTCCATAGTAGTACACGACGGGTAGTAGTACAGGGCGGCCAATCCGCTTTTCATGCAGAAGCACCGAGGAAACCGAACCCCCGACTCCCATCAGACCGGCGAATGCAGAGCCTCTACCTCATGCGAGACACCGACGACGCCCCGGCCTCGGACGCAGCCCTTCCGATAGAGCCACTGATGGACGCCATCAAGGGCGGGTCGTCGACGGCTCTCGGCCAGCTGATGAATCTCTGCTGGCCCGAACTCGTCCGCTACGCGGCGCGTCAGCTCCACGACGTGGAACTCGCCCGCGATGTGGCGCAGGAGGCCTTCATCCAGATCTGGGAGCGGAGGCGCACCTGGACGCCGAGGGGATCCGCGCGCGCCTACCTGTACCGTGTCGTCCGCCACCAGGTGATCGACGAAAAGCGGAAGCTGAGCGTGCGGCGGCGATGGCTGGAGCGGCAGACGCGGGTGGACCCCCCGCGGCCCGCTACGCCAGCCGAGGTACTGGACGCGAAGATGTTGACCGGCGCCTTCGAGGCTGCGGTCGCTTCGCTCCCCGAGCGCCGCCGCGAGGTGTTCGAACTCGTCTTCCAGAGGGGCCTCACCCACGCCGAGGCGGCAACGGTCATGGGCATTTCGGTGCCGACGGTGGCAAACCAGATGAGCGCCGCGCTCAAGACCGTGCGAAAGGCCGTGGTTGAATCGGGAGAGGCAGCTCGGTGAATGGTAGCCTGAAGGAGAATCGAATGGACGACCTGCTGCTACGATACCTGCGCAAGCAGACCACGGAAGAAGAAACCGCGTCGGTCGACGTGTGGCTGAACAGCTCGCCGGGCAATGAGCGTGCCCTGGCCGACCTCCGCCGCATGGTCCAGGTGGGGCGGGCCGCGGACCGGATGGTGGAGCCCGGCAATCCACCCCGCGCCGAGGAGGTGATCTGGAGGGCGGAGGCGCGCGCAACGCATTCGCCGGCTTCCACGAGAGCCGGCTCCGTGACCCGCATCCGGCCCGTGCGCCCAAGGCTTCGACTGATGGGCGGACTGGCAGCCGCGGCTGTGGTCTTGCTCATGGGCGTGGGGCTTTGGAACGCCTTCGGCGACTCCGGCCGCACCGGCGCCGCCACGGCGGAGCTCCAGGAATTCATGACCGGTCCCGGACAGACGGAGATGGTCCGGCTGGGCGACGGAAGCATCATCCGACTGGGACCCGACAGCCGCCTGAGCACCACCGGGGGAGGCGCGGCACGGGAAGTGACCCTGCAGGGCGAGGCCTTCTTCGCCGTCGCAACAGACGAGGCACGGCCCTTCCGCATCGTGACGGCGGCGGGGACGGCGCGAGTGCTCGGAACGCGCTTCCACCTGGCCGCTGGCCCCGACAAGCTTGCCGTTACCGTGGTCGAGGGGAGGGTCGCTCTGGCCGGACCGGACCACGAGGTGCAAGTCGGCGCGGGGCAGGCTACGAGTCTGCTGCGCGGACAGCCGGAATCTGTCGAAGCCGCGCCGCCGCTCGAGGCCGTGGCCGCCTGGCTGGACGACTTCCTTGTCTTTCACGATACACCGCTGCGAGTGGCGATGAACGAGGTTGAGCAGCGGTACGGTGTCCGGGTAGAGGTCGACGATCCGGCGCTCCAGGAACAGACCCTGACGATGTGGTTCTCATCGAAGTCGCTCGACGAGGTGATGACGGTGGTTTGCGGGGTGGTCGACGCGCGGTGCAGCATCGGCGAACAGGTTGTGACGATTCAGTCCCACGACACCGGGGACGGCCGATGAAACCCACGCGCCTGACGGCCGTTTTCTGTTGCGCGACGGTGGCTGCCCCGATCACGGCGTTCGCGGCCGGCGTGTTCCCTCCGTCGGCCTCCGCCCAGAGTAGCCGGGAGGTCGCGGTGCTGACCGGCGAGACCGGCGTCGACCCCCAGCCCGGCTCCCTCCTGGCGGCCCCGGCCGGGCTGTCGATCCGGCGGACGCCCCTCGCCCAGGCTCTCACCCGGCTGGCGGAGTTCTCGCAGATCCAGATCGCCTTCAGTCCGAGTCTTCTCCCCCCCAACCTCCGGGTCGACTGCGATTGCGCCGATCTGAACATCGCAAGAGCGCTGGACCGGCTCCTCGCCGACACAAAGCTGGGGTACCTGGAGCTGGGATCACAGATCATCATCGCGCCCGGCGCGAGGCACGAGATGCGGGTGCGCGACGGGATCGTGCGGGGTCGGGTACGCTCCGAAGTGGCGGTGCCGCTGGAGGACGCCACCGTCAGCCTGTGGTCGGCACCGGATAGCATGGCGCGCCGGATAACCGGGACCGACAGGCTTGGCTATTTCGCACTCCACGACCTTGCTCCGGGCTCCTACGTCCTGAGTGTCGCCCGCATCGGATATGGACGGCACGAGCGGCCGGTCGCGGTAGCCTCGGGAGCCGAGATTCAGGTCGACGTGACCTTGGCCGAACAGGCCGTCGAGCTGGAAGGCGTGTCGGCGGAGGCCCGCAGGAGTCGACAGCGAGCACGTTTCGAGGAGTCGGCGGGAGTGACGGTGCAGGAGTTGAACCGTCGGGAAATGAAATCGATTCCTGGAGTGGCGGAGCCGGACCCCATCAAGAGTGTCGAGGTGCTGCCCGGCGTGACCCGGGTGTCGGACTTCAACGCAGCCTTCAACGTCCGTGGCGGATCGGCGGACCAGAACCTGATCCTCCTGGACGGTGTCCCGATCTTCCATCCCTTCCACGCTCTGGGGCTGTTCTCCGTCTTCAACGCCGACATGGTCGGGCGAGCCGAGCTGCAGTCGGGAGGATTCCCCGCGGAGTATGGGGGACGCACGTCTTCCGTGCTGCGGATCGAATCAGATCTGGGGGACGGAAAGCCCGCGGTCGACGCGGGCGTCAGCCTCATCGCAAGCAGGGCAGCGGTGAAAGGCGGTCTGCCGGCAGGCTTGGAAGATCGGCTTGGACTCGCCCGTGCGCGTTGGAGAGTATCCGGTCGACGCAGCTACCTCGACGTGCTCACGTGGCCCTTCACGGAAGCTGCATTTCCCTATCATCTGATGGATTTCCAGGCGGGGTTCGAGGCATGGACGAAGAAGGGTGACAGGGTGCGGATCACCGGCTATTCGGGACGCGACGTAGTCGATATCCGGTCGTTGGCGATCCTGGACGGTACAGCGAGGGGAGAGGACTTTCCGCATATCCAGTGGAGCTGGGGGAACGACGCCGTTGGTGCATCCTGGACCCGACCGCTCCGCGGCGGTGGGGCGCTGGACCTGCACGGTTCCTTCTCCCGGTTTGCCGGCGAGTTCACCTACGACGAGTTCGGAGACACCCGGTTTGCGACCCGTATCAACCAGTCCTCGTTCGGCGCCGACCTGGAGCGAAGGCCCACGGCCCGAGTGAGGTGGAAGTCCGGCTGGGTCGTCAATCGGGCCGAAAACGACAACATCATCGAGGGTGGCTTGCCCGAGCCGTTTCCGACGGGAAGGCACGATGGCATTGGGTCGGCCGTGTACTCGCAGGTGCACTGGAACCCCAACGCCCAGTGGCTGGTGGAAGGTGGCATGCGACTGGATCACTGGCGACCTGGCGACGCCCACGCCACCACGGTGCTCTCGCCCCGACTCGCGCTGAAGCGCTTCCTGGGCGATGGCAAGTGGGCCGTTCGAGCAGCAGCCGGACGATACTCCCAGTTCGTTTTCTCGGTGCGCGACGAAAAGCTGCCAGTCAGTCCGGACTGGTGGATGCTTTCCGGCACTCAGGGGCCCGCAATCGTTTCAGACCACCTGCAGGGAGGTGTCGAGACCTTCATCGGCCAGAGCGACGCATGGTTCGTCGCCCTGGAGGGATACCACCGCCGCTACGAGGGTCTGGCGGCTCAGGATTGGGCCGAAGATCCGAGCGATCCGAACGACGACCTGATGGCTGGCGAGGGGCGGTCCTTCGGGGCCGACTTGATGATCCGCAGAGATCTGGGCGAGACCACGGGGTGGCTCTCGTTGTCTCTGCTAAAAGCGGATCGGACGTTTCGCGACTCCGGAACGGGCCTGGATCCCGCGCCGGTGATCACGTATCCGCCGGTGTTCGATCGTCGGCTCGACGTGGACCTGGTGGTCCGCCGCCAGTTGCCCGGCAACATCGAGGGCGGCCTGCGGTGGAATTTCGGGACGGGCCTGCCGTACACCCGGCCCCTCGCTCTCTTCGACATCTATCGTACCCGGATGATCGACCAACTGGTGCATCCGACGTACGCGACCGGACTCGTCCTCGGTCCCAGAAACGGGGACCGCTACCCGGTTCGACACCGGTTGGACGTCACCTTCCGCAGGACCTGGGAAAAGGACTGGGGCAGGGTTACGCCCTACGTGAGCGTGCTCAACGTATATAACCGCAAGAATGTCCTCTTCTATTCGTTCAACTATCGACCCGAGATACCGACTCGCGGCGGTGTCTCCATGATCCCCATCCTGCCCACCATCGGCGTGGAGGTGTCGTTCTGATGCGCCCGAACAGATCGTCGCGAAATGCTCTATCGATACAACCCGCGTTTCTCGGGGCCGTCTGGTCGACACTGTCGGCTCTACTCCTGACGGGGGGCTGCGAACTCGCTGAAGTGGAGATCGAACGCGCACCTGATCTGGTTGTAGCTGGAGTGACCATGGTGCTTCACGTCGATCCGCTCAACCCCTCCCAGGCCCAAATGAGCGCCCTTGCGCTGGTCACCCGGCACCATCGCAGGACTTCCAACGAAGAGCCCGGCGCAACGGTCAGGATAGTCGGTGAATCAGGACGATCCCTGCAGCTGCAAGAGGTGCCCGATCCGCTGTCGACCTGCGTAACCCAGCTTTCAGTTGGAAGAAGTCGTCCTCCCGCGGGTTCATGCTACGTCGCCAGGGCCCCCGCCGCCTTCTTCCTGCCGAGAGAGCAACTGACGCTGCTGATCACACTGGCGGACGGCGGCCTGCTACGCGGTGACAGCCGGCTGCCGGGGATCTTCATCCCGTCGGGCCTGGCGCTGAAGGACGGACGTTGCCGGTTGAATCCCGACACCAGCTATCGTTTCGACTGGGCTCGCTCCGAGGGGAGTTGGGCCTACATGGCGGAATCAAGACTCGTGGGTCTGGGCGAGTTGTGGACACGCGAGGAAGCCCTTTACCTCCCGGTGACCGTGCCGAGCTCCGACTCCACCGAACTTGTCTTCCCCCGCGATTTTGTCTTCGAACTGGTGGATCTCCAGCGGTGGGAGCTGCACCGTGTGTTGCGCGTGGGACTCCCCGAAGGCGCTTCCGCCGAAGTCGCCGTCGGCGCGGTCGACCGGAACTGGGCTACCTGGAACCGGAACGGCAGGATCGACCTCGCTGGTGAACCCCGTATCCCCTCCGTCTTCGGAGACGGCACGGGCATGTTCGGGACGGCCGTGCGCTGGAAGCTGTCGATGGAGTCGCGGCAAGCGGATTCGGACGGTGCAGACGCCATGCCGCTGTGTGGCCCAGCGGCCTGAAGGGCGCGGCAGGCGATGACCGGCCCCGCCGCCTGACGGACGAAGCGCCCCCTACCCCCCCAGCACGCTGAACTGCCGCGTGAACTTCACGATCAGCGACCGCGCCAGCGTCCCGTTCTCCATGAACCGTCCTCCGTCCGGATTCAGTCCGTCGGGAAAGTCGAACCCCTGGACGTCGTTGTACACGATGAACAGCCCGGTGCCCGCCGTGTTGAGCCACCCGAAGCGCAGGTTCGCCGACCAGCTGTCCAGCTGGTTGCTGTACTGCACCAGCGACTGCAGGTAGACCCGCGGGGTGAAGAAGTAGCCGAAGTTCATGCCCAGCAGGACAGTCTCGAATTCGCCCTGTGGAAGGGTCACGTCGAAGTATGTGGCGCGCGCGGAGGTGCTGAACGACGCGTTCGGCCGGAAGGTGAGGGAAGCGTTTCCGCCACGGCGCGATCCGGTCAGGAAGCTGCCGATGTTGATCCGCGAGGTGACCGACAGCCTCGCGGCCGCGTTGCTGTTGAACACCAGCTGCGTTTCCCAGCCCGAGTACGTCCCCTCGGGGATGACCGCGTCGGTCCCGAGGATCTGGAACGGTTCGTAGATGCCCTCGACGTTGAAGTTGGCGCCGGTGTGGATCTGTGCCCCCGACGGCCACTCCCAGTGCGAATCGACGTGCACGCGGGCCGATTCCTCGAAGCCGCTCTCGATGCCGGTCTTGCGGCTCCGATAGGTGTAGTAGGAGATGTGTGGCCGGATCTCGCGCAGCCACGTCGGACGAAGCTTGTGCATGACGTGGTACTGGTAGTACCGATAGCCTCGGCGCGGCAGGAACCCGACTTCGGGGTTGAAGCCCTCGCCGATTTCCCGGGTCTGGCCCGTCACCGACCAGCTCCGGCTGCTCCAGTTCCCGGAGAGGTCCCACGCGTACGGATCGTTGAACGATTCGGGATCGTCCGTCCGCGAAACGAAGCTGCTGAAGGTGAGCGCCTCCCCGATCCCGATCGCCGCATCGGCGGCGAAGGTGCGGTTGAAGTCGCCATCGGGCCCGCCCTTGTTCACAAACAGGCCCCCGACGCGGGAGCGGTTGGGCAGCTCCTTGGCGATGCGGGCCACCGAATACCCCAGGGCGTCCTGCAATCCGGTCTCGCCACCGGTCCGGATGTGCAGCAGTCCGACATTCAGCCCCGCCGCCCGTCCCGACAGACGCGCGCCACCCGTGATCGGAACCGGCTGGCCGCCCGCAATCCCGATGCGCCGGCTGAAGAACAGGTCGGCACCCCCGCCGCCCACGCTGAAGAAGCCGGCATTCTCGAGGAAGAAGGGCCGCTTTTCGGGGAAATTGAGCGAGAAGCGGGTGAGGTTGAGCTGCTGGTCGTCGACCTCGACCTGGGCGAAGTCGGTGTTGTAGGTCGCGTCCAGGGTCAGTCCCTGCGTGATCTGGAACTTTACCTCGCCTCCAAGGTTGCCATCCTGCGAAAAGCCCGAGGCGGCCGTGTAGTCGCGCCCGGTCGACCCGAGCAGGTACGGCGTGACGGTCGCCAACCGCTGAAACGGCGGCCGCAGCCCCTCCAGATCGCCCGCATAGTTGAGGCGGTAGAGGTTGAACTCGCGCGGCACCGGGGTCCAGAACGATTCTTCGTTCAGCCGCCGGATCCGCCGCGCCACGTTGAAGCCCCAGCTCTCGTTGTCGTTCCCGTAGCGCAGGGTGTTGAAGGGGATGCGGAACTCGGCGTACCAGCCCTCGCCGTCGGTGGTGGTGGCAACCGTCCAGCTGCCGTCCCAGTTCTTGTTGAAGCCGCCGCCGGAACCGGACTGGAAGCGCTGCCGCGAGTTGAACCCGCCTCCCTGGAAACGCCCGCCGCCACGCCCCTCGTTCGCCACCTGTCCGTCGTATTCGATGCCGGTCGGGGTGGTCCCGAAGACGAAGCCGTTCTGGTCGTCGTTGTAGGTGTCCAGGACGAACACGATGGCGTCGCTCTGGTTGACCTCGTAGTCGCGAATGCGTTCGCCGTAGGTGATTGCGTCGGCACTGCCGTCGAACGCCCACACGCCAACGTAGAGTGCCGCGTCGTCGAAAATCACCCGTACGTCGGTCCGCTCGCTGGCGGGCTGGCCGTCAAAGGGCTCGCGCTGGGTGAACCCCGTCATGACGGGCGCCTGCTGCCAGACCGCCTCGTCCAGGCGTCCATCGATGCTCGGCGCGTCGGTCACTTCGGTCGCGACCGCCGTTGCCGGCATGACGCTCCCCGAGCCGCCGACAGAGCCGCCCGATTCGGAGTTCTGAGCAAGCAGGGGGCTGGCGACCAGTGCCAGCGCGCCTGCGAATAGAGCGGGACCTGATCTCATCTTGTCACCCATTCGATTGAACACTCTCCACACGTCGTGCGGGGGCCTAAGCGACCTCTACCACAAAGTAGCGTCTCTTCCCAACCCGCACGACCACGAATCGGTCCTCGATCAGGTCCCCCCTCCCCACCGCCGCCCCCCGGTCCACCACCCTCGCGCCGTTGAGGTACACCCCGCCGCCCCGGATCAGCCGCCGCGCCTCGCTCCGGGACGGGGCCATGCTCGCATCGGCCATCAGCACGGCCAGCTCCACCCCGTCCCCCTCCAGCCGCGACCTTGCCAGGCCCGTCGAGGGCACGTCGGCGAAGATCTCCTCGATGTCGCACGCCCCGAGCCCGTCGAGGCTTCCCCCGAACAGCACCCTCGACGCCCGCTCGGCGCGCTCCAACCCACCCGCCCCGTGCACCACGCGCGTCACCTCCGCTGCAAGCCGCCGCTGGGCCTCACGCATGTGCGGACGCTCGGCCACGGCGTGGGCCAGATCCTCCATGTCGGCCCCGTCGAGCAGAGTGAACAGCTTCAGGTAGCGGACCACGTCGGCGTCCCCGGTGTTCAGCCAGAACTGGTAGAAGCGGTAGGGAGACGTGCGCTGGGGATCGAGCCACACGGTCCCCGCCTCGGTCTTGCCGAACTTGACCCCTCCGGAGGCCGTGAGGAGCGGGAAGACGATCCCGTGGCAACGCGGTCCCCCCAGGCGACGCACCAGGTCGATCCCGGCGGTGATGTTGCCCCACTGATCCGACCCGCCCATCTGCAGGGTGCAGCCGTAGCGGCGGTTGAGCTCCCAGAAGTCATACGACTGGAGCAGCTGGTAGCTGAATTCGGTGAAGGAGATGCCGGACTCCTCGTCGTCGAGGCGGCGGCGCACCGACTCCTTGCGCAGCATGGCGTTCACCGAGAAGTGCTTGCCGATGTCGCGGAGGAAGTCGACGAAGCCGAGACCGTCGAGCCAATCCAGGTTGTTCGCCATGCGGGCCGGGTTGGTGCGGCAGTCGAAGTCCAGGAAGGACGCGAGCTGCTTCCGGATGCCTTCCGCGTTCTCTTCGGCCCGGGCGCGGTCGAGGAGAGCGCGTTCCTCCGCTTTGCCGGACGGGTCGCCGATCAGTCCCGTCCCGCCTCCGACCAGCGCAATCGGACAGTGCCCGGCGCGCTGCAGGTGCACGAGCCCCATGATGGGGACCAGAGAGCCCACGTGAAGCGACGAAGCCGTCGGGTCGAAGCCGATGTATCCGGTGACCTGCCCCGCGGCCAGCGCCTCGGCCGCGTGCTCGGTGGCGTCCGCGAGGAGGCCCCGGCGGCGGAATTCGTCGATCATGGTGAGCCACTCCGTGTCATGGTCAGCCGGTCCTTGTCCGTGCGATGGCGGCGGCGCGGGCCCGCATCACCTTTCCGGTCCAGGTTCGCGGCAGTTCGTCCACGACCAGAATACGCGACGGGCAGCGGCCGCGGGCAAGGTGTGCGCGGCAGTGCCGGTCCACGACGGCGGCCGTGACGCGGCCACGCTTCGCCGCTCCGTCCGGCTCGACCACCGCGACCACCGCCTCGCCCCATTCCTCGTCCGGCGCACCGAAGACCACCGCCTCCGCGACGCCGGGAAGCCCCTCGATCACCCGCTCCACCTCCCGCGGGCTCACGTTCAGCCCCCCGCTCACGATCGTGTCGTCCTGTCGCCCATGTATTGAGATGTGGCCGTCCGTGTCAATACTTCCGGTGTCGCGGGTTGCGAACCATCCCTCGGCGTCCGTCTTCAGGGGCTCCGGATCGGTCCCGGGCGCCGGGATCACCACGGAAGCCAGCGTCGGACCGCGGACGGACAGGTTGCCACCCGGCTCGTCCCGGACCTCGATGCCGTCGAGCGGCCGCCCCACGGTTCCCGGCCGCCGCCGCGACAATGCGGGGGGCGCGGTGGCGACCTGGGAGGCGGTCTCGGTCATTCCCCATGTGGTTGCGACCGGCAGTCCGGCCCGCCACGCGTCGCCCAGCAGAGCGAGGGGCGCCGCGGCGCCTCCGACCAGCACGCAGCGCAGCGTCGACGGTACACGCTCGCCGCCGAGGCTCTCCAGGATGCGTCTCAGCATGACCGGCACAATGGCCAGATGGGTCACCTCGCCGTCCAGCATGGCGCGAACGACCGCGTCCGCGTCGAATGAGGGCCACAGCCGCACGGAGGACCCGGTCATCACCGCGCGCACCACGAGCGACAGCCCGCCGATGTGACCGAGCGAAAGGCAGAGTCCCCAGCGGTCGGCGGCGCGGAGGTCCAGGCGGCGTGCAACCGCCGAGGCCGAGGCGGCGAGGGCGGCCCGGTTGAAGCCGAGTGCCCTGGGGGCCCCGGAGGAGCCCGAGGTGAGAAGGAACGCGGTGACGGGCCGGTCGCACGGGGAGAGGCGCGCGGGCAGGGCCCGGGAGGGCCACCTGGCGGACACGGCGCCGGAGGGACGTTCGGCGGATGGGTCGCAATCTTGCACCAAATGTAAACCGGAGTTGTCAATATGTAATGCAGGGTTGACAAGTTTGTGCGCGTGGACGATCTCGGCGGCAGTGAGCTTCTCGTGCAGCGGCACCGCGACGTGGCCCGCCTTCCACACGCCGAAGAGGGTCGCCACGGCATCCGGGCCGGGGGGCAGGCAAAGGGTGACGCGGGAGCCGGGGGGAAGGCGCCTGCCAGGGGGGCGGCGGGCGACGGCCGCTTCGTCCAGCTCGCGAAAGGTGTGCCGCCCGCCGTCCCGGACGAGGGCGGTCGCGTGCGGCGTGGCGGTGGCTCGCTCGTGCAGGTCGTCGGCGGGGGTGGCGGCGGCGTACTGGCGCCGATCGCCCCGCGGCCCGGGCCGCGCGGGGGGGCGTCCGCGCCCCCCCCCGCCGGGTCGTCCGGCGGCGGCCTCGTCACGGTGCCCCGACCAGTGCGCCCACCGCCAGGCCGGCCCCGTAGAAGGCAACGCCCCGGGCGGTGAGCCCCAGGGCGGGGTTGAG
>MPNE01000068.1 GCA_002238865.1 Gemmatimonadetes bacterium bin94 | reverse complement strand
CCGCCCATCCCAGGCATCGCCAAGTCCATGATGACGATGTCCGGCTCCAGAGCCCGCGCCTTGTCCACGGCCGCCGCCCCCGACGAAGCTTCGCCCACGACATCCACCCGCCCGGTCGACTCGAGCAGTGCCTTCAGACCGGCACGCACCACAATGTGGTCGTCGACCAGGAGAACCCTCATCATGGGTCGGTAGCCCTTGCCGCAGGATCCGCACCGATCATGGGCACGGTCGCTCGAATCGTGGTTCCCTTGCCCGGCGAGGTCCGTACAGTGAGGCTGCCCCCGACGAGTTCCGCTCTCTCACGCATCCCGGCGAGGCCGACATGGCCATCCGTCTCCAATTCGGGATCGGGGAACTCGAACCCGCATCCTTCGTCCCGGTCTCCGCGATGAGCACCCCGCCCGCCGATCTGAGCGTCACGGCAGCCTCGCTCACCCTTGCGTGCATCGCTGCGTTGGTCAGGACCGCCCCTGCACGATCCGGTACAGGGCCAGGACGGTCACCGGATCCAATTCGTCGGCCACCCAGTCGAACTGGACGCCGGCTTGGACCGTGACTCGATGCACCTTCCGCGCATCGCGAAACAAGGCCCGGCAGTTCACTGTCGGTGAGCAATCCGGATTCCCTCCCTCCTGCATTCCAAGGGCCTAGCATGCCATCGCCAGCCTGCAGGCTGCATTCGTTCAATTCATAGGGCGTGCATGGCAAGAGAATGTCAACGGTCGTCGGACCCGTGATGTTGTCAAACGGGCATGTCGAAACCCTATCCGTGATCGGGAATGGCGGTTCAGTGCGCTTCCAGGCGGCGCGACCCCGGTCGGACAAGGCCCGCGAGGCAACTACGGGTCAGAGTCAGCCCGCTCCGCCTCAGCCCGTCAAGCGAGTCAATTCCGATCGAGCAGCCTGTCCTGTTCGAGGACCCCCCCATCCGTACTTTCAGAACCCTTGCACTGCTGGGGGCGTCCATGGACGCTTTCACACTTCGGAGCGGTCGTAATTCGCCGACGCCGTGCTCGCCCGGCATCAGCCTTCGAGTTCGGCCAGCTTTGCGCGGGCCTCGCGGGCGGGCTCGAACGACTCGTCTGCCGGTTCCCAGGCCGCGAGCGCACTCCCAAGGTGCGTCGCGGCACCGTCGATATCACCGCGCGCTTCGAGCACCTTGGCCATTTCGAGGTGCAAGTGCGGATCGGAAGGCGCGAGGCGAAGCGCTTCCCGGAGTTCCGCCTCGGCCTCATCCAGACGGCCCGCCTTCCTAAGCGCGCCTCCGAGCCGGCGATACACGTCGACCATCCCATCATCATGGGACAACGCATCGCGGTAGTGGCGGATGGCCTCGCCATGGTTTCCGGCCATTTCCTCGATTCGGCCGAGGTCGGCGGTCAGGACCGGCTGGAGCATGTGGGCATCCCACGTCTCGATCCAGTCCGCCGCGGCCAGGTGGGCGCTCCGCGCCGCCGCGACTTCACCCGCTTCGAGCGCGATGCGGAGTTCCGAGTGCGTGACGAAGAAGGGGTCGCTCTCGAGCGGTTCAAGCTGGGACCGCAGTGCCTCGAACAGGGTCGCGGCGTCCTCGTGCCGGCCCGCTTCAAGATGGATGCCGATGTCGGCGAACCGGTGCTGAGCGATATCGAGTGGGGCGTACACGCCGGAGACCTCCGCGAGCCAGGCCTCCGAGGTGCGGATCGCGTCCTCCATCCGTCCCCGGAACCTGTAGTATTCCTTCAGCCGGTCGAGCACGCCAGCTCGTTGCCGGGGCGTGCGAGCCAGTTCCATGGCACGCTCGTATCCGGCCAGCGCCTCGTCGAAGCGGCCCAAGTGCAGATCCATCGACGCCAGTTCGCCCACTGGGGCCGGGTTGTGTGGATCGACGATGGTCGCCCGTTCGAGATGCTCGCGCGCCATGTCGTGCGCCCCGAGCCGCCGGTGGATCCGGGAAAGGTCCACGTGGCCGGTATAGTCCGCCGGCATCCGTCGCGCGTACCGTTCGAGCGCGGCCAGCGCCAACTCGTCGTTGCCGAGGTTCCCGTGGGCTCCAGCCAGTTCCCTAAGCAGCGAATGGTTGGCGGGACTCAGCCGGTACCGCGTCTCGAGCGTCCGGATCAGACCCGTCCAGTCTCCCCGGATCGACTGCAGAAGGCTGTAGTAGTCGAGCCCGTCCGGGTCCTCGGGATGGAGCGCGATCCACTCTTCCACGACGGCCCACCCCTGTTCCGGCTGTTCCGTCAGGAAGTAGTAGTCGGCCCTCGCCAGAAAGGCCACTCTCTCGGGAAGCCGGTAGACGTGGTCGATGACCGCCCCGAGGGCGGCGGTGGCTTCCTCCGGCCGGTTGTCATCCAGGTACGCCACCGACAGGTCGTACTGCGCCACGGCGAATGTCGGATCGAGCGCCGTCGCGGCACGCAGCCCCTCTATGGCGGCCTCCAGGTCGGGCGGATCGGCAAGCAGCTTCCCGTAGGCCCGGCCAAAGGCCGCCAAGGCCGCCTCGTCGTCCGTCAGGCGATCGCGGACCGGGAGATCTTCGATACCGTCCCGGACGGGGAGGTCCAGCGCCTCCGCGAGAGTCTCCGACATCTCATCGACCAGCGCCAGGAAGTCAGGTCCTCCGTGCATCGTCTCGCTGACACGTTCGCCACTACCCGTGTTGTCGATGTTCATCGTCACCCGGTATCCGTCTCCCACCTGATCGACGGTGCCGCTGACGATGAACGTCGCGTGGAGCAGTTCCGCCACCGCCCACCTCAGCGGCAGCGGCATGTCGTCCGTGCGCTGAAGCCCGAAATCGGCTAGGCGTCGGTTGAACACGGAGACCGAGATCGGTTCGAAAAAGTCGTTGAAGGCGAGGTCCACCTCGAGCGCGAGCGGTGCCATGTGGGTGAGCCACAGCTCGTCTTCGCCCAGCCCCGGCGCGGCGTTGAACCGGGTCAGGGCCGTCCGTCTCCGGAACTCGGGCTTGGCCACGGTGCGTTCGACCGTCTCCCCACCGATCTCGATGGCGACGGTGGTGGTCCGCGCATCCAGATTCGCGCCGCGGAACACGAGGAGCAGGACGAGGGCCGTGAACACGAGGTTTGCCGGAATCGCGGATCTCCCGGCCGGGGGAACATCGTCCCGTCCCGGCCGGCCGCGAACCCACGCGAGCATGGCCACGCTCGGCGATTGGAGGACGAGCGCCGACATGACCACTCTGGTCCAGTTCGGAGAAAGGAGGAACTCGTCGACCACGAGCGCGGCGAATCCGACGAGCGCCCACGACGCGCCCGCGTAGAGCAGGAGCACCTGAGGAACGCGGCGCTCGAACAGCTTTCTGGCCAGACTCGTCGGGATTTCGGGCAATGGCACGGCGGCCCGAACCGTGGTTCCCTTGCCCGGCGAAGCCTGTACGTCGAGCGTGCCCCCAACCGCCTCCGCTCTCTCGCGCATCCCGGCGAGGCCGACGCCGAGATGGCCTTCGTCCAGTGACGCTCCGGGATCGCGCAACTCGAACCCGCGTCCTTCGTCCCGGATCTCCGCAACGATCATCCCGCCCACAGAGCCGAGCGTCACGACAGCCTCGCTCACCCCCGCATGCGTCGCCGCGTTGTGCACGGCCTCCTGCACGATCCGGTACAGGGCCAGCCCGGTGACCGGATCCATTTCGTCGGCCGCCCGTTCGAGGTTGACGCTGGCGCGGATCGTCACTCCGTGCACCTTCCGGGCATCGCGAAACAGGGTGGCGAGCGCGGCACCGAGCCCCTGCTCTTCGAGTTTCGGGGACCGCAGCCCCCGAATCATCCGCCTCACCCCCCGGATCGCGCCAAGGATATCAGCGGCCATCACAGCCCACGCGCGTTCTCTCTCCTCCGGGTCCGCCTCGTCCGCCAGAAGCTTCCCCCTGATCTTGAACGCCACGAGGAACTGGAGGAACTCGTCGTGCAACTCGCGGGCAAGGTGCTTCCGCTCGTTCTCGGCCGCCGTCAGCTTCATTCTGGACAGCCACCGCGTCCGCTTTCGGACCGAGATGTCGCGGATCTTGCGGATCATGTGTTGCTGCCCCGATGCCAGTTTGCCGGGCTCGGACTGATTGTCCATCGGATTGGTCGTGCCGGCCTTGCGCAAAGCCTGTAGCCCGCGCGGACCACGTTCAGCATCGGGTGCTGCGATGCTTCGAACACAGCCCCGTAGTCGCCGTCGGTCAGCACGAACAAACAACTCCTTGGGTGCCAAGTCCTGATCCCGCTCCCTCGGCACACAGGACCGGGAAGTCAGGCAATTCGGCACTCCGTCAGCAAGAACGAAACCAAGGTATCACAGTATCACTGTGTACTCAGCCCTTGACGCCACGATAGCGGTGCCGCGGCGCATCCGCCACATCCGCAGTCTCAGCGGGTGCCGTGCAGAATCACCAGAATCGCCGCCCCGCAGAGAAGGAGGAGCACCAGCAGAATCAGAACACTGTCGTCTGGCGCAGGCCTCGGTGTGGGAGAGGAGCATTAGCGCTCGCCCTCGGCCCGCGGAAGTCCGGCCAACGCCTCCGGATCCGATTCTTCGACGCGCCCTAGGCCTTCCGCCGGGCGAGCAGAGCGGCGGCGCGCCGGGGCAGATAGGCATGGCCGCGCACGAGCGCGTCCAAGGCTCCCATGAGATCGGTGTCCGCGACGGACTTGTCGAGAACGCCCGCAGCGCCAGCTTCGAGGGCCGGAAGGAGGAGCTCGTCCACGTCGTGCACCGTGAGCACCAAGACCTTCGCTTCTAGTCCGAGTTCGGTGATTCGGCGCGTCGCATCGAGACCATCCATCCCGGGCATCGCCAGGTCCATGGTGACGATGTCCGGCGCCAGGGCCAGAGCTTTTTCCACCCCAGCCTCCCCCGACGACGCCTCGCCCACGACATCCACCCGCCCGGTGGACTCGAGCAGTGCCTTCAGACCTGCGCGCACCACACTGTGGTCATCGACCAGGAGCACCCTCACGACGGATTTGCTCACCGGGCCACTGAGGGAAGAACCTGCCGAACTTCGGGAAGAATGCGCCCTCGACATTGGAGTCCTCCTTCTTCCGAGGGGGTTTGGCCGCAAAGGAGATGTGGTCAAGTGACACAACAACGTTCGGCAATCGCGAGAGCGCCGAATAGAGTGCTATCACCCCATTCGTGTAGGGGATTTCCCGGTCTCGGTGAAGGGTTCTCCCCGATGGCGTGGGTGCGATGCGCGCGCCGGGCTGGAAGAACCACCGGTCGATGTTCTTGCCCACGGTTCGCATGTCCCCCGGCAGGGGCTGGCGAGGTTGCTCTGGCCCCTTCAGAACGCCGGAAGGGGCGGGACTGTTTGACGCGCACGGCGTCACCTTCCATCCTTGGCGCGGCCCGCGAGGTACGCCACCCCGAGGGTGAGAACGCCGACCTCGCGTCTCCACAGCACCTCGCCCGTGTCAATGCGAAGGGCGGCTACGCCTCCGGGCTCGCCCGCCCGGCCCTCCCAGGTCACGAAGGCGACCTCGCCGACCGGATCGAGGGCAACTCCGTGCGGAAACGCCGCACCGCGCAGTTCGACGCGCCGCACCTCCGCAAGGGCGGTCGGGTCGAGCACCGAAACCGACTCGCTTCGGCGGTTCGCAACCACAAGTACCCGTCCGTCCGCCGAGGCCGCGATCTGAGCCGGCCCTTGCCCGACCGCGATCGCTCCTGCGGGTTCGCCGGTCCGGGAGAACGCCCGCACCTCGCCAGCTGCGGCCATGGTGACGTAGACGCGGTCGCCGTCCGCGCTCCATGCAGCATTCATGGGTGTGTAGCGCGCCGTTCCGGCCTCAGGCCCGGCGGGAAAACGGGTCAAGATTCTTGCCGAGGCCACATCCATCAAAGCGATCTCGTCGGACAGCGAGCAGGTAACGGCGACCAGCGTCCCAGTCGGATCGACGGCGGCGTGGTGGGGAGCGGGGCAGACGACCGGCATTGCCGCGACGGTCAGGTCGTGGACCTCCACCACGGCCACGCGGCTTTCTTCGCCCAGGCCGCCCCGCCAGTAGTCCGGAATGAAGGCACGGCCGCCGTCCGGCGTGAGTTCGACCCGCGCCGCGCCGGGGATGTCGAGTTGGAGACGCCCCACCAGCCGGTCGCCGTCGGTCTCGTACTTCCACAGCGTGGGGTGGCCGTGGGCCAGCGTCGCGTACCAGTGGCGCCCGTCCGGGGAAACGGTCACGCCGTGGGGCTCGTCGGTCTCGGTGCGGCGACGGTCCAGCGAAATGGCGCGCAGGATCGTCCCGTCGCGCGCGTCCAGCACGTGGACCTCGTCCGTGAAGCCGGAGGTGACGTACAGGCGCGGGGCGTCCTCGTACGGACGATCCGGCGAACCGCCGCAGGCGGCCGTCAGCAGTAGCGGGACGATGGCGGCGAGTCGGCGCGGCATCGCGCTTGCGCCGGCTCCGGGCAGAACCGGCAAGCTGCGGCAACGCCTCACCGGCCGGGCTCCAGCACGATCAATCCGTGGTTCATGTCCGAAGCGTACAGCTTGCCGTTGCCGTGCAGCTGGGGCGCCCACGCGCAGGTCGCCCCGGGGTCCAGGATGCAGTCCTCGCTGTCTCCCGCGTACATGACGAAGGCCGCTTCGCGTCCCTGCCGCTCGAGCCGGCCCATCAGTTCGCCCGTGACGTCCAGCATCCGCACCCCCTGCTCGTACCAGGCCAGATAGAGCGTGCCTGACTCCTCGTCCAGCCAGTAGTTGTGCGAGGTCGAGCCCGGGACCTCGTAGGTGGCCACCTCGCGCGGGCGCCGGATGTCGCTCAGGTCCACCACGTGCATGACCCCGGACGGTCCCTTCGAATGCGCGAACTGCTCTTCACCCACGAAGGCGTAGCCGGCCTCCGGCCAGTACCAGACGTTGTGGGTCTCGCCGCCCAGGTCCGAAAGGCGGCTCACCTCGACCGGGCTGGCGGGGGATCCGCCCGCCCCGCCCCCGCCCACGGGCGCCGCAGGGCGCCCCCCCCGCCCCGCGGCGCCGGCCCCCCCCCCCCGCCATGCCGTTGCCGACGTCCAGAATGATGAGCCCCGCGTCCCAGTGCGACAGGAAGGCGAGTCCGTCGCGCACGTAAACGTCGTGAAGGAAGCTGTAGCCGCCGTAGAAGCTCGCGGCCACCCGCGGAGAGACCGGGTCAGAGACGTCCAGGATGCGCAGGCCGTTGCCGACTCCGTCCACCACCAGATAGGCGTAATCGCCCTCCAGCCAGGCGTTGTGGACGCCCGGTTCGAGGCCGGTCGAGAAACGGCTGACGACGCGCGGATGCGCCGGGTCGTGCAGGTCGAAGAACGTGACGCCGTTGCCCCCGCCCCCGGTCGCGTCTCCATCCTCGTGCGTGAGCACGCCCAGGCGCCCATCGGCCCGGATCTTGACATCGTTCACCGTGCGCGCATCCACCGTGATCGAGTCGGACAGCGTCGGCATGCCCGACTCATCGAGGGTCCACGCGTAGAGCCGGTTGCCCACCTCACCCTCGCGGGTGCCCCAAGTGCCCGTATACGCGTGGTCGCCGTGGACCCAGAGGTCGGATGTGTGGCGGGCGTCGACGCGGCCCCCGCCCACCATGCGAAGCGAACCGCGTACACCGCGTCGGCGAACCGTCACCGACCTGCCGGCCGTAGCCATGCGCACGGTGCCGTCGGTCGTGACCGCGGTCCGGGCGACGACCGTGACTGCGCCGATCCCGTAGGGGACGAACCGGCCCGCGGCGTCGAACATGCCGCCGCCCGCCGGCGTCACTGACCACGCCACTTCCGCTCCCTCGACCACCGTGCCCGAGCTGTCCCGGACCTCCGCCGCGTAGCGGACCACGTCGCCCTGGCGGACGCTTTCGCTCCCCGCCGTGATGGCGACGTGCGTGCCGTCGACCACGGCGGCTCGCTCGGGCACCTCGAACCGCAGGCCGACAATGGCGCCGGCCTCTGCCGCGCCCGCATGGAGGATGGCGTCGTACGCACCCGCCAAGGCGATCGGCGGCACGGTGACGCGGATCGAGACGGTCGCCCGCGCCCCCACGTTGAGCGTGGGAATCTCGGACGGCGAGGCTTGGGGCACGATGCGCGGCACGCTCACGTCGCCACTCGTGGCCGCCCGTCCGGACAGCTCGACCGGCCCGACCGCCACCCCGCCGGTGTTGCGGAGGACGACGGTTCCCGTGTAGGACAGCGAGTCGGCGCCGTCGGCGACCAGGTTAATCGTGTCCGCCGAGAACAGGAGCGCCGCCGGCAGTACCGGCCTGGGCTCATCCGTAGGACCCTGATCCGGTGGACCCGTCGGATCGCTGCATGTGGCGAACAGGACGGCGGCGGCGAGGCAGAACCATGGCGGTGAGGGGAAGGACAAACGAATCAGTTGCATGTTCATGAGCCACTCTCCTCTTCGGTTGCATGTGAAATGAATTCGGCTCGACACCTCCAATATCGACATCGCATTTCAGCGCTCATAGAGGGAAAACCCGGTAATTCGGGAGGGAAAACCCGGTCGCACCATGAGGAAGAAATCCCCCCCTCGCCCGCGTGCTAGCCAACCTCCGCCGAGGTCACTCCGCTCGATCAATCACTGCGGGCTTCGACAGTGGATCCCATGTCTCCAAGCCGGCAAGAAGCGAGACGGGTGGCAGCACGGCCATCCGATCTCATTCTCCGAGAAGCTGCCGGGAGATCCTGTCCACCGTCTAACTGCAGCCCCGGGCCGGGGCAATCCAGAAGACTCCAGGACTGCGGCGTCTTGTCCGATCAGCGTCTGAAGTCGAGGCGGTAGACGATGCCTGCGATCAGCGTCCCCGTCCTCCTCCATGGGAATCTCGCGCGGATCGAGGCTGTAGCGGTAGCTGGCCATCAGGTTGAGGCGCCGAGTCGCTTGGATCGTGATTCCAGCGCCGGTGACAAGTCGTAGGTCGAAGTCGCGCCGGCTGGCGTCGCAGTTCCGCTCGGTACCCTGCGTGATGTTTTCTGGCCGGCACGCTACGGGCGCTCCCCATTGGGTCCGAGTACACCACATGCAGGTTGGACCTGTTGTCTCCAACGAGAACTGCGCGGGCGAGTATCGAGGCGTCGAGGTAGCCGTAGGATGGAGCGGCCCCGGTCCCAGTCGTCGCCGTCCAAGGCGCAGAATACCCCGCAGGTCCACTCGCGCCCGTTCTGCCTGTACGCAACACCGAACTCGACGCCGAACCGGCCTGCCAAGTGGCTGTACGCGGTGGCGCCGACCATCGGACGCACCAATGCATGCCGATAACGTTGATCGACCCGGCTGGCCCCGCGTTGACGACGAGTAATGCGCCTCGGCCCAATGCGGCCCCACGCTGATCCCAGCTTCCGTGATCGGTGGTTGCGCCCAAGCGCCGAGTACGGCGGCCACCACAATAGGCAGAAAGTTCATGATTCCTTACCCGCACACACGTTATCTGAACATCAGGTTGAGACTCAATCCCTGCAGGGGGTTTCCAGTCTCGATGCCGTAGTAGCTGGCCCAGTACGCCGGCAGACTGATGCTGTATGACGCTTCCCACGCGATCGCCTTGCTCCCGGCACGGGCCAGCATGGAACCGATCCCCATCACTGCACTCAGATCCACGATGTGCTCGTCGTAATAGGAGTATCCGGCTGCCGGACCCACGAATACGTATCCGGTTTCGCTGAAATGGGTGGTGTAGAGCACCGGCATCTGCAGGGATAGGGCGAGGCCACAGCAATCGCCTCCCCTCTGGACGAAGCGCAGGTCGATGCGGAGGTGGGGGTGTCCGTCGAACTCCTGAAGCGACATGCCGCCGTTGAGACCGACCCGTGGATCCTCGAAGACATCACGCCATCCGAGTGTGGGGCCGGCGTACCAACCCCAGGATTGGGCTGAGGCCGGCGAGGCCACCAGGGCAGCGGCCAGCAGGATCAGCGTGCCGGACCCGCCGCGTTCGTCTCTAATCCTCTGTCGCCGCCCACCGCCGCCGGTGAACGGAGCTTGTCGCACCTCCGCCGACGCCCACTCGCGGTCGCGCATCCACAGAGCCGACGCGGCGCAGACGAAGGACCCCGCCCAGGCCCAAAAGCCAACTGCCAAATCGTCCACGCGGATCCAGTAGAGAAGATTCAGCGCAGCCGCTCCAGTCACGGACCAGGTCAGCCACCGGGTCTTCGATGGACGGACCCGACCGATCCGGTACATCGTGAGGACCAGCAGGATGTTGGTGAGTACGCTGAGCGTTTCAACCGGGTTCCCCCATTCGAAAGCGGCGAGGAAAGCCTGCCAGCCCCACAAGCGCCCGGTCGCGTCGCTGAGAGCCGGCATGAACCACGATGCCGCGAACATCCCGCAGCCCGCAACCAGCAGACGCCGCCACCTCGGCCTGGCAGCCTTGGCGAACTCCCTTGACAGCGTTGTCGGTTCGCAGATGTCGTTGCGCGCCAGTGAGAACGCGCGTGCGGGTGTCAGGGCTCCGTCCAACTCCAACTCCAAGTCGATAAGTGCCCGCAAGTGGTCCTCCAGTTCGTCCGCCTCGCGCGGTGACATGGCCGTTCCGCGCTCCATGTGCGCTCGCCAGTCCCGAAGCGCCGTCTCCAGGTCAAACATGGTTGCCTCCCCGCGATGTCTCCTTCACGATGATCCTCCAGTGCTTGGAATCGATCTCCCACGCCCCCCCTACTTCGACACGTGTCGGCTCTCCAAAGGAGAATCCCTGCAATTCTGAGAGGAAAAAAATCCCTGTGCGCCCCCAAAGCCAGCGTCATGGCCGGCCGCTCGCGTCAACGGCCAGAAGCAAGCCGCGGGGGCCGGGGTCAAAGGCCCCCCAGCCCCCCAAGACTTCCTTTCCAGGCCGTTCCTTCAGATCGGGAAGTTCAGCGGCATCAGCGACTCCGACATGTCGATCTTCACCTCATGGCCGCACACCGACCCGTGGAAAAAGCCCGTGGCCGGGTTGTCGGGATCCGAAACCACGCTCGCCGTCGCCTCTACCAGGCCGTCGATCCGACAGTTGCCCGAGCGCAGGTTCAGTTTCCAGGCAAGGGCTCCGGCGATCGAGCCTTGGATCCTGACGACCTCCCTGAACAACCCAGGCGTGACAGTCTCGAAGTGCAGCTGGGAGTCGAGGCTCGGTTCGCC
>MPNE01000017.1 GCA_002238865.1 Gemmatimonadetes bacterium bin94 | reverse complement strand
CTAACTTCCACCTTCAACCCCCACACCCAGCGCCCCTATGGACCTCCGCTCCTCCAAGGTGATCGGCATCGCCTGGAATCTGCGATCGGCTTGGCGGAATCGGTGGTCGGCATCGCCGGAATGGGCATTGGCGAGGTGGCCTACGCCAGGTTGCGTTTGCCGACGGTGTCGGAAGCTCTGGCGGCCGTTTGCAGTGGCCCCTCCAATACCGGGGGGACCGCTGTCTGGCTCGGCCAGGTGACGTTGGCTGGTGGATCGCGCTTAGGTCGAACGGAGGTGATGGTTCGTTGGCCAACAGCGACAGGCTACCTTCCGCCAGCCATCGCAGTGCCTCCCGGCCCCGAGGGAGAACCCGGGTCCGATTGGCGTTTGGGCCGAGACGGCCACTACACGACCGCGACGGCCCGTACGGACGCTCGCGGGCTGTTCATGCTCTGTGATGTATCCTGGGGGGCGCGCCTTCAGGTAGTCGTGCGAGGTGAAGCTGGGGGCGTATCGGTTGCATCTGCCACGTTCCTGGTGCCATTGGGTGAGGATGTGGTCCGGCAGTCGATCGTGGTGCCGGGTGCCTCTCGTTCGGGCCCGGTGGGATGGCCGCGTCGGACCACGCCGGATCGGCTTTGCAACGTTTTTCGGGTGAGCACTGTTCATACGGGTACACGGCGGAGGTTCGGTGCCCCCGCATCTCATGGACGAAGTGATGAAGAAGGCGAGAAGTCGTTGGTCGCGCTAGCCGTGGTTGCAGTTGTCCGGCGGTTTGGCAAAGGAGCCGCCGCAGTCTCGTGACAATGGGTATCATGATCGCTGTCTCGATGATCGCGGTTGGGCAAGGACTACTGGCCCAGACCGTTGGACGCCGGGCCGAGACACACGCTACGGTGCCCCCACCTTCCCAGCTTCTCGGCCCGACCTTGGTCTTGCAGGATAGCGTCATTCTTGAGGAAGGCGCCGAGACGTATGTCGGCGATCCGCTGGGCTTCTTTGTCGGCCCGGACACGTCGTTTCATATCCTGGACGGGTTTGGCAATCAGGTGATTCGCTTCGCCAAGACGGGCGAGTTCGTCAGGACGTACGGCCGTCAGGGCCGAGGACCCGGCGAGTTTGGCTTCATTGGTGACGTCGGGTTTGCCTACTCCGACTTGATGGGCGTAGTCGACTGGCGGCCACCAAGGCTGATTTTCTTCGATCCGGAGTCGGGGAGGAGCCTCGGGAGCATACGCTTGAGCGATTTCGCGCATCACAGCGTGTGGGCAGACGTCGACAGGGTGTGGGTAACGGGAATCGATGAGACACCAGGCGGATGGCGCGCGGTCGCCGAAATCCCGGTCAGCGCACTCCCCGGTGGCGACGGAGAAGTCGTTTCCAGAGTAGCCTCCGACCGCGTGTCCGTACCCAAGGTGTACGTGGAGAGCATGCAAATCCGATACGGCACCGGCTCGGTATTCGTAAGTCCGGGTCGTGACGACTTGTTGATCGGCTTCGGAGCGAGTCCATTCCTTTTGCGCGTCAGCCGGACTGGCGAGGTTCTGGACACACTGAACCTGCGGGCAGTGAAGCGCAGGGGCGTCCCAGCGGACGACGACTACATCAGGGGGATGGACTCGAAGCGCTATGATGATATGGGTGCCTACACTCGGGCGTCTTTCGAAATGGCATCGCTGCTGGCGAGCCTGTCGCGGGGAGCGGAAGATGACTACGTGTACACGGTGCACTTTGACCCTGTGTGGCGGGATTCGGGCGGGCCTGTCGGACTTCGAGGCGGGCCTGGCGGACTACGATACGTCAGCAGTTCGAAGGTGGACGGCAGTGAGCCCTGCCCTGACACCGTCGTGCCGACGGAGGACGACGGACGGGTCGCAACGAGGCTCCGTGGAAACGAACTTTTTGTATTGGACCAGCGGATTGTAGCGGGAGCTGGCCATGTAAGGACGGTGATTCGCCGATTCACAATTGATCCGACCAGGTGCACAGGTGAAGTGCTCCGATGACGGGCAAGACCTTGAAGAAACCACAAGTGCCGAGAAGCAGGTTCGAAAACACCAGGCGGACGCGCATGTCGGCCGGCCTGCCAATCGGACTCATCCTCTTCATGCTTGCCCCCACCGGCTGCGAGTCCCCGCCAAGGCCGCAGGGATTGACAGTCACCGACAGTGCCGGGGTCCGGATTATCGAGCTTGGTCCCGATCCGGACGGTGTCGCCGAGCGGCGGGTATTGGCCGACGAGCCGGACTGGGTCATTCGGTCTCGCGAGGACGATCCGTCGTTCGTGGTGTCCAAGGTCGTGGACGTGGAGCTGCTGTCGCAGGGCCGTATCGCGGTTGCGGACGACGTGGGGAACGAAGTCCTCGTTTTCGACTCGGCGGGACGTCACGTTGCGACCTGGGGCGGGGCAGGTGATGGGCCCGGTGAGTTCAGGCGGCTCGGGTGGCTGGCGTCCAAGCCGCCAGATTCCCTCGGAGTTGGAGACTTTCGCCTGTTCCGGGTCACCGTTCTCGATGCGAGTGGCCGATTCGTCAGAAACGTCGAAACCGCGAGCGGGATGACCCGATCCGCAGGAACGGTACCAGGGCGGCCCATTGGACTGCTTTCGGATGGATCGGTGGTCACGGTGGTCTACCGGTCACCCGCCCCGGTCGAGGGTTCGCAGCGCCCTGAAGTCGAGGTGACGGTGATCCCTCCGTCCGGGGAGGGCGCAGAGGTGGTCGGCACCTGGCCGGGCGACGAGCTTTCGCCGTTCCTGGAAGACGGGCTACTCCAGATGACGGCTCCTCCGTTCGGCAGACGTTTCCACATCGCTGCCTCGCCCGACGGGGTATGGCTGGCTGATGACGATCACTGGGAGTTTCGTCAGTATTCCGCGGGAGGTCGCCTCCGAACCGTTGTCAGATCCACCGTGAGCCCGACGGCCGTGTCCGATCGCTTGCTCGAAGAACGGATTGCCGAGAAGTACCGGCACGTATCCCCAGGTCCGGAGCTGGAAGGCTTCAAGGCGGATCAGCGCCGGATCGCCGGTCACGCGACGACACCCGGCTTCGGGAGCATGCTCGGCACGGTGAGTGGCGGCGTTGCCATCGGCGAGTATCAGGCGGGCAGGGCTCCAACGAGAACGTGGGTGGTCGTGGATTCGACCGGAGGCGTAACCACGGTCGATCTTCCGGGTGCCCTGGAAGTCAAGCGGTGGGGCCCGGACTGGGTAATCGGGGTTGTGAGCGACGAGCTGGACAGGGACGAGATCCGTTGGTATCGGATCCTGGGTGCGGTTGGGGAGGGTGGTGGGTAGGGTGGCTACGGTGTGGCTGGTGCGGGCGTGGGATGATGGGTCCGGAGTCTTCACGCTCGATCCACTTTGCACGCTTTTCTCATGAGTCTTGTTCTCATAGTACAGCCGGGCGAAAGTCGCGCGGCACGCATCATGGAAAGGATGGACATCATGAGGAAGCTCTGGATGTTGGCGATGGCGGTAACGGCTTTGGTAGCCGCTACGTGGGCACCGACACCGGCCAAGGCGCTGGGCTGCTACGAGATCTGGTCGATCTGCAACGACGGGCGGGATTGCTGCAGCAGGATCTGCGAGCGGCTCGTCGATGGCTCGTACTGCACTACCGGTTCTGGTGGCGAGAACTGAGGGGACATCGTTCAATGTGGAGAACAGGAACCCGTCTGGATGCCAGAGGCACAGCCAGTGCCATCATTGGTACACTAGCCCTTCTGATGGCGTACACAGATGCTGTCGGACAAGAGGGGATTGCCAGTGATTCGGTGCATCTCTATCGCTACGCAGGTGTGGACCAACGCCTGCCTTGGAGCGCCGTCGAGCTTTGGCGAGTCGGAGAAACTCTCCAAAGTAGTGCAGTGGTGCAGTTTGAGTCGACGCCCCAACCGTGGGATGTTGCCACAGACAGTTCGGGCTCAGTATACATCGCAGACCGTACTCAGGTTTACGTGGTGTCATCCGACGGTCGTAGCGTCGGAGCCGTCGGTAGGCCCGGTCCTGGTCCGGGCGAGTTCGGGTCGGGTGTCTTCGGCTTGGATATCGCAGGCGACACGGCACTTGTCGTGCGCGTTGCCGGTGCGCTCGTGCGTTGGCGCCTGCCCGATCTCACGTTGCTCCCGCAGGTACGAATCGGGGCAGCGTATGCATTCCAGGATCTTCGTATGGCCAAGGACGGGTTCCTGTTCTCCAGCGTAAGCCGAGCTGTGCTGGATCAGAAGGTTCGGGACACAAACCGACTACTACGGTGGGAGGGTGGCACATCCCGCGTCGTGTTCGAGGGCTCGAGTCACGACAAGACCGAGGCGGGTCCCGAATCGGTCTGCTTCCCTGGCGTCCTCTTCGCCAAGCTGTTCGCCCCCACTCTCAACTGGGACAAGAGAGGCGATGTCCTTGCCGTGGCGCACGACGATTCGTACACGATAGACGTCATCATTGATGGCGGCCGCCATGTCCGTATCGAGCGGGCAATAGAGCCTCGCAAGGTGACTCGAGATATGGCTCTTCGTGCCGCGGCGTTCGACGAAGCCCTCGCTTGGGGTCCTCCAGGCGACAAATGCATTACCACGCCGGAGCAAGCCGTGCGCTTGTGGGGATACTCGGAGTTCCTCCAGCCGATAGGGGCACTGCGGTTGTCGGCGGCAGGCCATGTGTGGGTGCTCCGCGGGCGTGTGGCGGATGAGCCCTACGCAATAGACATACTTACAGTCGCAGGAGAATACTTGGGAACCGTGGAAGGACTACCCATGCCCGTCGCCTTTGGCCCCGATGGTCGGATGGTCGTTGTGGAAACAGACGAACTTGGTGTACCGAGCGTTACGGTGTATCAAGTGAGACAGCCAAGCGGTGTGCTGCCGTGGTGAGCCCGTCCCGAGCACGCGTGAGGAGTGGCCTACTGAACGCCGGTCTCATAGTAGTGACCATGTTAGCGGGTGCCGCCGTAGTGGGTAATTTTGGTCGGCGTGATGACCCATACGTTGCAACGCCAGTGGATGGCTGGCAAGACTTGGCCGCGGTCGGTCATCGCCAGGGACCGAGTGACGCTCCGGTGACGATCGTCGTGTTTTCGGACTTTTACTGTCCGTTCTGTCGGCTTGCCGCTGAGGACCTGGCCGAGCTACGGCGAAGCTACCAGGACAACTTGGCCATTGTGTATAGGCACTTTCCAGTGTCCGGCGTGGAAGCGATCGATGTGGCCCAGGCGTCTGAGTGTGCTGCGACAGAAGGGCTCTTCTTTCCGTTTCACGACGCGGTTTTCGCTACAGATTCAGTTGATCTGGCAAGAACCTTTGGGGATATCATGAGTAGGCGCGATCGGGAGCCGCTCTCGTTGGAGCAGTGTCTTGCCGACACTACATCCCTTGCGATGGTCCGGAGAGATGCCTTGGTTGCCCGGGATTTGGGGTTGACAATGACGCCGTCGTTCCTGATTAACCACCTGAAACTGCAGGGGTATCCAGGGACAGCGCGCATAGAGGGACTGGTGAAGGGAGTCCTTCGGGAGACAACGCAGGACAGCCCCCAGTAAAGGTCTCGACCGGCAATTGCGCACCTTTGATGCAGACACAACCGCAGCGACCCCCCGTCAAGACACTCGGCGAACTCCGGCAACCACCTCGCGCTTTCACGACACGCTGGAGAATCAGTCAACATCCCGGACGAGCGCGTTTCCCCGGCGCTTGGGCAAAGAGGCCGACGACCCTCGGCCTGAACGCGTTGGGCGACCCCAGCCTGATCCGCCAGATCGAAGGTGACGAACTTGCCCTCGCTGAGGACGGCGGGCCGCTTGCTGTCGTTTGTCAGCGAGTCCGAATCGGGACCAGGCGGGGCCGGACGGGGGCTTGTCGCGGGCCACGATCTACGCGCGCATCGGCCAGGATCGCTTCCCGCTCGGGCGGTCCAGCTAGGTGCGCGCGCCGTCTGCTGGATCGAGGTGGGGGTGGACGGGTGGGTCGGCCAACGTATCGCGGGGAGGCGGTTACAAAGAAGGGGCGCGGTGCCGGGTCCATCTCAGCGCGCCAATCGGAGAGCAATTGATTGGGGGCATCGGACCCCCCCGAATCCCGCGAGTCCAAAATGGGATTGGGTAGAATTGAACGACCGACCTCACGCTTATCAGGTGTCTTCAAGATGGCGTGAATCCCGGCAAGAAATCGTCTAAGTTTATACAGGACTGCACGATCTGCCGTTCTTGCCGTGAGGTCGTCATCGGGTCTGTCGTGGTCAAAAGGCGGGAAAATCGGTTCAAATGGCGGGCATTTGGCGGGCAGTTGACGCTGCCCTTCACATGGGGCCAGTGCGACGGCATGAAGGAGCCGGGCCCTCCACCGGCGCGAGGCTGTCGGGTACGAGGGAGTCTTCATCGAAGCCGCCCGGAGGTCGGCAGCCCGTTCGGTCAACGCCGTGGGACGCGACGGCGCTGGCGCCGCTTTTCGGGCGGGAAGTTGGTGACGATTTGGGTCCCGTCGGAGGGCCGGGGCTTCTCTGTCTGCAGCGTCTGGCTCATGTGCTCGTCTACCTCTGGTGCGTGATCTGGGCTTCTTGCCATCAACCATATCTGATTCCACCGTACCGGAATAGCGGCACAACGGCATCAAATGGCGGGCAAGCGGCACCCCGCAACCTCCTACCCTCACTAGCGCACCGTCGAGCACGTTTCGGTAGAGTGCGGCCCGCGCCTTGGGCATGATTCCCGCTGCGGCTACCTTTCACAGCCACGGACGTGCTTCAGCAGCCTCGTCGGACGTGAATTAATTCTGGCGGAACAACAAGACTAACGTGCGGGAGCCTGGCCTCTTGGCGATGCCTGAGCAGGATACGCGACCCGTTGGACATGGACATGCCGAGTTCGCCAGATCGTACTGGGAATAGCGGTCAACGAGAACCGTCTCCCTACAACGATCCCCATCAACAGTCCAGTGCCCTTTCGCCTCGAGAGCAGGAGATTGTGGCCGGCCTGAGGCGTTTGGATCCGCAGCTTGCGGGCCTCTACGAACTCGGGCGGCGGCTGGCGAATGAAATCGAGCAGCCCGGATATGCCCACACGGTCGCCTATGTTGGCCGCGAGTTGTCCCGCGGCGTGATCCGGTGTCGCCTGCGGGATGCAGGAATCGAAGAAACTGGACAGAATGCGCAAGAACCGAGATGTGCAGTTGATCGTGAACGGAATCGCCGGAGAATAGCCGCTGCCTTGCAGCTTCCAGAGGACGACCCCCGTGTTACGGAGTGGCTCCGAATGCCGGCGCGCTTCGCGAGATGGGAGAAATACCGATATGGCGGGCCGTCTCCTGACCACGTCCGAGACGGCTTCGAGCAGTTCTCTCAGATGCTCTTCGGCTTGGTTGCGCCGTACTACGCGACCGAGGCTGAACTCGACGCACTTCTTAAATTGGACGCGCCGGCCGCCGAGCATGCGCGACTTCTTCGGGACCTTCAGCTTCGCCCGGCGCAGCGAAGGTACTTCTTCGAGCGCTTGAAGGATCCCCGGTGGTTGGTACACCTGGTGAACGAAGGCTTTTTCGCCAATCCGCCTAGCAGGGAAGTACATGAAGACGGCACTTGGAGCCCACGTTGGTGGCCGGAGGGTGACTACCTTGCTAGGGTCGCCCCGGACGTGCCTGCGGACGTCACTCGCGTCCTGGTCGCGCTCCCTTCGACAAACGACAATCCCGATGTCTGGAACTCGGTCGCCAAGGCGGCTTCGCAGTTGCCCGCCGACTTGGCGGTCCGTGTGGTCCCAGCCGTGACGAGGGCGTTGAAATCGGTGCCGGGGCTTAATCACTGGTCCGATACAGTAGTTGGCTTGATCGAGCACCTCGCAGCATCGGGATCTTCTGAGATCTTCGAGCTTGCAGACCATCTTCTCTTCATCGCAGGGGCGAACGCCGTTGACCCCGAAGACGCCACATACTGGCATACCACCGATTGGGTCGTTCCTCGTATTGGCGGGCAAGACTGGCAACGGTTAGTAGGCCGATTGGTCGCCGCCCTTGAGGGCACGAATCCCGAGCGCACACTCGGGCTTCTCCTAGCCAAGATCGGTCGCGTTCAGGCGCTAGCGGACACTCTGCGAACGGAATCACATCCCCTCCCTTCCAACGTCGAGATGCACCTGCGGGAGTCGCTTGCGCGAGACAACGACCCTCGCCCAGAAGCCAAGACGGTTAGGTTGCTTGCACAGAGCACTGTTGGCGTAGCCCGGCGGTTGGCGGCGAGCGGCCCCGAAGAGGCTGCCAGAGTTATTACGCTTGTTGAGGAACGCGAAGGCCGCTTCTTCGCGAGCCTCAGGTGTCACGTTCTGGCCGCTGCGGGCCACTTCCTGACGCGGCGGCTTGATCGGTTCCTCCAGTCAGACGAGGCCCGCAACCCCGGATACCCTGCCGACGAGGTCGCCGCTCTGCTTCGGGAACAATTCCGGAATGCCTCTGCCCCTGCCCGGAAGGCGTACGCCGATGCGGTAGCGGAGGGACCTGACCGCGATGAGCTTCGCGCGAGGCTCGAAGAATGGTCGAAGAAACAGGTAACGGACGATGAGGTGGAGCAGCAGGTCCGCGAGTGGCAGCGGCGAATCCTGACGTTCTTCCGAGATGACGTTCCTCAGGAATTCCGGCACTTGGCGAGGGATCTTGGTCTCGCGGGTGGCACACCTTCATGGCAGGACCAGCAAATGGCAGAGCAGGGATCGTACTCCGAGGCTGGATTTGGGTACATCGGGCGCGGCGAGATGCAGAGCTTGACAGGATGGGCTGCGGAGGAAGTCGTGGAGTTTCTCCGCAATGGGGGAGCCGCAGACTACATCGCTTTGGAGGCGTATGCAAAGGACCAGCCCGCAGATGGAGTGCACCTTCTTGCCGGTTGCGCGACAGGCGCGGTAGCACCCGGTGCGGTCGACGGCGTGCTCAGTGGGCTTGCCGAAGCAGTCAAATCAGGAGCGCAACTCGACTGGTCGTTGGTTTTGCGGAATCTACGACAGGTCGTCCGACAGATCGCGGCGCTGGAAGCCCCGAGTGCCTCAGTGTTGACGGAGTGGCGCAGGGCTGTGGACTACGGGGCGCGGCTGATCCGGCAAGGTTGTACACAGGATGCGATCGCGACAGAGTACGCTCGCGAAGTGTGGTATGCTCTTGAGGAAGCAGCGACGCTCGGTATGGTGTGGTCGGAGCCAATTCGGGATCCGATCACGGATTTCGACGGCGTGCTATCGGCTGTCCTCAACGATGCCGCCGGGACCATAGCGAGCGCGGCGATAGCTGCGGGACTGTGGCATTACCGATCCTGCCTTCCGAGCGGGCAGGTATCTTCCGAGGAAGAGATTGCTGCGGCGCGCGCGCTCGTTCGACGGCGCCTAGTGCCGGTCTTGAATGGGCTGGTCAACGTCGCCGGACCGAACCATCCGATTCCCAAGGCCGTGATCGGAGAGCGCCTGCCTTGGCTCTACTTGTTGGTGCCTGAGTGGCTAAACGAAAGTACCGACCGCCTCCTCCGAGGCGGCCTTGACGACCCCGTCGCAAATCCCATCTGGACAGCGTACATCATCAGGAATGGTCTATACGATGCTGTTTTCCACGCTTTGCGGCCGCGGTACGTAGAGGCGGCGAGCAATGCCGCGATGTGGAGGGCGAGCCTGGGAAGAGTCGCCCAGCGCCCAGAGGAAGTCACAAAGGCATTTGCGGGACATCTCGCAACTGCGTTCCTGCGAGGGTGGATAGGGCGCGGAGATGACGACAGGCTCCTCGAGACCGCCTACGCGAATCTGTCGCCCTCCGACTGGGCCTACGCGTACTTTCGTATCTTTCGCGACTTCAGGGACGGAGACGGACCGGTGCCGGCGGCGATCATCGAGAGGTTGATCACGTTATGGGAATGGAGGGTCTCGGAACTCACCCGGCAACGCAGTACGGCAGCTACAGTAGAAGAGGCAAAGGGCCTCAGTCGGTTCCTCTACACCCCCCACATTCCAGCCGATGCCTTGGTGCGACTCGGCCCTCGCACAGCGCGCCTTGCCGAAGGGCGGGTGATGTTGGATTGGGGACGTTTGCTGGAACTAGCCCATTCTGACCCCGAAGGCGCATTCGAGGTCGCGGATGCGGTCTTGGACGGTACCCTCAGAGCGCGCCATGGATACGTTCCCGTAGATGAGGTCAAGCCGGTACTTGGGCTTATTCTGAAGACTGCCGAGGTCGAGGTCCAAAAGCGGGTGCACGGCCTGATCGACCGCCTTGGCGAGCAGGGCTATCGCGACTTCAAGGATCTGGTCGATGACGAACGACAGTGAGCAGCCCCGGAATTGGCGCGAATGTCCTCCGCGGCACTAAACGTCGGAAGCTCCTATCAAACCGTGAGCCAGGGCGTGCGGAAGATGCTTACCGATCATCGATGTAGACGCGGTGGCCCGGTTGCTGCACCCTTTGCGATCCAGATGGTGCGGGCGGCTCCAGCCGTCCTCGTTATTGATTGCCTGAAGCAGCGGCCCGATGGTCCTATGCCAGCCGTGCGGCGCGTTGTTCTTTGCGACTGCTCGTCTGGAGTTCGCTCCGGTCTGCCGAGGTGGGGTCAATGCGAGGGACGTCCCGTCCGCACCAGCCGGGCGAGTGCCCTTGCGCTCGCACACCGGCTTCTCGTGGCTCTTGCGGGACCGCCGCAGGCCCTCGACGCCCCAGAGGATGCCCGCTACGGAAAGGAGCCTAGCTCGGTAGGGACGACTTGCCGGACGAGCCCGAGCGGGCGCAAGGACCGGTCTGATCCATCGCCCGGTCGCCCTCAACCTCTGTCCGACGGGAGACCCTATGTCGCATCTTGATGATCTCCCCAAGCGCCATTCGAGCCACCGGATCGAGGAACAATCCAAGACCGCTTTCCGCGTCGCCATATCCGAGTGTGAAGAGTTCGCCATTCAATCCGACGACTGCGACTACGGCACAGATTTTCAGATTGAAGCGGTGGACGGTGGAGAAATGACCAATGTCAGAGTACATGTGCAACTCAAAGGTACCACCTGTGAGGCAAGTCCGGATGGCTCCGTCTCCGTGTCCGTCGCCAGAACTAATGTTAGCTACCTATTGATGCAGCCGGGTTCCATATTCGTCTGTTACCATATTCTAACGAGGCGTTTGTTGGTTTGCAGGGTCGATGACGTTGTACGCCTATACGAGCACCGCGGCAAAGAATGGTGCGATCAGCAATCCTTGACGGTGAGATTCAAGAACACGTTTGATCACGGATTCCAGCAATCGCTGAGGGAGTACGTTGTTGCTTCAGCAAGGGGCGAAAGAGATCGGCGGCTGAACTTGGCGATCCACCCTCCCGAGACGCTAAGCATGGTTCGAGAGGAAGGAGCAATTGACCTGCCGGTTCCCGCTGATCCAACGCAAGCGAAACGAGTGTTGGTCGAGCTATACGAGGGAGGTCAAGACAGGATCATAAGCCTATCCTTCGACAAATTCCGCGCGGTCCTAGGCTCTTCAGATGACACGTTTCTGCTGGCATATATGGCCGAAATCAACCTGGGAATCAACGGGACGAAGTGCGACCAGATTCGCATCCGTCAGGGAATCGACGCCTTACACAACACCATCCATGGAGGCCAAAGCTCCCCAGGCTCGGTCCTCTACAGCATTGGCAACGGGTGGCTTGCACTCAAGGAGTTCAAGAAGGCAAGGGATGCCTACAATTCGGCCCTGCTCCTTCTAGACGAGTCCAAGGGCGCTGCCGCACGGTGCAGCAAGAATCTGGGGACGGCTCTGGAGAAGCTGAACCACCCCGATGCGGCCCGATCGCTTTACGAGCGGGCGCTGGAGCTCGATCCAAACCTTGCAGAAGCACATTTCGCGCTAGGCCTTTGGCACTACAGACACAAGCATGCCGATCTCGACCGCGCCTTGGACCATCTGGACGCGATTGTATGGCCTAGGGGCTCTGCCGGAACCTTGCTGGCCGTGCAGGGTTGGCGCGCCGAGATCTTGTTCAGGCAACGAAGGACTAGGGAGGCTATTCGGGAGGTTCGCGCACTACTTCACGGTGCGCCTTCGGCGGCATGGGTATGGCCATGGTGCGCAAGACTGGTGTCCATATACGGCAAATCATCTGTCGAGGCCACGCAGTTCTCGATCTCATTCTGGGGCGCGTACCTAGAGGAGTTCAGGGACGATCTTCCAGCGAGGAAGGAGATACTCCTTTGCGTCTATTACCTTCACGATCGCGGTGAGCGCACCGGATGGGACTACGAACGGTTCAGAAAAGCGGCCGAGACCTTAGCCGCTGACGGAGACCCGGACGCGGCCTTACTTTGGGATCGTGCCGGGCACTGGGCCCAGATGGCGGAAGACTGGCAGGAGGCCGAGACGTGCTTTCGCAGAGCCTTTCAGCTGTCGCCGAATGAATACGGCTATTGCCTAGGTACGGCGCTGAACTTTCTGCATCGGTATGAGGAAGCCATCGCCGTGTTGCTGCCACAAGCGACTGAGCATCAACCGGACGCTATGAGTTGGTTTCAGCTAGCTGTCGCCCGCGAAGGAATCGGAGATGTCCACGGATGCATCGACGCTTACAAGCAGGCTTTGGCGCTGGATGAAGGGTACGATCGCGCATGGTTCAACCTCGGCGGTGCCTACTGGAATTCTGGAAACCACACAGCTGCCGTGTCGATTTGGAAAGAAGCGATACGATTGTTCCCAACGCATCCGCTGTCGTCAAGACTCAAAACGGATTTGCCACATCTGTTGGGTTGATCCGGACTGTGCAAGTGCGGTAAAGAATACCTGAGGCCCGAATCACGACAAGGAATCACGCAAGTTCAATCAGCACTGCACGATAGCAACGCCATCTTATCGTTACGGGTGTCGGGGGTTTCCATGTACTGGAAGCAAGGATGCGGCCGTTGACTGTCCCAGAGAATGCACAGAACTGCCTTTGGCAATCTGAGCGGAAGGCGTCAAGACTGGCTATCGCACCATTGACAACGCTATCCGACATGTTACTAGGGTATTGCAGGAACACATGAAACGGTCCGCCAGCCCAGTACAAGGTTGGCGAGTCTGGTTTGGTCATCGCTGATTCTCCTATCCTGAGGGTATCGTCAACCGGTAAGCGAAGTACGAGTGGCGACCCACACCGGAGCCAGCCACGGGAAGGCGCCCTGGAATCACTCAGCGCTTTGGCCTTGATGGCCGGACTCGCGGAGCCTGTTGCTGATCCCTTGGAATATGGCCCGTGCCATGATCGGAGATACGCTGTTTCCGATCATCCTGAACGAGTGCCAGATCGTCGGATGAAAGCGGTGGCGGTCCGGGAACCCCTGCAAACGGGCTGCTTCCCGAACGGTGATTACGCGGGGATGTTGTGGATGTATAGGCCGTACTGCCTGGTAGGAACCTCGATCAGCTCCCGTCCCAGCCCGAATTGCGGGACTCTGTCCGGACCACGACAAACGCGGATGCCGTCCGATCCGGTCGACGCCCCCTGCCGAAACGCCCGCGAATCGACGTGCAACCGACTCCGAGTGGCGGGTTTTCCGGTGTCCCGTAAAATGCCCATCCGCGGACCGGAGGGCGCGAGCGTAATCAGTCGGCCGGCCGACACGCGTGATGCGCCAAGTATCGAAGTCGTCCTCATCCGCCAGCGCTGAAGCATTCTCGAGGTCTACGATGGCAGCTCGAACCGACGCGGCCGGCTGCTTAAGAAAGTCTAAGTCTTCAGCCTTCAACGGGTCACCGTAGTCCTCATGAATCCCTACGACGAAGAGCCGGGCACGATTCGTTGCCGCTCCGAACTCTGCGGCATTCCACACGACGGGACCCAAGGTTCCGTATCCTTTGGTGTGTCGGAGGGCCTCATCAAGGATATATCTAGCGTTTGCATAGCCAAGACCAAGTACGTTCTCCATCACGAAGAACACGGGTTGAACCTCTCCCACGATCCTGAAGAAATCGTCCAACAGGCGACGCCGCGGATCGTCCGGGTTACGCCTACCGATTGCACTAAACCCTTGGCACGGTGGGCCGCCGACGATCGCGTGTACTTGCCCACCCGCGGCCTCCCGAACGGCTTCGCCATCGAGTTTCGTCACATCTTCAAGCACCAGTTTTGTGTCGGGAAAGTTGTATGCGTACGAAGATACCAAGATCGGGTCGTTGTCGATTGCGGCAGCGATCGAAAAACCGGCCTGATGGGCTCCGAGTGACAGCCCACCGCCTCCACAAAAGAGATCGACCACCCTCATGACCGACTCACACCTGGCCTTGCCGCGGTCCGAGGGTCCATCAGCGAGGGCACCGGAGGTTTCATCCTCTCTGAATCACGTCAGTCGCATATCGGGTCACCGGCTCTACGCGACAATCTGGGCGAACATCGGATACTCTCGGTAGTAGCGCTCAAATGCCTCGATCTGCTCCTGTTCGAGGTCGAAGCCCGACACGCGGACCTGTTCCCGTGTGAGTTCGTCGTCACGCGGGAGCAACGACAGCAAGGTGACCGCTTCCCGAATCGTGAGAAGCGGAGCGACGATTCGCCTTTGCGGGCGACATCGCCAGCGTTCGTCGCTAATGACGTCTGTAGCACTGCTCACGTTCCCTGGGGCCGGGACGATTCCGCCGACCGTCACCATTTCCATCGTGTCCTTGTAGATAATCCGAAACGCCGGTATGAATCCACCTGGTCTCGCCGACTCCACTCCAATCGCCTTCATGAAATCCGTGACCAAATCGGCCAGCGTCTCCTGCATCCGATCCCCTTTGCATCCCGCCTTGGAAAGGTCGTCCGGGACGACATCTCCAAGCAGGTCGCGCAGCCGTTCCTTTCTCTGCTCTGGGCGCCCGTAACTTGTCGCACGCGCTTTGAACGTCGTCAGGAGTATAGTGTCGCTAGGGGACCTTTCGATGACCGCCCGAATGTCACCGACCATAGCTTCGCTTAGACGTCCATCATAATCCAACCATACCACCCACGGATGGGCTTGACAGTCATCGTCATCGTGGAGCTCGGCGAGAACTGCCGACGAATGACCGTGTCGCACCTGCACGGTTGCATATGGCTTATTGAAGCGTGCGCGACAATAACCAGTATCATCCGCCTCGATGGACACCATCCGGCGTATGTCGAGCGATTTGTGAGCCTGAACGAAATCTGAGAACCAGATGGAACCAAGCCCGACATAGATCATATCGCTTAACTCCAGCCGCGACTTGAGCATGCGGATGCCGTCGAAGATGATCTGTCTCTGAATGCCTTTGCTGGGCCTGAGACTGTAGTTCACAATGTCGAATGAAGCCATCAGCCGTCTCCGACGTGATCGTCGTACGTATAGTCGAAGGACTTCAATCCCACGTCGCGGTACGTCATGTTTACGTTTCCGAGCTCGGTCGCGAGGCGCTTCATCTTAGATACAGGAACCGAGTAGTTTACGTTGGCCACAGGTTCAGTCTTTACCCGAACGAGTTTCGGGAGCGCGATCGAAAGTCGTTTCTTCACGTGTTGGATCGGCACGGCCTCGGGAACCGCCTCTCTTCTCTTCGCTTCGGCCAGAGCTTGCTTTCTGACGTTCGTATAAGCGATCCACTCTTTGGAGATGTCCCGCATGCGACGGCGCGCACGCAAGTAGACTCCCGAAGACGCATCGACGCTCCGTTTGGTGGTCGTGAGCGGAAGGTCGGCGGCATTCGCTGCGGTGAAGAGAACGATCCCGATGAATCCAGAGTACTGCCGGTGCCACTGCGGCCAATCCGAGGTACCCCATCCGGAGACCGTGGTCTTGTCTGCAGCGAGCACAATGCGTCCATTGCACGCGACGTACCATCCAAACCTTCTGTCGCCATCCTTAGCGTCATCCGGGTCGATGCTCTCTGGCGGCGGCGCGGCCATGCCCCCGATGATCTCCACCATGACCTCGTCCTCGCCTGCTTGATCCTTGTATTCGACCCGCACCGGCGCGAAGCCGCCGCCCTGGCGAAGCTCGATGGGCAATCCCTCGACGGCTTTTCCACCAACCGCGATCTTGAGCCCGCGATTCAGGTGAAGCGAATAGTCTCGGGCGATCATGCGTCTAAGGTTACGGATGAACGCAGGATTCCCGAACTCGGCTTTGGTGCCTTCCCTCAGACTCTCGACAACGATCTCGACACCATCGTCATCCAATTCGTGGTCCTCATCTATATCGAAATCCCAAGGTGGGTTGTCGTTCTTCATCCATTCGTCCACAAGGATAGGTACTGCAAACGCCTCCCTGGCTCCATCGGAATCCGTATAGGTGCTACGCACCCGTATGTTCGTGCCAAGCTTAAATGCCGCCCGTTTCATGCCGATGCCATAGACGCCAATGCTGTACTCCTCCAGCTCTTGTGAGCCGCGCCTGCCAAAACTGAAGGCATGCTCCACGGCGTCATCAAGGGTCATGCCCCCGCAATTGTCCCTGATCGAGAACCGCTCAGGCGACGCAGAGATGGAGATCCGGTAGGCGGAGAGGTCCACGGTGTCGGCAAGCTCCATCGCTTGGCCACCTTCGTTGTGCCAAGCGGCGTCTATACTGTTGTCGATCAAGTCAAGAATCGTGTCTTCCAAGGTGATATCGCGAGTGATCATGTTGACAAAGAACCCCTTGGTCGGGCTTGCATCGACCTTGTCCCCACGTGTGTTCACTACCATGTTTTGGATTGCTCCTTCAAGTGGCTGACGTATGAGCCCAAAGTCGGTGCTCCTCCTTCTCGCTGCGAGGATCCCTCGGCGGAGTCTCGGGACAGAGCGTCGGTCGCTGTCAAAGGACCCACCTGAACGCTGCTGAGTTCCTGCGGGCGTCCGAGCGATGACCGCCCGGACCCTTCGCACGAAGCGGTGGCATGACGGTGAGTCAAAGTCAAGGTCGACTCGCTTAGCTGCAGATCAGACAGCCTGACCTCCTTCGTCCGACGCGTGCACCCGTTCGGCGGGCCGACCCAAGGGTGGTTGGAGCCATGCTTCGAGTCGGGAGGCGCGCCGAACCCCGGCGATGTGAGTCCTCGTCGGCGCTGTAGTCGGCGGGCGCGAAGAACGCGTAGAAGGCCACGCGTAGAGGTTGGCTGTCCGACGGTGCACGCGGTCGAGGGCGGGTCCGGCCGCGTGACGCCCGCCGAGCCGGATAGCATGGCGACCGGGAGTCCGGCGCGCAGCAATCGAACGAGGGACATGAGGTTCATGACCAGTCAATAACGTCAACGATGGCCGGGCTGGCAAGACTCGGTTGCCCGCTTGGGGACGGCGCCTTGGGTCGCGCTAACATCGCCCGCCTCGTGACTGGTGCGTTATCGTACGGGGATGCCGCGCGGGGGGGCGAAGCTCACCAAAGACCAATCAAGCCCAGAAGCGACGGATGGACCAAATCAGAGAATTCGTGGACGAACGGCAGAAGGCGTGGTGCATCCAGTGCGGCGATCAGCTCGGGGACGTGGCCACCAACCGGGACCACGTGCCGTCCAAGGCTCTCCTGCGCAAGCCCTACCCGGAGAACCTTCCCGTCGTCGACACCTGCGTCGCCTGCAACAAGAGGTTTTCGCCGGACGAGGAGTACCTGCGCCTCTTCCTGCACTGCGTGCTCATTGGTTCCACGGACCCGGAGCGCCACTCGGACGCCAAGATCGCGCGGGCACTACAGCGCCACAAGAAACTGCGCGCGAGGATCGAGCGATCGAAGACGGAGTACCGGACCATTGCCGGCGAGACGCGTTGCGTCTGGAAGCTCGAAAAGAAGAGAGTGGAGCGTATCGTGGTGAAGAACGCGCGCGGCCACGTCTGCTACGAATACGGCGAACCGATGCTGGGTGAAGCGACACGCGTCTGGACCCAGACCCTAACGGCGATGTCGGCGTCTGAGCGCGAGGAATTCGAATACGACGGCGTAGTCGAGGAACTGGCAGGTTCGCCCGAAGTGGGCAGTCGAATGATGACGCGCGGGCTCACCGGGCAGGACATGCGTGACGGCTGGGTCATCGTACAGGACGGTGTCTACCGGTTCCGCGTGCAGCAGCGCTGCGGGATAGTCGTCAGGTCCGTGCTCTCCGAATACTTCGCGACCGAGGTGAATTGGAGCGACTACTGAGCAGGGCGACGGCACGCGCCGGTGCGTTCGCGCCCCTGACAGTTATCCACTCAGTACGACCCTTGCGTCGCGCGATACCGAGGTAGCGGTTCGTCGCGGGAACGAACGTCGAGCCGGGTTCACAGTTCCTCGACGACGACTGGAGTCGAGAAGGAGTGGCTCGCCCGGGTCCAGGTCTACTACCGCGGAACCGGTAGACGATTTGCAGGCAATGATCCCCGCAAGGTTCCTGCGGTCCCGGACGACGTTCTTCCGGAACTTGTCCTCCCAATACGATGCGCGTGTCTTCGGCGTGGTCGCGCGGGCGCAACCATCGTGGCGGTGCCAGAAGCCGGGACCTCTAGCGGTTCAACCTCGGGAGGTTCCCTTCGACTGGGGCTCCGAAGGGGCAACGTACCCGACCTGTTGCTCGCGTGGAACTCCCGTCGCAGCCTCTATGGCGGCCTCGGTCAGATCAGCGGTGCGGCGACTGATGCCGAGATTGACGGTCACCGGCGTGTGCTTAACGGGCTTCGATTCGCTACGGTTAGGGTTCGCCATCAGGTTCTCTCCTAGTCATCAGGGTGGTCGGGCAATGGTCATGTTCACAAGCGGAACCACTCTCGTCAAGCCAACGCGGACTCCAGAGTTGCCTTTCACGCGCCCAGATACCACCCCAAGGACCCTACCCGAAGCGATGTCGAACACGGGTCCTCCGCTGTGCCCTCCGTGGACAGGTAGCTGCGTCAAGTAGGCCCCGATACGAACCGAGGGAAGATCCGGGTGCGGGTAGACGGCACTGATCACTCCCGCCAGGATCGACGGTACTTGAACGGGCTCCTTCATGAGTCGATTTGTCACCTGCGGCCAACCACTAGCACCCACATGCTGTCCCGCCCAGGGCACCGTTTCGCTTAGCTATGGTCAACACGCTGTCCGGCGGAAACGTATGGTTGAACTCTACTGCTGCGAAGTCCATGTTGTCAGCGGTAGTGACGTTGAGGGCGTCTGCCAGCACGAGGATTTTGGCCTCGTAGTCCACCGCTCCGTTGTTCGGCGTGGCGCGCCTCACCATCATCACGTGGGTGGGGGTCTTGGTACTATCTTGGGGTTTGAGCACATGCCGCGCTGTCAACACCATACCCCGCGCGTCCCTGATCGGAAATCCAGACCCGACAACCGTTAGCTTGCTTTCGTCGCCATTCTTCTTCGACTGGACGTGGACGAACGCCAGCGTGCCCCGGCGTACCCGCTCAAAGATTGCTTTTCGTCCGCTCGTTTGCCGTGGCTTCTTTTTCTTTGCCATCCGTTTTCCCGGGTTGGGGGCAAGATATGGATTTCCCGAGACTCCCGAAGCAAAGGTAACGGGCCTTCGGAGAAGGGCCAAACTACCAGTTGCCCGCTGCCTTGGGGTCAGCCGTACCCCGTCGGCGGATCGTCGAACATGGCGTCCTACAGTTGGATGGCATCCGCTTGCTTCATCACCGCTTTGGCGGCTACGCGGCGGACATGCGCCTGCGCGGGGAGTCGGCGGCGGTGATGGTCCCGAGCGTCGCCAGCCAGTTCTCGGGCCACGGCGCGGAGTTGCTCGATGGTCGTCATGAGGGGTGGTCCTCGGGGCTTGGGGGGGCTGAGGTCCCCGAAGATACGATGGTCTCATCACCAATCCATCAGCGCTGCCCCCGGCCAGTACCGACAAGCGGCGTTCCGCAGGGTGGCGGAGCGAACGCACCTGTGGATGAACACCCTTCCCGTGGACCCGGCGGTCTCCTATGCCGTGCCGGGGTCTCCGAAGCTGTAGCCGACGCCGCGCTCGGTGAAGGTGGTACGCCGGCGCGGCCGCGTCGTCGCCGAGCATCTGCCGGAGCTTCTTGACGGCGGTGCGGACGCGGTCGGAGTCGTCCGATCTCCGCCGCCCCCACACCTGGCGGAGCAGCCTACTGCTCCCAGTTGGGCCCGGGCCACGATCCGTTCGACCTAGGTCCGGTGGTGGGTGCGATGGCATAACTTCGTCGGGAGTCCGAAAGCTACGCGCATGGCCCTTGAGAGCCGCTCGAATGCGCATGCTGCACAGGCAAGAGGCCCCGACGCGCGGCGAGCATCGGGGCACCAGGCAGTCTTATAAGGCGCACCAGTTCGACCAGTCGGACGGTCAGCTCAGACGTTGGGGCGGTTGCCAGGACCGGAAGTCGCGTCGACGACCCAGCGGAAGTGACCTTCCCGGAGCCTCGCGGCGGGCCCATCGCTGGCAGCAAAGGCGTTCGGCAACGTAATCCCTCCCGCCCGACAGCCCGGCGCTCGTTGAGCCCGCTAACCAACGTCACCGAACGCCCCGCTGACACCGGCCACGGCACGAAGCGAGTGCTGCCCCCGCTGGCGAGGGGAACCCCGTCCGCTGACCGAGTACACCGGGACCACGGGAGGATCTCGCGAAAAGCCAGATCACCGAGCGCGCCCATCGCGGCCCATTCCCCAAGTCTGGTCGGGCTCCGTCAGCGATCCCGCGCCAGAGTCCGCTTCCCGATCTCGCCTCCAGCAGTACACGATGGCGGCGATGGCGCTTGCGCCCGCAAGGATCGCCATATTACCAGTGGCCACCGTAGCCATGCCGCCCATCCTCATGATGAAGAAGATCAAGAGCGCCACCGCAGTCAGTAACCCGAAAAGACTCAGCTGGCCCCACCCGGCGGGTCCGTCCGACTGCCGCGCCATTTCGGTGATGCCGGCCATTACCCTTTGGTTCAAGTCCTGCGGATCGTTCCGCATGCCGGTGTGCAAGTAGCGCGCACCCTGCTGAATCTGCCAGTCCAGCCAACAGGAATGGCATGTCTGGAGGTGCTCCACTACGGCGGGGTCCGCTCTCGGAGTGCCGACTCGCGCGAGGTCGGATAGATCAGGACAGGTCATCTTTGCACTCCTCAAGTAGTTCCCGAAGTCTCGCCCTGACATGGCGCACGTGGGACCGGACGGTCGTGTCCGTCACGCCCAACTTGTGTGCTGCTTGCTTGGGGCTGTTTCCCTCCAGAACGACCAGCTCGAACGCCTCCCACTGGCGCGGTGGGAGATCTTCGAAGGCCCTCTCCAGGGCATCCAGGAATTGATTGTAGTTCAATAGCCTCCGCGGGTCACCCACTAGCCTGCCCATGTGCTCGCGGGGGACGTGCCCGACCGAGTACCGGGCGATGGTCCCGTTCTGAGACACCCTCTTCGCACGCCAGTTGAAGCCGTGGCGATGCCCCAACTTGTAGACCCACGAACTTAGCACGCCCCGGTCATCGTAATGGTGCCGCTGCCCCCAAATGCGGACGCATATCTCCTGGTATACGTCCTCTTGGTCGTCGGGGTTGTCTGTGTACAAAGCCGCGATGTCCCCAACCAGGCCAGAGACGCGGTCCAGTACCTTCTCGAATTCTCTTGGATCGCCACGCCGAAAGGCTTCGAAGTCGATTTCCGTGTCGTTCTTGTCGATGGTCATTCCCACCGACGTCCTCGCACGAGATGGAACAGCAGGAGACCCTCGGCCAGGGGGAACGACATGGGAGCCCAGGCGGCGACGATGCCGGAGCGCAGCGCCCCACTCTCGAGAAAGGCTTGCGTGGGCTCGACAAAGCGCTCAAGCGCGAGGAAAGCGATCGCGCCCAGGAGGCCGATCGCCAAGCGGGCATTTCGTCGTCGCCCGCGCTTGAGATCGACGGTCAACTGAGCGGCGATCACTCCAAGGACCACATTGATGAAGCCGAAGACGGCCATGGCTGGAGGGCGATGCAGTTGCCAGAGGAGCAGGTTCGGAGGGAAGCGATGGGGACTGCTCACCCTCAGGGTGTACTCGTCAGGCGGGTTCGCCTCTACGAACCGCAGATTCCGGAGAACACCCACCGGCGTTTGGGCGCCGAACTGCCGTGCGGTTTCGGTCTCGGACCCAAGGCGAGCCAGCGCTCGATGCTCGACTGCAGGTGCCGCCCAAGCTGACAGGAGGTAGCACATGGTGCCTGCGACGACGCCCACCAGGACGATGGCGCGGATGACCTGCCGAGAGTATCCCAAAGTATCCCTCACCGCTACACCGCCCGCGAATAGCAGGAATGGAAGGACGAACGCGGTGTCGTCCACGACGAACGACAGCCAGCTAAGCAAACCTCCCGACCACTCGAAGGGGGGCCAGTGAAAAGAAGCCAGGGGTCGTGCCGCGACGAATAGCAGAAGCCACGGCAGCACCGCCCGTGCGACCGCGACCGCGACACGTATCTTGGGTCGCTCAGGCCACATGGTCATCGTTGGACTCCCCAATGGTCAGCTGCCTCCTTAGTAGGCGCTTTGACAGTCGCCATCGGAGCGACAGAGCCTCCCATTCACGCAACAATCGCGGCAACAATACGCTTCCGGCCCTTCGCCCCGACAGCAGTCCCGCGTCGCGTCCCTGGTCGATCGCCGGTGGGATAAATGAGCCGTTGCCAAAAGCAGATTCAGCAGGATAAGTAGCACCGTCGCGAGTCGCAATCTCTTCGTGCTCCTGAGTTTATGGGCTTGCTGGTCACAACGGGGATCCTCTGAGAGCCCCTCCAACACTGAGATAACAGCTCACAGGAGGGAAACGTGCAAAGGGCGAGATTGCACGGTTCCGGGATGAGAACTGTTTTCTGACCGTGACTGCATTGAATCCCCGACCGCGTCCAACCGGGGATCCGTGCGCCAGGAGACTCAAGTGACCAACGTCAACAATGAGATTCGGAGCTGCCTGTGACACTGCTGCGCGATCGTGGATCTGCCCGTGCCGGAAGTAGCGGGGCCCTCAGGGCCTTGTTTGTGGTCTTGGCCCTGCTGGCCGCTGCCCAGACGGTCAGCCTCGGGGTTCGAACGCTTGGTAACCGGGATCACCTTCAAGCGACGCCGGTTGGCTCCGATTTGTCGTCGATATCCGTCAGGCTCGCAGACGGCACCGTATCCAGCCTCGGAGCCGGGAAACCCACCCTCGTCCTGGTGTTCGATCCGACCTGCGAGCACTCTCGTCGGATCGCCTCGGAGTGGTCGTCCTGGCTCAACGCGGCTGATCTTGAGGAGCAATCCGTTCTCGCCATTTCGCCCGGGCCGCTCGCGGCAGCGATCGCCTACGCCCAGGAGGTCGACTGGCCGGTCCGGGTCGGGTCCGTTGAGAGGGATCCCTCCTTGAGAGTCAGTTTGGCCCTCACACAACGGACGCCCTGGGTTTTCGCGGTGGATGGAGCGGGCCGCGTAGTGGCGGAGGGACAGGGCTCCAAACTTCGTGAGATGATCCTGGCGCGGGGGAAGCCTCCCATCCGCGCATCGACCGGTGCCTCCCCCGTGGGTTAGACTTTTCCAGTACCCCGACATGGAGCCCAAGATAGGTGTGTTGGTCATGACCGAGCCCACTCCCGAGTCCCCGTTCCCGGGACGGATCTGCGTGGATTCACCCGCCCTGCGCGACCTGTTGGGCCGGGGCGTCTCCATCGCCGTGATCGACAGCGGGGTCAACGCGGAACACCCGCATGTGGGCAAGGTGGCCGGCGGGGTGCGGATCGACCTCACGGGCGATGTGTCGGGGGACCATGTCGACCGAATCGGACACGGAACCGCGGTCTTCGCCGCCATCCAGGAGAAGGCCCCGGGAGCGGAGCTGTACGCCGTGCGCGTCTTCGAGGACAGGCTCCGGACGAGTGTGCGTGCGCTGGTGGCCGCGATCGACTGGGCGGCCGAGCGGCGGGCGCGGGTGGTGAACCTGAGCCTGGGCACGGTCCGGGAAGAGCACGCGGAGATGCTCGATGCCGCGGTGGGGCGGCTGGCTGCGGTGGGGGGCGTGGTGGTGGCGGCGGCGGAAGCCGACGGGCAGCGGTGGTGGCCGGGCTCCCTGCCGGCAGCCGTTGGGGTGGTGATGGACGAGGACTGTCCGCGCGGGTGCGTGGAGGTGCGGGGGGGAGCGGGCCGCGACTTGGTGGTGGCCGCCGCGCCGTACCCGAGGCCGATTCCGGGTGTGCCGGTGGAGCGCAACCTGAACGGGATCAGCTTCGCGGTCGCGAACGTGACGGGGATGCTGGGGAGGGTGGTGGAGGGGTGGGGTGGGGCCTTGAGCGCGGAGGGGTGTCTGGGGCTGCTGGGGGAACCGGGTTGATCTGAGCGAGGCCCTGACCGCCTCGTTCCAGATCGTGACCAGGGGTGGGGCCCTTCGAACATCCGAAGATCCCTTCAATGAAGAGGATGTTCGGGGAACCGAGATTGCACGTTTTCCGGGTGAGCCCTGTTCTCTAGATGATCGAACCCCTCATCTGACGCGGCCGGGCCATCTACCAGGTGACCTGGCCCGGCCATACGAGAATCGCCAACACCAGGGAGACGGCCTACGACATGGACATCTCCTTGCGGGATCGGGGGCGGGTCGCTTGTGGGTGCTCGCGATAATCGGGCTGACGGTCGGCGGCGCGCTTCTGGCCACCGCTGACGTGCTGACTGGTCGCGGACTGGGTGAGTTCGCAGGCCTTCGGCGCACTCTTGCAGAGCAGGGCGGTGGCGTGGTGTTCATTCGGAATCCCGCCGACTGTATTTCGTCCTCATCTCCCATTGATGCCGTAGCGAGGCAGCTTCATGGACTCGGTATCGTCGTAAGGGGTGCAGTCATCCGAGGATCATCCCATGCTGAGGCAATCAGCATTGCCAACCAGGTGTTCCCTCATCAATCCCTGTCGCCCCACGCCGCCGCTGTATTCACCCACTTGGGCTACCGGAACACACCCTTGGCTGTTGTAGTAACACCTTCCGGCGAGGTGTCTGCCGTACTAAACGTAGGTGGGCTCAGTGTGAACGACCTTGTGGAGGCGCTGACGAATGCCGCAGCATAGAAATATTGGTATTGTCTTCACGCTCACACTAATTGTCGCGTGTGGTGAGACCGCTGGATCGTCGTCGCAGGTCGTTCTGCCCATTGACGCTGAGCGTAGATTTACCGCCACCGTCTTCGATACAGCATGGGTGATGGGCGGACCTTCCGATACACTGTTGGCGATGCCATCAATGCTGCGTCCGTATGGGGACGGCGGATTGGTTTTCTATGACTATCACAATCGGAAGGTGTACCGCGTCAGCGCCGAGGGTGCGATGCTTTGGTCTTGGGGACAGGCCGGTGAGGGACCCGGGGAAATCAAGAATGTTCGAAGCCTTGACGTCAAAGACGATGGCTCCATTATAATTGGTGATGCTGGTAATCAGCGCATCCTAACGATAAGCGCCAACGGAGACGTGATCGATGAGAGCCAGTTGTCGGCCCGCACGCTGCATTCCGTGTCTGCACTTGTCGACGGCAAAGTAGCATTTCATGGAAAAGTGCCTGCACTTGGGGTCTGGGATCCTGATCAGGGCGTTCAAAGCGTTGTGCTGCCTGCTGGGTTCGCCAATCTATCGTTTGTACAGTACCAAGGACGGACGGTATCATGGAGTGACGAGAGGTGGGTGTTTGGATTTGCGTACGGAAATGGCTGGGCAGTGCTGGATGGTGCCACGGTAGTCGGAATGTATCCATATGTGGAGGCTACCGAATTCCCCGCAGTGCGCCAGGCTAGGGAGGGTCTCGCGAGAGTGACGCGAATGGTGACCCGGCCCCCATCATCGGGGCGATCCCTGTCGGTTCGCGGGGACACTCTTTTTGTGCTATTCGGAGGCACTAAGTACGGCGGCAGAGTTATTGACAAATACAACCTGAACACAGGTCGATACGTGGTAACCGACAGACTGCCACATTATGCCAATAGAGCAGTAGTGGGACATAGTGGGAGAGTATTCACAGTGATGACTGCCGATTTGTACCCAGTCATCACGGCTATCACACCCAAAAGGGGAGTAGATCAATGAAATTGTTGCGTGTACGGGTTGCATACCTTGTTGGTGTCTTGTTGATTGTCGTAGCAGGCACCAATGCAATGCTTCCAAAGTCGCTGGGGGCGGCTTCCTGTCCGAACACGGGAGACGATGTATGCGAGGACCACGCGGGTCCTGACAAGTTCTGCTTCGACTGGGTCGGCAACTTGATCTCGCTCTGCATCGACTTTCACTACTATTATCCTCCCGAAGGTCCGCCTCCCGGTCCGGGAGGATAGACAACGGCGGGCGGGTCGCAATCCAATCCTGAGGAAAGGGGACATAATTCCGATGAGTATGCTCAAGAAGTGGATGCCCTCGGTGGCTATCATCGTGGCGCTTGCAGGCGGAGGGGTGACGACATTTCTCGGGGTCAAGGCACTTGCTGCCCAACCCCCGCCGAACATGGTCTGCGCCGATGGACCATACAGTCTCTGCGCCGATGGTGAATTCTGCATCGCGTTCTTCTGTTGGGATATCGAGGACTACTGGGAGGAGGAGGAGGAGGAGGGGGATGGTCTGATTTGTGGCGTTAACTGGGATTGCGGGGTTAACTAAAGGGCTCTGCCCCGTCCCTCTTGGGCCGCAGCTGCGTCGACCATCAGAGCGCGGGCTGGGTGAGGGTGTTGACCCTACGGATCCACGCTTCGACGGGCGCGGGCGCCTCGGTCCCGTTACGCGCACGGCCCTGTCATCCAGGTCACGGTTGAGCTGGTCGATGTGGTTGGCGTGCACCGCCGTGTAGGATCGAACTGGTGGGCGAGGCGGATCCGGAGCGCCTCCGAGGCCACCCAGAAACGCATCGCCATCACCGTCGGAACGCCCAGCGGCGCGCGGCGAGAACTCCGCGATCCGGCGCTCGTCCGCGCGATAGGGCATCCGGTCCACAAAGCCGCCGGGTGCCCGCCACTGTGGCCTGGACCGCGTCTAGGCCACAGACCGTGTCGATGCGTCCTCCACCGCGCCGTCGCCTGCGGTCCAGAGTGGCGGCTGCCAGAAACGATGCGCTCGAGCTTCACGGATCGTCGCCAGCCCCTTCGCTCGCTGCGCGGGGCGACGAGATCGAGGCGCGTACATCCGGTGTCAGCCGAAAAGACTCAGCTGGCTCTACCTGGTAGGCCTGTCCGACTGCCACGCCATTTCGGTGTTCCCGACCGTCGCCTAGCGAGTCCGTCCGCCTTACCGTCCTGGATCCAACTGTAGTATCCGCCGCCGGCAATGGCGAGAGCAGGGCTGGCCGGTGCAAGTTGGGTCTCCCGTTCCCGACCTCCAACACCCAGTCCGCCAGCAGCGCGATCTGGACGTCGTTGAAGATCCCCTTGGGCCCGAGGGCCGGCATCCGCGAGTAGCTCGGTCCACGCCTGATGCTTGGGCCGGCAATCAGCCAACGCCCGTCTCCAGGCCACCAGGGGGGCGTGTCACCCCGCAAACGGGGACGCAGTTGGGGGAGCAGGAGCATCGCAAACTTGGCCGAATGCCCTGTAAAGCCGCGAAAAACCGGGTGTTTCCGGTGTTCCGGCGCGTTGAGTTTGCTACTGTGTCCGGGTGAGTGGCGGAGGGGAGGGGGCGGTGGTGATCGGACAATGATGACAGCCAACTAGCCTGTCGGGCCCAGCGTGCCGCCAGAGCCCAGGAGCTACATCAATGCCGATCAGTCCCACGCGTCCGAACGCGGTCCTTGTCATGGGCCCGCCGTACCGTCATCTGACCCCGTTGGACCTCGCCGATCCCGTGCTGCCCCAGGAGGGCGGCTGGGTCATGCTGTGGCACCTCGGGAACGCGGGCTGGAGCGACGGCGCGGACCTGGTCGCCCACCGGCCGGCCGGAATCCCGCTCGCGATTGTCCTCCCGGACGGGGACGACCGCCTGGCCGTCCTCCGGATCCTTCGCGCCATTGAGCGCTCGCGGCCGCAGGCCGTCCTTCCCTACCACGGAACCCCTGCGGCGGGCGAAATCGCGAGCGTCATCCGCCGGCCTCCGACATCGCTGTCCACCAGCGTTTCGGAGTACTTGGAGTGGCGTGGATTCTCGCTGGACCCCGTGACGAGGAGCATCGTTCGACGAATCGTCGAGCTGAGTCCCAGGGTTCGGACCATCACCCTGCTGGCGAAGAGCCTGTACATGTCGAGGCGGGCGCTTGGACGCCGTCTTCTCAACAGCGGGCTGCCGGTTCCGTCCCACTGGCTGCACATCGCCCGGGTCCTGCGAGCAACGATCCGGCTTCAGAACTCGGATGCCAGTCTCTTCAACGTCGCCTGCTCGCTCGGGTACACCGACGGTTTCTCGCTCAGCAACCAGATGAAACGCCTCTGCGGCATCCGTCCCGTCGAGGCGCGCAAGAGGCTGGGATGGGAGTGGGTGTTCGAGACCTGGCTGGCCCATGAAGCCGCCAGGGGCACTGTCGCCGCACGCTTCCTCGGAAATCGTCCGTCCATCGTCGACCCGGAGTCGGTCAGCCTTCCGGCCGGCACGGACAGCGCACCTCAATCGGCCGCCATCTCAAGCTAGGGACAGGACCTTGTCCGCAACCACGACGCACGATACCAGGGACTTGAGCCTGGAACTCTTCGGGGGCCCCCTGCTCAGGCGCGACGGGGAGGTTGTCAAACTCTCGCCTCATCAGGCGGCCCTTCTGGCCATCGCATTCAGCGAAGCGAGGAGCCGTATCCCGAGAAAAACGGTGCAGCGGAACCTGTGGGACATCGAGGAGGGCAAGGCCGTCAGGCACAGGCTCAGCCAACTCGTCTACCAGACCAACCGGAAGTGTGGTCGCAAGGTAACCCAGCTGGACGGAGAGTTTATCCGGGTCCACCGGGAAGCCGTACGATGCGACCTGGAAGACTGGGCGGACATGATTCGGAGGAAGAAGTTCCGAAGAGCGTACGCATTCATCGAAACCGGGTTCCTTTCGGCATGCCCGGAGGTGGGCAAGAGCACGTTCTCGGATTGGGTCGGGTACCAGCTCATCGCCAAACGCGGCCGTTTGCGAACCGAAGCCCTGGTTGCCCTGGAAGAGGCCCAGTCCGAGGACAACCGGGCGATTGCCCTGGAAGCGGCCGAGATCCTGTTCCGCATCGATCCCGACGAAGAGGTCGCCCTCCAGCGGAAGATGCGAATGGACGTGATGTACGGGGAGGTCAACGAGACGGAAGCAAGCTACCAGGCGTTCGGGCTGCGCAAGGATCCCTCGGGACAGTGGATTGCGCTGCGGGAGACGCGGGAGCTGTTCAAGGCGGTGAGGTCCATGGTCGAGGGACGGAGCGAGGAGTCCCCGGCGTCCAACGCCCTCGCCCCGGCGGCCACCATGAGCGGACGAGCCGACGAGCTGACCCGGTTGATCCGCCAGGTCACCCGGACGGACGGCAACAAGGTCCCGTGGAAGACGGTAACGATCGGCGGAGAAGCGGGACTTGGGAAGACGAGGCTGCTGGAAGCGGCAATCAACCGTGCCCGTCTTCACGGCTCCGCCATCATCCGGGCTTCGGCGTCCGAACTGGAGCGGGACATCCCCCTCAGTCCCCTCCTGGAGGGATTGAAGCAGTACTCGACGACAGCCGCCCGGGGCGAGAGCGAGCAGTCATGGCAACCCGCACTCGACAGTCTGATGTCGCAGCTTCGGGAGCCCCGGGGTCCCGGCTCCCACGGCGACATGCGCCGCGACAGGCTTCCGCGCCACACCTGCGAGGCGTTTCTCGGGCTCCTTGCGGAGATCGCGTGTTCGCGGAAGGTCGTTCTCTTCCTGGACGACTTTCAGTGGGCCGACACGGCCACCGCCGCAGTGCTGCATTTCCTGAAAAGGCGCTGGTCCACCGGCACCTTCACGCTGCTGCTCGCCTATCGGCCGGAGGAGTTGCGAACGGGCCATCCGGTCACCCGGCTCCTCCAGCAGCTGGAAGCGGATCCGGCGGCAACCACGATCCGGCTCAAGGGAATGGAGCACCACCAGATGAGGCAGGTGGCCGAGTCCACGTCGCCGCGGAAGCTGTCCGACACGGAGCTGGACGAAGTCACGGCGTTGGCAAACGGCAACCCGATGTTTCTGGGTGCACTCCTGGCTCAATCGGCGACGGGCGACAAGCCCCCGCCGGGCGGCGCCGTCCTGGTGCCCCCGTCGCTCCAGCAGCTGGTCGACACGCGTGTCGAACGACTGAACGCGATCGCCAGGAAGATGATCTCGGTGCTCGTTGTGCTCGAGGACGCGACCACGCTGGAACAGCTCACACAGATCATGGGCCATGACAGCGACCAGTGTGTTGACGCCATCGAGCAGCTGCAGACCCTCCATCTGGTGGAGTGGACCGGCAGGGAGGTGCGGGCTCGACCCGACATCGTCCGTCACGCGATCTACCGGACGCTCAGCTCGGCCAGGCGCAGCATGCTTCACGCGTCGATGGCCGAACTGATTCGTTCCCGCTCCGGGAATCCCCCGCTGGAACGGGTGGCCTTCCACTATTCCCGTGCCGGCGACCACGAACTCGCCCATCTCTACGCGATGGAGGCCGCCTCGGCCGCTGACCCGAAGACCGCTGCTGAACGTGAGCGGGTGCTGCGCTTTGCATACGACGTGAGCAGGGGGGTGCGAAGGACTCGGGTGGCCGTTCGGCTCGCAAGGCTGAAATACAGGTCTCTGGAGCTCGGTGCCGCGCTGCCGCTCAGCAGGGAGGCCCTGGAGGACCCTTCCGCACTGTCCCTGTCCGAATCGCTGACCGTGCGCCTGATCGAGGCCGACTCCCGGAATCTGCTGGGGATCGACCCCGCCGAAACGACCCTGGAGAAGCTGGCCGAAATCGAGAAGGAGGCTCGTGACGGTCGGGAGGAGAGGTGCCTGTCGGCCATTCTGGCTGCGGCCCGCCGGCTGATCCTGAGATCCCGGGACCACCGCCGCATGGATGGGCTGGCTGCCGACATCGGTCGACTGGAAGGGGCCTCGGACGAGGTGGCCAGGTGCCGCGGCCTGGGCGCGATGGCAAGGGTTACCGCCCACACGGATCCGCAGGCCGCCCTCGCGAGTGCCGAGGCGGCGGTTCGGCTCGCGAAGCAACGTGGACTCCGCAGCGGACTGTTGCTCGCTCTTCACCACCGCATCTCCGTCTTGATCATCTGCGGGCGGCTGGCCACGAAACAGGGTCGCGAGGCAATCGAGGAGGTCGCGGCCGCGGTGCCGATGAGCAGCGACATTGCTTCCCACGCCCGGATTCTGCTCAACCTTGCGGAATGGCACACGAACGTCGGTCACCGCGAGCTCGCCCATGAGTACATCGAGCAGGCGAGTGCGGCGACGGCATCCATGGATTGCCCGCACATCCTGGGCCTTGGGCATCTGGCCAGGGTGAAACTGGCGCTCGCCAGACAGGACGCTGCCGAGGCGGAGGTGGCGCTCGCCGGGGCTCTCGACCTGGCGAACCCGGAGGAAACGCCCGAAGGCAGGCCCATCGACCGCTTCCACGAGCGAAGCGTCGCAGAGCTGCCGACTCCCCCGAGCCTCGATGAACGGTTGGCCGCGTTCGGGGGCATCCTGCTGCTGGAGTTCGCGAGACTCAAGCGGGCTTCCCGGATCGCCAGGGAGTTCCCGCTCAGCGCCTCTCTGGACCAGGCACCGGTCTGCCTGATCGTCTTTCACGCGCGCTTGCTGTCCCGCCAGGGCGACACCGCCGGCGCTCTGGCTCTGCTCGAACGTGGCGCGGCCGAGACGAGCCAACGATACCCGCTGGCGTGGATGCGCCTTGCCCTCGAAACCGTCAGAATGGCACGCCGGAACGCCACCCCGCGACCGGAGCTGGCCAATCGGGCGCGCGCGATGGCGGAGTCACTCGAATTGACCGTGCTGGCTCACGACTTCGCGCCCTTCGTCGACTAGAGGTTCGGGCGGGACTGAAAGGCGGTCGGCAAATCGACCACGGGGGGAGTGTCGCGGTGTCGCGCGACCGCTGATATTCTATCTTCCGACAGCAGCCCCCTTCCCCCCAACCACCAGAACCAGCCGATGAGTCACCCGAGACTGCCGGCAGGCGAAGGAACCAGCGACCCGAGCCCTCCAGCCCGTCGGGGTTTCCTGGCGGGCATCGCGGCCATCGCCGCCGCCGGGGTCGCCTTCCTGGCCCCGGTCTGGTCGGGGATTCGCGTTGCGCTCGATCCACTCGGCCGGACACGGCAGGATCCCGATCTCGTTCCGGTGGCCAGTCTTGCCGCCCTGCCGGCCGACGGCGTGCCCAGGAAGTTTCGGATCCTGGCCGACAAGATCGACGCGTGGAACACCCATGTGAACGTCCCCGTAGGCGCCGTCTACCTTCGCCGCACGGGTGACACGATCGAGGCGCTGAACGTGGTGTGTCCCCATGCTGGCTGTTTCGTGAACCTGGCCCCGGACCGATCGCGGTTCGTGTGCCCCTGCCACAAGAGCAGCTTCAGCCTGGACGGGGCCGTCAACGATCCGGCGAGTCCCAGTCCCCGGGACATGGACGCGCTGGACGTCGAGGTCCGCGACGGGGACCAGATCTGGGTGCGGTTCCGGAACTTCCTCCCGGGCCGCGCGGAAAAGCTCCCGGTCGCGTGAGAGCACTCCTCGGCTGGCTCGACGACCGGACCGGGTACCGGGGTCTTCTGCGCAAGGCCCTCGTGGAATCCATTCCGGGCGGCGCGAAGTGGCGCTACGTGTGGGGGAGCACCCTCCTCTTCGCCATCGCCGTGCAGTTCGTCACGGGGCTGGTCCTGTGGGCGGGGTACAGTCCCAATGCCAACGGCGCATGGGAGAGCGTCTACTATATCGAAAACAATATGGCCGGCGGATGGATGCTGCGTGGAATACATCACTACATGGCCCACGCCACCATGGTGCTGCTCGTCCTGCACCTCATGCAGGTGGTGGTGGCGGGCGCCTACAAGGCACCCCGCGAGGTGAACTTCTGGTTCGGCCTCGCCCTGCTCCACATCGTGATGGGGCTGTCGCTGACGGGCTACCTGTTGCCCTGGGACGAGCAGGGGTACTGGGCGACCAAGGTGGCCACGAGCATCGCCGCGGTCACCCCTGTTGTGGGCCCGGCGCTGCAGAAGGTGCTCGTCGGCGGGGCGGAGTACGGCCACCTCACCCTGACGCGCTTCTTCGCGCTGCACGCCGGCGTGCTGCCGGGTGCCCTGATCGCCCTGATCGCGGGCCACGTCTTCCTGTTCAGGAGGCACGGGATCACGACGGACGCGGGGAGCGACGCCGTGGGCGACGAGCCCGCCCGCAAGCGCCGCGACGGCATGTTCTGGCCCGACCAGGCGCTGCGCGACACGGTGGCGTGCCTGGCCGTCATGGCGGCCGTGCTCTTCCTGGTGATCCGCGCGGGCGGCGCGCCCCTGGGCGCTCCCGCGGACCCCAGCGAACCCTTCCCGGCCGCGCGTCCCGAGTGGTACTTCATGTTCCTCTTCCAGTGGCTGAAGTACTTCCCCGCGGGCACTGAAGTGATCGGTGCGATCGTGATCCCCGGGATCGTCGTCACGCTCATTGCGCTCATGCCCGTGGCCGGGAGATGGCGACTCGGCCACCGCTTCAACCTGGGACTGATGGGGGCCGTGCTGGGCGGTATCGTGCTGCTGACGTGGCAGGCCTACACTCAGGACGGCGCGGACGAGGAGTTCGTCTTCGCCCACAACAGTGCCGAGGCCGCCGCAAAACGAGTCGCCGAACTCGCGGCCGGCCCCGACGGGATTCCGCCGGGTGGTGCGCTGACGCTGCTCGGAGCCGACCCATTGACGCAGGGACCGCGCCTGTTCGCCGACAGGTGCGCCAGCTGTCACACCTACGATGGCCACGACGGACTGGGCAGACCCGTGACGGAGCCCCAGACGGCCGCCGATCTGAAGGGGTTCGCGAGCCGGGAATGGTTGGCCGGGCTGCTCGACCCGGACCGCGTCGCCACGCTCGAGTACTTCGGCGGGACGGAATTCGCCCAGGGACGCATGGTGAGGATGGTCCAGCGACGGGTGGCGAGCTACGACGCCGATCGCCGGGAGCAGCTCGCCAAGGTGGTCAAGGCCCTGTCGGCGCAGGCGGCGCTGTCGTATCAGGCCGCGCTGGACGAGGCCGACCGCGACGACATTGCCGAGGGGACCGCCCTGATCTCTTCCGCACCGATCCGCTGCACGGAATGTCACGAGTTCCAGGGGGTCGTGGAGGAGCCGTGGGGGCCGGTGCTCACCGGATTCGGGTCGAGAGAGTGGCTGACTGCGATCATCCGCGATGCTTCCCACCCGAGCTTTTACGGGGACCGCAACGATCGGATGCCGGCCTTCGGGCCCGATGAAATCCTCAGCGATGTCCAGATCGCGCTGCTGGTGGATTGGTTGAGGGAGGAATGGGAGGTGGGTGGGGGCTGAGAACCCCCTTGCGGTTGCGTGACACCGCCTCCGAAAAGGATCTTCCAGAGGGCTTCGTACAATCATCTGCCACACCCACGTGACGCAATCCACCCTCTTGAAGAGCGGTTACCACATTGCCTGACATTGCCACCACCTCGGCCACCGCCGAACCGGACCCGACCCTCACCGCCGCACTGCGCCGACTTGGCGGCCGGGCCACGCTGGGGGATTTCGTCTCCGCGACCGGCCTGCCCGAGCATGACGCCGAATCGGCCCTCAAGAGCCTCCTCGAGACCCACCGCGGCCACCTGGAGGTTTCGGACTCGGGCGATCTTCTCTACCAGTTCGACCCCAAGCTGATCGCGCGGTACCGGGAGCCGTTCGGCGTCCGCTTCAGAAAGGCGGCGTGGTCCGCGTTCAAGACGGGCTTCAAGGTCTGGACCGCCGTGATGCTGGTCGTCTACTTCGTGGTCTTCGTGGTGTTGATCATCGCTGCCATGACCGCGAACCGGGACGGGGACCGCGGGGGGTTCGGGGGACGCCGTGGCGGCTTCGGCCTGGGCGACTTCTTCCTGCTGCACTGGCTCATGGGCGGCCGGGGCTGGAACCGGGGAAGCCTGTACTACGGTCACAGCTACGCGAAGCGCCTGCCCAAGGACGCCCAGCCACCCTTCTACAAGAAGGTGTTCGCGTTCATCTTCGGACCCGAGGAGCCTCGACCCACCCAGCTCCAGAAGGACAGGGGCGTGCTGCAGCTGATCAGGGCCCGCAACGGCGTCCTGACGACGGCCGAACTGGTCGAGCACGCGGGCTTGCCGCTGCCGGAAGCGCAGGAGGAGATGGGCAGGCTCACCGGTGCATACGGCGGAGATCCCCGCGTCTCCGATCGCGGCGAAGTCGTCTACGCGTTCCCCGACCTGATGAAGAGCGCCCATGGGCGGGTGCGGTCACGTGAGCCCAAGCCCGCCTGGCTCCGGCTCGAATACCCGAAGAAGCTGACGGGCAACAGCGCCGGGTCGAACCTCGGGATCGGGGCCATGAACGGCTTCAACCTGGTGGCGGCGAGCGTGATGGGCCTGGGCCCCGCAGTGCAGTCGGCGAGCCTGGGTCTCGGTCCCGTCGATCCGCTCTGGTTCTTCGGGCTGGGTGTGGTCCCCGCGGTGTTCAGCAGCATGTTCTTCGGGATTCCCGTGGTGCGGTCGCTGGGCCTGAAGGGCGAGAACCGCGGCCGGATGCGGCGGAATGTTCGCCGGATTCTGATCGGGATGGTGTACGGACGCAGCGTCGGCGCCGTGCGCTGGATCTCCGTGGAGGAAGCGATTCGCCATGTGGGCAAGCGGCTGGAAAGCTGGAACGTGAGCCCGAAGGTCGTGTTGAAGGAGCTGGAGACCCTTGCCGCGGAGTTCGACGCCGAGGTCGAGGCGGACGACAGCGGGTTCCGGTACCGCTTCCCGGCGATCAGGGAGACGTTTGTCGAGGCGGAGCTGATGAGGCGCCGGCTGAAGCTTCAGAAACAGAAGCTGGGCCGGATCGTCTACGCCACATCCGACACGAGCGCCGAGGCATCGAAGCGCGATCTGGATGCGTTCGACAAGGAACTGGCCCGGGCCGAAGTCGACGTATCCCGGTACCTGCCCTCCCCCGGCGAAGTGGGCTACGAGGAAGACTTCGAAGTGGTCATGGACGAGCGTCCCGCCCGGACTAGGGTCCGCCGCCGCTCGTCCCCGAGGAATCGGCCGCGATGGCAGTGAAGGCGTCGTTCCACCACTCCACGGGCTGAGCGCCCATGAGCGGGACCCCGTTGACCAGGAAGGACGGCGTCCCGCGCACTCCCAGGCGGGCCCCGGAGAGGACCCCGCTACGGACCCGGGGCCTCGGCCGCTGCTCCGCGATGCAGGTCTGGAACTCGTCGGCGTCCGCACCGGCCTCACGCGCCAGCTCCTCGAACACCGGGTAGGGCTCGCCGAGGTTCTTCCAATCCGCCTGGCGCTCGTAGAGCGACTTGCTCATCGGAGTGAACACGCCCTGCTCGCCCGCGCATTCAGCGGCGTAGGCGGCGGCCAATCCGTTCGCGAACTGCCCGCTGGCGAACGACACGTACTTCCAACGCACCTTCCCGGTCTCGACGTAGTCCTTCATGAGGGTCGGGAAGATATCCGTGTGAAATCGCCGACAGTAGCCGCAGCCGTAGTCGCTGAACTCGATCACGCTGATGGGCGCGTCCTCGGAGCCGAAGTCGAAGCCGATCTCGTCCAGGGTGAATTCCTGGGCGGGGGCCTGGAAGCTCGGATTCCCGGCGGAAATCATCGAGGAAGGCATCGACTGCGAGGGGCTTGCCTCCGATGTGCCCGGTTCACCGGCTTCGCCCTCACTGCCGCACGCGGCCGGCACGATCAGGGCCATGATCACGAACACGGTCGGGGCGACCGTTTGTCTCTTATGTGCATTCACGCCTGTTGACCTCCCGTTTTTTCCGATACGCGGTCCGCCGGGCCCTCCGAGGGGCCACGCCCGGACACCCTATCCTTACCTCCCGCGGCCGCTTCCGCTACCCCTTCGGCGGCACCCCGCTCGCGGTGCAAGCGGTTTGGCAACCCTTCGCGTATGACCACGGTCTCTGTGATCTTGTCGTGAATGGCCTGCCGATTCGGGTCCCACCACACCTGCGCGAACCCCAGCAGACCGGTGGCCACGCCGGCCGCATAGCCACCGGCGCGTTCCAGGGACATGAAGAGTCCGAGAGGCTGGCCGTTCAGGCGCACCACCCGCAGGCCCAACACCTTCTTGCCCGGCGTCCGCCCCTGCCACAGCGCCAGGAACAAGGTGAGGTAGACCGTGCCCCAGCCGAAGATCAGCCCGGCCTCGTCGGCGGCATCACGGATCCAGGTGAACAGGGTGGACCGGGACTCGGCTTCGGCCAGCGCGTCGCGTGTGTCCTCGAGGTCCGCCTCGCTTTCCCTCAGGTCCGATCGCACGTCGGCCAGGCTCTCGTGCAGCGCGGTGACGGAATCGGTCAGCGCCTGTTCGAGGGGTGAGACCGGGGGGCTGTCGGCCAGGACTGCCCCGGCGCCCGGTTCTCCAAACAGCGCGTCGTCCACGAGGCGGGCGATGTCGTCCCCGTCGAAGTCGGTGTTGTCGTCGACGAAGTCCTCGATGGCGGTGCGGACCGCGACCCGGTCGGCCCCGAGAGTGATCATGACCCGCCCCAATTCAACCGCGGCGTCCAGCGCCTCCTCTTCGTTTTCGGCTCCAGCGAGGTTCCGTGCGCCCGTCAGGCCACTCAGCACTCCCGCGACGGTGCCGCCCAGGCTGCCCGGGTTGGCCACGCCGCCCGAGGCCGTGTCGGTCGCTACGGAGGCATTGTCGCCGCCGGGGTTGACCATCCTCAGCGCGGCGGGTATGAGCGACGTGATGCCCACGGCAACCACGAGTACAAACGCGCCTGCACAGCCCATGGCGACCTTGCGCCCCCGGCTGGAAACGGCGCCGTCGGAGCGCCGCGTGGCCATGCGCAGGAGCATCAGGGCCGCGATTCCGCCAAGAACACGCCAGCCCAGCAGTTGCAGAAAGCCGATCAGGACGAGGTCGATCATCAGCGCGACGAAACGGCGCCAGGGTTCGGCGAGCGGGGTACCGAGGAGGTCCGGCGTGACCGAGAAGGCGTCCGGCGTGACGATGCTGCGCGGGTCGGTGGTCATTTGTTTCCGCGTCGGCGAAGCAAGCCCGAGAGGAAAAGGCCCGCCGCGAGGCCCGCCAGGGCGGTGACCACAAGGAGTGTTTCCAGGCTCCGGGCCGAGCCGGAAGTGGTGGGCGGGGGGGTGGTGGGCGCAGGTGCGTCAGGCGCGGGTGCGTCGGCCGTGGGTGCGGCAGGTGCCGGGGTGGTGTGCAGGGGGATCCCGCCCGCTTCTTCAAGCCGCGCCCGCAGGAAGGACTCCTCTTCCGCGAATCCGCAGTTGGCACAGGTGACGAGGCCGCGCTCGCGGGCCGTGCGGTTGGTGTACACCAGTTCGCCGTCGCCATGTGGACAGGGAAGGCCCGCGGGAAGCGGCGCGATGATGTCGTAGAGGGCTCCCTTGGACAGATCGAACTCCTTCGCCAGGCGGTTGACGCCCGCTTCGGAGTTCCAGTACGCGTCGTTCGCCCGTGCGACGATGTCGTCGGAAAGCTGGTTCATGGCGCCCTCAGATCAGCCTGGATGTCGTCATGGCCCGCGGATCCTGCCATCGGTGGGTAAAACGTCACCGCTACCGCTAAAGGTACACGGGGCGATACGATGTATGCACGGTACAATTCGACTCGTTCGTGTCGAAGCATCGGCCATGGGGGGGAATCGAAGAGACACATGCGCACGAGATCCAGAATCATCGGCAGCCTCGAGGGGGTCTACCGGGAGGCGTTCGACAAGGCGGCGGCGGGCGATGACCAGAGCCGCATGGACGCACTGGACTTCGGCTTCCAGCGGGACCAGGTCCTCCTCGAGGTTCTGCTCGATGTGCGGGACGGCCTCGCGGGTCTCCGCCCGGACGACACTCCCGACGAGTCCAGCCTTCTGGACAAGGCCAGGGCCATCCGGAAATTCACGAAGCTGGGATCGCGTTGAAGATCTACACGAGGCGGGGAGACGACGGGCAGACCGGCTTTTTCGGGGGTGGCAGGACGCGGAAGGACGATGTTCGGGTGGAGGCGTACGGAACGGTCGACGAGTTGAACGCGGTCATCGGGGCAGCCGCCGGGCACGTCACCGAAGATCGGATCCGCCGCCGGTTGAACCGCCTGCAGTCCGACCTCTTTGCGATCGGGGCCCATCTGGCCACGCCTCCCCGCGAGGGTCGCCCGGCACCGGGGCTGCCGGAGTTGCCGACCGAACGGGTCGCGGAGCTGGAGGCGTGGATCGACGAAGCCACCTCGGCCACGCCGCCGCTCAGGAAATTCATCCTGCCGGCAGGGAGCGCAGGGGCGAGACACCTCCATGTGGCGAGGGCCGTGTGTCGCAGGGCGGAGCGGCGAGTGGTGACCCTGGCCGCGATTTCGCATGTCGACAACGAGGTCGTACGGTACCTGAACCGGTTGTCGGACTATCTGTTTGCAGCCGCCCGTCTCGAGAACGTGGCTGCCGGCGACGAGGATGTGGAATGGCGGACCGGTCGATGAATCCCCGGCTTCCATTGGCCACGGGATTCGCGTGGCGTGCCGGGACCAGGGGTGTCCGGTGACGGTCAGACACGAACGCGCCGAGACGAAGCCACCGCACGGAGACGTCATCCGCGTCGATGTCCGGCACCCGGCCGGGGCGGACCCGGAGTCGGCCGTGCTGGTCGCGCACGGCTTCAAGGGCTTCAAGGACTGGGGCTTCTTTCCCCATCTCTGTGAGCGCCTGGCGGAAGACGGTCACCTGGTCGTGTCCTTCAACTTTTCGCTCAACGGCATCGGGCCCGATCTGATGGGGTTCACGGATCTGGAAGCGTTCGGGAGGAACACGCTGTCCCGGGAACTCGAGGATTTCCACTGGATGGTGGACCGGACGCTGGCGGGCGAGTGGGCGCGTGGCCGCCGCCCGGCTTCGGTCGGGGTTCTGGGGCACAGCCGAGGGGGTGGCACGAGCGTCGTCACCACCGCGGAGCATGACGGAATATCCGCTCTGGTCACCTGGGCGGCCGTGTCGACCTTCGACCGCTGGACGCCGCAGCAGGCCGAGGACTGGACGTCCCGCGGCGTGACGTACATCGCCAATGCCCGGACCGGCCAGAACATGCCGCTCAACCGGACCCTGTGGGAGGACCTGAAGGCGAACGCCCGTCGCCTGGACGTGTTGGCCGCCGCGGCGAGGGTGCGCGTTCCCTGGTTGATCGTACACGGGTCGGAAGACGCCACCGTGCCCGTAGCCGAGGCGGAGCGGCTTGACGAGGCCGGTCCCACCGCGGAGCTGGCCGTCATCGAGGGGTCGGGCCACACGTTCGAAGCCACGCACCCGATGCGGGAATCGACCCCGGGTCTGGAGGCGGCCATTGCGGCCACGTTGGATCAATTCCGGCGGTTGCCCCGGGGGTGAGGCCCGATCCCGGGCTCCCGAGAGGGTTGCGGGTGGGAACGCGTTCGACAATCATAGACCCCTGACAGTCCGTGTGCTTCGCGGCATTCGAGCGCGGGTTCCGCCCGCCTCGCTGGAGCGGGCGCCGCAACGGACTGCTGAGCCAACGGCAACTTCTGAGGTGTCAAGGTGACCTACATCATCACCGAGCCCTGCATCGGTACCAAGGACGCCAGCTGCGTGGAGGTCTGTCCAGTCGACTGCATCTACGAGGTTGGCGACCAGTACCTCATCCACCCGGACGAGTGTATCGACTGCGGTGCCTGCGAGCCGGAGTGCCCCGTGCAGGCGATCTTTCCGGACACGGACGTTCCCCCCGAATGGAGCGACTACATCGAGAAGAACATCTCCCACTTCGGGTAGTTCGGTGTGTTCGCGGACAAAAGAAGGGGGCGACCGGATCCCGGTCACCCCCTTCGGTTCAGGGCTGGGCCAACCCTTGTACGGCTCGGCTGCCCCGCCCGAGCCGTTCAGGCTCGATCCCCCGCCCTCTCCGCTTTTTCCGCCCGATCTTGCCGGGGGGCGGCTCCCCCCTGGGCGGGCCGGGCTGCCGGCCCGGAGCCGTTCAGGCTAGATCCCCAGCTCTCTCAGCTTTTCCAGCCTGATCTGGCCGGGGATCGTCTCCCCCGGAGGAACCTCGTCGACCTTGATCTCTGCAGGCTCAAGCCGCTGGTTCCCCTGCCGGAGAAGCGCGATGCCGGCGGCCGCGAGTGCGGCCGCGCCCAACAGGTTGACAGTGAACTTGCGAATCGCTCCCTCCTGTGTCCCAAAGTGTGGTAGTGTGAATGCTGCCCGACGGAGACATCATAAGAGCAAGATCCATGCCATGACGCTGCGGCGGCGGTCGAGGGGTTGCTGGAGACTCGATTCCCCTTGTCTCCATTACGTTTTTGGCGGCTGATGGTTTCCGGACCACGGATATCCGGAAGACAAATGCGTACGCTTTTCCGGACTACATTGTGAAAATCCTACCACAGGACGCGGTCACCATGACCCGGGATCTGGTGCGGACACCCTCCGTGAACCCGCTGCTGGAGGAAGGCGGCGCGGGCGAGGGGGCCGTGGCGGAGCTGACGGCGAGCTGGTTGAACGACTTCGGCTACGATCCGGTCGTGACCGAGGTCGAGCCCGGCAGGTGGAATGTCGTGGGACGCCGCGGCAACGGTTCCGGGCGCTCGCTGCTCCTCAACGGACACCTGGACACGGTCGGGGTCGAAGGCATGGCCGAGCCCTTCTCCGGAGCCATCCGCGACGGGCGGCTGTTCGGCCGCGGCGCCGCCGACATGAAGTCCGGGGTGGCGTGTGCCCTGCATGTGGCTTCGGCGCTGGCGGACGAAGACCTTGCCGGCGAACTCGTCGTCGCGCTCACGGCCGACGAGGAGCACGCCTCCGTGGGAATGGAAGCCCTGGTCTCGTCGGGGATAAGGGCCGACGCCGCCGTCGTATGTGAGCCCACGAGCCTGGCGGTGATGCCGGCCCACAAGGGCTTCCTGTGGATCGACGCGCATGTGACCGGGCGTGCGGCGCACGGCTCGCGACCGGATGCCGGCATCGATGCCATCGCCCACATGGCACACGTCGTGGTGGCCTTCGAGGCAGAGGCGGACCGGCTTTCCCGCGACACGGACCACCCGCTGCTGGGTCCGGCATCGCTGCACGCTGGCACCATACAGGGAGGCAGTGCGCCTTCGATCTACCCGGAGGGCTGCCACCTGGTCGTCGAGCGGCGGACGTTGCCGGGAGAGACGGCGGCGAGCGTGATGAGCGAGGCGGAGAATGTCATGGCCGCTGCGCGCCGAAGTTGTCCCGGGCTGAATGCACGCCTGGAGGCCGGTCTCTTCCGCGCGGCTACCGAGGTGCCCCATTCGTCCGCGCTGGTCCGGGGGTTGCGGCAGGCATGCGTGCGCGCCGGCCTCCCGGGGACGGTTCTTGGGATGTCGGCGTGGGTGGACGCGTGCTTCCTCAACGAGAGCGGTACGCCGGCCGTCTGCTTCGGACCGGGATCGATCGCGCAGGCCCACACGACCGACGAGTGGGTGCGCGTGTCGGAAATCGAGACGTGCGCCCGGGTGCTCGCCGATTTCTCGAGATGCTTCCTTGCCGGTGGTCCGCGGGGTGCCAGTTGAACTGCGGCTGCCGGATCGCTGGCTCCCCCGCAGGCGTCATCTCCCTCGGCTGGTTATCTCGATTGCCCCGCCGGGGTAGTTGGTCCCGTAGCGCATCGTGGCGTCTGAAGCGTTGAGATACCTCAACTCCGCGATGTCGGACACCGGGATCGACCTGAGTGCGTTGTCTGGATCCCCCAGTCGCGCACCGTCCTGGATGACCTGAGCGCTGCTGCTCCCCCGGCTCTGCAGCCAGCGAGGCCGCAGGCGCCGAATTACATCGAGAGCGGAAAGGGTGGTGTAGTCGGCCAGTTCCTCGGCGGTGATGAGGTTGGGGTCTCTCCGGGGACCGCTGGACCCCCCTCCGCTGCTGCAGGCGGCGAGGGCCGTCGCCAAGCCGAAGGCGACGACGAAGGCCAGGGTGATTCGCGAACGGTTCAAGCGCATGTCCAACTCCTTGTGATGGGCGGCCAGTACCCGGGCGGAGCGGCCCTCCACTCCCACCGCTCCGTCGCTGCCATTGTAAACCATAGGGGCCGAAGCATGTCAAGGGGTTGCCGACGCGTGTGTCTCAGGGGATTCGGGGGATGGGCGCCCTCACCACGTAGGGGACGTCCAGTTCGTCCTCGACCCAGGTATAGATGTTGCCGTGGCGGACCCACAGCGTGGCGTACTGCCCGGCGTCGAACCCCAGGCGCAGGGAACCCAGGTGGTCTCCGTCCCCGGAAAACAGGTCGTAGAAGGCGGGCCCGTCGTTTTCGACGACCCTCCGGACCCAGAGGCGGCCCTCGTCATCCACGAAAAGGCCACTGAGTATCGGTTTGACCTCCGGCATGAGAGCGGCGACCTCTTCGGCTGCGCGGCGGTCGTCGGGGTCGCGCTCGACCGCGGCGTCGACGTAGGCGGCGCGGTCTTCGGCCGTCACGGGCCTGACGGGAAGAGCGGCTTCGATCACCAGCAGGGTGTCTCCGTTCTCGGCCGTCCGGGTGATCCGGTACTCCGCGGTGTTTGCCTTCCAGAAACCCCCGGAGGGGTCCACAATGGTGGGCGTGGACGCCTCGAACGGAATCCCGCGATAGGAGTAGCCCCCCCCGGTCTCGGCAATAAAGGACCGATAGGTGTCTTCGCCCGTGTACACCGAGTCGGTGGCTTCCGTGGCAATGTCGTAGGACTTGTAGTAGCCGCGCGACGTGCCCGTTACCAGTCCCGTTTCGGGCGGAAAGGTGCGTTCCTCGTCGGAATGGCTCGTGCCCATCCAGAAGCGCCCCTGGTGATCGAAGACGCCGTCCCATATGTAACCGTACCTCCGGACGGGGAAGGGGAACCGGGCGATCTCCTCTCCCTGCGGCGTCACGCCGATGATGGCCATCTTCCCGTGATCGTTGATCCAGAGGAGGCTGTCGGCCTCGAGAAAGATGCCGTTGGCCTCTCTGATCTCACCCGGGCCCTCGCCGCTACGCACGATCGTCTCCAGGTACTGGCCGTCCGGGAGGTACGCACGGACCTCGACGGCCTGGTAGTCCAGCACGTAGATGGTACCGTCGCTTGCCGCTTCGATGCCCCGGATGTCGCCGAAGATGAAGTTGGGATCGCCATCCATGACGCCGAGCTTGAGGTCCACCTCGGCGACAGCCACCTCGGTTCCGGAATCGTCCGTTGCCGGCAGGGACAGGTGCCGAACCACGACTGCACCGTTCGGGAGCGTCTCCCGTACGACGTCACTCGCGGGAGACCCCGCGCCACATGACCAGGCAGTCGCAACGGCAATGAGTGTCAGCGATGAGCGGAACATCAAGGTGCCTCCGTTTCAGGGCTCGGGGGAGTTGGCCGCCACTGGCCCGTCCGATATTCTACACGGCAACATGCCGTCCACCACGAAGACTCCCGAAGCCGACATTCGGCCGTCCCTCCGGCGAGCGGTCGGCACGGGCCAGTTCTTCACGCTCGCATTCGGAACGATCATCGGCGTCGGCTGGATCATCTACCTGGGCTATTGGCTCGCTCCGGCCGGTCCGCTGGGCGCCGCAATCGGATTCGGCGCCGGAACGCTGCTCATCGCGCTGATAGGTCTATGCTACGCTGAAATGGCAAGCATGTTCCCCGTCTCCGGGGGAGAGCTCGCGTACGCCTTCGAGGCCTTCGGCACCCGCGCCAGCTTTGCCACCGCGTGGATTCTGGCATTCATCTACACGGCGGTGGCCGGATGGGAGGGAATCGCCATCGGAGTGCTGGCCGAGAATCTCTTCCCGAACTTCGGCGGCCCGGTTCTGTACACGCTCTTCGACACGCCGGTGCGGCCCGGGAATCTGGCGCTCGGCGTGGGCGTCATGGCGTTCATGGTCTGGATGAACATCCGGGGCGTGGCCAGGGCCGCGCGCTTGCAGGATGTTCTCACATACGGGTTCTTCGCCCTGTGCATCCTGTTCATCGGGGCCGGCCTGTTTTTTGGAGACGCCTCGAACCTCGGGCCCGCTCTGGTGCGGGACGAGAGCGGCTCGGTCCTGCCGGGAATCATCGCGGCGTTCGTGACCGCGCCCTTCTTCCTGGCCGGATTCGACGTGATCCCCCAGCTGATGGAGGAGCGCGCTCCGGGCACGAGCGGCCGCTCCGCCGCGCTGATGCTCCTGGTGGCCGTCCTGGGTGCGGGAGCCTTCTACATCCTGATCATCGTATCGGCGTCGATGGTGGTGCCGTGGCAGCGACTCCTCGAATTCGACCGGCTTCCCGCCGCGACCGCGTTCCGGGAGGCGTTCTCGTCGCCGATCTTCTCGCGGGCGGTGCTGGCGGCGGGGTTCATCGGCATCCTGACCACGTGGAACGCGGTGATCATCGCGGCGTCGCGCGTGTTCTTCGCGATGAGCCGGGCGCGCATGTTGCCCGCATTTCTCGGCACGATCCATCCGCGTCACGGGTCGCCGTCGGGCGCGTTGATCTTCGTGGGGCTCCTGGGGGGACTGGGGGTAATTCTCGGCGAAGGGGCGATCGCCCCGCTGGTGGGCACGGCGACGATCTGCTTCGGGATCGCGTTTGCGATCGTTTCGCTGGGCGTCATCAAGCTGCGCCGTACGCGCCCCGACGCCACGCGACCGTACAAGGTGCCGGGAGGGGTCCCGACGGCCGGGGCCGCTGCCCTCGCGGCGGGGTTGTTCGTCGTGCTGGCGCTGCTGGACCCCTACGAGCCGGGGGGCGGCATTCCCACCGTGTGGCTTCTGCTCGTCATCTGCCTTGCCCTGGGCGGCGTGTTCTGGTTCGCCTCGGCCCGGCACCGGAAAACCGTCTCCGAATCGGAGCGGCGAACCTTGATCATGGGACGGGAGGCCCCGCCGGCATGACCCCGCGACACCTCACACCCGAGAATGCCCACGACTCCATCGGCGAGACCTTTGTTTCCGACTGGATCGTCGTCGACCAGGACCGCATCAGCGCATTCGGCCGCATCACCGAGGACCCCGACCCCCACCACATGGACCCCGTCTACGCGGCAGAGCACAGTCCCTGGGGCGGGACGATTTCATACGGTTTCCTGACCATGTCGCTGATGACGCCCATGATGTACCAGATCTACCGCTACCGGATGGACGGCGGCCGCGAGGACGGCTACCCGGCGTCCTACGGCTTCGAGGGGGTGCGCTTTGTGGCTCCGGTCCCGTCGGGGTCGCGCATCCGCGGTCACTTCACGGTCAAGGACGTGACCTGGCGGAAGCCGGGACAGCTTCTGATCACCTTCGCATGCCGAGTGGAAATCGAGGGCGGGGACAGGCCGGCGCTGGTCGGGGAGTGGCTGTCGCTATGGCTGACACCGGGGGAAGGGGCGTGACGTCGCAGGTCCCCACCATCGTGACTCTCCTCGCCGAGAGGGCGAAGGACCATCCGGGGAAGCTCTTTCTCCGCTTCCGCGAGGCCGATCTGAGCTACGCGGCCTTCGAGGAACGGACCCGTTCCCTGGCCGCCGGGCTTCGGAGCCACGGCGTCAGGGGCATCGTGCCCACCCTGCTTCCAAACTGCGCCGACGCCGTCTCGCTCTGGTTCGCCGCGAACCGCGCGGGCACGGTGTGGGCGCCGCTGAACACGGGATTTCGCGGTCGCGGCCTCGCCCACGCGATCAACCTCACCGGTTCCCGGAACCTGGTCGTCGACCACACCTTGCTCGACATCGTCCTCGGGATCGGCCACCGCCTGGAGCACGTTGAACGGCTTTTCGTGCGCGACCCCCCCGGGGCTCTTCCCGGCACCGTTTCGGGTGGCGGCCGCTCCTTTGCGGCCCTCCCGCTGGAAGCGCTCGCCATCGACGACGACGGTTTGCCGGCCGCGGTCCCGCCTTCATCCGCCGAAGCGTCCCTCCTCATCTACACGTCGGGCACGACCGGGGCCTCGAAGGCGTGCGAACTGTCGCACCGGTACGTTCTGGTCCAGGCCGCCCTGCTGAGCCGGGCCACGCAGATGTCCCGGGAGGACGTTCTCTTCTGCCCCTATCCCGTCTTTCACTGGGACGCCACCATCGGGACGGTCGCCCCGGCCCTGACGGAGGGCGCCACCGCCGTGATCACCGAGCGGTTCAGCGTGTCGCGCTTCTGGGAGGACGTGAAGCGCTACGGCGTCACGGTCTTCGACTTCATGGGCGCGACGCTGACCTTCCTCCATAAGCGGGACCCGGCGCCCGCCGACGCCGACAACCCGGCCCGGCTGGGGTGGGGCGTGCCGATGCCCGCATTTCAGGCCGACTTCGAGGCGCGGTTCGGGCTGACCCTCATGGAGGGATACGGCTCCACCGAGGGTGGGGTGATGGTCTTCCAGGAGCCGGGTGTCGCGTCTCCGCCGGGCTCCTGCGGTCGCTGCGTGCCCGAGTACCGGCTGCGGATCGTGGACGACGCGGGGCGGACCCTGCCTCCTGGCGAAATCGGCGAGATCGTTGTGCGGCCGGCCGCCGACGAGAACCGCCACGTCATGATGACGCGGTACTACGGCATGCCCGACGCAAACCGCGAGGCCTTCCGGGACGGATGGTTCCACACGGGCGACCTCGGGCGCGTCGACGAAGAGGGCAACCTCTACTTCGAGGGCCGCAGGAAGGACGCGATCCGACGCCGTGGCGAGAACATCTCCGCGTTCGAAATCGAGCAGGTTGTCGAGGCCCACCCCGCGGTACTGGAAGCCGCGGCGTACGGCGTGCCGAGCGAATACACGGAAGAGGATGTGGCGGTGGCGGTGGCCCTGAAGCCCGGATGCCAACTGGCCGCGGCCGACCTGCGGGACCATTGCCGCAGCCGCATGGCTCGCTACATGGTGCCGGCCCATGTGCGATTCCTCGCCGCGCTGCCGAAGACGCCCACCGAAAAGGTGGCGAAGGCCGCCTTGAAGGAGAGTCATCGCCGGATCCTGGAGGAAGCGCGGCGTTGAAGCCGGCAACCTGGCGAGGCGGACTCGCCTGTGGCAAGCGATGTTCCCCCGGCTCGGCCGAACGGCTAGGATTCGGTTACATCCAATCGGAGGCCAGATGCAAAGAAGGTTCGGGGTACTGATGACGGTCGCGCTCCTTGCGGCGCCTGTGTCGGGTACCCGGGCACAGACCTCCATCGGGCTCATCACCGGGTTCGCCGCTGCGACGTATTCGGGCAGCGGGGCAAGCAACGCGGAATGGCGAACCGCCTTCATGGGTGGCGGGGTAGCCGTTTTCCCCGTTGGAGAGACCATCTCGATACGCTCCGAGTTCCAGGTCGCGACCAAGGGCTCCAGCGTTCGAACCGAGACGGGTGCGGTAGGGGAGAATGTACTGGAGTTTGCGTACATTCAGGTCCCCGTCCTTGTGCAACTGCAAGTGCCGGGGGCCGCGGCTGTGCGACCCCGTCTGTTCGGCGGCATTTCGCTGGCGCTGCCGGTGTATTGCGCTCGAAACAACGTTTCGTGCGCGGACGTCGAGCACCTCGATGTGCATTCCTTCGATGTCGGCGTTCTGGTGGGTGGCGAGATCGAAGTACTGGGAATTGGCATCGGTGCCCGCTACGAAGCCGGTCTGAGCCCGGTGCTCACGTCGGTCATGGGAACCACGGTGAAGCACGGCGTTCTCTCGTTCACCGGCAGGTACATGCTGAGACGATAGCCGCCGGGCACGGACCGCTCCCGGGGGTCGTGCGGATCCGTCAACGGGCCTGTTGGCCAGTCCCGTTTCCCTCGCGGAAGAACTCGGAAACGAAGTCGGTTGCCGGGGCGGTCGCCAAAGCCTCCGGCGGGCCGCTCTGCGCCACGCGTCCCCCCTCGAGGGCGTAGACCACGGGGGTTCCCAGCGCCTGGACATCGCGGGGGTCGTGCGTCACCACGATGGCGGGGACCCTCCGATCGGCGAGGTGAGCCGCCAGATAGGCGCGAAAGTCCCGGCGGGCGGCAGCGTCCATGGCCGCCAGCGGTTCGTCGAGCAGGAGCATGTCCGGATCCGGCAGAAGCGCCCTCGCCAACGCGACGCGCTGCTTTTCGCCGCCGGAAAGGGTGCCGGGGCGACGTCCGGAAAGGTGACCGCACTCCATTTCGGCGAGGATGGCGGCCGCCGCCGCGCGGCGGTCCCTGCGGTGGTTGCGCATCCGCGAGGAGGAGCGCCCGAAGGCCACGTTCTCGAGGACGGTCAGGTGGGGGAAGAGACCGTACCCCTGCGGGACATACCCCACGCGCCGCTCCTCGGGAGCCAGGCAGACCTGGCGCCGGGAGTCGTAGAGGACGCGCTCGCCGACCCGGATCCGGCCGCCGAACGGGAGGTAGGCGCCCGAAATCACCCGCAGGAGGGTCGTCTTGCCCGACCCGTTGGGGCCGATCAGGACGACCGGGTCGAGGTCGCCCCGCACGTCGGCCTCGAGGTTGAAGGAGCCCGCGCGCACGGACACGCGAAGGCTCCAGGTGCTCACCCGATCCGCGTTGCCGGCGGGGCTCACCGGTCCCGGTGCCGACGCGGGGCTTGTGCCAGCGCCGGGACGGCGCGCAGGGGGACGAGCAACAAGGCGCTCGCCGCCGCCAGAACCAGCGCGAGCGCGACGGCGACCCGGGTATCGGACTCCAGGGCGGTGTAGATCGCAAGCGGCATGGTCTGGGTCGAGCCGATGAAGTTCCCGGCGAAGATAAGGGTCGCGCCGAACTCGCCCAGCGCACGGGCCCACGAAAGCGCCGCGCCGGCCACCATCCCGGGCAGTGCCAGGGGGACCGCGACCCGGAAGAAGGCGCCCGTGGGGGACTGGCCCAGGGTCCGGGCGACGATCAGGAGGTCCTCGTCCACGGCGCGAAAGGCGGTTGCCGCGGCCTGGATGTAGAACGGCGCCGCGACGACCACCTGGGCCATGACGACCGCGGTCGTCGTAAAGGGGACGTCGATCCCGAACGAGGACAGGGCCGGGCCGAAGACTCCACTTTGCCCGAACGTCTGCAGAAGCGCGATTCCCATCACGGCGGGAGGGATCACGATCGGGAGGTCGACCAGCACTTCGACGATCCGAAAACGGTGTCGCGACGGGCCCGCCATCCACCAGGCCAGCGGTGTGCCCGCCAGGACGATGACCGCCAGCGCGGCCACCGTCGACCGCGCACTCAGCCAGAGGGCGGGCCCGAAGAGGGGGTGGCGCGTCCCGGCCGCGATGTCGGCCGGCGAAGACGCTCCGGCCAGCGCGATCAGGGGGACCGCAAGAATCGCCAGCATCGGCACGGCGACCAGGAATCCCCCCCGCCCCGACAGCCCCCTCCAGAGCGGCTTTCTCACGGCGCGGGCGCGGAGCCGGGCAGGAACCCCCGCCGCGTCAGGATCTCCTGACCCTCCGGCGATGCCACGAAGTCGAGCCATCGCTCCGCGCCCTCGGGGTTCGCCCCGCTGCTCACCGCCCCGATCTCGTAACGGGCGCGGACGTTGGCGCCGGGCGGCAGGGGGATCGTCCGTACCCGGCCCGGGGTGGCATCGGTCCTGTACACGACGGCGGCGTCGGCGACGCCCAGCTCGACCTTGGCCCGCACCAGCCGGACGTTGCTCTCCTCCGAAACGACGCTGCCGAGCACATCGGCCTCGAAGGCGGCGCCGTAGTCCCCGGCCGCGCGGTGGAGCGCCTCACGGGTGTAGGCTCCTGCCGGGACGTGCTCCATCCCGATCACGAGGCGCTCCGAAGCGGGCAGGTCGGCAAAGGACCGTATGCCCGCCGGGTTGTCGGACGGCACGATGACCACAAGTTCGTTGCTCGCGAAGACCGTTCGCTTGCCCACCAGCCCGGCGCGTTCCAGAGACTCGGCGTGCCGGGGGTCGGCGGACGCGAAGATGTCCGCGCGTGCCCCCTGTTCGATCTGGAGCCGCAGGATCTGGCTCCCCGCGAATACGAGCACGACGTCGGTTCCGGGATGGGCGCTCTCGAACGACGCCTCCATATCCTGGAATGCCTCGGTCAGCGAAGACGCCGCGAAGACGTTCAGCGGCTGCCGCCCGGTGCCGTCCTGACCGCACCCGGCCAGAGACGCGGCTCCGAGAACCAGGATCAGGGCCGAGGTTCCGACAGCCGTCGGGCGCCGCCAAACGCGCGTGCGGTGGCGCGGACCAGCTCTTCCCGGCGTCCGCGCGGCAATGCATCCGCGCTGGACCGAGCGGTTCGTCATGCTGCTTCCACGGTCGTCACCTCGCCGCTCGCCGAAACGTCGTAGCCGGGCAGGTGCTCGACCTCGGCGCGGAAGCCCGGGTCGTCCAGGGTCTCGATGAGGCGCGAGACCGGGGTCCGGGACGCGGTGTCCTGCGCGACCACCAGGTCGAAGCGCTCCTCGGAGAGGGGCACGAAGTCCAGCCCTTCGGCCAGCGCGGCGCCCTCGATCGCGATGCCGACGTCGGCGGAGCCCGAGCGCACCATCCGCGCCACCTCGCGGTGACTGGACGCTGCCGGTCCGCCATCCGGGTGACAGGCTCCCTCGGCGCCCAGGAACCGGACCGCGAGATCGTGGGCGCCCGAACCCTCTTCGCGCCTGACCACCCGCAGGTCGGGGCGGAGCAGATCGGCGCCGGTGCGGATACCGAGCGGGTTGCCGGGGGGCACCACCAGCCCCTGCTTCCAGCGTGTCAGGTTGGCCACCATGACACGCCTGCCCGGAAGAGCCCGTCTCGCAGCAGCCGCGAGGTCATCGGCGTCACCCGACAGGTGAAGCCCGGCCACGTGAACCAGTCCGGCCGCCAGCAGGTCCATGGCCTGGCGGTTGCCCGCTTGCAGCCACGTCACGCGGGCATCGCTGAACCGCCGGTCCACCCGGTGCCCCACGGTGCCAAGGAGGGGCGCGCATCCGGCCACCAGCGCATTGCGCTCGAGGTGTGCGGTGTCGCCCAGGGGTCGAACAACGGCCGTGGACCCCTCGCCCTCCGACATGACGATGCCGTCCGCGGCGGTCATTCCGTGGGCGGGCAGCCGGTGAGCGACCCAGCGACCGTCCACCTTGCCGAGCGCGACGCGCGGCCCGGTCCCGCCGCCGGACGACGGCGCCAAACGCGCGTGCAGCCCCCGGTCGGGGGCCAGCCGGAAGATGTCTTCGACCGTGCACCCCAGCGCATACGCCAGCTTCAATCCCAGGCTGGTCGAAGGAACGTTCCTGCCCGCTTCGATGGCAAGGATCGCCTGGCGCGATACGCCGACCAGCCCGGCCAGGGCATTCTGTGATAGCCCGGCTGCCTTTCGCTGGCGCTTCAGATGGTTCTCGATGGTGGGCTCCGACATGGGTTCCTCCGCCTGGGGTCGTGCACTGGGAGAGAAAATGTAATGTCTACATTACATCATGTAAAGCAGAGTTGTCAGATTGAGTGCATCGGCGATGGCTGCGCACTGACGCGGACGGGCGCGCACCGACGCGCCCGTCGGGCGGCTATGCCATGTGCGGCCGGATCGCCTGCGCGAGCGAGACCTCGATATCCCGGATCGCCGCGGTGACTGCACGGCCGATCAGGTCCATCCTGCGGATCAGTTCGATGCGGGGCATGACATGCCTGAGCTCGCGCTTCGAGAGCAGCTCCGCGAAGATCCCGCAGGCATCGGACAGGCAGATCATCACCACGTCGCGGGGAGTGGGGACCTGGTCGCTGAACAGCACTTCCATGATGCGCAGCTTGACTTCCCGCTCGGCCTTGCCGTCGATCACCGGGTACCGCCGGGCACGGAACACCCACAGGAACCGGCCTTCGCGGCGCTCGAGGATCCCGCGCGCCACCAGGCGGTCGATGGCGGCTTCGCGGGTCTCGTAGGCGTGGTTGGCGGCCCGCTCCACCCAGAAGCGGGCGTCATGGGTCCCGCTGGCGGCGGCGATGTCGGCCAGCACCGGGTCGAGCACGGGGTCCCCCAGGGGCGTGCCGTCGACGAGGATCAGCTTCTCGAGATCCGTGTCGACGCGGTCCTCGAGAGCCAGGTCCATGAGCACCGCGCCCGCGAGCGCGTACCTCAATGACCAGTCGGGCACCCGTATGAACTTCTCCTGTTCGTCGTCGAGAAGGAGAAGCATGATCTCTTCGGCGAATCTCAGCATGGTTCGATCCCTTGTTGCGGTTGCCCCGACCCGATGCCCCCGCCCCGGATTTTCCGCTGTCAGAAGATATTGACTTCGACCTCGGCCTGCGCGCCCGCGAACCGCTCGTGGCGAAACGCGGTCACGTCGAGCGTGTCAGAGCTCCCGTCGGCCACCAGTTCCGAAACCGCGAGCCCGGTGGCCGGCGAATGCATGATGCCGTGGCCGGAAAACCCGCACGCGTCGACCCATGCGCTGGCGCCGGGGTTGAATCCGATCACGGGGCTGTTGTCGGGAGTCACCCCGTAGTACCCCCACCAGCTCCCCCGGCGATCCACGCCGAGGTCCTCCCACCACGGATAGCGCTCGACGCCGGTGAGGAAAACCTGCTCCAGCCAGCTCCAGTCGATGCCTTCGGTGAAGCCGTCGTCGTTGTGGGCATCGAGGCCGAAGAGGATGCGCTCGCCCTCGCTGCGCAGGTAGACCCCCGTCCCCAGGTCGATGGTGAGCGGATAGACCCGCTCGTCGGCGACGGGAGCGCTCAGAAAGATCTGGATGCGCTTGGGCCTTACCGGGACGTCCAGCCCCGCGAGGCGCCCGACGACGCCGGACCATGCACCTGCAGCGTTGACGACGTGGCCGCAGGCGAACGACGCCGCGCCCGCTTCGACCCGCCACGCGCCGGCCTCGGGCCGGATGGCGGTCACGGGGTGGTTGAAACGGTACTCCACGGTGGCCGCGCGACCCATGGTGACCCAGGCGTGGGTGGCCATGTGGGGATCGATGACGCCGTCCCAGGGGCCGTACGTCGCTCCCGCGAGACCGTCCGTCGCGACGGGGACGTAGCGGCACGCATCGTCAGGGGCCAGCACCTCCACCGGAGCGCCGAGGCTGCGCTGGAGCGCGACCGATTCCAGGTGGCGGTCCCAGCGGTCGTGCGGCACCAGAAGGAGGTAACCGATGTCGCGGTAGCCGATCTCGAAGCCGTGCCGCTCGCTGAACTCGCGGTAGACGGGCAGGGAGTACATGGAGAGTTCGATGTTGGGCCGGGTGGTGAATTGCACCCGCACCCCCGCCGCGCTCCGCCCCGTGGAGCCGAGCGCGGGGGCGCCCTCCCGTTCCAGGACGGTGACCGACAGGCCGCGCTCGGCGAGGTGGTACGCGCAGGAAGCCCCGACGATGCCGGCGCCGATGACGACCACGTCGGTGGTGTGGGTGGATCCCTCGCCGCCGGGGGTGCGACGCCGAGCCGGGTTCACGACACGGGTGCCCTCGCCACGTACTGGACGCCCAGCTCGTCCACGATCCGGGTGTAGATGTTGCCGTGCCGGACCCAGAACCGGTATCCGGGTTCAAAGGTGAAGCGGACGGCACCCACACGGTCGCCATCTTCGGAGAACAGGTCATAGAAAGGTGGAGTGCCGGCCGGGACGGCCCTTTCCACCCAGAGCCGGTCTTCGTCGTCCACGAAGAGATCTTCGAGAATCGGTTTGAAGTCCGGCATCATCGCGGCGACCGCCTCGGCGGCGCGGCGTTCCTCCGGTTCGCGCTCGACGATTCCCTGGACGTATGCGGATCGGTCTTCGGACGTCACGGGGATGTTCGGCAGCGACGCTTCGATCACTGTGAGCGTGTCTCCGCCCTCGCCGGTGCGCGTCAGGCGGTATGAGCCGGTATTCACGTGCCAGAACCCTCCGGACGGGCTCACGACATGGATGTCCGATGCGCTGAAGGGGACCTGGTAGCCGGCCCGTGGAGAGACGTATACCCGGTAGGTGCTTTCACCCAGATAGACGGAGTCGACTTCCTCCGTGGACAGGTCGTAGGACTTGTAGTACTCGTGCTCCCTGCCCTCGATTGGACCCGTGTCGATCTCCTGGTTGTCATCCGTGGAGTACTCGACCCGCCTCCAATAGCGTCCGTGCCGGTCGAACGTGCCGTCCCAGATGTACCCGTAACTGAAGATCGGCTTGGTGAACCGCCGAACCTCCTCACCGGCGGGGTCCACTCCGATGATCCTCACTTGCCCGTAGTCGTGCACCCACAGAAGGGTGTCGCCGGAGAGGAAGATCCCGTTGGCTTCACTGATCTCTCCGGGGCCCTCGCCACGCCGCGCGACGGTGCGCAGGAACCCGCCGTCGGGACCGTACGCCCGAACCTCGACGGCCTGGTAGTCCAGCACGTAGATCGTTCCGTCGCTGGCGGCCTGGATGCCCCGGACGTCGCCGAACAGGAAGTTGGGGTCGTCGCCTTCGCGGCTCCCGAACCGCAGATCCACCCGTGCCTCGATGACGTCGGGGTCGACGGAGTCGATGGCGGGAAGGCCGGGGTACCGCACCAGCAGCGCCCCGTTCGGCAGGGTCTCGCGCGTCGGCTCGCCCGCGGGGGGGTCCGTCGCACACGCGGTGATCGCGGTGCCGACCGCGAGGGCAAGGAGGATGGGGCCGGGCGTCGTACCGGGTGGGATGCGCCGTCTGATGCCCATGCTCAACGCTTCACGAACGCGATGCTGCCCTCGATCTCGGCGTGCAGGACCGAGACCTTGCCGTCCGTGCCGACCTCGAAGCGGAGGAATTCGTTCTGGTCGGCGGTAACGCCCCAGGTGCTGCGGAAGGTGTCGTAGTGCCAATGCTCCAGGGGGCCCTCGAAGCCGGCCCCGAAGGTGGCGCCGAGAACTCCGCCCTCTTCGGTCACCGTGATCTCGCCGTACATGTCATTGGCGTAGGTGCCCGCGTATTCGGACAACGCCAGCGTGGGCGATGTGCCCGCGGCGCGGCTCTCTTCCGCCTCCCGGGCCTGGTCGGCCGCCTGCGCCTCGACCGGGGCAAACAGATCTTTCATCTTCTCGCTCCAGGCCGTGCCCTCCCAGCCCTCGAGGCGGTCGATGATGTGATTGTTCAGTGCGACGGTGAAGCCGTTCGCCCCGTTCAGATTGGCCAGGATGACGATTCCATGGTCGCGTTCCGGGATCATCGACACGAGGGCGGTCATCCCGTCGATGTTGCCCCCGTGCGACACCATCTTGAGGTCCCGGTAGTCGGCCAGGAACCAGCCGAGTCCGTAGGTCAAGAAGTCGGAGTCGGGGAAGACGAGCGCCCACAGGCCGTCGCTCCGCATCACCATCTGGCTGGTGTGCATCTCTGCCGCGACGTCTTCGGAGAAGAGTCGTTCGCCCTCGTACTCGCCGCCGCCCAGCTGGAGACGTACCCACTGGGCCATCTGCATGGCGCTGGAATTGATCGACCCGGCCGGCCCCGCGTTGTCGATGTTGCGGTAGGGCACCACCAGCAACTCGCCGTCCGAGGTCTTCACGTGGGGCGTGGCCACGTTGTCCAGCCTGCCGAGCGGCTCCATCAGGGTCGTGCTGCGGGTCATGCCGAGGGGGCGGAAGATGCGGGTCGCCAGGAAGTCGTCCCAGCTCATTCCCGAGACCGCCTCGATGAGCTCGCCCGCCGCGATCCAGGTGGTGTTGTTGTACTGGAAGGTGGAGCGCAGCGGGAAGGTAACCGGCTGGTGCCGGACCTGGTGCAGCACCTCTTCCCGGGTGCGACCGCTCCCGTACCAGAGGCGGTCGCCGCGCATCAGCCCCGAATTGTGGCTCATCAGGTCGCGCACGCGCAGATCGCGGGTGATGTAGGGGTCGCTGAGCCGGAAGTTCGGAAGGTGGTCGATGACCGGGTCGTCCCAGGAGACCTTGCCCTCGTCCACGAGCATGGCCATGGCCGCCGCGGTGAAGGCCTTGGATGTCGACCCCACCGCAAAGATCGAATGCTCGTCGACCGGATCCGTCCCCCCGACTTCCCTGACGCCGAAACCGCGCGCGAAAGTGACCTCGTCGCCCTGAATCACCGCGACCGCCACGCCGGGAACATCCCAGTCGCGCATCATGTCGCGCACGGTGTCCTCCAGCCCGGAGAGCCGCTCCTGGGCGGCACCGGAGACCGGGGCGAGGAGGGCGAGCACGGCGAGGATCGTGACGGCGACCAGCCTCGCCCCAAACCGGGAGCGTTCGCTCATGGCGCTGCTCACCAGCTTCCGAGTTCCCCGGCGCGCTCGATCACGCCGCTCAATCGTTCCGCGGCGTTGCGCCAGTTGGTCTGCACGGACGTCTGGGCCAGATCGGCGTCGCCGGCCTCGATCGCGTCGATGATGACCTGGTGTTCCTCGACGGAGACGGCGAGCTGGTCGAGCAGGGCGTCGATGTAGAGACGCGTGTAGCGCTCGGCCTGTGGCTTTATCGCGTCGTGGAGAGCCACGAGCCTCGGCCCCGCGCCGCCCTCGACGTAGCGGCGGTGAAAGCGGGTGTCGAGCTGGAAGATCCGTTCCCGCGAAGGCCTCGCGGCGGACGCCTCGGAGAGCAGCTGGGCGTTGATTTCGTTCATGTCGTCGATCATGGCCTGCCGGTCTTCCTGCCTGGCGGCTTGCCATGCGGCCAGGCCTTCCATCTCGGCGACGATGAAGAAGAGTTCGACGGCGTCGTCCTGAGTGAGGGGCGCGACGAAAGGGCGGCTCTGGCGGCCCCTCGGAGGTGCCGCGATGTATCCTTCCTGCATGAGTCGCTGGAGGGCGCTCCGAACCGGAGTGCGGCTGAGGCCCAGGCGCTCGGCGACTTCCGTTTCGATCAGCCGCGAGCCCGGCGCCAGACGCCCGCGAACGATCAGCTGCCGAAGGTGGTTGTACGCCTGCGTCCCGCGGTCGCTCGCGCTCTGTTTCGCTTTGGGCATGTGTCTCCATCCTCGCGACCGCCGCGCTTAAGGCAGTCCGCGTTTCGATTATGTCGTAGATTATTATAACCCCGGACAGTGTATCGCAGTTTTGTCGCAAGATCTGGATACCTTGCCGTATGCGATTTCGAGCGGTAGGATGATTGGTTCATTCCGACGATTCCACCGATACTCGAAGCGCCATGGCCACCGTCCCCGGTTCAGCGAGCGTTGCGACCCTTCCGGACCGCCCGGAGATCGAGATCCGTGCGGTCACGACGCCCGAGGAGTTTGCGGCCTGCGTCGACCTTCAGCGTCAGACGTGGGGCTACGGCTTCTCCGATGTCGTGCCTGTGAGCATGATGCAGATCACGGTCAAGATGGGCGGCATCTGCACAGGTGCATTCGGTTCCGACGGTGATCTCCTCGGCGTCGTCTTCGGGGTGACCGGGATTCGTGGCGGCGAACTGGCACACTGGTCCCACATGCTTGCCGTCCGGTCCGACGCGCGGAACATGGGGATCGGAAGACGGCTCAAACTGGCCCAGAAGGAGCAGTTGCTGGTCCACCGCGTGAACACCATGTACTGGACCTTCGACCCACTCGTTGCCCGTAACGCGCACCTCAACCTCAACCACCTGGGCGCCACGGTCGCCGAGTACGTGCCCGATATGTACGGGACGTCGGACAGCGATCTCCATCAGCTCGGGACCGACAGATTCATCGCCAGGTGGGATCTGCTCGACAGCCGCGGACCACGGGGCAGGACCGAACGAAAGGCGGGCGGGGACGGCTTCAGCGAATCCTGCCTCGTGATCGGAGTTCCCGGGGACAGCGACCGGGTGCCCGCGGACGCCGATGTCGTGGAAGTGCTGATCCCGAGCGACATCGAGTCGATCGAAGAGCACTCATTCGAGGAAGCCTTCAGGTGGCGCCTGTCGACCCGGCGCGCCTTCACCCGTCTGCTGGACGGCCCGTACGAGATAACCGGTTTCGTCTCCGGACGGGACCATGCCAGGTACATTGTCTCCCGGACCGCCAACCCCTGACCGCTCTCGTATCCTCTGGGGGGACTCCATGAACCGCATTCCGACCGTCGCGACCCCGCCGGGGCGCACCTCCGCTCGCGCGTTGCGAGCCGCGGCGCCTGTGCTGATCGCCGCCGCGCTGCTCGCGTCCCCATGGCCTGCCGGCGCCCAGCAGGCGCTCGATGTCCTTACTGCGCACGATGTCTTCGACCTGGAATTCGTGAGCGACCCGCAGGTGTCGCCCGACGGATCCCGGGTCGTCTTCGTGCGGCAGTGGTCCGACGCGCTGACCGACCGCAACTACTCGAACCTGTGGATCATGAACGGGGACGGCGGCGGATTGCGCCCGCTGACCTCGGGCAAGCAGAACGACAGCTGGCCGCGGTGGTCCCCTGACGGGACCCGCCTGCTCTACCTGTCGAACGCCCGGGGCGCCATGCAGGACACCCCGCCCCAGATCCACGTTCGCTGGATGGACACCGGACAGACGCAGAGGGTTACAGACCTGGTCGAAGGGCCGCGGGTGCCCGCATGGTCTCCGGACGGCGGTCACATCGCCTTCTCGTCCTTTGTGCCCTCGGCGGGAATGGCGCTCATTTCCATGCCCGATCCGCCCGAAGGCGCGGAGTGGGCCGAGCCGGCCCGGGTGATCCACGAGCTGGTCCACCGCTTCGACGGAGCGGGCGATCTGGAGCACGGCTTCACCCACGTGTTCGTGATGCCCTCTCAAGGGGGGACGCCGCGGCGGATCACCAGCGGCGACTTTCACCACGGCGGGTACGTGGGGCGCGCGGGCAGTGGCCGGCCGGTGTGGTCCGCCGACGGCCAATCGGTGCTGATCACGGCGAACCGTCACCCCGACTGGGAGCTGGAAAACCGCAACACGGAGGTCTACGAAGTCTCCCTCGATGGCGAGATCCGTGCCCTGACGGACCGCAAGGGACCCGACGGCGGCGTGGCTGTCTCTCCCGATGGCCGCTGGATCGCGTACGCCGGTTTCGACGACCGCTACCAGGGGTACCAGGTCACCGGGCTGATGATGGCCAACCGCGACGGATCGGACGCTCGGGCCGTGGCCGCCCACCTTGACCGGACCGTGGGGGGTCTGGCGTGGGCGCCGGACTCGGAGCGGCTGTACTTCTCGTACTCCGACCATGGCAACTCGAAGATCGCGTACGTGGAACCGGGCAGCGACGAGGTACACGTCGTGGCCGGGAACATGGGCGGGACGGGTTCGGCGTACGGCGGCGGAAGCTTCTCGGTCGGCCCCGGCGGAATGTTCGCCTACACGGTGTCGACCCCCTCGGTGCTGAGCGAAGTCGCGCTCGGGGGCGGCGGAGGGGACACGCGGGTCGTAACCGCGGTGAACGACGACGTCCTGGCGCACAAGACGCTCGGCGACGTCGAGGAAATCCGCTGGCCCTCCTCCCACGACGGACTCGAGATCCAGGGCTGGATCATCAAGCCGCCGGGTTTCGACGCCGGCCGTCGCTACCCGCTGGTGCTCGAGATCCACGGCGGACCCTTCGCGAACTACGGGGATCGATTCGACATCGAGAAGCAGGCGATGGCGTCGGCCGGGTATGTCGTGCTGTACACCAACCCGCGCGGCAGCACGTCGTACGGCGAGGAATTCGGCAACCTGATCCACCATTCCTACCCCGGCGACGACTTCTTCGACCTGGACGCGGGGGTGGACGCGGTGATCGACCTCGGGTACGTGGATCCGGACCAGCTCTACATCACGGGCGGAAGCGGCGGCGGAGTCCTTTCGTCCTGGTCGATCGGCAAGACCGACCGCTACAGGGCTGCGGCGGTTCTATACCCCGTGATCAACTGGTACAGCTTCGCGGTCAGTTCGGACATCCCGATCACCGTTGCAAAGTACTGGTTTCGGGCCATGCCCTGGGAGGATCCCGAGCACTACATGTCGCGCTCGTCGATCTCGCTGGTCGGCAATGTGACCACGCCGACGATGGTGATGACCGGTGTCGAGGACTATCGGACGCCGATGTCGGAGTCGGACCAGTACTTCCAGGCGCTCAAGCTGAAGGGCGTGGAGGCGGTGCTGGTGAAGGTGCCCGGCGAGCCGCACGGGATCCGGGTGCGACCGAGTCACTTCATGCAGAAGATCATGTACATCGTGGGGTGGTTCGATCGGTATCGGGAGCGGGTGTCCTAGTATATACTAGTTGGATCAACTAGTTTGCAAGAGCCAGAAGTGATTGGCCCGACAGCCGACGATGAGGGAGGAATGACGATGACCACGGTGGGCGCGTTCGAGGCGAAGACGCACCTGTCTTCGTTGTTGAACAGGGTAGCGGAGGGCGAGGAAGTACTGATCACGAGACGGGGGGTGCCTGTGGCCCGGCTGGTGCCGGCCGAAGAGGCCGACAGATCCGACGTAGCCGATGCGATTCGCGAGCTGCGCGCGCTGCGCAAGGGAGTCGTGCTCGGCGACGTGAACTGGAAGGATCTACGCGACGCGGGACGCCCGTGAGCGGATTCGTCCTGGACTGTTCGGTCGCCGCAAATTGGCTGTTCGATGACGAAGCGACACCCGAGACGGACGCGTTGCTGGACCAATTGAAGGAGGAAGGCGCCGTCGTTCCCGGCATCTGGCACCTGGAAATCGGCAATGTCCTGGTCCGGGCCGAGCGGCAAGAGCGAATCAGCGCAGCGAAAGTTGCAGCCTATCTTCATCTCTTGAGAAGGCTGGCGATCGCTACCGATACCGAGACCGATGAGCGTGCGCTGCGCGAAACACTGATGTTGGCGCGTGAGTGGACGTTGAGCACCTACGACGCGGCATACCTCGAATTGGCCATGCGGCGCGGGAAGCCCCTCGCTACACTCGACCGTGCTCTCATTCGGGCGGCCCGCTACGCCGCCGTGGAGATTCTGCCCCGAAAAGCGCACACGGTGCATGAGAGGTTCGAATGAAAAGAGAAGCTCGCTTGATCGTTCCGAAACCGGATGACGTGCCGGTCACCCCGGCGCTGCCGGGTTCGCCGGCCGCCTCGTCTCCGTTGTCCCGCCGGGCGGTGGTGAAGGCGGTCGCCGGAGCGGCCGGATTCGCACTGGGCGCGCCCTTTGTGAATCTGGGCCGCTTCGCGCTGCATGCCCGGGGTCCGGGTGGCTCACGTCGCGGACGGTTGGATTCCGCACCCGCCCAGGAGTACTCCGCACGCTGCATCGACCTGGTGACGGGCTCCCTTGTGATCGACATGCTGTCCCCGCTGGCCATCTCCCGGTCGGTGCAGGAGAGGTGGGGTCCGGGGTTGTGGGGCATGACGGAACGGGAGGAGCAGGACTTTCGCGACTCCGAGATCGATGTCTTCCATATCGGCGTGGGTATCGGGGGGCGGGACTTCGATGACCAGTACCACAACACGCTGATGTTCGTGTCGAGGTACAATTCGCTGATCGCCGAGCGGCCGGACCTCTTCGTGCGGGTGGACTCGGTGGAGGACCTGGCGAGCGTGCACGGTTCCGGGCGCGCCGGGATCCTGATCGGGACGCAGACTTCGTCGCATTTCCGCCGCCCAGACGACGTGAACGCCTTCCACGCCCTCGGGCAGCGCGTCTCCCAACTGACGTACAACTCGCGGAACCTCATCGGGAACGGCGCCACCGAGCGCATCGACGGGGGGATATCGGACTTCGGCGTGGCAATCGTGGAGCGGATGAACGAGGTGGGGATGGTGGTCGACGTGTCGCACTCGGGCGACCGGACCACCCTGGACGCCTGCGAGATCTCGTCGCGGCCCGTCCTTTTCACCCATTCGAACAGCCGGGTGCTGTCGGGTGGCCACCCCCGCACCAAGACCGACGAGGCCATACGGGCGATGGGTGCAACCGGCGGCGTGATGGGGATCACGGGCGTGCGCATGTTCGTGAAGGACAGGGAGCCGACGACGATCGAGGACTACATCGACCACTTCGACCATGTCCGCGACCTGATCGGCGTGGAGCACCTGGGAGTCGGGAGCGACATCGACCTGTGGGGCTACGACGACATGCCGGAAGACGAGTACGAAGCCCTCAAGAGCGGATACAAGGACTCGTATGCGTTCCGGGAGAAGATCGACATCGAGGGGGTGGACCACCCGAAGCGCATGTTCGACCTGGCCGAGGCGCTGATCCGGCGGGGGTACGCGGATGAGCACATCAGGGGGATTCTGGGCGGCAACTTCCAGCGGGTGCTGGGGGAGATATGGACGGTGTGAGCGGGCGATGGAATGGCTGGGCGGGGCCGATCCTGCGGCCGATTCACCCCCTCACGGGCCGTCGCCCGCGCGGTCCTGGCCAACAGCGGAAAGGAAGAATGTAAAGTGCGATTTACACGACGTAAGGTAAAGTTGACATTGCGGAAGCCCCGAAGGGCGCGGAGCGGCCCGGCTATCGCGGCCATCGCCGCCATCGTCGCCCCTGCCGCGATCGCCGCCCCTGCCGCGCCCGTGACCGCCCAGGCCGCCCCGGTCGCCCTGGTCGGGGCACGGATCCACACGGCGGCCGGGCCGGCCATCGAAGCCGGAACGATCGTCTTCCAGGACGGCGTGATCACGGCGCTCGGCGCGGACATCTCACCGCCCGGCGATGCCGACGTGGTCGACCTGAGCGGAATGGTCATCATGCCCGGCATGCTGGACAACCACTCCCACATCGGCGCCGATTCCCGCGACCTCAACGAGTTCCCGACCCGGTTCGGGCCGCAGCACCGCATCCGCGACGTGCTCTCGCCCGACGACGACTTCTGGAAGGGCGCGGTCAAGGGTGGCGTGACCACGGTCGTGACCGGCCCCGGGAGCGGCGAGGTGTCGAGCGGGCAAGCCATCGTCATCAAGACGTGGGGCGGGTCGATCGACGACCGTATCGTGAAGGAGCGCGGCGGGCTCAAGATCGCGATGGGACGGAAGCGCCCGGACCAGTCGCCGACGACCAGCATGGCGGTGACCGCGCTGCTGCGCGCGAAGTTCATCGAGGCGCAGGAGTACCAGGCGAAGCGGGACGCGTGGGAGGAGGGCGGCCGGGAAGGCCCGGCCCCACCGCGCGATCTGGGCATGGAAGCGCTGGTCCGCGTCCTGAACGGCGAGGATCGGATCCGTTCCCACGTCCACAGCGCGCACGACATCCTCTCGATCATCCGACTGTCGCAGGAGTTCGACTTCCACCTGACGATTCACCACTCCACCGAGGCCTACAAGGTCGCCGACGACATCGCCGCGGCCGGAATCGACGTGGTAGGGCTGCCGCTCTTCACGCGCGTGGCGCTGTCCGACGAGGTCATGGCGACGGGCACGGTGATGAACGAGAAGGGCGTGCGCTTCGCCTTCCACACGGATGACCCCGTGGTCGGGTCGAAGTGGCAGAGGGGCAACGCCGGGTTGGGCATCCGATACGGCATGACCGAGCAGGACGCGCTCGAAGCGGTGACGATCAACCCCGCCGCGATCGCGGGGGTGGAGGCCCGGGTAGGGAGCCTGGAGCCGGGCAAGGATGCCGACATCGTGGTGCTGAGCGGGACCTGGTACGAGGTGAGCAGCCTGGTGACGCGGGTGTATGTGGATGGGCAGCTGGCGTACGACCGGGAAGGAGAGGGGCCATGATCGGGGCGGCGAGGGGGGCCGTGCTCGGGGCGGTCGCGATCTGCGTCGCCGGGGCAGCGGTCCAGGCACAGACCGTGGCTCTCACCGGGGGGCTTGTTTTGCCCATCTCCTCGGGCCCCATCGAAGGGGGGACGGTGGTGATGGTCGACGGCAGGATCGCCGCAGTCGGCGCGGACGTTGCGATTCCCGCGGGTGCGGAGGTCGTGGACGTCACGGGGCGCGTGGTGCTGCCGGGGATCATCGACGCGATGAGCTACTACGGTGTCGCCGGCGAAGACATGAACGAAGTGCCGAACCCGCTTACGCCGGAGCTGCGGATCATCGAGGCGTTTGCTCCCTTCGGCACCTTCGGGTCGGGGGATGCGGGTGAGATTCGGGTGCGCGAGCTGCTCCAGGGGGGCGTCACGGCGATGTACGTCGGGCCGGGCGATGCAACCGTTCTGGGGGGACAGGGAGCGGTGGTGAAGACGGCCGGCGCTCGTTTCGGCGACCTGATCGTGCGTGAGCCCGCGGCCATCGACATCACGCTCGGCGGGCGTCCGGCATCGACCTATCGAGACATGTCACGGTCCCCTTCGACACGGATGGCGGTCGTGTCCCAGTTGCGGGAGCTGCTGGTGAGGGCCCGGGAGTGGGTGGAGAGCGGAGCCGGTCCCCAGGGCGGTGATGCGGGCGACGAAGGCGAGGCGGGTGCCGGCGGAGAGAACGCGGGCCCCCGCAATCTCGGCATGGAGGCAATGGCGCGGCTGCTCAGGGGTGAGGTACCGGCGCGCGTCCAGGCCAACGCGACACGCGACATCCGGGTGGCGATCGAGCTCGCCGAGGAGTTCGGCTTCGAATTGGTCATTGACGGTGGCGCGGGCGCGCATCAGATGAGGGACGAACTGGCCGACCGGGGGATCCCCGTTGTGCTGGGCCCGCTGTCCCATCCCTACATCTCCGGCGAGGAGATTCCGGACCCCGGCGACTACGGCGGGGTCGACGAGCGCAACGCGGTGTGGCTGAACGAGGCCGGGGTGCACATCTCGTTCGCGAGCTTCTCGCGGAGCTTCGGAACGTTCGGTGCGGGGGTTGCCGGTCAGTGGCTGCTGATCGACGCTTCGATCGCGCTTGGGCACGGGATGAACCGGGCCGATGTCCTGCGGGCGCTCACCCTGAGTCCTGCCGAGGTGCTCGGGGTGTCGGACCGGCTGGGGAGTCTGGAAGTGGGGAAGGACGCGGACGTGGTCGTCTTCGACGGCGACCCGCTGAGCATTCGCACCTGGGCGAGCCGCGTGTACGTGGGCGGACGTCTGGTGCATGAGAGACAGGATTGATATGAAGACGAAGTCGGGGCTTCCGGGATGTCCGGTTGGGACGAATGTGCGACCGCCGCGGGGATCGAGGGGGGTTGTGGTCGCCCTTCTTGCCCTGTTGGGCGCCTGCGGGGATGGAGATCCGGGCGCCGGGGACGGGATGTCCGCCGGTGGCCCGATGGACGTCGTCATCGAGAACGGGCGCGTGGTCGATGGCACGGGGGCGGCGTGGTTCTACGGCGATGTGGGCATCCGCGGGGACCGGATCGCGGCGGTCACGCGAGCGGGAGGGCTTGCCGACGAGGAGGCCGGGGTGCGGATCGACGCTTCCGGCAAGGTCGTCTCACCCGGCTTCATCGACATCCAGTCGCACGCCCGCGGGCCGCTGCTGACCGGCGACGGACGCCTCCTGGGGAAGATCACGCAGGGGATCACGACCGAGATCATGGGCGAGGGGTGGACGAATGCGCCTGCCAACGCCAACACGGATGCGGGTGCCGGACTGGTCGATCCCGAAGCGCAGGGCGAAAGGCTCGACTTCTCGGGACCGCGCGGCTTCGACCGGTGGCTGAACGCGATGGCGGAAAACGGGGGATCGCCCAACGTCGGCTCGTTCGTGGGTGCGACGACGGTGCGCGTCTACGCGATGGGCGAAGCGGCGGGCGCCGCGAACGAGGCCCAGCTCGACACCATGCAGGCCGTGACGAGGTGGGCGATGGAGGATGGCGCGTTCGGGGTGGCCAGCGCGCTGATCTATCCCCCGGGCAACTTCGCGTCGACGGACGAACTGGTGGAGGTGGTGGCCGCGAGCGCGCCGTATGGCGGTGTGTACATCACGCACATGCGCTCCGAGGCGGACCGGTACCTGGAAGCGATCGACGAGGCGATCGAGATCGGGGAGCGGGGGGGTGTGCCGGTGGAGATCTACCACCTGAAGGCGGCGGACGTGCGCAACTTCCACAAGGCGGAGCTGGCCATTGCGAAGATCGATTCGGCGCGTGCGGCCGGGGTGGACGTGCAGGCCAACATGTACCCCTATACCGCCGGCGGGACGGGGCTCTCGGCGCTGCTGCCGCCGTGGGCGTCGGAAGGCGGCGCGCTCCTCGACAACCTGACCGACCCGGAGACGCGGCGGCGCATTCACGACGAGGTTCTGGCGGACACCGCGCAGTGGGAGAACCTCGGGGTGTTGACCACGCCGGAGGGAGTCCTGATCACCTCGGTGGCCGAGACGGGACCGGACGGGGAGCCGAATGGCGCAGGGGGCTACGTGGGCATGCGCCTCGCCGAGGTCGCCGCCGGCATGGGTGTGGACTGGGTTGACGCGGCCATCGAGGTCATCCTGATGACGGGAGGCCAGGCCGGGATGGTCGTCTTCATGATGGACGAAGGGAACGTCGCGCTGCAGTTGCGGCAGCCGTGGATCAAGATCGGCACCGACGCTTCCGGCTTCGATCCGGACAGCGTGACCGGGATGGCGCACCCGCGATCGTACGGCACCTACCCGCGCATTCTGGGCAAGTACGTGCGCGACGAGGGGGTCATCACGCTGGAGGACGCGGTGCGCAAGATGTCCTCTGCCGTCGCGACCCGGCTGTCGATCCACGACCGTGGCGTGCTCAGGCCCGGGATGTACGCGGACGTGGTCGTCTTCGATGCGGCGACGGTCGCGGACAGGGCGACCTTCGAGGATCCGCACCAGCTTTCGGTCGGCGTCGAGGAGGTGTTCGTGAACGGGGTGCGGGTGCTGAGCGGGGGGGAGCACACGGGGGCGAAGCCGGGGCGGATCGTGCGGGGGCCGGGGTACAGGCCGTCCTGATGCGCGTAGGGGTCGTGGGTGGCGGGGTCATCGGCCTTTCCACCGCCTGGTACCTGAAGAAGATGGGCGCGGACCCCGTCGTCGTGGAGTCCGGGACCCTGGGCGCAGGCTGCTCCAGGGGCAACGCGGGATGGGTCTGCCCGTCGATATCGAGCCCGCTGCCCGCGCCCGGGCTCACATGGAAGTCCCTCAGCTGGATGCTGCGGCCGGACAGCCCGCTGTACATCAGGCCTTCGGCGTTGCCAAGGCTGGCCCCGTGGCTGATGCGGTTCCGTTCTTTCTGCAACCACGCCGATCAGAAGCGTGGGATCGCTGCCATCGCGGCGCTCAACCGGTTCACGATGGAGCGCTATGACGAGTTGGCCGCGGAAGGTGTGGACTTCGAGTGCCACGAGGCGGGGGTGCTGATGGTGTTCCGCGACTCCGACAAGGCGGCCGCGGCGCAGAAGGAGGTCAAGCTGGTGACGGCGGCCGGCGCGACGAACTGCACCGATTTGACCGAGTCCGAGGTGTATGAGCGCGAGCCCATGCTCCGCCCGGGCTTCAGGTTCGGACTCTTCGTGGGCGCGGACCGCCATGTGCGGCCTGATTCGCTGACCGCGGGACTGGGGGCGGCGCTGCGCGCGAGTGCGGTGGAGGTGCACGAAGAGACGATGGCGACGGGGTTCAGGAGCGAGCGCGGGCGTGTCAGGGCCATCGTCACCTCGAAGGAGGAGGTGGCGGTCGATGCCGTGGTGCTGGCGGCGGGTGCGCATACCGGTTCCCTGACCCGCATGCTGGGGTGGCCAATTCCGCTGACCGCCGGAAAAGGGTACTCGGTCACCATCGATCAGCCCCGGAACCAGCTGCGCCAACCGCTCTACCTGGGCGGCGCCAAGATCGGCATGACTCCCTTCAAGGGTGCACTGCGCTTCTCGGGAACGATGGAGCTGTCGGGGATCAACCGCCGCATGGACACGGCGCGGGTCCGGTCGCTGCGACGCATCGTGAGCCGCGAGGTGGACATACCCGAGGCGAAGGAGGGAGGCCGCGCCTGGGTGGGGATGCGCCCGGTCGTGCCGGACTCGCTTCCCGTGATGGGGAAGCTGCCGTCGCACGAGAACGTGTACGTCAACACCGGCCACCAGATGCTGGGCATCACGCTGGGTCCGAGCAGCGGGTGGGCGCTCGCCGGGCTGATGCTGGAGGGGAAGCCGGGCGTGGGGTTGGGGGCATTCTCGGCAGGGCGGTTCTAGGACATGGGACACCCCGGACGGATGGAATCGGGAACGCCTGACCCGGGCGCTCGTGGGAGAGCGGAAGGGCTGGCCACCCGCATCAAGTCCCTGATTCGTGCCGTCCCCGATTTCCCCATACCGGGGATCAGGTTTCGCGATGTGATGGGTCTGGTGGAAGACGCCGACGGATTCCGCGCGGCGACCGTGGCGCTGGCCCGCCGGTTCCGGGAGGCGATGCCCGAGGTGGTCGTCGGCATCGAGGCGCGCGGATTCATCTTCGGCGTCCCGGTGGCCCAGGAGCTGGGTGTGGGCTTCGTTCCCGTGAGGAAGGCGGGGAAGCTGCCGGGTGAGGTGCGGGGCGTGGACTATGACCTGGAGTATGGGACTGCCCGTGTGGAGATGCAGGTGGTTGCCCCGATCGGTGCCGGAACGCGGGTGCTTCTGATCGACGACCTGGTGGCGACCGGGGGCAGCGCTGCCGCGGCGATCGAGCTGATCCGGGGGATGGGAGGGGAGGTCGTGGGTGCGGGGTTCGTCGTGGACCTGCCGGAGTTGCCGGGGGCCTCGCGGCTGCGGGGGCTCGGGGTCGAAGTGTTCGCGTTGTGCGGGTTCAGTGCCGCTGACCCGTGATTCAGGAAGGGAGCCGCTTGTCGGGACTGCGGAACAGGCACACGCATGTTCTGATCGGCCTGATCAATGAAAAAACCGCCCCCGCCCCACGAACGACTTCCGGGGATGACCACTCCCGGCCACGCTGGCGCTCCCATTCGGTACTTCCGCACGAGGCACGTTACCCCCCGGCACGTCCCCCCTGGCCGCCCTTCCACTCGCCCCCCGCCCCAGCTCATCCAGCCAGTCATTGAACGAGTCCACCCGCTCCGCGATCACATGGATCACGCCGTCCACCTTTTGCACCTTGCCGCGGCAGACCATCAGCCGGGCGGTCAGGGTTTCACGGCGCTGGTTCTCGTACACGGACGGGAAGACGACCAGGTTGGCCGTCCCGGTCTCGTCCTCCAATGTCACGAACATCACGATTCCCTTCCCGGGGCGTTGCCGCGTGAGCACGATCCCTGCGACGACGGCCCGGTCCCCGTCGGACATCCCCTCCAGCGCCTGCGCGGGCAGGATCCCCTTTTCGTCAAGGCGGCGGCGCAGCAGCGCGACGGGATGGTGCTTGAGCGACAGCCCCGTAGTCCGGTAGTCGGCTGCGACCTGCTCCCCCGGGGTCATCAAGGGCAGTGCGGGTTCGGGACGGACGGCCTGACTGCGACCGGCTGAATCGAAGAGTGGAAGCGGCCCGGCCTCGCCCATCGCCCTGATCGCCCAGGCGGCCTGGCGGCGATCGAGCCCCATCGATGTGAAGGCGTCGGCCCGGGCCAGGCGCGACAGGACGGACGGCGGAATGCCGGCCCGCTGCCACAGCTCCTGCGGCGTTCGGTAGCCGTCCTCCCGGCCCACCGTCACGCGGTCGGCGTCCTCCTCCTTCAGCCCCCGGATCCGGCGGAGGCCGAGGCGCATGGCAAGGGGGCCGCCTCCCGCCCCTTCCAGCGTGCAGTCCCAGTCCGAGTGATTCACGTCGGCGGGACGCACCTCGACCCCATGATCGCGAGCGTCCCGCACGATCTGCGCGGGCGCGTAGAAGCCCATCGGCTGGCTGTTCAGGAGTGCGCACGCGAAGACCGCCGGGTAGTGGCACTTCAGCCACGACGAGACGTAGGCGAGATGCGCGAAGCTGGCCGCGTGGCTCTCGGGGAAGCCGTATTCGCCGAAGCCCTCGATCTGGCGGAAGCAGCGCTCGGCGAAGTCGCGTTCGTAGCCGCGGCCGGTCATCCCGGTGATGAACTTGTCCTGAAAGCTGTGGATCGTGCCCGGGTTGCGGAAGCTGGCCATGGCCCGGCGCAGCTGGTCGGCCTCGGCAGGGGTGAAGCCCGCCGCGACGATGGCGATCCGCATGACCTGTTCCTGGAAGAGGGGCACGCCCAGGGTCTTTTCGAGCACCTGGCGCAGCTCTTCCGACGGATAGTCCACCGGCTCGCGTCCCTGCCGCCGGCGCAGGTACGGGTGGACCATGTCGCCCTGGATCGGTCCCGGGCGCACGATCGCCACCTCGATCACGAGGTCGTAGAAGGTCGCCGGCTTCAGCCTTGGCAACATGGCCATCTGGGCGCGGCTCTCGATCTGGAAGACGCCGACGGTGTCGGCGCGCTGGATCATTTCGTAGACGGCCGGATCTTCGCGCTGCACGTTCTCGAGCGTGTGGCGAACGCCGTGATGCTTCTCGATCAGGCCGAAGGCGCGGCGGATGCACGACAGCATCCCCAGCCCCAGCACGTCCACCTTGATCAGCCCCAGCACCTCGAGGTCGTCCTTGTTCCACTCGATCACAGTGCGGTCTTCCATGGCGGCGTTCTCGATCGGTACGATTTCGCACAGCGGCCCCCGTGAAATCACGAAGCCGCCGGTGTGCTGCGACAGGTGCCGCGGGAACCCGTACAGCTCCCGGGCCAGCTCCAGGGTGAGCGCGAGGCGCCGGTCTTCCGGGTCGAACCCCTCTTCGCGGGCCCGATCTTCGCCCACGGGCTTCGACCACCACGAGACCACGGACAGCAGCCGCCCGATCACGTCCTCGCTCAGCCCCATGGCCTTGCCGACGTCACGGACCGCGCTCTTCACGCGGTAGCTGATGACCGTCGCGGTCAGCCCGGCCCGGTCGCGGCCGTACTTGGCATAGATGTACTGGATGACCTCTTCGCGGCGCTCGTGCTCGAAGTCGACGTCGATGTCGGGGACCTCGTCGCGCTCGGCGGAGATGAAGCGTTCGAAGAGCAGGTCGACCTGGTCGGGGTCGACCGACGTGATGCCAAGGCAGAAGCACACGGCGGAGTTTGCGGCCGAGCCACGCCCCTGACAGAGGATGTCCATGTCGCGCGCGGTGCGAACGATGTCCTCGACGGTCAGGAAGTAGGGCGCGTAGTCCAGCTGGCCGATCAGGGCCAGCTCGTGTTCAATGGTCGTGCGCACCCTGGGTGGAATGCCTCCCGGGTAGCGCTCGGCCGCGCCCGCCCAGGTAAGCGATTCCAGCGTCTCCTGGGGCGTGCGGCCGTCGCCGGAGACCTCGTCCGGGTACTCGTAGCGGAGTTCGCCGAGCGAGAAACGGCAGCCTTCGGCGATCTCCACGGTGTTGGCCAGCGCCGAAGGGTGGTCGCGGAAGAGGCGGGCGAGTTCGGCGGGGGGCTTGAGGTGGCGTTCGGCGTTGGCCTCGAGGTGCCAGCCTGCGGTGTCGATCGTGCAGTGTTCGCGAATGCAGGTCAGGACATCGTGGAGCCGGCGCCGCGCAGGGTCGTGCTGGTGGACGTCGCCGGTGGCGACGAGGGGCACGCCGTGCGACTCGGACAGGGACGCAAGGCTGTCCAGGCGGCGGTCGTCGTCGCCGCGGTGGTAGTGGGTGGCGGCCAGGTAGAGCGGGGCGTCGAGGTGGTCGCGGTACCAGGCGAGGTGGTCGGCGAAGTCGTCGCCGGGTGAGGTGGGGGGGACGGCGATGAAGATGTGGCCGTGGGGGTCGGCGGCCGTGGCCACGTCTTCCCGCGAAAGCATGCACTCGCCCTTGGGCGCGCGCCGGCGACCCGTGGTGATCAGGCGGGCGAGTGCGCCGTAGCCGTGCCGGGTGGTGGGGAGGCAGAGAAGGCTCGGGCCGTCGCTGAGGTCGAGGCGGGCGCCGGGGATGAAGTGCAGACCCGCACGCCGGGCGACCTCGTAGCCGCGCACGACTCCGGCCAGCGTGTTGCGGTCGGTCAGTGCGAGCGCCCGGTAGCCCAGTTCGCTGGCCCGTTCGACCATTTCCCCGGGGTGGGAAGCGCCACGCAGGAACGAGAAGTTGCTGGTGACCTGGAGTTCGGCGTAGGGGGGAGGGGACATGGCCCCTGAACGATAACCGAATATTTACCGAACATCAAGAAAACGCGCGCGGCCGTGATGCGCGCCAGGGAGCAGGCGTGTTCCGCGCTCCGGTCACGCAGTAGTTTCCCTCCACGTTGTCCGGACCTGATAGACCCGCAAGGAGTACACCAAATGACCGACAAGGCAAAAGCAGGGAAGTTGACGACCGTGGTATCGATCGTGCTGGCATTGCTCTTCCTGTTCCAGGGCGTGACCAAGCTGGGCGGGATGATGGTCGAGCAGTTTGGCGCGTGGGGCTATCCTGCCTGGTTCCAGTACCTGATCGGCGTGGCCGAAACGGCTGGCGGCGTCGGGCTTCTGGTGAAAAAGACGCGCTCCCATGCAGCCGCAGCCATGTTCGTCGTCATGCTCGGCGCGATCTTCACGCTGTTGCGGGCGGGCCAGATGGGACAGGTCGCGGTGCCGATCATCGTCCTCCTGCTGGCGGCGTTCGTGGCACGCAATTCGCGATAGCGCGGCCACGGCTGCTGGCACGGGCGCCGTAGGGGTCGGTTGGTCGTCTCCCTCTCCCTTATCCGAAAACACCGTGCAGGAACCAGCGAGGGGTCTCGTCCTTCTCGCCGCGGCGCGGGTTTGCCGTCCCGGGACCCCGCGCACCCACCCTGAACAGCCAGTAGCGACAACCCTCCTCGTCTTCGGCCAGGTAGTAGTCACGGGCCGGAGCGTCTTCCCGCCACCACTCGCACTCCAGCCGCTCGGGCCCGCGGGCGGCGACCACCCGGTGCAACCGTCCGCGACGGCGGAAGTGGGAGAGCACGGCGTCTGAGCCGGCCGGGACGCCGGAACCCCTGACCTCGACCGGCTCGGGCGGAGACAACAGACGCAACGGTCGTTCCCGGCCCTGCGGCCAGGCAGCGACGGGCGTCAGCGCGGCCGCCGCCAGATCTCCAATGCCTCCCACCGCCCGTTCCGGAAGCCAACTCTCTTGCGGCAGCGGACGCCCGATCCGGCCGAAGCCGAGGCGGTTCCCCAGCCGGTCGAGCAGGCCGGCCAGCTCCTCGTCGTCACCGGGGTGGCCGTTCTGTCCGGCAGCGGGGTCCCAGTCGGTCTGCACCTCGTCGATGGTCTCGACCACGTCGCTGGCCAGCACGATCTCGTCGATCCCGAAGCCGGGCTCGACCTGGTTCAGCTTTTCGGAGAAGAGCCCCATGAGCGGCTTCTTGCGGCGCAGGGGACGGCTGGTACCGATCATGACCGTGCCCGTTCCGCCATCGGCGCGGCGGCATACAAGGCGCAGCCGCCGGGCTCCTTCACCCGCCCGGCTCAGGTTCAGACACAGGTCGTCCAGGAGTCCGTCCACCGCCGCGTGAATGTCCTCGGCGGCCGAAATCGGCTCGGCAAAGGCGCGATGGGCTTCCCGCAGCAGGCGGGGCCGCAACGGCGTGAGCGGCTCTTCGCGGAGACCGAGGGCCTGTTCCAGCCGCCGAACCGGCTCCGGGCCGAAGCGTTCGGTCAATTTGCCAGATTCCATGACAGATAGTGTGCAGATTCTGTCCAACCCGAAGGAAACAAGCCCGTCCGCGACATCGGCGCTCAGGCGCAGAGCCGCCACGGGCAACTCGGCCAGCGCTTCTTCCAGTCCGGGCGGCCCGACGCCTTCCGGAGCCATCGCGGGATCGTCCGCGCCATAGTGGGCCAGGGCCCACGCCGCGCCGGGAGTGTCGGCCAGCGCCAGCCGTACGGTCAGCCCGAAGCCTTCCAGCGCACCCCGCAGCGATGCCATCAGCGCTTCCTCGCCGCCGAAGAGACGTGCACAGCCGCCGATGTCGAGGAAAAGCGTGTCGACCCCGTCGGGCATGACACGCGGGGTGAAACGGTCCGCCCACCGGGCCAGCCGTTCAAGGGCGCGGGCGTCGCCGGCAGGATCGGCGGAGTGGACGACCACCCCGGGCACGATGGCGCGCCCGTCGGCCAGGGGCATGCCGACAACGAGGCCCGTACGGGTGGCGCGGGGGTTGGCCGCGGTGATGACCTGACGGTTCCGGCTCTCGCCAGCGGTGACGAAGGGCTGGTTGCGTGCCTCGGGACAGTGCTGCGCCAGCCTTTCGGTTGCCCACCACGGAAACCATGCAGCGAGGATGCGGCGGGGGATGCTCGGGCCCGGTCGGGCCGGCGTCCCCGATAGCGCGGATATGGTGTGTCGTTCATGATACATGGCCACCTCCTTCCTGCCAGAGACACGCCAGTGCCCAGCCCCAGTCGGGGCGTTCGCCCCGCCATCGCGTCATTCCGGTGTGGGCACCGATGCCTGGATGGCCGTGCCAGCGGGCGAGTCCGAAGTCCTGCGGCGAGCGTGCCGAGGCGTCCGCCGGCAGGGATCCCGACCGGTCCGCCGGCAGGGATGCCGACAGGTCCGCCGCTGATCCGGCAGAGGCGCCCTGGGGCAGCAGGCCGCCAATGTCCGGGGGCGCGGGCACCACGGGCACGGGAACACCCAGGGGGTTGAAGAAGCGCGGGACTCCCCGCGCGTCCATCTCGACCCGCCAGCCCCCCTCGTGGACCGCGCGGTGGTGGAAGGGGCACAGCAGCACCAGGTTGTTCATTGCGGTCTCTCCGCCGTGGGCCCAGTGGGTGATGTGATGGGCGTGGGTGCGCAGTCGTGATCCGCATCCGGGGAAGCGGCACCCTCCGTCGCGGGCGTCGAGGGCCTTGCGCAGCCGCCACCCCACGCTCCTTTGCCGGCGCCCGACGTCGAGAACGGAGCCGTCAGCACCCCGCGTGATGCGCACGACCTCTGCGTCGCAGGCGAGCCGCGAAGACGTTTCAGCTGAAACGTTCGAGCCGTCTTCGGTGACCAGAGAGGTGGCCGGCGCTGCTGCTCCCTGCTTGTCGCCTTCGAGCGAGTGCACCACAAGTTGCACCCGGGGCTGGACGCGCTCTTCGAGCCACAGCCCCAGGGCGTCGGCCCGACGCTGCGCCGCCGTGGTCCGGTCCTCGGTCCCGGCGGCGCGCTCGGCGCGGTAGAGCTTGTCTTCGGCCACTTCGAGCGCCTTGAGCAGCAGGCTCCCCA
>MPNE01000016.1 GCA_002238865.1 Gemmatimonadetes bacterium bin94 | reverse complement strand
GAGACCTCGCGGCTGAGGTTCGCGAATCGGCGGGAGTCAAACAGCGGGAAGTCGGCCTGACAATCCTGTAACTCTAACGACCACAGAAAGATACAAACATGATGCCGCATGACGTAACGTCAGGGTTGCCGAATGCGCGGCCAGAAGAGTCATTTGGACCGATGCTGCCCCGTCACGCACCCATCCTCACCGCCGCCACCGCCCTTTTCACCGCGGTCGCCTGCGCCGCCCCCGACCCCACTCCCCAGTCCAGCTCCGCCATCTGGACCGACGGCACGTTCACGGACTGGGACGGCATCGCGGCGACCGTTACGGACCCGACCGGCGACACCCCGGCCGGATCCCCCGTCGACCTGCGCGCGGTCACCATCCGGGATGATCCGCGCTACCTCCACCTCCTCGTCGATCTCGGACACACCGTCACCGCGCAGGGGATGCCCGGTTCGGTCGAGATCGTGCTGGACGCCGACGGCGATCCCGGCACGGGCGGGCCCTACGCGGGCGTGGAGGGAGCCGATCTGGCCATCGTACTGTCCCGGCAGCGCGACCCGACGGTGGATGCATACGGAGCCGGGGTCGGGATTCGCCGGATCGGCCCGAGCGGGGCAGGAGAACCCGGGAGCGCCGGCACCGTGGGACTCCTGGTGTCCCCCACGCACTCCTCCGCCCGATTCGAGGTGCGGCTCGACCGGGGTGCGGTCACGGCCGGGGCCGGCGGCGCATCCGATGCGGCCCACGCCATCGCCGGGCGGGTGGTCTACCTGCGCGGCGGCAACGTCGTCGACGAGACGCCGGTCTTCACGCACGTGCTGGCGACTGCGCCGGGCGACGCTCCGCCACTGATCGGTGCTGATGCCATCGCCAAGCTGCCGGGTACCTTCCGGGTCGTCACCTGGAATGTCTCGGACGGGAACTTTCGCGACACCCCGGAGCCCTTCGGCCGCGTTGTCGCCGCCCTCGGCGCGGATGTAGTGCTTCTCGACGAAGTCTATTCGGACGTCACCCCGGCCGACCTGTCGCGCTTTTCCGATATGCTCACGTCGAAATCCGCCAGGCTTGCCACCGAATCGACCGGGCGTTCCGCGAACCGGAGCCCATGGAACTGGTGGCTGGCCGAAGGGGGTGGCCGTCAGCGCACCGCCGTCGGCGCATCCGGAAGGGTCGCGCGTGGCGAGCCTCTCCTGGCCCGAATCGACCACGCACCCGGTGCGCTCGATCGCTGGCTGCAGGAAGTGGGGGACGAGCCCGAGGCACCGCGAATGGCACCGTCGTCGGCGCTGGCCCGTGCCGAGACGGAAGGCGGTCTGTCCGCGACCGGGGCCTGGGTGACGGTCGGCCAGGACAAAATCCTCTTCGTCCCCGTCGATCTCCAGAGCGCGGGACACGACGGATCGCCCCGCGACCGGCTGCGCGAGCTGCAGGCGCGTACACTGAACCGGGCGATCGCCGCCGCGCTCCGGGAACGTCCCGGCGCCGGCCTCGTCGTGGGCGGGGATCTCAACCTGGTGGGGTCAGCGCGTCCGCTTGACGAGCTCGTGCGCGGCCTCGGCGCAGACGGAACCGACCTGGACGTCGCCCGCCCCGGACGCCTTCGCGAGCGTTCGCTGGCGACCTGGCGCAGCACGCACCCACAGGACCCGTTCTCGCCCGGCCGGCTCGACTACGTTCTCTACCGCGGCGGGGTCTTGCAGGTCGAACGTGCGTTCGTCTTCGATGCGGTCGACCTTTCCGAGACAGCGCGGCAGGAATTGAACGTGCAGGAAGAGGACACGCGCCGCTCTGACCATCTCCCTTTGGTGGTGGACTTCCGGATGCGCTGACGAGAGGTGGCTTCGGTGACGACTGGCGCCAGACCGCGGTCGATCCGATCCTTGAGGTTGCCGGGGCCGCTACGCAACCTTCCAACCGGGAATCCAGATGCGAACCCTCCTTCCCTTCGTCCTCCTCTCCCTTGTGGCCGGGTGCGACGCCCCCGCCGGCGATGATGCCAGCGACGTGACAGGCGACGTCCTGGCGGCTTCCGAGCCACCCCCGCCGGGCTTCGACCGCGTGCAGCCCGACCTCTTTGCCGCTCCCGGTGCCCAGCCCAACGCGTGGGCCGACTTCGACCGTGACGGCGACCTCGACCTCTTTGTGGGGATGCGCTACTCCGCGAACCGCCTCTATCGTAACGACGGCGGTCACTTCGTGGACGTGGCTCCGGAGCTGGGGCTGGCCGACATCGAGGACACGCGTGCCGCGGCCTGGGGCGACTACGACGGTGACGGCGACCTGGATCTCTACGTCGGTTACCCGGTCGCTGCAGACACGCCCAATCGCCTCTACCGCAATGACGACCAGATCTTCGTCAACGTCGCCACCGGCCTGGGGGTGGATCTGGTGGGCACGACCCGCCAGCCCAGCTGGGTCGACTACGACGGTGACGGCGACCTCGACCTCTTCGTCGCCGTGCGCGACCAACCCAACCGGATGTTCCGCAACGACGGGCCGGGCGCCACAACCGCTGGCGATGCGAGCAGTTCTCCCGCCTGGTCCTTCACGGACGTGACCGGCGAATCGGGCCTCGGCGACCCCCGCCGCACGGTCGGCGTGGTGTGGTTCGACTACGACCGGGACGGTGACCTCGACGTCCACGTCTCCAACCAGAACGGCGACGAGGACGCCTTCTTCCGCAACGAGGGCGACGGGACGTTCCGTGATGTCGCCCCCGCGCTGGGCATGAATCACCCGAACCGGGGTGATGAGTACGGCAGCGTGGCTCCTGCGGTGGCCGACTACGACAACGACGGCGACCTGGACCTGTTCATCGCGACATACGGGCCGGACATCCTGTGGCGGAACGAGGGCGACGGCACGTTCACCGACGTCACCGACCCGGCCACCCTGGGCGAAGACTACCACTCCACGACGGCGGCGTGGGCCGACGCCGACCACAACGGTCTGCCCGACCTGGTGGTGACGTCCTATCTGTCCGGCATCGCGGCCGTCGAAGACCACCTCTTCATGAACGCGGGCGAAGGGCGCTTCATGAACGCGCTCCCGGCGCCCCTGCTGGAGCACGGTCCCAGTCACGGCGTTGCGTGGGCGGACTTCGACCGCGACGGCGACCTGGATCTGTCCATCGCCAACAACCACGAGACCGGCGGCACCCATCATCTGTACCGCAACCTGCTTCCCGCCGATGTTGCGGGGCGTTCGCTACAGGTGGCGGCGACCGACGCGGAGGGGCGCTCGATGGTCCCCGGAGCCGAAGTCCAGTTGCTGGACCACGACAGCGGCCGGATCCTGGGCACCCGCCTCGTGGATTCCGGCGGCGGCTACTGCTCCCAGGGGGCTGCCCCGGCGCACTTCGGCATTCCAGCCGGCGTGGAGCGCGTGGATGTCCGCGTGACCTACGTGGCGGGCGGGCGCAGGTCGACGGTGGTCCGGGAGGGAGTGTTTGCGCCGGACTACGCGGGGCGCTGGCTTGTCGTGCGGCAAGAGGGCTGAGCGACCGACGGCGATCCGATCACGGGTACAGCAGATACCGCTCGCTCGCGGCGCCGAACTCGTCCAGCTCGCCCTCCACTCCCTCCAGGATCTCGCCCGTCCCCGCGCCGGCGTCCACACCCTCCCTGAGCCCCCCATGTCCCCACAGGATGTCGATGGGGGGCAGCGTCTCCTCGTACTCGTAGGGTGGTCGGCGCCAGGCGAAGTCGTGCGGGGCCAGTTCGCGGACCGCGACGAGGACCTCGACGGCGGTGCGGACCGGGTCGAAGGCGCTCGAGTCCGTGACGTGCAGCTGAGCACCGCCGCAGAGCAGGCCCGAGTGCTTCTGGAAGGTGGGCTCGAAGTGACAGGGCCGGAAAACGACCCCGGGCAGGTGCGCAGCGGCCAGCCGTGCCGCCAGCGCCGCGGAGTCGAGCCATGGGGCGCCGAAGAGCTCGAAGGGCCGGGTGGTGCCGCGACCTTCCGACAGATTGGTCCCTTCCAGCAGCACCATCCCGGGGTAGACCGTGCAGGAATCGGGCGTGGGCAGGTTGGGGCTGGGCATCACCCAGGGCAGCCCGGTGTCGTTCCATGACATGGATCGCTCCCAGCCGTCGCACGGGATCACCTCGAGGTCGCAGCCGATGCCGCGTGCCCCGTTCAGCCAGCGAGCCATCTCGCCGCAGGTCAGGCCGTGCCGAAGCGGGACCGGGTGGAGACCCACGAAGGATTCATAGCCTGGCCGCAGTACGGGCCCCTCGCGCAGGACCCCTCCAATCGGGTTGGGGCGGTCGAGGACCACGAACCGGATCCCGGCCTCCGCGCAGGCTTCCATGGCGAGGGCCATCGTCCAGATGAAGGTGTAGACGCGCACGCCAACGTCCTGAAGGTCGAAGAGGAGCGCGTCGAGCCCCTCGAGCATACCGGACGTCGGCTTCCTGACCTCGCCGTACAGCGAGTGGACCGGCAGACCGGTGACCGGATCCTTGTAGTGATCGGACTCGATCATGTTGTCCTGCTTCTCGCCCCGGGCACCGTGTTGGGGGCCGAAGAGGGCGCGCAGGTCAATCCCTGCCGTGCGGATCGCGTCGGCGGAGAATACGAGATCCGGGGTGACCGACGCGGGGTGCGCGACCAGTCCCAGACGTGCATGCCGGCGTGCGGCGGTCTCGCCGCTTCCGCGGAGGAAGCGCTCAAGGCCGGTCATCACCGGAGGCCGCGTCATCGGTGGCCGCTCGAGGACCGACGGCCGAAGAGAGGGCTTCCGGCCCGGGCGCGATTCCGGTCGCTCACTCCCCCTCCGGCGGTGCCTCCCGCAGCCAGTAGAACGGCCCTGCCGTCACCTGCTCGGGCCAGAGCTGGTCGAGGGTGTCGCCGTCGTAGAGGCGCCCGTTCATCATGACCCGGTCGATTGTGTTGGAATTGCGGATGTCCTCCAGCGGATTCCCGTCGAGAATGACGAGATCGGCGAGTTTCCCAGCCTCGATCGAGCCCAGATCGCGGTCCAGTCCGAGCGAATGCGCACCGATGATCGTCGCCACCTGAAGCGCCTCGTGCTCGGTCATCCCGCCGGACTGGGTGGCCCACAGCTCCCAGTGATACCCCAGCCCCTGAAGCTGGCCGTGGCTGCCGACGCCCGCCCTTCCACCCGCCCGGATGATATCCCGCACAAACGCCGACACCTGGTCGAAGGTGTGCACGTCGCGGTGAAACCACCCCGATGGGCCGGGTCCCGGGCCCGGTCTGCGAAGCGCCTTCTGGTGGATCTCCTCAAGTGGCGTGAACCGCGCCAGCTTCTCGTCACCGAGCACGTCTTCAGTCGCATAGAAGTAGTTCTCCGCCCAGGGGCCGCCGTAGGTGACGAGGATCGTGGGCGTGTATGCCATTGTCGACCGTGCCACGAGCTCGACCATGTCGGCGTACATCGGGAAGCCCGGCATGTTGTGTTCCATGCCCGAGTAGCCGTCGATCGCCATCGTCATGTTGCCCTTGGTGTTCAGGCCGCCTTCGGTGGTCGGCATCAGCTCCAGCTCGCGCGCCGCCTGGATGATCCATTGGCGCTGCTCGCGGTTGCCGGCGCCGTACATCTTGATCGACTTGGTGTCGTAGTAGTCGCTGTAGCGGCGCAGGACATCGCGGGCGTGGTCGAGGTCCTTGATATTCTCGGACGAGAAGACGCCGGGGCCGGTCGAGTAGACCCGGGGCGACAGGATCCGTCCGGCGCGCACCAGATCCTCGTAGCTGATGACGTCGGTGGTTCCCGTCTGCGGGTCGCGCGTTGCCGTCACCCCGTATGCAAGGTTGGCCGCGTACGACCACGGCTGGCTGCGATGGATATTGACCTGCGCGCGCAGGTGCGCGTGGGTGTCGATGAAGCCGGGCACGACCGTCTTGCCCGCGAGGTCCACGATGTCGGCGCCCTCGGGTACGTTGACCGAGCCGGTGGGCCCGACCGCTGTGATGCGGTTGTTCTCGACCACGATGTCGCCGCTCTGGACCACCTCGTCGCCGTCCATGGTGATGACGCGCGCACCACTGAGCACCAATGTGCCCTGCGGAGTGTCGCGCGGGAACTCGACGCGGATGCGGATCTCCTCCGGGCGGTAGCGCGCCTCGTCGCCGGCTTCGTCCGCCTCCTCGTCACCTTCTCCGGCTTCCTCCTCGTCGCCCTCCTCCGCCTCCTCGTCCCGCGCCGCCGCGGCAACCGAGTCCTCGAAGGCCTGCGCAGCGTCCAGGCTGTACGCGAGGTGCGCGTTGCCGATGGTCCAGTGCACGGTGCGGCCGTCGTGACCCCACGCGGGGAACTCACCGCCGATCTCGGTGAGCTGTCGCGCCGGGAAGGACGCGTTCTCGGGGTTGCCTACGTTGATCGTGGGGACGTCGCCGCCGACGACCGGGACCGTCACCGTGTAGAGGTGGTTGACCACGCGGGCCAGCGCCTGGTCGCCCCGGGGCGCCATCATCACGAGCGACGCGGACGGCGGCGTGCTCGAGCCGGGAGGCCCGGCGCCGACGACCTTGACGTGCTGCTTCCTGTCCGTGCCGTCCCACCGAAACGACACGAGGCCCTCGCCGGAGCCATAGGCGTAGATCCGGTCCGGGTCGGAGGTGAAGTGATGCGCCTGGAACCGCGCCGGTGCGATCACGGTGGCGTCGCCCCCGGTCGCCGGGATCCAGACCAGGTCGTCAGCGCCGCCGGGGACGCCGCGTGTGAGCGCTTCGTCGTAGGCGCGCCCCGGGCCCCGCACCGCGATGATCCGCTCGCCGTCGGGCGACCATGCGGGCGCGCCGTAGAGCGCGGGCGTCGTGGTGAGCCGCTCGGGTGCGCCACCGTCGGAGCTCACCCGGTAGAGGTGGCCACCCTCTTCGTCATCCCAGGTCGAATACGCGACCCAGGCCCCGTCCGGCGACCAGACGGGCAGGTGCTCGTTCACGTCCGCGCCGGTGAGCCGCCGAGGCGTCCCATCCGGCCATTGCATCACGTACACGCGCGACAGCAGCGAAAACGCGATCCGGTCCCCGCTCGGCGAGGGCACCGCGTCGCGCACCTGTTTGGCCACGAAGGTCGGAGTGTCCTCGATGGGGTAGTCGAAGTCGACTTCCGGGCCGATGGCCATCTCCACGTCGACGCGGAAGGGGATCGGGCTCGGCTCGGCCCCGTCGATCGGCACGCGCCACAGCCCCCCGCCGTAGAACGCGACCACCTCACGCGAATCGGGCGTGAACGACATGCCGGGGTAGGCGTCACGGGTCGCGAGGGACTCCTGGTCGTCCCGCTGCACCGGGAAGGCAAGCCAGCGCTCTTCACCGGTGGCAAGGTCACGAATGCGCAGCCCCGTACGGCCCACATGCCGGGAACCGTAGACGAGCCATCGCCCGTCGGGACTCAGGGTCGGCCGGAAGGCTCCTCCGTAGCGGAAGGACCGCGTCGCCGACTCGCCGGTTTCACGGTCGTAGACGGCGAGCTGGTACTGCCGCATGCCCGAGTTGTACTCCCATCCGCCGGTGCGGTACGCGTACCAGATGTACCGGCTGTCGTCGCCGAACGCTGCTCCGGTGGTGCGCCGGTTGGCGGGCTCGTCGATCAGTTGGATCCCCGAGCCGCCATCCACATGGTACATCCAGAGCTTGCCCTGTCCGGGCCTTTGCTTCGTGGCGATGACATACATCCCGTCAGGCGTCCATTCGGGGGACTGGTAGGCGCTCGACTTCCCCCTGGTTACCTGGACCGTGTCGCTCAGATCCAGCGCGATGATGTGGATCCCTTCACCCCCGCTGCGGTCCGAGGTGAACGCCACGCGGGAGCCATCGGGACTGAAGCGCGGCTGACCGTCGAAGGCCATCCCCTGTGTCAGCGGGACCGCGGTGCCTCCGCTGATCGGCAGGGTGTACAGGTCCCCGAGAAAGTCGAAGACGAGCGTCTGTCCATCGGGACTGACGTCCAGCGACATCCACGATCCCTCGTTGAAGCTCGTGGAGATCGTTCTGCCCGGCGCCAGCGGCAGACCTTCCTGACGAGGATCGGCGTCGTCGGTGTCCTGGGCCGGCGCGGCCGAGGGGGCACCCGCCAACGCGGCCGCAACAATCCCCGCCAACCCCGCGCGCAATCCGAGGGCTCGCCTGCGCACTCCGAGCCGGCCCCATCGCCCGTACCCGACGCCTCGTCGCGCCCGGCGCGTGCGGGCGCCCGTCCAGGAGCCGCTGCTGCGTGTGTCTGAACCAACGCGTGCATTCGTCATGGTTTCCGTCTTCCGCCGTCGCATTCCGGAACGTTTCCCCGACTAACAATCCTATTCGTAGTCCGGGATGTCCAGAAACTTCACGTTCAGGGCAACCGTGCCGCGACCGAGGTCGAAGCGGGCCATCAGGATGTCTCCCTCTTCGGCGAGCGCGCCCTCGGAGGCTCCGTCCGGGTCCAGGAATTGCCGGTAGCCGCGTGTGTGGCCGCCGTGACTTTCGTGGACCGCGACGGACCCCATCTTCCGGCCGTCCTGCGCACAAGCCGCGAACGTCCGGCCCCTCAGCGAGTCGAAGACGGGAGCCGGAATCGGGACGGCGGGGTCGGTGGTGAAGCCGGGGAGCCGATAGGCGATCACGACACGATCCTGGTCCAGCCACCGGTACCCGATCGTACGCCGCGGATTCGGAAGCAACCGAGTGCGCTCGGAGGAGGGGCCGGCCACATGACCCGTTCCGCGCAGAATCCTGGAATGCCGGTCCGGGCTCTCCACGATGCTGCTGAACGCGACGACGGCCGCCACCGTGTTCTTGTTGATACCGGCCTTGACGGCGATGTCCAACAGTGCTTTTCGGGCCGGGATTTCTTCGTCGAACCCCTGGATCGCGTCCGCCACGAACTTCTCTGTTGGCGTCAGGACCGACATCGGGTCGATCCCCCCGGCCGAATAGACGAGATTCCGGACGCCGACGCGAAAGCCCGCGTGCCGGCGGAAGAACTCGAGCAGGATCGAAGGTGGAGGAACGAACCGGGGCCAGGCCTTCTTGCCAGCCGATTGACGGTAGCGAAACGACCGGTGCATCCCCCGGCGCAGGCATTGCACGGTTTGCGGCTGATGCACGGCGAGCATTCTCCCTGCGAGGCTCTGAAGCCGGTTGGAAGGTGCCGCCGCGGCCCAGAACCAGTCGTCCGTCAGGAACTCGATCGCCGGGTACGCGCGGAGGTAGCGTCGTACGTCCCCCGGATTCACGGCTGTCCCTTCCACCGCCAGCTGCTCCGACACGTCATGGATCGACGCTGCGCCGCTGCCCATGGCCTGCGACAAGGCCACACGCGCCACCGGCACCACCGCCGTCATCGATTCCGTACTGATGACTACGTGTCCTCCCGGCAGCGTGATGGTGCGGAGATCAAGAACCCGTCCGCAGAGCCTGGCGGCCGTGGCAAGCCCTTCCGGGTGAATCGGGCCCCGGGCGACCTCCTTGTCCGCCAGGAACCGGACCGTCGCGTCACGAGCCAGAGGCAGGGCCTGTGCGAGTGCCTTCAAGGCCGCATCCAGCTGGGGCATGAAGACCGGGCGATCCGGCAGACGGTGCTCGAGCAGCATCATCAGTTGTCTGACTCGCTCGCGGGACACGCCCAGCAGCTTGCCTGCGTCTTCGAGAGACGACGGTCCCTCGGCGTTCAGGCCGAGGCGCATCCTCAGGGCATCCAGCCGGGGCTGCTCCCAGGCCGTGACGGCGGCGAAGTAGTCCATCAGAGCATCTTCGAGCCCGAGTGTGGACACCCGCCTGGCTTCCGCCCGGCAAGCCCGGATGGCGCAGTCCAGCCCGCGTGTCCTGGCGAGCCGGTCTTCCACCCGGGTCAGACTCTCGATCCCCGTGATCTCCGCGGCCAGCGTGCCTGGAAGCCCTCGGTGGCCGGGGCGGACAAGTATCTCCTTCCGGCGCCGGCCCAACTCGGAAAGCACGCGGTACTCTCGCCGGACGCGGAGTGGGACCTCGGGCTGCCCGTACCATCGCATCGCATCCACGAATCTCGGATCCGATCCCACAACGGTATTCGACCAGGGCTCCGAAACCGCTTCCATGGCCAACCGCGTCAGCTTCCTGACGACGTGCTCCTCGTCGGGCCGGATCGCCTCGGCCCGGCTTCCTACCGATGTTCGGGAAACAGTCGCTGAACCGTTGTTTCCAGGGCCTTCCCGATCTCCTCGCATCGCATCCCCTCCACTCCGTAGGCCGAAAGCCAGACCCCCAGCTTCCAGCGATCCCCGCTGCCCTCCATCTCGATATGGAGGACGCCGTCTTGCAGTGACGCCACCCTTCCCGCGAATGACCAGGGGCGGTCACACAGAACCACCGTCCCCTCCAACACCTTCCCGCCGTCGAGTACGAAGCGAAAAGGATCTTCCGTGCGCCGCGGCGAGTCCATGCCTTGGCACGCCGCCGCCACCTCCCGGGATGCCGATGGTGGCCCGTCCGGAGCCTCGCCCAGCCCCTGTTCGCAGAAGAGCCTCTCCCAGACGTCCTCCCGGCTCCCACTGACCCATGGACGCGCGCTGATCATGGTCCGGGAGACACCGGGGTGCCGCTCCACGGCATGCTTGAGGTGCCAGAGGAAGACGCGCCAGCCGTTGGTCATCATGCGGTAGAACTCATCCGACTCCTCGCTCGCGGACAACCCCGAATTGACGAGGTGGAGCACCGTTGCCCCATCCCTGGCCTCGAGGCGGTAGTCCAGCGCCATTTCAACGCCGGTGGCGTCCGCGTCCTCGGGGAGCTCGTCCACCAGCCGGAGGTGCCTGTCCGGCTGCCAGACCGCGATCCTGCTCGACCACTCGCCGCCCTCTTCCCAGGCGACGGTGACGGTGCCGCCTTCGCCCGGCTCGACAGTGGCGAACGGGGCAAACCAGCTCGCCAGCCGATCGCCGTCGGAAATCGCCTCCCAGACGGCATTGCAGGGAGCGTCGATCTCAACGGACAGGTCGATGCTTCGCGTCGCCGCGCTGGCCGCGCCCGTCACTGGCGGTTCACGCCGTCGTTCCGGCGACCGCTTCCACCGCTCCGGGACAGCGCCCGATAGTACTCCTCGACCAGGGCCCGGTATTCCTCGGGCACGTCCCCCGACCGGTGAAGCAGGATCTGTTCCTCTTCGCCCGCGGCAAATTCGCGCCGCAGGCTGAATTCGAGCTGCTTCATCCCTTCGACCAGCTCGCTCTGGAGTCGCAGAACCTCTTCGGGGTCGGCGTAGGTGCCCTCGCGGTCCAGCGCGCGCATGACATCGATCATCGCCTGCAACTCGCGCGGATCCGCCCCGGCGCGCTCGATAAGCCCGGCCAGTTCCCGCGCTTCTCCAGCCCGCGTGCGGATCTCTCGGCGCATCTGGCGGATCGCCTCGGGATCGAAGGAGGGCGGTCCCCCTCCACCAACCCGCTCGGGATTCCCCACCTGGTTGTTTCCGCCCGGCTGTCCGCCTCGCTGGGCGCCCTGCCCACCTTGCTGCCCGTCCTGTTGCGCGCCCGCCTCCATGCGCCTTTCCATCGATTCCAGACTGCGCACCAGATCCTGCGCGGACTCGAGGGCTTCGGTTCCGGAGTCCTGGCCTACAGTCCCCTGGACCGCTTCGGACGCCTCTTCCAGCCGGTTGGCGAGTGACTGGATCGCCTGCGCGGTCTGGTTCTCGAACGCTTCCGCATACTCCTCCTGACCGACTCGGCCCACCAGGCTGCGCGACCAGAGCAGCCGCTCCCGCAACTGGGTCTCGCGGATTGTCCCGGTGGCTTCCTCCAGCTCCTCGGCCCCGCCCATGCCTCCGCGGCGTGCGTCGTTGGCGAGCTGGTCCAGCTGGTTGAGCAGGTCGCCCACCTCCTCGGCCATCTGCTCCTTGGTGTCGCGGACTCGCCCGATCTGGTCCGCGGACGGACGATCCGCCTGCTTCATCGCTTCCATGCGGTTCTCGACGTCGTCCTGCTGCCGCGACAGTTCGTCCACCCGTTCGCGCGCGTCGGCAAGGTCACGCTGCAGGCGGTCGTCCTGAACTCCTTCCAGCCGGTCGCGCGCATCGCGCAACCGCTCCAGCGCCGACCGGGCCTCCGCGACCCCGGCGCTTCCCCCGTTCGTCGCAGAGCGGCGCATCGCGTCGGCGGACTGCTGCAGCTCCCGCGCGATCTCCTCCAGCTGCCGGTCCCCCGACTCGCGCGAAAGCCGTTCCAGCTCCCGGGCGGCTTCCTCCGCCTGCTCGGCCAGATCCCTCGCGGCCTGGCTTCCGCCGCCGCTCTGTCCGCCCTGCTGGGCCGATGCGCGCCTACGCTGCCGCTCGAGTTCCTGCTCCTGGCGGCGGGCCAGTTCGCGGAGCTTCTCCAGCGCCTCGTCAACGGCCTGGTCGGCCGTCTCCTGCTGGCTCCGCTGCACGGTTTCGTACTGGTTGCGGAGCTTGTCGGTCTCCAGCTCGAACAGGTCGGCCAGATCCTCGGCGCTGGGCCTCTGCTGTCGACCGCCTCCGCCACCTCCCTGCTGCCTCTCCTGCGAGACGAAGCGCTCATACGTCTCTTCGGCCTTCTGGAGCTGTCTCAGCGCACGTTGCTCGGGCCCGATCGCACCGCTTGGGCTCAGGGCACGAAGCGAGTCGGTGGCCACGTTCATCTCCTCGACGGCGATGGGCAAGGCTTCGGAGATGCGCTTGAACGCCTCGTCCGCCGAGGTGATCCCCCGGTTCAGGATCCGCGTGGACAGCGTCTCCACCTGTTCCCGCAGACGCTGCTGGTTGAGTGCGATGCTGACGACGTTTTCCTCCCATACATCGGGGGAATAGCTGTCACGGTCCCGTATCAGGTTGAAGCTGGCGGCTATGATCTGTCGCTGAATCGCCGACAGGTCCTGGTCCATCCCCTGGTCGCCCCCGCCCCCGCCCCCGCCGCCACCGCCCTCGGCTTCGCGGAAGTCGCGACGGAATGGCCGAACCTGCAGGAAGTAGATGTCCGTCAGGGCCTCGCCGGGCGAGGGAGCGTTGTCACGCGCAATCGCGTGGTAGGCAATGATGTCGCCCGTCTCCAGCTCGTAGTCCTCCATGAAGACCGTGTGACCGGCCGTCACTTCCGTCATCGGTGCGCCGGTGGATGTGTGGACGCGCACGGTGTCCCAGGGACCACCGTTGACGTTGTACACCCAAAGGATCTCGGCGAGGCCCAGATCGTCGTCGGCCCGCGCTTCGATGAACACCTCTTCGATCGAGCTGACCTCGATGTCGCGCCCGGGCTTGCTGAACGAGATTGACGGCCCCTGGTCCGCAAGCACATCGATCCGATAGTCGGGCGCTCCGGCTACCCACAAGCCTTCCCGCGTGAGGAACTTGATGCCGTAGAAGCCGTCTTCACGGACTGTGAAGGACCCGCCGAAGCTTCCATCCGGCCCGGCTTCCATCGCGATCGTGTCTCCGGCGTCCATCACGAGGAGGGCGTCCGGCGCGGCGAGCGTCGGGGTCACCGTCAACTCGACGCGGGTTCCGGCAAGAGCCGCCACGTCCCCGCCGTATTCGTAGCGGCGCGGTGTCAGGCCCGTGTAGCGCGGGAAGTGATAGACCATCTCGAGTCTGTCCACGGCGGGCAGGTCGGCGACGCCCAGGGTGAAGGTCCCGGAGCGCACTCCGTTCGACTCGACGTAGTAGGTGGTCTCCTCCGCGACGTTGAGCAGCAACCCCTCGAAGGCCCCAGTGCCGTCTTCGATCATGGGCAGGGGGAGGAAGCCGCTCGTCTCCGCCTCGCGAACGAACAGGACGACGTCTTCGGAGTCGAAGCCGTTCAGGGAAGCCGTGATCACCAGGTCGGAGTTTCGCGAGATCGTGGTGTCGCCGGGCTCCACCGACACGCTGTACGGGTTCACCTCTTCTGCCGCACGCGCCGGGAAGAACAGCGCCGACATGCCGTGCCGAAAGAAGCCGGGGCCGAGCAAGACGAGTACGACGGACGCGAGGGTGAGTCCCCCGAGCGCCCCCGTCGAGCGGCGGATGGATGTCCGCTCGATTCTCTTCCCGTAGTCGATCGTGCGGCACTCGCGCACCGCGTGCCGCACGACTTCCTGCAGCAGCTCCGAGCGCTTCAGCTCCTCGCCCCGCCTTGCCGACTCGACAGCCGTGAGAACCCGGGATTGCAGCGAGGGTTCGTGTTCCTCGAGGTAGAGCGCGACGCGGTCATCGGAGATGGGCCGCAACAGCGGCCAGAAGACCGCGCGGACGAGGAAGAAGCCGACAACGAGCCAGAGGACAATGCGGAAAGCGGTTACGGCTTCCGGCTGGAAGCGCAGGAATTCCAGACTGGAGGCCGACACCAGGAAGGTGAGGAGCGCGCCCCCGAGCGTGAGGGCGAGCCCTCGCAGCAGAAGCTTGAGGCGCCAGCGCCGCCGAACCCCTCGCACTACTCCCAGAATGCTGTTTGTGGCCCTCAGGTTATCCGCGTACGACATATTCCCCCCCTTATCTGTCACGGAATCTGTCACGATCCCGCCCCATGCCTCCTCGGGCAGCCCTGCTCAGCCCACCACGGCCGACCCCTCCTTGATCGGATCCTTCGACAGCCGGTTGGCAAGCACCGTCTCGGAGAGCATCAGCATGAAAGCCGCTGCAAGCAAGTAGCGCCAGAACGACTGCCTCTTCTCGAAGTCCGCCGCCTCCACCTCGGCAGTCACGTCGCCCGCCGCCTCCGCCTGATCCGAGGGCCCGTCCGTCACTTCCTCGCCACCGAGCGCGCCGAGGAACTCCTCCACATCCAGCTTCGTCATGTCCGACTCTGCCACATCAACGTTGACGGCCAGGGCGAAGGGGTGGTCCGGCCGCTGCCCCGGGGGCCTGATCTCCCAGATCCCCCGGGCATCCAGCCTCAGCAGAGCATTGGTTTCGTCCAGCGCTACCGAGCCGCCACCCGGCTCCATGGCCACTGCGCCCTCGGGAAGTTCCAACGATCCGGCCGCATCCGCCAGTGTAGCAAGATTTACCGTCGAGCCCGCGACGTGCCAGGGCGGAACTTCGCCGCCACCGCCCAGGTACCGGGTGATCCGGTGCACGAAAGGCAGGTAGACGGGCTGCAGAGGCAGGTTGTTCCAGAACCGGTCCATCCCGGTGGCCCACACGAGGATCCGCCCCTTGCCGCGCCTGCCTTCCACCAGTGCCGCAGACCCGTCGTCGAAGCGCGCCACCACCTGTCCGTCCGTTACATCGAGTGTGCGGGTACGGTAGAAGGCGGCCCGTGAAAAATCCCCCGACCGCGGTCCGCGGAATGCCTCGAAAATCACGTGGTCGTAGTCGACAAAGCCGAGCCGGCGCTCGCTGTCCGCGCCCGAAACCGGTCCGACCGTGGCCGGAAGGAAATCGGCGTGCACCGACGGGACCAGGCTGCGCTCCCCGAGGACGAAGAGCACGCCCCCGCCGCCCTCGACGAAAGCGCGCAGGCGGTCGCCGGGGTTTCCGCCGGGGAAGGGCCCGCCGTTCAGGACGACCACGTCCGCGGCAGCCAGCTGCTCCTCGGTGGGAGCGCCCCGCACGACCCGGGGGGCGAACCCCGCGCCTTCCGCGATCCCGAGCGCGCCGCGCAGGTAGAGGTTGGAGGTGCCCGTGCCCAGGGGATCGACGACGAGAACCTCGAGATCGCCGCCCGGTGAGGCGACGAAGTTGAGCGTGTTGTCCTGCCGCAGTCCGGCTTCGTCGGCGAGGCGTACTTCGCCGCGCGTGAAGGTCGTCGTCAGCGTGAAGGGATCGAAGGCGACCGGCGTCGCGCCCCCGGCCGGAGCCGAGACCGACACGGTGCCGATGTCGGTCTCGTCCACCGACAGCGTGACATCGGTGGCCGCGTCGCTCACGCCGGTGTTCACAAGCCGCGCCTGCACGGTGACCCGTTCGCGCCCCCCGGCGGCCTCGCGGCGAAGTTCGAGGTCGGACAGCGCCAGGTTCCCGGTGCTCTCGGTCCCGATCACGACGGGCTCGACGGTCACGGCCTCGGGGAGGGTCGCGTCGGGATCGGGCCGCCACCCCGTGCGCTGGAAGTCGCTGATCAGGACAACGCGCTGCCTGGGCAGAGTGGAAGCCGCGAGGGTCGACGCCGCGAGCTTCACGGCCGGTGCCAGACGCGTGGAGAGAGAGCCGGTGCGGAGGGTGTCCAGCGTGGCCGCGACCCTCTGCGGGTCGTTGATCGAGCGGTGGACGAGGGTCGGAGTCTCGGAGAAGGTGATGAGCGACACGCGGTCCTGCGGCCTCAGCGTCCCGGCAACTGCCCGCGCCTGCGCGACGGCCTGGTTCCAGTTGTCGCCGAACTCCATGGAATAGGAGCGGTCGAGCAGGATGACCACCTCCTCGGGCCCGGGTCCCCCGACCGACGCAAGGCGGCCTCCGCGCACGAAGGGACGCGCGAAAGCGGCGACCAGCAGCGCAAGGGCGGTCAGGCGGATCGCCAGAAGGAGCCAGTGCCTGATGCGCCGCCTGGACGACTCCTGGAACGGGATCCGTTCAAGGAACATCAGGGAAGGGAACCGCAACGGCTTGCCGCGCTCGTGGCGGGTCAGGTGAATCAGCACCGGGATCGCCAGTCCGGCCAGCGCGATCAGGAAAAGAGGAGTGAGGAAGCTCAACGCGGACTCCTCACTCTCTTCTGGCGGAAGGCCAGGTACGCATACAGCGCCTCGTCCAGGGGCTCGGAGCTGTTCAGGAGCACGTAGTCGACCCCGTGCTTGCCGCACAGCTTGCCCAGCGCATCGATGTGGGCACGCACGTGCCGCTGATACTCGGTGGCGTACTTCTCCGGGGTCACGGGGAGGATTTCACGCGTTTCGAGGTCCTGGAAGTTGGCCGCCTGGAAGAACGGGAAATCGATCTCGGCGGGGTCCAGGATGTGGAAGGCGACCATATCGTGACCCTGGGCGCGGAAGAAGCCGAGGGCGGCGGATATCTCGTTCGGATCGTCGTAGAAGTCGGACGCGACGACCAGGATTCCCCGGCGGCGGAAGGTGTTGGCAACACGCGCCAGCGGCTTGTCCCAGCTTCCCTTCCGGTTCGCCTTCACCCGCGCCACGGCGTGCAGCACCTTGTCGAGGTGGGCACCCGACGGCCGCACGTGTTCCACGACGTCGTCGTCGAAGGCGTAGAGCCCCACTCGGTCCTTCTGCCCGGCCGAGAAGTAGGCCAGGCTGGCGGTCAGGTAGCGGGCGTAGTCCAGCTTGCTCGTCTCGCCGGAGCCGTACCCCATGGACGCCGACGTGTCCAGAAGGAACGCGACATCGGCGTTGGTCTCGGCTTCGAACTGCTTGATGTAGAACCGGTCGGTGCGGGCGTACAATCGCCAGTCGATCCTGCGGATGTCGTCGCCGGGCATGTACTGGCGGTGCTCGGCGAAGTCCATGCTCACGCCCAGGTAGGGAGAGCGGTGGATGCCCTGCAGGAACCCGTCGACCACCGTCCGCGCGAGCAGCTCCAGGTTGTCGATCCTCGCCAGCACGGTGGGATCGAGGAAGGACGCGCGCACCGACGGCGATGTGGTGGCCATCGCTTACCCGTCGGCCTGTGGGCCAGTGGGCTCCGTGAGCGTGTGGGTCATCGCCCCCTACATCCCGGATGCAGGGAGTGGAACCGCCTTGAGCAGCAAGGCCACCAGCTCGTCTGTCGTCCGCCCCTCCGACTCGGCGTGGAAGTTCGTGATGATGCGGTGCCGCATGACCGGCTGGGCGAGCGCCTGGATGTCCTCGAAGCTCACCGTCAGTCGTCCCTGGGTAAGCGCGCGGGCCTTTCCCCCCAGGATCAGGTACTGGGCCGCCCGCACGCTGGCTCCGTGCGAGATCCACTTCTTCACGAAGTCATGTCCACCGTTCGGACTCGGCCGGCTGGCGCGCACCAGGTTGACCGCGTAGCGCATGACCGGCTCTGCGACCGGGACGCGGCGCACCAGATCCTGAAAGGCGATCAGGTCAGCCTTGGAGACCACCGGGCTCAGCTCGGGCTCCTCCTCGTCAGTGGTCTCCTGAACGACCTGCATCTCCTCGTCCTCTTCGAGGTGTTCCATTCGGATGTGGAACATGAACCGGTCCAGCTGTGCCTCGGGCAGCGGGTAGGTGCCTTCCAGTTCGATCGGGTTCTGTGTCGCAAAGACATAGAAGGGCGGGTCGAGTTCGTAGGTGTTGGCCTGCACGGTGACCCGATGCTCCTGCATGGCCTCCAGAAGGGCGGCCTGGGTCTTCGGCGGCGTGCGGTTGATCTCGTCGGCGAGGACCACGTTGGCGAAGATGGGCCCGGCCGCGAATTCCAGCCCGCGGCTTCCGTCTCCCCGCTGCTGGATGATATCGGTGCCCGTGATGTCCGACGGCATCAGGTCCGGCGTGAACTGGATGCGGGAGAAGTCCAGATCCAGCACCTGTGCGATCGAGTGGATCAGCAGCGTCTTGGCAAGTCCGGGCACCCCGACCAGGAGGCTGTTGCCGCCCACGAACAGGGTCAGCAGAACCTGCTCGACGGCTTCGTCCTGTCCGATGATGATCTTGCGGACCTCGTCGAGGATCTTCTCGCGCCCCTCCTGGATGCGGCGGGCGAGGGCGACGTCGGCCATGGGCTCGGGGGCGGGGGCTGTCAGGGTTTCGGTCACGGTCGGCCAGCGCTGAAGGGGTCTGTTGGTCGGCAATGCCGGGGCAGGCGCTCCTGTAGAGCGGCCCGCGCCACGGCGGCATGCGGGAAAGCTAATCGGTCGAATGTTGGGCGGACAAACGGAACGCGCAGTCCATGTGTATGACAGCCGGGACGTGCGATCCGTTGGCTGACCACCGCGCGCCGCAGCGAAGCGTCCTACCGGTTCATCGCGTAAATCACGTAGTTGACGCCGAACTTGTACGCCTCGTTGGACAGGTCGATGGGGACGTAGCCCAGGTCCGAGTACTCCCAGTAGTCGCCGATGTCGTTGTTGAAGTTGGCGATGACCATCAGGCGGCCTTCGGGGTCGTCGTCCTCGTGGAGACCGAGAAACAGGGGCTCGTACTGCTGGAATGTGGGCGGCGGAAGCTCAAGGGTCTCGATCTCGAAGAACGAGCTGAAGATGGGCTCCTCGACGTCGAGCACGCGGAAGCGGTGGCCCGGGAGGAGCACATTGAAGATGGCCTCGACGTTGCTCCATTCGTAGTCGCTGCGGAAGTCGTCGAGGATCAGAAAGCCGCCCTTCCGCAGGTACGCGGCCAGGTTGTCGGCCTCGGCCTGGGTGGGAGCCCACTCCCCCGGCTCCGAGACGTACGCGATCGGGTAGCGGTGCAGCTCGGGGTCGCTCGCGTCGAGGACGTTCGTGCCCTCGGTGTTGGGGCCCAGCAGCGTCACCTCGTCGAGGATCTTGATGAAATTGTCGTCGGCGTACGGGTAGTCGTGCGCCCAGCCCGGGCCGCCGCCGCGACCGAAGCCCCGGCGAAAGCCCCGGTTGCCCCGGGTGTTGAAGCGGATGCGGACGAAGGTGTAGGTGCCGTCGTAGGGCACTCCTGGGAAGTCCTGGACCGAACTCGACGGGTCGGCCGCGAAAACCGGGGCGGGTGCGGATTCCCGGAATGCGTGCGTGTCGTTGGCGAGGGCCCCGGTCCGGTCGGCGGACCGCTTTTCGGGTCCGCCGGCGAGCAGCCCGGTGCCCGCCACGAGGATCCCGAGCCCTGCAAACACGGCGAGCCGGGCAAGGGACGGCTTCGTCATCGGCGCTGCCCTCCCCGGCGCAGCTCCAGCAGCAGATCGAGCGCTGCCTCGTAGTTGGGGGCGATCTCGAGCGCTGCGAGCACCGCGCTTCGCGCCCCGGCCGGGTCTCCGTTCAGATGGAGGGCGAGTGCCAGCCGGAAGTGGGCAGCCGCCCTGTCCACGGGGTCGAGCGCGACGATCGCGCGCCGCTCGGCGACGGCGCCGTCAAGGTCGCCTGCCGCTTCCATCCAGGTGGCCAGGCGCTCGTGGTCCTCGATCTCGTAGGGGTGGATGTAGGCGACGTGTCGCAACGCCTCGGCCGCCCCCGCCGGGTCCCCTCCGCCGCTCAGGAGCCCGGCCAGCGCCGTGCGCGCGTCGTAGTGGCTCTCGTTGAGGCCGAGGAGGGCCCGGTAGTGCGCGATCGCCGCCGCCGCGTCGCCCTCCGCCTCCCTGATCCGGCCCAGGAACCAGTGCGCGCCGTCGGGACCGCCGTACTGGGGGAACATCTCGAGCGCGGCCTCGAAGTGTTCCGCCGCCTCCGCGCGGCGATCTTCCCGGAACAGGGCCTGCCCGAGGGCCATGCGGGGCGCGAAGCGGCGGGGATTGCGCACGACCGCGGCCTCGAGGGTGGCGATGTCGGGTACGGCCACGAGGCCCATCGGACCGACCATCCCGTCGGGCTGCTCCCCTCCCACCGAGGCCAGCGCGGCCGCGAAGCGGTCCTTCAGGAAGTCCTCGAAGTCGTCGTCGAAGTCCTCCAGGCGGACCCCCAGCGCGGTCTCGAACGCGTCGGCGTTGGTGGCTCCGTCACGGTACGCCAGCAGCATCTCCACGATGGCCCCAAAGCCGTGCCGCTCCTCGATGAGTTCGAAGACGAGCGAGGCCTGGTAGTAGCTCTCGACCACTTCTCCGGGGTGGCGCGGGCTCGAAAACCCCCTGTCCAGCTCGCTCACGGGCCGCATCTCCCCCGACGCCAGCGACCGGATGAAGCCAACGCCGGCCTGATGCCCCCAACCGGCGGCCGCCTTGCGCTGCTCGTGCACGGCCAACCCTTCCGAGAACCATCTCGGCACCTCGCTGTCGGACACGCCGATGTGGAATGAGTGGGCGATCTCGTGCCACAGGGTGGAGGCCCAGTTGAAGTCGCCCCGGCCCCGCGCGGCCGGCGAGTCCATGGCGAGCGCGGGCCCGAAGCTCACCCCCAGCGCGCCGATCCCCACCAGGCCGACCGTGCGTACCGAGAAGTCGGCGTGGCGCGGGTAGACCTCGACCCGGATCGGTTCGGCGGGAGTGTAGCCGTACCGCCGTGACATCTCCTCGTACGCGCGTTCGGCGATGGGCTCCATGTATGGCGCCAGGAGGTCGGCCTCCGAAGTGTGCAGCACCAGCCGGAAGTGCGGCGTCTCGACCACGCGATACTCGGTGAAGGTGTCCAACAGGTCCAGGGTGTTCTTGAACCAGAGGTTGAAGGGATCTCCGGCGAACGCCCGCTCCAGGTTGATCCGGCCCTCCTCGACCCGTCCCAGGCGGACCTGGTTCAACCCCATGAGGCCCCACCCGGTCCAGCTGTCGGCGTCGGCCTCGGTGGCGGCGCGCGCAAAAGCGAGCGCGTCTCGGTACTTGCGATGGTCGGCGGCGAGCTCGGCGAGGACCAGGTAGGGCGCGGTGGGCGACCCGGTGAGCGAGCGGATCCGCCGCATGACTGCGCCGAATCCGGAATCGTCCCCTGCCAGGTGCAGGATCGCGGCCCTTGTCCCCAGCGCGTCCAGGTCGCTTCCGTTGACCTCCAGGACGCGGTCCACTTCCTCCAGCGCCTCGCCCCGGTTCCCGTCCATGAGGCGCAGGCGGGACATGAGGGTGCGGGCACCCGCCAGCTTCGGGTTGGTGGCCAGCGCCCCTTCCAGCGCCGCCACCGGATCGCCGCCGCCTTCAAGGCGCGCCACGCGGGCCAGGCCGAGAAGCGCCGCCGGGTGGGACGGGTTTTCCGCGAGGACTTCCTGGAAGGCGGCCGCCGCCTCGTTGGCGTCGTAGCGTTCCAGGAAGAGCTGGGCGATGGCGAGCCGGGCCGTGTGGTCCAGGGGCCCGGCCGCGACCGCTTCGACCAGGGCGGTCAGCGCGTCGTGGGCGTACTCGTAGTTCCAGCGGGACAGGTGGACGAGCGCGCGCCCCACCGCCGTGAGCTCCGCCGCCGAGAGGCTCCGTGCGCTGTTGTAGTAGTCGATGAATCCGTCGAAGAGGGCGCGGGCGACGTCACGGTCGCCGTAGCGGTACTCCAGGATCCCCAGTTCGACCCGTGCCAGCGCTCCCGCCACCCCCCGCTCCCCGGCCCCCGCCTCCAGCGCGGTGCGCGCCTCGCGCACACGGCCAACGTCCATCAGCGCGGCCCCGAGGAGCGCGCGCGCTCCGGTCACGCCGCGCTGCACCCCCCGTTCGGCTGCCTCGACGGCGCTCTCGTAGTCGCCGGTCTCCCGCAGCGCCGTGACCCACCCGGATACCGCGGCGGCGCCCCCATCGAGGGCTGCCGGGCGCAACTCCCGCACGGCCTCGTCGTAGCGCCCTGCCCGCAGCGCGGCAAACCCGGCGGCTTCCTGGCCCACGGCCGCGGCTTGTGGGGCGTGCGGCGCGGCGGCAGCCAGGACATCCGGCGGCGATGCCACCACCAGAATCGCGCCGCTGGCGAGGCCGAGCAGAAGGGTTGGAGCCGCACGCATGCCGGGAGCCCTACCCACTCCCCCCGCCCGCCCGAATCTCACGATTCTTGAGCGCGAGCTCCACCAGAAGCGCTTCCAGCTCGTCCTCGTACCGCTCCAGCGGCAGCTGCGCCTTCACGCTCCGCAACTCGGCGATCCGCGCCTCGATGGCGGCCTTTTCCTGGTAGAGCGCGCGCAGCGCCGGGGTCACGGCGTCGTCGCCCGCGGCTCCTCCCATCGACGCCAGGAAAACCGTGCGGGCCAGCGCGCCGTCTCCCTCCAGGTCGTCCATCTCCCGGCTGCCCTCGCTGTCGCCGTTGTCGTCCAGTACAGCGTGCTCGGTCAGGAGCTGGTTGTCGCCCTCGTACTCGCGCTGGACCTCTCGCAGCGCGTAGCCGAACGCCTCCAGCATCGAGATGCGGGAATCCTTGTCCGCGTCGGCGCCGTCGTCCGCGAACGCGTCCACGAAATGGAGCCCGAAGCGGGTCATGTTGCGCTCCCTCCCGGTCCGGGTCGCGGTGATGATGGTCCGGTTCGGCGCGGACAGCGCCCCGACGAATGGCCCCGAGGCGCTCGCCGTGTTGACGAAGGTGACGCGGCGGTCCCCGAGACCCGCCAGCAGGCCGTTCCATTCGTCGGGGGTCAGGTCCGGTCCCGGGATGTTGAAGCGCGCCGTCTCGTCTCTGAACGTCCCGTGGCCCGCGAGGAGGACGACGAACTCGTCCGCGGGGGCCATGGAGGCGGCGATCTCCGCAAACGCGGCCCGGATGTTGTCGGCGGTCGACCGCGCGCGGATGCGCGTGGGGTCGAGGTCGGTGTTCTCGCCCAGATAGGTGATCCTCTCCGGGGGGACGCCGTGCTTCTCCGTCGCCGCGTCGGCGAAGCGGCTCAGCCAGCCGTGAAACGCTTCCGAGTAGCGAGCTTCGCCGCCCAGCCCCGAGATCAGGAGCACATGGGTGTTCTGCGCGATGAGCGCCGCCGGAAGCAGGGCGGTGGCCAGGAGCGCCGCCGTGGCGGCCGGGAGGCCCGCGCCGCTCTTCACGCCAACCCCCGCTTCCGCCTGTATCCCCACTCCGCCCCCAGCAACCCTGCGAGCAGCAGGAAGAGGACCGGCATGTCCCACAGGTCGCGCTCCTCGGTGACGGTGACGCCGCCGCCGCTGAACTGCAGGTCCTCGGGCAGCCGGTTTGCGGTTTCCGCGGTGTAGTAGCGGCCGCCGGTCTCATCGGCGATGCGCTCCATGAGGCTTCGGCGCTGGTGAGGATTGCGGTACTCCTCGCCGCCGGGGGCCACGCGCACGCTCGTGTCGGCCGAACCGAGAGCGACCGTGTCCCGGCCAGCGTCCACCGACACCTCGAAGAGCCCTTCCATATCGGGCGTGAACGAAACGGCGTACTTGCCGTCTTCGGTGACCGACCACTCCATCGGCAGGTCGCGCGCCTCGCCGGTGGGGGTTGTCACGCGGGCAGTCACGAGTGCGCCGTTCACCTCCACGAAGCCCTCGTCCAGCACGGTGGCCTCGAGGGTAACCGGCTCGCCGACCTCCACCGACTCGCGCTCGGGCTGGGCCTCGACCGGGTCCGGCGTCTCGGACACCAGCCAGCGCAGCAGCTGCTTCCAGAAGGTCTCGTGGCTCTGGTCCTCGATCGGGACCGTGTGGTCCATCTGCCACAGCCAGGTGTCCTGCACCGCGAGCACCATCGAGCGACCCTTGCCGTACCCCTGGAACGCCATCACCACGCGGTCCGGTTCCACCCCGTCGCCCCCGTCGACCACCGTGCCCTCGAGCAGTTCGGTCGCCCCCGGCTTCAGCCCCGTCACGACGTTGGTCGTGGTCACCGGCGGCAGCGAGTCCCACCTCGCGGCGGACTGCTCGACCGTGCCTTCGATCCTTGTGGCCGGGTGGTTCGCTCCGGCGGGGGTGGGCGCGACCTTGACGAAGGCCAGCCGTTCGGTCGGCGTGGACGACCCGGGTTCGTTCAGCACGACCGGGAGGACGTCTTCGAGCGGGGTCCCCTGGTAGCCCCCCTCGGAAAGGGCGCGGCGGCCTCCCAGCATGAGCAGCGTGCCGCCGCGGGCGCTCACGAAGTCCGCGATCATGTCGAGCTGGTCGTGGGTGAAGAAGCTGGCCTCGACCGACCCCAGCACGAGCGCGCGGTAGCGGTAGAGCTCTTCGCGGGTCGTGGGGAAGCCCTGCACGAGTTCGAGCGGGTCATCCAGGTTGCGACGGAAGAACTTGTTCTCGGCGGTGCGCTGGAGAAGCACGACCTGCAGGTTCTCGTCGTGGCGCACGGCGCGGAGCATGAAGGCGACCTCGTGGCGGGGCTCGCCCTCGAAGTAGAGGATCTTCTCGGTACGGTTCCGGACCTGCACCACCGCGTGCAGTTCGTTGTTCTCCAGGACGCGTTCGCCCGGCTGCCCCGGGATCCTGAAGGTCAGCTCGCGGGCGCCCTCGGTGTCCAGCGTGATCGCGATCGGTGCGACGAGTGGCTGCCCGTCGTCCGGTAGGGTCACTTCCTCGGTGGCGACGATCCGGCCCATGTCCTCGACCACGATAGGAACCGTGCGCCCCGCGAACCCGCGGGCGTCCACGATCACGGTGACCACCATCGAGGTGCCTGCCAGCGCCTGCTCCGGCACCTCCGCGCGGCTGGCCTGCACGTCGGCTTCCATCTCTTCGTCCCCCAATCCGACCGTGAAGACGGGCACCGACGCGGCGCGGAGCGGGAGCAGCGCCTCGCTGAGGGCTTCGTCGGTGTTGTCCCCGCCGTCGGAGACGACCACCACGCCCGAGAGCGGCACGCCCTGCAGCTCGTTGCGGGCGTAGTCCAGCGCACTGCCGATCCGCGTGTTGCTGCCGTCGAACGTCAGCGCGTCCACGCCGTCGATCCTTGCCGGCGCGGACGAGAAGCGGAAGTAGCGGACGGCGAAGTCCTCGTTGAGCGCATCGACCAGGTCGCCCTCCGGATCGAGGAGCCCCGCGGCCTTCTCCGCGCGGGAGGATCCGTCCCGGTCGTCGATGGTCATGCTGCGGGAGTCGTCGACGAGCACGGCCAGGAAGTTCCGCTGCGGCACGACCGACGTCAGCACCAGCCCCGGTTGCATGACGATGAAGAACAGCAGGATGAACGCCGCGCCCCGGAGAGTTGCCAGCACCCAGCGGTCGGCTGCCCGGCTCTTGCCGCGGGCGCGGGCGTAGGTGAGCACCGCGGGCACCGCGAGCACCGCGGCGATGATCGCCATCGTTCCCAGCGGCCAGGGCGAAAGAAACGTGAAGTCGCCCTCCTGGTAGAGGACGGGACGGTACTTGAAGAGGAACTCGAAGACGCCGCTCATGGGGCCCTCAGTGGCTCATGCCGTAGATGATCATGTTCACGCCCATCTGGAACGCGAATGTCGAGAAGTGCAACGGGTAGTCGGGTTGCTCGGCCCACTCCCAGGCGTCACCCAGGTCCGTGTTCCAGTTGATGAGGACCATGAGCCGCCCGTCGTCGTCCTCGATTCCCCTGACATGCGGCACGAACCCGTCGCGCTCGCTGGTCCGGCCGCCCCACCGCCCGTAGGCGGGCACCTGAAGGATCTCGTCGATGTCGTAGAAGGTGCTGAAGACGGGGTGGTCGAGGTCCAGCTCGATGATGGGACGGTTCGGGAAGACCAGGCCCATCTGGTACTCGAACTGCGCCCACTCCCGCGATCCCCAGAAGTCGTCGATCACCAGGAAGCCGCCCGCCATCAGGTATTCGCGAAGCCCCAGGATTTCGTCAGGCGACATGCTCATGTAGCCGACTTCAAGGGCGTAGAGGAAGGGGTAGCGGCGAATGGAAGGGTCGGTCAGCAGGACCGCGTTTTCGTCGCTGTAGGCGTCCAGGTTGGTGAGCCGCTTCAGGACCGTAAGGAACTGCCGGTCGGCCTTGGGATAGTCGATCGCCCACGAATTGCCACGCCGGCCCCAGCCCCCCCGGCCGGACGAGTAGGCCGCCCGGGTGAAGTAGAACTCGTGCCACTCGGAGGGTGGGCGCTGGAGCTTCAATGCGGCGGGCCGGAGCGGGACGGGAGTGGCCGGTGCGGATGCGGATTCGAGCGCAACCGCCGGTGCCGGCGCGGAGGCGGCCGTGTGGCCGGTGCCGGCCTCGATCTCGTCGCCGTGTCCGTGCGGACCGGTCACCGCAACGAGTCCGAGGACCCCGCCCAGCGCCGCCAACCACCCGGCGCGAACCCACCGTGAACCTGCCAACCTCGCCTTCCTCCGCTGCGGTAACGAACGTACGTACCCCTGAACGGTCCCCCGGGTTCGCCGCTCGCGCAAGTCAGGCCCGGGCGGTCCGCTTCGGCGGCGCTGCCTCGCGGGCCCGGGCGGTCCTCTTCGGCCCCCGCTTCCGGTAGGCGTACCTGACGGCGAAGAGTCCGGCCAGGGTAACGGCTGCCACGAGGGGCCAGAAGGTGTCCGCCTTGACCTTCCAATAGAAGTGAAGCACCCCCAGGGATGCCGCAACGTAGGAAAGCCGGTGAAGCTTCTGCCAGCGCTTCCCCAGACGCCGGATCCAGCCCTTCGTCGATGTTACCGCAAGGGGGATCATCAGGACCAGCGCCGAGAACCCGGCCGTGATGTAGCGGCGCTCCAGGACGTCCTCGAGGATGTACTGCAGCTGGAAAAGCTGATCGATCCCGAAGTACGACAGGAAATGCACGCAGGCGTGGAAGAAGGCGAAGAGGCCCAGAAGGCGCCGGAGCTGGACGACGCGGTTCCACTTCGAGAGGCGGCGGATGGGCGTGACGGCCATCGTCGCGATGAGGAAAACAAGGGTCCAGCGCCCCTCGACGAGGATGATGGTCTCGACGGGGTTGATACCGAGGGTGCGGCGGAAGAGGCCTGCGGTGAGCCAGATGGGCGGCGTCAGCCCTATGATCCAGACCGCGGTCTTGATGAGGAGGATCTGGCGCTTCGGGTTGGCCGACCGGGCCGCTCCCGACCGATGGGCCGCTCGTGGCTGACCAGCCGCTTGTGGCCGACGGGCCGCCCCCGTGGATCCGACCGTTGCCGCCGCCTTCGTCGGCTCCACCGTCAGAAGTGCTTCTGGAGGTCCATCCCCTCGTACATGTGCGCCACCTCGTCCGCGTATCCGTTCAGGAACTGCGTGTCGATACGGCGGTACCCGAAGAGCTTGCTGCTGTCGATCCGCTTTTCGGTCGCCTGGCTCCAGCGCGGGTGGCTCACGTCGGGATTGACGTTCGAATAGAAGCCGTACTCGCGGGGGCTCTGGGTCGCCCAGGTCGTGGGTGGCTCGTCTTCGGTGAACGTGATGCCCACGATCGACTTGATGCTCTTGAAGCCGTACTTCCACGGCACTATCAGCCTGAGCGGCGCCCCGTTCTGGGCGGGGAGGTCCTTGCCGTACAGGCCCGTGACGAGGAGCGAAAGGGGATGGAGCGCCTCGTCCAGGCGCAGCCCTTCGCGGTAGGGCCAGTCGATTACCGGCCGCCAGCGACGCTCGGGCATCTGCTCCGGGTCCCACAGCGTCGCGAAGGAGACGTACTTTGCGGCGGCGGTGGGTTCGGCACGCCTGATCACGTCCGCCAGCGGGAAGCCCCGCCAGGGGACGACCATCGACCAGGCTTCCACGCAGCGCAGCCGGTAGGTGCGGTCCTCGATCGTCGACGGCTTGATGAAGTCCTCGAGCTGGTAGTCGGCCGGGTTGTTGCAGAGCCCGTCGACCTTGACGGTCCACGGTTCGGTGACGAGCCTGCTCGGCGCGTACTTCGACGGATCCTTCTTGTCGAGACCGAACTCGTAGAAGTTGTTGTAGCTGGTGATCTCCTCGAAGGTGTTGGGCTCCTCGTCCTGCCGGGCGGCCAGGTGGGCGGCGTGCGCAGGCGCGCCGGAGGGTGCCGCGGCCGCGCCGCGCGCCAGGAAGGCGGCCGCGCCGATGCCGGCGGACGCTCCCAGGAACTTGCGGCGGTTGATGTACGCCGACTCGGGTGTGATCTCCGAGGAGGGGATGTCGCTGTTATTCCTGATGCGGATGATCATGGGGGCTCCTGCCTGCCTGCCGGGTTGTCCTGCGCCGCGTTGGGGTACACCAAAGGTAGATGTTCGGTCCGGGGTTCGCGGTGTGTCAAGATGGCGGCGGCCACCGATCGCGGGATCGAGTGCTCTTGACTACCATCAATCCCATGCGAGACCGTATCCGCGACAATCCTCAACGGTGCCGGCGATTCGGTGGGAACCATCGGGGTGCCGCCGCCGGGATTCCGCAGAGTGCCGGAGATCGGGCCGGGGGCTTTCGCGTTCACCAGCGCAGAGGGACCGGCCGCCCAGACCGGCAACCCGATGAAGCGGCTGATCGAGAGCTTCGACCTCGTGACGAGCCTGGACATCGTGGACGGCGACTATCTGGTGTTCACGGTGGGCAAGCTGGACGAGTCAAGGCCCTGGTATCCCTTCAAGGAACTTGACGTGGCGGTGGAGGCCTATGACCGCCATACGGGCAGAAAGCTCTTCGAGAACGTACCGTTGCCGGATGGTTCGAGGGTTTCCATAGGGCTTCGAACGTTTCAGGTGAAACGTCCCGTTGTTGGCCACTTTGCCCCCGAAATGGCGGACAACGTTGCCGTGACGGCACTTCTCCGTTGGCCCCAGACAAAGCCGTCTCCTTGACGCTCTTTATGACGTGAGATATATAATAACATATCATATCATACTGTCCATATCACGTCCATAAGCACCCTACCAATCTCATGCACCCAACCGTCCTCGACATCGCCCTCACCCTCCGCGCGGCCCGCAGGGCCCGGGGCCTCAGCCAGCGCCAACTCGCCGAACGCCTCGGCCTCACCCAGGCCCAGATCTCACGGTTCGAACACGGCCGGGCCGAGCTGAGGCTGTCGAGCCTTGTCGAACTGGCCCGGGGCACGGGCCTGGAACTCATGCTCGTTTCGCGAAGGTCCGTCCCCGCCGTCCAGGCGCTCCGCCTCGCTGTGACCGACACGGGCCCGGCCAGCGAGGATTCACCGGATGGCTGACTTCGACGTCCTCGATGTCCGTCTTCACGGTCGGTCGATCGGGACGCTCACCAGGCTTGGACGCGACAGGATCGTCTTTGCCTTCGACCCCGCCTACGCGGACGATCCGGCGCGGGCCACCCTGAGCCTCTCCTTCAAGGACCCGTTCGGCCACCTGATCACCGACATTCCTCCGACGCGCACATGGGCACCGCCATTCTTCGCGAATCTCCTGCCGGAGGGTCCGCTTCGAGACTACCTTGCGCGGGCCGCCGGAATCGATCCTCGACGCGAGTTCCCGTTGCTGGCCACCCTCGGCCAGGATCTCCCGGGAGCCGTTGCGGTCGTCCCCGTCGGAAGCGATCGGGATCCGGTCACCAGCGCCAGCGCCCGCCAGGGCCGGCACAGTCCTCGGGATCGGGCCACCCCGGACGCAGCTTTCGAGCCGATGCCCGCCCCACTCCCGGCACTCCGCTTCTCGCTTCCCGGTGTCCAGCCGAAGTTGTCCGCGGCGATGTCGGCCAGCGATCGACTGACGATCCCGGCGGGGGGTGTCGGTGGATCCTGGATCGTCAAGTTCCCGTCGTCGGCCTTCCCCGGGCTGCCCGAGCAGGAGCACTCGATGATGACCCTTGCCGGACGGGTCGGGATCGACGTGCCCGAGACGCGCCTCGTTCCGGTGGATTCGATCGAGAGCCTCCCGCGCGGGATGGGCCTGGGCCGGGGCCACGCCCTCGCGATTCGGCGTTTCGACAGGTTGGCCGATGGCACACGAGTCCATGTCGAGGACTTCGCGCAGGTTCTCGGCGCGCACCCGGAGCAGAAGTACGTCAAGGCCGGTTATCGGGACATCGTCGAAGTGATCGGGCGGGAAGTCGGGGACGACGCGGTGGCCGAGTTCATCCGGCGCCTGGTGTTCTGTGTGCTGATCGGCAACGGCGACGCACACCTGAAGAACTGGGCGCTGATCTACCCGGACCGGTGCGCTCCCGCGCTCGCGCCCGCCTACGACCTCGTGTCCACCCTGCCGTACCTCGACGACGACCGAATGGCGCTCCGCTGGGTGGACGAGGTACACCGGTTCGGCGATGTGTCGGAGGAGTTGCTTGCCCGACTGGCCGCGAAAGCCCGGTTGCCGCGTAGGCCGGTGGTGATGGCCGGCCGTGAGACGGTTGAGAGGTTCATGGAGGCTTGGGGTGGTGAGAAAGTGACCCTGGAGATCTCGCGCGGCGTCGTCGAGGCGATCGAGGCGAACCTGGGGCGGGTGCCGCTGGTGGTGTGACGTACAGACCTTCAGGCGACGCTACCCCCACACCCCCCGAAACCCCGCCGCCATGCGCGGTCCGGCCCCCTCGTCCTCGTGCTTGAAGAAGACGAAGACATCGCTCCACGCCGACCGCCTCAGCGCGGCTGCCCAGTCACGCAACTCCGCCTCCCCGTACCCGGGCCGCCTCAGCCGCGCATACCCGAATCCCGCCGTCTCCACCACGGGGGCCTCGCCCTCGCCCGTGTCGGCCGTGACCAGCGCGGCCCCGCGGTCGGCCAGCGCCTGGTACACATCGTCGCCGAACCAGCTCTCGTGGCGAAACTCGAAGGCGGCGCGAACGGTGTCCGGGACGATGGCCAGGAAATCGCGCAGACGCTCCACGTCCTTGCGCAGGTAGGGCGGCAGCTGGAAGAGGATCGGGCCGAGCCGCGCGCCCAGGGCACCCACGGCGGTCGTCACGAGGTAGTCCAGCGGATCGCCTGCGTCCTTCAGCCGCTTCATGTGGGTGATCCTGCGGCTCGCCTTCAGCACGAACGCGAAGTCGTCGGGCACCGTCGACGCCCACTTCTCCAGCATCTCGGCCCGCGGCAGGCGGTAGAAGGTGTTGTTGATCTCGACGCTGCTCAGTTGCCGCGAGTAGTACTCCAGCATCCGGTTCGCCGGCAGCTTTTCGGGGTAGAAGCTCCCCTTCCACTCCTTGTAGGAGAACCCGCTGGTACCGGTCCAGAGTCTCGGCTCAGCCATGCGACTTGCTCCCTCCCGTGCGTTTCCGTGAATGGTCCAGCCCCCGCCATCACCCTATCATGTCCACATGAGAATCCTTCCCGCCACACTCGCGACGCTGGCCGGCGCCCTCGCCGCGGCCACCTCCGCCTGCGCGGGCTCCCTCGAACTCACCCCCTCGGACGCGGCCACGGTCCTGTCCGGACACCACCTCGACCACCCCAACCCGGCCCTTCCCGGCCCCCACGACGTCCTCACCCTCTACTACGGCAGCGGCACGGACAGGAACCGCGCCGAGTACCGCGACTCGGTGTCGATCGTGACGCAGCCGGTCGACGCCTCGAAGCTGGTCAGCCTGGGCAACTCGGCGAAGTCCCGGAACGAGTACTGGGGGTTCTCGCCCGACAGCTTCCCGATCAACGCGCGCGTCTGGTACCCCGACGACCCCGGTCCCCATCCCCTCGTCCTGGTCGTGCACGGCAATCACAACATGCGCGACTTCTCGGACCCCGGATACGACTGGCTCGGCGAGCTCCTCGCCAGCCGGGGATACATCCTGGCGTCGGTGGACATGAACTTCATCAACGGCGGCATCCGCGGGGAGAACGACGGGCGCGGCTGGCTCCTCCTCAAGCACCTGCAGGCGTGGCAGCGCTTCAACGACGACCCGGACGGGCCCTTCGGCGGCCGGGTCGACATGGGCAACGTCGGGCTCATCGGACACTCCCGCGGCGGCGAGGCGGTTGCTCTGGCGGGCGCCTTCAACCGCCTGACCCGCTACCCGGACGACGCCTCCCTGGAATTCGACTTCGGCTTCGACATCAAGGCCGTGATCTCGATCGCCCCCGTGGACGGCCAGTACCTGCCCGCCGACCAGCGCGCCCCGCTGAACGACTTCAACTACCTCGTCTTCCACGGCTCGCACGACGGGGACGTCACCAGCTTCCACGGTCTGCGCATCTTCAACCGGGTGCGGTTCTCCGAGCGCGCGGGGGAAGACGCCGATACGGGGGGTGGCGCGGGCAGCGGCATGTTCAAATCGGCCGTGTACGTCTACCGCGCCAACCACGGCCAGTGGAACACCGTGTGGGGTGCGCACGACAACGGCCCGCGCAGTCCCCGCATCCTGGAGCTGGACGGACTGTTGCCGCCGGAGGACCAGCGCGAGTTCGGCCGCGTGTTCGTCTCGTCCTTCCTGGACATCACCCTGAAGGGGGACGACCGCTACCGCCCCCTCTTCCGCGACCACCGCGTGGCCGGCGCCTGGCTGCCGAAGACCATGTACATCACGCGGTTCATGGACGCCTCCTTCCGCCCGCTTGCCGACTTCGAAGAGGACATCGACGTCACCACGGGGTCCGCTGACGGCGTTACCCTCCACGGCGCCGACTTCAGCACCTGGCGCGAGGGACAGCTCGACCTCCGCTCCAGCAACCGCACCAACACCTCCTCGTCACAGCTGAATCAGGCGCTCTGGCTGGGGTGGAACAACGGCTACCGGAGCTCCGACGACCCTGCGCCGCCCGCCATCTTCACCTTCACCCTGCCCGACGGGCTGGCGGAGGAATGGTCCACCGGCCCCGAAACGAGCCTGGAGATGCATGTAGGGGGACTTGACGACGAACCGGGCCCCCGGACGCACCCCGACGCCGAGAAGGACGGCAATGCCGACCAGGACCGCCGCGAAGACCGCCGCGAGGACCGCGCCTCCACGGACGAGGAAAAGCCGCCGCTGGAGCTGACCGTCCAGGCCGTCGACGCGGACGGCGACACCGCGCGGGTGGGCCTGACCCACTACGGGGTCCTGCGGCGACCCCTCACGATTCGGGTGCTGCGCAGGCGCGACATCGAGGACGGCCGCTTCGCGAATCCGTGGGAGCTGATCCTGCAGCACTTTTCCATCCCGCTGTCGGACTTTGCGGCGGAGAATCCCGCCTTCGATCCCGGGACGTTGCGGTCGGTCGCGCTGGTTTTCGATGGAACCGATGCCGGGACGGTGGTGGTGGACGATGTGGGGCTGGCCAGGCTGCACCCCGGGTTCCGGGGCGCGAGGGTGCCACGGGAGTGACACGTGGGACGAGTCCTCATCAGCCTGGTTGCGGTAACCGTCGCTTCCCCGGTCACGTCGCTCCTGCTCTGGGGCGGAGTGGACGCTGGCGGTCAACCCTACCTGGAGCCCGCGTTCGTCATCGACGCGGAGCCCGCTCTCCCCGAGTCGGAGGGCGCGTACGAGGTCTCGGGACGGTCCGTCAGCGGTGAGACCCTGTTTTCCTTGCGATTCGACATGCCGAAGGTCGCCGATGGCGATGGCAGTTCCGGCTTTGTCTTCATTCTTCCGGTACAGTCCGGTTGGGCGGGGAATCTTGCCAGCATCACGCTGTCCGGACCCGGGGGAACGGCCACGTTGAACGAGGACACGGACAGGCCGGTGACAATCGTGCGCAACCGGCGAACCGGACAGATACGGGGCATCTTCCGCGATTCGTTGGGATCGGCGGAGGCCGCGGACCGTTTGGCGGCGCTCGCGGCGGAGCCGGACATTGTTGTCCTCACCAGCCGGGGGATTCCGGACGCCTGGTAGCCCGGCTAACGAATCGCGATTCCGATCCGGTGCGACCCCACGCGAAGGTCGGTGTGCTGGAAGTCGCGGTAGCCGAAGTCGATGCGGATGCGATCTCCTTCGAATCCGGCCCCGAACGAGAGCGGCGAGCTTTCCCCCTCCACCACCCGGACCGCCCCGATCCGGACGATGAAGACCCTGCGCTGGACCGGCCACCACGCGATCTCCACCCCTCCCCCCGGTACGACATCGCCGTTCCCTTCGCGCACCACCTGGAATGCGCCGCCGATGTCGAGCGGTCCAACCGGCGCCCGCCGCGTCCCGAATCCCGCGATCATGCGTCGCGCCAGGGGCACCTCATGGCGGCCCACGGTCAGTCCGGGGCCCAGGTTCTGCAGGGTCAGAGCCGCGGACACGGGGCCGATCTCCCTCCCCACCCCCAGATCGACCGCAAACGTGCTGCCGCGGAGTCCCCCCAGACGCTGGCCGATCAGCTTCACGGCTGCGCCCACCTCCCCGCCGAGCAGCCCGGCCGCGAACCCCGCCGTCGCGGCGTACTCGGCTGCGGCCAGGTCCCCGCCCCCGATCAGCGCGGCCGCCTCGCGGGGAAGGTCCAGCGGCGAATCGACCGATGTCCCATACTCCAGGAAGGAAACTCCCGCGGCGGCCGTTCCGCCCATCCAGCCGCCGCTGCCGCTCACCGCGATGTTCGTGGCGCCGCCGAAGCGCTGGCGAGAAGCGGAGAAGCCCGCACCCGAAATCAATGCCGGGTGATGGAAGATCGCGTGGCCGCCGTCGCCGGCGGTCCAGAAGGCGCCTCCGAGAGCGAGGGCGCGGGTACTCGCGGACAGCGCAAGGACCACGGGGCCGGGTGCCGGTCCGGGTTGCGACTGCGCCTGTCCGCCCGCCAGGGGAACGGGCTGCAGCATCAGCAGCACCAGTGCGCAAAGCACCGGCGTGAAGAAAGCCGGGGTGCGGGAGTCGCGGCTGTGGTGAATCGGCATTCCGGTCCGTTCGGCTTGAATGGGGGAGACCGGAACGATAGTCCGCGGACACCGGCCTGGCTACCGGGCTTGTACGTCCCCCGCTTCCACACCGAACCCCCGCGTGCACCCGGAGCACCGCATCACGACCCGGTCGCGCACATACGAGACGTCGTCCCGGGGTCCGGTGCGGATGACCGCGCACGGAGCCTGGCACCTTGGACACCGCGGACCGGGCTCACCGTCGGCCACCCGTTTCAGGAGGTCCCGCTTTTCTCGATCGGTGTAGGGGTCCATCTTTCAACGAAGCCGGCACCCGGGGTGTCTTAATGGGTCTGGTGACAAAACGACAGCAGCGCTCGTGAGCCGAGCGAGAGGGACGCAATAGATGATAGTACTTCTGGCGGCGATGAGCGCCGCTACGGCAGGGTTCGGGCAGGAAGCGGGCATCCAGAGGGAACAGGGCGCGGCCCCACCCGGGGGCGGCGCGCCGCCGGTGGTCGTCTACGACGGCAGCGCCGGGCAGCTCGAAGTGCCGAACCCCTGGGTGGAGGAGGCCGACGTCACGGTCGATGGCCGGATTGACGAGGCCGTCTGGCTGAACGCGCCGGTGCTCACCGGCTTCACCCAGTTCGACCCGGTCGAGGGAGTGCCCGCGACCCAGCGCACCGAAGCGCGGGTGCTGGTCACCGACGAGGCCATCTACCTTGCCGTGACGGCGTACGACGATGTGGAGGGCGGCGTGCGCGCGACGCTCGGCGACCGTGACTCGTTCGCCATGTCCGACGACTACGTGCGCTTCATCCTGGACACGTTCAACGACAACCGCCGCGGCTACGTCATCATGGTCAACCCGCACGGGGTCCAGCAGGACGGCCTATGGGTGGTTGGGAGCAGGGGCGGGAGGGATCGGTACGGTCCCCCCATCGACTGGAATCCGGACTTCGTGTGGGACTCGGGTGGCTACCTCTTCGACGGCGGCTACTCGGTGGAGGTGAAGCTGCCCTTCAAGAGCATTCGCTTCCGCGAGGAGGCGGTGCAGGATTGGGGACTGCAGATCGAGCGCAGGATCGCGCGGAACGGCTATTCCGAGTCGTGGGCTCCCGTGACGGCCAACGTGGCCAACAAGATGGAGCAGTTCGGCAGGCTGACCGGGCTCCAGGAGCTGGACCAGGGGCTGTTCTTCGAGGTCAACCCGGTGCAGACGTTCACGAAGCAGGGAGCGTACAACAGTGACCTGGGCGCGTTCCAACGGGATGGAGTCGACGGTGACTTCGGGCTCAACCTGACGTACGGAGTCACGTCGAACCTGACGCTGGACGGGACCTACAACCCGGACTTCTCCCAGGTTGAAGCCGACGCCGGACAGATCAGAGTCAATGAGCGTTTCGCCATCTTCCTTCGTGAGAAGCGCCCGTTCTTCCTCGAAGGGACCGAGATCTTCCGTCTCCCGCAGCAGCTTGTCTACACGCGCTCGATCGTGAACCCGGTAGCGGGCGCGAAGCTGCAGGGCAAGATCGGGAACTTCAACGCAGGATACCTGGGCGCGGTGGACGATGTGGCCGATCCGGACAACCCGGGCGCCAACACCAAGCCGGTGGTGAACATCTTCCGTCTCCGGCGCGACCTCGGGACCACATCGACCCTGGGACTCGTCTACACCGATCGGACATATCACACCGAGAGGTTCAACCGGCTGGTCGGGGTCGACGGGCGCTTCCAGTTCAGTGAGCGCTACACGTTGACGCTGCTCGCCGCCGGCAGCCGCACGGCGGAGGGTGTGCCCGATCGCCGCAGCGGCGGACTATGGTCGGCGCAGTTCGCGCGCTCGGGTCGCAACTTCCAGCTATCGGCGAACGTGCAGGATCTGAGCAACGGCTTCGTCGCCGGCAGCGGCTTCATCCGCCGGACGGGGACAGCCCAGGCGAAGACCAACGTCAGCTACAACTTCCGCGGCAAGCCCGGCGACCTCATCGAACGATGGGGTCCGAGCTTCGAGACGGAGGGGTTCTGGGAGCATGACGGGTTCTGGGCGGGACGATGGGCTCAGGAGAGCAGGATGCGGCTGGGCGGCAGCGTTTCGTTCCGTGGGAACCTTACCCTGTTCGGCAACTACTCCCGCTCGTACTACAACTTTGCACCCGAGGACTACGACGGCCTTTTCTTCAAGGGACCCGGCGGGCATACCGAACCCTTCCACGCGGATCAGTCCATGTTCAAGGGCCTGAGTTCGGGGACGGTCTTCCTTTGGGTCAACTCCTTCGACCGCGTCCGCGGGAATGTGCGGTTCACCCGGTCGGAGTCCCCTCTTTTCGACTTCAGCACGGACACTCCGGTGGACCTCGCCGACTCATGGTCCGGAGACGCGAGCCTGAATCTGTTTCCCACGACGAACCTCAGCGGCGAAGTGGGCGTCCGGCACACCCATCTGTACAGAAAGCGGGACGGCTCGCTGTATTCCCGGGCGACGATCCCGAGGGCGAGGGCCCAGTACCAGTTCAACCGTTCCCTCTTCGTCAGGGCGATCGTCGAATACGGCAGCCAGCGCCGGGGCTCTCTGCTGACTCCGACCACGGGACGCGAGGTGTCCTACTGCTCGGGCGAGTCGTGCTTCGAGATCCAGGGCTCGGAGTCGAACGACTTCTCGGTCGAAACGCTCCTGAGCTTCGAGCCGACCCCCGGGACTGTCTTCTTCGTGGGCTACACGCGACTCATGGACGACATGGAGGCCTTCCGCTTCCACGAGCTGCGCCCCCAGGCCGAAGGGGTCTTCGTGAAACTTTCCTACCGGTTCCGCGGGTAGGAGGGGTACGACCCGGGCAAAAGGATTACCCGGGCAACAAAGGAGACGATAGAATGCACATGGTGAGAACTCTTGGTGCGGTGGCGGCGACCGGTGTGGTGAGCGTAGTGCTTTTGAAGCTGCTCGCGGCCGCCGCGATTCCGCTTCTCGGGATGTTCTTCGGCTTTATGGCGATTGCCTTGAAGATCGGCCTGGTGGTCGCGGCCGGCTTCCTGCTGTACCGGATGTTCCGCCGTCGCCGCGACGAAATGGTGGCCTAGGGCCGCTGCGGGGCCTTCCCGGCCCGCCCTTTCCCGAACCCGGCCGCCGGTCTCTGCCTGCCGGCGGCCGCTCCCTGCCTCCGGGCCTCCGGTCCTTCGCCCTGTCATAGTCGACGCGAAGGCTGCGCCCGCCCAACGTGCTCCCGTTCAGCGCCGAGATCACCTTCATCGCATCGCTCTCCCGCACCTCCACCAGGGAGTGGCTCTCCCGCACATCGATGCGCCCGATCCGGTTGCCCGCCACCTGTGACTGGCTCGTGACCGCTCCCAGCAGCTCTCCCGGCCCGATATCGTCACGCTGTCCGGCCGACACGAAGAGTCGCACCCAGCTCTCGGGCGGCGCGGACTTTCCGGCGCCGACCGCCGCGGTCCTCGCCTTGGGGCTCTTCCGATCGAGGAGCAGCAGGGCCGCCGCCGCCACTTCCGCGACCGAGAATCGGTCCAGCATCGACTCGACGAGCAGATAGTAGGACGCCATCTCGGGGGCGCGCGCGGCTTCGTGAAGACTGTCGGTCAGCGCATCGAGGGATGCGGAAACGCGCGGAGGCCGAGTCGGACGGGCACGCTTGAGCGCCAGTCCCGCTCCCGCCGCGGCTTCCTTCAAGTGTCCCAGTTCCCGCACGGCGGCCAGCACCCAGGCAGGTCCTCCGGCCCGGTGACGGGTGGCCGCCGCGGCCGCGCCGGATGGCACCGAGCAGGAAAGCGTCGCAACCGCGGTGGCGTCGGGGAGGCCGTCCAGTACTTCACGCGCCTCCTCGTCTTCGCCGGGCGACAGCCACACGGGCACCGCTTCGTCGCCGGGTTGGCCCGAGGCGAAGCCGTGCATGGCCAGGAAGTCGCCCAGATCGGCGGCGTGGTCCGCGGACGCCGCGAAGACGAGGAGGTGGCGCACCGGCTCCTCCAGCAGCTCCCCCGCCAGCGCCAGCACCGCTTCCCAGCGATCCCCTTCCGCCACCTTGAGGTTGAGTTCCCTGCCGCCCTTCACGGGCCCGCGCGCGATCCGGAGCGACGAGCCGGAGGGTACGGTGACGGGCCGTCGCGCGAAGCGGCGGGCGACCGAAAGCAGCGCCGGCCCGAGGGGCAGGCCGCAGAAGATCCGTTGGCAGTCGGCGGGAAGCGCTCCCAGGAATGTCTCCAGGTGGTCGCTCGGAACGGTGTTCACCACCCCGTCGCCGTCGTGAAGGACGACGGCCCGCACGCGATCCACCGTCACCGACCGGTCGTAGAGAGCCGTGAATCGGTCCGCGGGCACGAACAGGAAGTCGGCGCGCTCGGGAAGGTTCCAGTTGTCGGCCAGCGCGGCGACCCGGAGCCCGGAGCCTTCCGAGATGCGGACAAGGGACCGGGCGAGCTCGGTGGCCTGCCGCTGCCCCGTGCACAAGACCACGCACACCGGAGCATCCGCGCCTCCCTCGAGACGATCGACAAGGGGCGCCCCGTAGGCCACCATCGTGCCGCTTCCCGGACCGGCCCTTCCGATAACGTCGTTGCCCCGGGCGATGACCGGGATTGCCACGGCCTGGAACGGGGTGGGGGTCTCGATTCCGTTTGCCGCCAGGGCAGCCACGGTCTCCGGGCCGAGAGGCAGATCGTCGAAGGATGTCATGTAGGTGGGGCGGCCTCGGAGCCGCGCTAGCCGGGGTCGCCCGCACCGGGGCCGCCGGCGTCGCCGTACTCGTAGGGGAGATGGTTGAGGAAGCGCTGGATCTCGTAGTCCATGCGCGATGTGCGAAGGCGATCCGTGCGGGCCGTTACGTCGGTGTAGGCCCCGTGCCGGTGGGCGGCGAGGACGACCGTGCCCTCCTCTCCCGTGTAGGTGGCCCCATGGGAGGACTGCCTGGACCGGGTGAGGCCGATGTAGACGGGGAGGTGATCTTCCGCCCGGGCCAGCACGTCTGCCGGAGCGAGCGCCGTCTTCCGCTCGTATCCTGCCATGTCTCTCTTCCTTACTCCTCGGTTGTTGCCGTCAGCTGTTTCGTGATCCGGTCCGTCCATCGGGCGGCGCCAGCGCTCGACGTCCACCCCTCGACGCGCCAGGTCCCCGACACCAGTGCCGGCACGCTGTCGATCGCGGCTCTGCCGGCGGTGTCGCGGTGCGCCGAGACGGCGTCGGCGTAACGGTCCACGTCGAGCGCAGCCTTGGCCTCGGATCTGTCGAGGCCGGCAGCGTGCGCCACAGCGACCAGCAAATCTATCCGCCCAATGTCGGTGCGGTCGACGAAGTGGGCCATGAACAGTGCACGTCTGACGGCGTGGTAACAATCCCTGTCCCGCGCGAACTCGGTGAGCTCGTGGGCCTTTCGAGTCCACGGGAGCAGGTCGGGGGTGTGCAATTCGGCACCCATTGCGCCCGCTTCTTCCGCGGCGAAGGCGTGGTAGCGTTGCCAGTCGTCGGTGCCGGGATCCATGAGCGGCAGGGGAGGGGGGTGGAGTTCGAAACCGCGCCAGTGGACGTTGTCCGCGGCGCCCGCCTCGTCGATCATGAGGCTGGCGAGGTAGGAGCCGGGGTCGATGAAATCAAAAAACAGGGTGGGACCCGGGCTGGTCAGCATGGTTGGATGGGCCTTCCCGACATTCGTGCCGCTCTCCCGGCGCGGCCCGGAGCCGGCCGGAAGCGCCGCCCGGGGTTGCCAACGCTCCCCGCCGTACCGATTGTGCGACTCGATTCTGACGGATTCCCACTAAGACTAACCCATGACCTACTCCGAAAACATCGCCAGGCTACAGCCATCTGCGACCGTTGCGGTAAGTACGCTGGCCAAGAAGCTGTCGGCCGAAGGACGCGACATCATCAACCTGAGTGCGGGAGAGCCCGACTTCCGCACCCCCGAGGGGATTTCACAGGCTGGAATCGAGGGCATCCGGGAGGGCCGGACAAGGTATACCCCGGCTCCGGGGCTGCCCGAACTGCGCGCCGCCGCCGCCGCATACATGACCGCGGGCACGGCGTTCCCTTCCGAAGCCGCGCGCGTGGTTGTCTCTGCCGGCGCGAAGCAGTCTCTCTTCAACGCCTGCTTCTGCCTCTTCGGGCCGGGGGACGAGGTGCTGATCGGGGCTCCATACTGGACCTCCTACCCCGAAATGGTGACTCTGGCCAGGGCCGAGCCGGTGCCGGTCGCCGGGAGTGAGGGCCGCGACTTCCTGCTCACGCCCGACGACCTCGAGGGGGCGGCGACGGCCAGGACGAAGGGATTGATCATTTCGTCTCCGTCGAACCCGACAGGCGCCGTGTACACGAAGGCCGAGCTGGGCGCAATGGCTGAATGGGCCAAGGCGCGCGGTGTGACCCTCATCAGCGACGAGATCTACCAGGAGATCTACTACGGTGAGGGCGACCGGGCGCCGGGCGCGCTCGATCTGGATCCGGATGCGGCCGGGGACCTTGTCGTGACGAACGGGATGTCGAAGGCGTTCGCGATGACCGGGTGGCGGGTCGGATTCTCGTACACCTCGCGGGAACTGGCGGCCAGGATGTCGGCGCTGCAGAGCCATGTGTCGCTGAACGCGGCCACCCCGTCACAGGTGGCGGCCCTGGAAGGCCTCACGCGGGGCGAGGAGGGTGCACGCGACAGGGACCGTATGCTGGCCGCGTTCCGTCGCCGCCGCGGTCTGGTCACGCGGTTGTTCGACGAACTCCTTCCCGGTTGCTCCTATGTCCGGCCCGAGGGCGCCTTCTACCTGTATTTTCGCGTGGACGGGGTCTTCAACGGCGAGATGAAGTCGGCCAGCGATGTCTGCACGCGCATCCTGGAAGAGGCGGGCGTGGCAATCGTCCCGGGTGAGGCGTTCGGTGACGCCCGCTACGCGCGCATGAGCACGGCTTCGTCCGACGAGGACATCGAGCAGGGCGTGCGCCGGATGGCGCGGGTGCTGCGGGGTGGCTGAGTGGCGGGAGCGCGAGATCGATCGGGTTCCATCCGGCGCGCCACTGCCCTCGGCGCTCGATCACGATGCGCTCGACCTGTACGTACAGCGGCTCTTCGCCGATGAGGACGACCACTTGCGCGCGGTTCGCGCCCGTGCCGACAGGGCGGGCATGCCGCGCATACAGCTCCCGCCGGCCACCGCGCGGGCGCTGCAGATCCTCGTTGCGGCTGCCGGGGCGCGCCGGGTGGTGGAGGTCGGGACGCTGGCGGGGTACTCGGCCCTGTGGATTGCGCGGGCGCTCCCCCCGAGTGGCAGGCTGATCACCCTGGAGATCAATCCGGACCACGCCGCGGTTGCGCGCCGGTCCCTTGCCGCCGCGGGGGTCGCGGACCGGGTGGAGGTGCGCGTCGGCGATGCCGCCGCGTTGCTGGCCGCCCTGGGGCCCGACGGCGCCTTCGACGTGGTGTTCCTCGATGCCGACAAGGAGCGCTACCCGGTCTACCTGGAAGAGGCGGCCCGCCTGCTGCGGCCCGGTGGCCTCCTCCTTGCAGACAACGCGTTCTGGTCGGGCCGCGTGCTGGATCCCGACGGCGGCGAGGTCGCGGCGCAGCTCAACCGCTTCAACCGCCTCGTCGCAAGGGATCCGCGGTTCGAGGCCACCATCCTGCCTGTTGGTGACGGGCTCATGCTCGGGGTCAGGGACTGACGCTCACCGGCACGCGGCGAGCGACGCTTCGGCCGCCCGCAACGCGGACATCACGTATCCGCCCCCGAACAGCCGCGCGTGCACGAGCAGAGGGTACAGCTGGTACGCGGCAAGCCGGCGCTCGTGACCCGGCTGGAGGGGCCAGGTCGCTTCGTAGCTCGCATGGAACGCCGCCGGGAAGCCACCGAACAGTCGGCACATGGCGAGGTCCACTTCACGATGTCCGATGTACACGGCAGGGTCGATGAGAACCGGGGTCCGGACGGGTGGCGTCCGGCTGCCGGCAGCTCCATCGCCGGCCGGCTCGTCGCCGGCCCCGCCTTCCACCTCGCCGAACATGACGTTGCCGGACCACAGGTCGCCGTGCAGGAGTGAACCCCCGTCGGCTTCGGCGGCGGGGCCGATCAGGGCGCCCATTCGTGCCGCCGCCCTGTCGATCACGGCCAGCTGCCCTGCCGACATCGCGCCGCTGCCGTGGAGCTCGCGGGCCAGGGGCAGGATCCTCAGCTCCGCCCAGAACGCTCCCCAGTCGTCGGTCCACCGATTCGGCTGCGGAAGCGACCCGATGACGTTGTCGATGTGCCAGCCGTAGCACGGGTCGCCCGGTGGTGTGGTGCTTCCGGCGTCCGGCGCCTTCGCGCCCGCGCGCCCGTGGATCGCCCCCGGCTCATGCCTGTGCAACGCCCCCAGCTCGCGCCCCAGCCTGCGCCAGGCGGCGCGGTCGGGCCGTCGCTCCTCGATCCATTCGAGCAGCAGCCAGGGCACCGGGTCGCTGTCGCGGCTCCGGGCGACGACGGCGGGAGTCTTCACGGCACCGGCCCGGGCCAGCGCCGCCAACCCCTCCGCTTCCACCTGGAAGAAGCGATGCCCGGCGCGCACGTTGCACTTCAGGAAAAAAGTCCCGGCCGTCGTGTGCAGACGCAAGGCGTCGTTGATGCAGCCGCCCCCCACGGGCGTCGCTCCAAGCACCCGGGATCGATCCAGGCCGAGGGCGCTGCACGCCCGGCTTACCGCCGCCTCGGTCATCTGGGGCTCGTGAACCCGGTGACGCCGAATGGGGGCGGCGTCATCACCCCGGACCGGGGTCGGTCAGTTCGTCGAGAAGACTCTCGCAGGAGCGTTCCAGAATCCGGTACACGCGCTCGAAGCCGCCGGGCCCGCCGTAGTAGGGGTCGGGAACGTCGGGGTCATGCGTGCGGGGATCGTAGTCACGCATCATGACGACTTCGGCCCGATGCCCCCGCCCGCGGCCGGTGCGCTCCAGGGAACGGCGGTTGCTGCGATCCATGGCGACGATCAGGTCGAACCGGTCGAAGTCCCGGCGCGTCACCTGTCGGGCGACGCTGGGCAGGTGGATCCCGTGGGAGGCGGCGACCCCGACGGCACGCCGGTCCGGAGGCTCTCCGGCGTGGTAGGCCCCGGTACCGGCGGAGTCGACGTGGAACCGGTCCGACATGCCACGGGACTCCGCGAGGCTCGCAAAGATTCCTTCGGCAAGTGGAGAGCGGCAGATGTTGCCGAGACAGACGAAGAGTACGGACGTGCGCTTGGAAGACATGCCCCAAAGATGGCGAGTCCGGCACCCGGCGTCACCGTTCGCCGGCGGCGGCGGTGTTCATGCTGGTCGTGCGACTCCATTACATTGGTCGCGAGGGATCGTTTTCCGCCTCTGGGGAGCGGCCCGGAATCGCAGAGTGGACCGTAGCAGCTTTTGACCGACACGACAGAATTCGCCGCCTTCGGACTTTCCGACCTTCGGCTGGCGGCAGTGGAAGCCCAGGGGTGGACTCGACCTACCCCCATTCAACACAAGGCCATCCCCCTCGTACAGGCAGGACGCGACGTGGTGGGGATCGCGCGCACCGGCACCGGGAAGACCGCAGCCTTCATGTTGCCGGCGCTTGAGACGCTCGTGGCGGGGGGCGGGCTTCAGGTGCTGGTGCTCTGTCCCACCCGGGAGCTTGCCCAGCAGGTGTGCGAGGACACGGATGCGCTGGCGATGGGGTCGGCCGTCCGTTCATCGGTGATCCACGGCGGCGTCGCGTACGGACCCCAGCTGGATGCGCTGTCGAGGGGCGATGAGGTGATCGTCGCGACCCCGGGACGCCTCATCGACTTGCAGAACCGGGGGAAGGCGAAGCTCAAGGGAGTCCGGCTCCTGATCCTGGACGAGGCCGACCGCATGCTCGACATGGGGTTCCGGCCCCAGATCGAAGACGTGGTGCGAGGGCTCGGTGCGCGGCCGCAGACCCTCCTCTTCTCGGCGACCATGCCCAACGCGGTCCACGACCTTGCGCTGCGCATGACCAGAGATGCCGCATGGGTCGAGGTCACGCCCTCCGGTACGATGGCGCAGGGTATCTCCGAAATCGCGTACTCGGTGCGCCCCGACAAGAAGCCCGGCCTCCTGATCCACCTGCTCGAGCAGCCGGGATGGGAACAGGTCCTGGTCTTCACCCGGACCAAGATCGGCGCGGATACATTGAAATCGCGCCTCGACGGCGCCGGCGTCTCCAGCGACGTGATCCATTCCGACCGTCAGATGAGACACCGAACCCGTGCCATCGACCGCTTCACCGCGGGTGAGGTGCGTGTCCTGGTCGCCACCGACATCGCCCAGCGGGGACTCGACATCACCGGCATCTCGCATGTCGTCAACTACGACGTCCCCCTCGACCCGGGCGACTACGTCCACCGGATTGGCCGGACCGGGCGGGCGGGCGCGACCGGCGAGGCCGTAACCTTCGTCACGGCGGGAGACATCGGAGCGTTCCGCACCCTCGAGCATCAACTCGAGCGCCGCCTCGACAAGGTCCACCACCCCGACTTCGATTTTGCAGGCGGCGTGGTCATGCAACGGCAGGAGCCCGGACGCAGGCGTTCCCGGTCGGGACACGGGAGTGGCAGCAAGGCCGGACAGCGCCTCGATGCCGACGAGCTGGCCGCGCTGCTCAGCCACGACACGCCGGAGCCCAGGCGATGATCCTCAAGCGGTACGGCACCTCCTACCACAGCGTCACGCCAAACTTCAACCCGACGGCGATCACCGAGATCGGCTTCATGCGCGACCGGGCCCGTACCATCCGGGCCGACGACTTCGACGCGCGATACGGGCTAGTGGACGAGGAGGAGCTGGGTGCCGAGGCGGACGCCACGGTGCAGCGTCACGCCGAACGGGACCTCCTGGAGAAGCTGGAGCGAGCCCTGGCCGAGCGGGTCGGGAGCCTGGAAGACGGGCAGGTCATCATTGTCCGAAACGAACGGGACGACTGGCCCAAGACGCGGGAACGCAAGGAAGCCGTGATCGTGGACGGCGAGAACCGTTTCCACTTCCACTGGTGGGTGGATCCGCCGCTGAAAGTGGCCGTCTACCGGGCAGGATAGGTCGCCGGGGGCTTCAGGGGGGCGGCTGTCTTGCGGTATCGGCATCGAACGTATGTGCGTCTTGCGATATCGGCGTCGAACCCATTCTCGTCTTGCGCATGGTCGTTCGATAGCGATATCGTCTTGCGAAGCTGCCCCCGGACCGGGACCGAACTCCCCCCTGGAGAATCAGTCATGACCGGAGCGTCGAGATGACCGGAGAATCGAGATGACCATTGTGACCATTTCTTCCCGCTACCAGATCGTGATCCCCAAGGACGTGCGGGAGCGCCTGGACCTGAAGGCGGGGCAGAAGATGCAGGCACTGCCGTACAAGGGGCGGGTGGAGCTGATCCCGCTGGAGCCCATCGAGGCTGCCCGGGGCTTTCTGCGGGGCCTGGATACGACCGTTCCGCGAGAGGGGGACCGGGTGTGAACGTCGTTGATTCGTCCGCGTGGCTGGAGTACTTCGCCGATGGACCGAACGCCGGTGAATTCGCCGGGGCGGTCGCCGCGACCGACGGACTGATCGTGCCGAGCATCACCCTCTTCGAAGTCTTCAAGCGCATCCGGGTCCAGCGGGACCCCGCCGCCGCGCTGTATGCGGTGGCCCAGATGCGCCGCGGAAGGGTCGTGGACCTCGATGGCGACCTGGCGGTCGCCGCGGCCGTCCTGAGTGCCGATTCGGGGCTGCCCATGGCGGACAGCATCATCCTGGCGACCGCCCGTGCACACGATGCCGCGCTCTGGACCCAGGACGCCGACTTCGCGGGGCTGGACGGTGTGGAGTACCGCCGGCCTAGTCGGTAACCGGCCCTCCGCGCCGGTGCTTCTCGAACCACTCGCGCAGGTAGATCTGTGTGCGCAGGAAGTTCGACGGCATCGAGCTGGTGCCGTGCCACTCGTTCTTGAAGCGGATCATCGCCGTCGGAACCTTGAGCACGCGTAGCGCCTGGTAGTACTCCTCCGTCTGGGGCATCGGGGTGCGCAGGTCGCCTTCTCCGGTCATGAGCATGGTCGGAGTCGTGACGTTGCCGACGTACATGAGGGGGGAGCGGCGCAGGTGCTCGCTGGGATCGTCCCACGGGAAGTGCTCGAAGTTCCGGTACCAGCTGGCGCCGTCCGTGGTGCCGACGAAGGAGAGCCAGTTGGTGACCGGGCAGTTGGCCGACGCGGCCGCGAAACGGTCCGTGTGCCCCACGACCCAGGACGTCAGGACGCCGCCTCCGGAGCATCCGTAGACGAACATGTTCTGGTCGTCGATGTAGCCGCGGTCCACAACCAGGTCGACACCGGCCATCAGGTCGTCGAAGTCCTTGTCCGGATACGCGTTCTTGATCGAGTTGCCGAAGGCGCTGCCGTAGCCGGATGAGCCGCGCGGATTCGTGTAGAGGACCACGTAGCCGTTCGCGGCGTGGTTCTGCCACCCGAAGTTGAAGCCCACGTTGTACATGCCGTGAGGCCCGCCGTGGATGGCGAGGATCAGCGGGTACCTGTTCGACGGGTCGAAGTCGGGGGGTTTGATGATCCATCCCTGGATGTCGAAGTCCTCAACCGACTTGTACCAGATCTCCTCGACCTCGCCCAGCTGGACCCCGGCGAGCACGTCGGCGTTCATTTCGGTGAGCTGGGTGATTTCACCCGGGTTGCTCAGCGGGAAGGAGACGATGTCCCCGGGACTGTGATAGTCCGACAGCGTCCCCACGGCGATCCCGGACCCGATCGACGACACGCCCAGCATGTGGTTGCCCTCGGTGACCTGCGTCACGCCCCCGTCCACCGACGCGAAGTGGATGTTCCTGGTCCCCTCGCTGCTTACCGTCAAGTAGAGGCCGCTGCCGTCGGATGCCCAGATCATCCCGCCGGGCTGGCGGTCGAAGCCTTCGCTGATCATGCGCGCGTTGGACCCGTCGCGATTCATTACGTACAGCTTGCGCGTGATGTAGGTGTCCGTGGTCAGGTCGTTGCCGGTGTAGGCGATCAGCCGGCCGTCCGGGGAAGGCAGGGGGGACCCGTCCGGTCCCGACCGGTCCGTCAACTGCGTGATCTCCCCGCTGGCCACCGCCACCGAGTAGATGTCCGACTGGCGCCATTCGTGCTCGGCGTCCTCTACCCGCAGCGACGTGAAGAGGATCTCCTCACCGTCGGGCGTCCAGGCGACGCCGTTGTGATTCCAGTCGCCGTCGGTGAGCTGGCGGGGCGTCCCGCCACTGGCCGGAACAACGAACAGGTGCGAGTAGCCCTCGTCGATGTAGCCGCGCCGGTCCCGGCGGTACTGGAGACGGTCCACCACCTTCGGGGCCTCGGTCCAGTTGGCGCCTTCGGGGCGTCCGGGCAGGCTGATGGGCCACGGGTTGTCGGAGTCGACGGACATCGTGAATGCGATCTGCCGCCCGTCGGGGGACCACTCCACGTTCCCCGGGGAGTTCTCCACGTGCGTGATCTGGGTTCTGGCTCCCTCGTCGTCCATCCAGCGAACGAATACCTGGGTGCCTTCGGGCTCGCCTTCATCGGTGAACGCGATCCGGTCTCCACTCGGCGACCACGTGGGAGAGGACCCCTTCGTCAGGCGCCGCTTCCTGCCGCCATCGGCGTCCATGATCCAGATCTCCGACGCTCGCCGGTCGTTGATCTTGTCGACCCAGCCGCGCGTGTAGATGATCTGGCTGCCGTCGGGGGAGATCTCGGGGTTCGACACCGTTTCCCAGTCCAGGTAGGTCTGTAGCTTGAGCGTCCCGTCGGGCTCGTTCTGGGCAGCCAGCGCCATGGGGAGCAGCAAGAGGGAGAGGAGCAGCGGGGTCATGGTCGCGCGCGGCTTGTACATCGGTTCCTCCGGGGTTCGGCTGTATGGCCCGGTTTGCGGGCCGGACCCGGAGAAAGTAGGGGGCGCGGCTGAATGCCGAAAGGCGGTTCCTTCGCGTCACCCGTGGCCGGAACGAATTGCATGGGTGGGAGAACGCAGATGGTTTGGCGAGAGCGGTGACAACCCTTGACGGAACTCCCGGGGTCTGAAGGGTATCAAACCGGGGATGTCCCGGTTCGCCCGGGGGTCCGCGCGGAACCTGCGGTTCCCGGTGGACGCACGGCCTCCCATCGGCGTTTGAGCCGTACACCTTTCGAGAGGAACCCCCAATGAGATCCGCTGCACCCCCTTCGATCGTCCTCCCGGTCCTGCTTGTGCTCGCGTGCGGCGACGATTCCGGTTCGACCGGCGCCGATGGCGCGGCCGGCACGCTCGACGGCCCTGACATCATGCTCGCGGCGGCCACCGAGGACGTGTACTCCGTCGGTGCCCTCCAGGGCGAGGACTGGGAGACGTTCGGAAGCATCCGGGCGGTCGCGTTCGATGGCACGGGCAATCTCCACATACTGGACACGCAGGCCGACCGGATCGTGGTGGTGGCCCCGGACGGGGGCTTTCTGCGCACGGTGGGTGGACCGGGCGAAGGGCCGGGCGAGTTCCGGTCGCCAACCGGCATGATCGTGGACCGGGACGGCGGATACGTGGTGACGAGCATGAATGGCCTCGAGATCCTGGGCGCCGAGGGCGAGTACGTGCGGAGCGTCGGGTTCGACCCGTTCCAGGGACTGCCGATGGGGGCGAAGGGTGTGTCGGCCGGCCGGGTTCTCACGACCGGCGTAATGCGGATGAACAGGCCGGAGGAAAGGGAGGAATCCGGAATCGTCCCCGAGACGGAGGGGCGGCCCATTGAGGCCTTCCCGCTCGACGGAAGCGACCCGGAGGTCCTGTACACGGCCTGGGTACTTCCGGACGAACGGGACGAAGGGACGCTGGAGTCCAGTTCCGGAGTCTTCCAGATGCCTCCTCCCCGTGCCTTTGCGCCCGGGCTCCACAGCGAGGTGATGTCGGATGGCCGGGTCGCCGTGGCGGATTCCATCGGATACCGGGTGAAGTTGATCGGGATCGATGGAGCGGTGACAGGAGTCATAGAACGCCCGATCCCTCCGAGGGCCGTGACAGAGGACGTCCAGGACGCGGAGCGCGAACGTCGGCGTGCCCGGCACGACGAACTGAACGCTCAGGCCGAGCGTGGCCCGCTGTCATTCAGATACGGCTCGGTCGATGACATGACCTTCGCCGACGAAATCCCCGTCATCGACGCGATTGCCGTCGATTGGGATGACCGGATCTGGGTGGCGCGCCACGACGAGATGGGTGTCGAGGCCGAGTTCATCGACATCGTGACGCCCGACGGAGGCTACGTCGGGACACTGCCCGCCGATGGGCCGCGGATCCCCGACGCTTTCGGGCCCGACGGACTTTTGGCCTACATCGAGACCGACGAGTTCGATGTTCGGAGCGTCAGGGTGGTCAGGCTGGTTTCGCTGGATCGGTAGGACGCTGACGGGCGCAGGTTCCGGCGCCGCATTCGAGAGGCGCGGGGATTGCAACGGACGCGGAGCCGGGCCGATGACCGGCCCGGCGCATCAGCGAAACAGCGCGGGGTGGCCGCCGGTGTGCAGGAAGATGGCGTGGTCTCCTTCCCGGATGCGTCCGTCCCGGATCCACGCGATCATCGCGGCGGCGGCCTTGCCCGTGTAGACCGGGTCGAGGATCACGCCGGCCCGGGCTCCGAACAGGGCGATGGCTTCGTCACTTTCCGGTGTGGCGTTCCCGTACCCGGGTCCGACGAAGTCATCCGTCGTGATCACGGCTTCGGCGACCTCGAGGACACGGCTGACGAGGGCCCGACCGTCGCCGTCCTGCAGGAGTCGTGCCGCCGAAACCGCCAACCCGGTCGCCGTCTCCTTGACGTGCGCCGCAGTCTCGTCGGCGCTCACCCCGACCAGCCCGGGCCGCCACCCCAGGATCGCGCAGCCGAGAATCAGGCCGGCGAGGGTGCCGCCGGACGACGACGACGTGAAGATCGAGGGCCGCGCCTTGCCGGCCTCGGTGTGCAGTTCCACCAGGGCGTGCACATACCCGAGCGCGCCCCGAGCGGTGGAGGCACCGATGGGAACCACCAGCGCCCTGCCGCCTCCCGCCCCGATCCGGTCCGCCTCTTCGGTCATGGCCCAATCACGGTCCACCCGGTCCGCGACTGTGACGATCCGCGCACCCAGGAGCCGGTGGAGGCGGGCATTGCCGCGGCGCTCGTCGTCCGGCTCGCCATTGACGACCAGTGTGCACCCAAGGCCCAGCCGCGCCGCCGCCGCCGCTGTCACCCGGCAGTGATTCGAGTGCGGCCCGCCCCCCGTGACGAGGTCGGTGATCCCCTGCAGCCGGGGCGGAGCCAGCTCGTATTCCAGCTTGCGCACCTTGTTGCCGCCCAGCCCCAGACCGGTCCAGGCGTCGGCCTTGACCGAGAGGCGCGCCGCCGTCCCCAGATGGGCAGCCAGCGCAGGCACCGGAAAAAGGGGCGTGGGGGTGCATGCCAGTCGGGTGCGCGGCACGGAGGCCAGGCGCGCGAGAACTGCGGATGATGGTGGGCTGGAGGACATCTCGTGGCCGGTTACGTGGATCAAATGGTGAACGTATCGGTTAGAATTCAGGCGGTCTCGGATTCGGCTAAAGGTACTGAATCCATCTCGCGTTTTGGAATCAAACGTCGCCGGAGGGAGATCGGGGCAGCTTGCAACAATCATCGAATTGCCGTGGCGGGCCGCGGGTCGAGTCGCGCGGCAGAGCACGGCCGAGGTCGCGTGGCCCGGTGCGGCCGGGGTTGCGCGGTCGCCGCCGGGCAGTCGTGCGGGCAGTTGCCCTGCTGGCCGTTGCCGTCCCCTCCGCCGCTGCCGCCCAGGACGACGTCATCAGCGGCCGCGTGTGGTCCGACGACGGCCTGCTCATCGTCGGCGCCACCGCTCGCGTTTCCCCGGTCGCGGACTCGACCCGGACGCGCTTCACCGAGACGGATCGTCTGGGGTTCTTCTTCTTCCGCGACCTGGCTCCCGGCGACTACGTGCTTACCCTGACGCTGATCGGCTACGCGCAGTACCAGGAGGAGGTGCGGGTTGCCGGAGCGGCAAGCGCCGAACTCGAGATTACACTGACCCGCCAGGCCATCGAGTTGGAGGGCCTTGAGATCGAGGCGGAACGAAGCCGGGCCCGCGTCCGTTTCGAAGAGTCTGTCGGCGTTACCGTCCAGGACATCAACCAGGATGCCATGAAGGCGATCCCGGGGCTCGCGGAGACGGATCCCATCAGGGTCGTCGAGGTTCTGCCGGGGGTCAGCACCGTGTCCGACTTCTCGGCGGCGTTCAACGTTCGTGGGGGGTCGGCGGACCAGAACCTGATCCTGCTCGACAACGTGCCGATCTTCAACCCGTTCCACCTCGGGGGGATTTTCTCCGTGTTCAACGCGGATATGGTCGGGCGGGCCGAACTCCGTGCCGGTGGGTTCCCCGCCGAGTACGGCGGCCGTGTCTCATCGGTGCTGGCCATCGAGTCGGATGCGGGCGACGGCGAAACAAGCGTTGACGCCGGAGTGAGCCTCCTCGCCACGCGCGTGGCGGTTGACGGGTCGCTTCCCGACGGCGCGGCCAGCGCACTCGGTCTGGCCACCACCCGGTGGCGCGTCTCCGGTCGCCGCTCCTACTTCGATGTGCTGCTGAAGCCATGGACGGACTTCCCCTACCACCTGACGGATGTGCAGGGCGTCTTCGAAGCATGGACGAAAGGCGGGAATCGGTTCCGAATCTCGACGTACACGGGTCGTGACGTCATCGACCTGGCCGATGCGGGTGACAGCCCGCTCGGCATCACGTGGGGGTGGGGGAATGACGTCGTCGGTGCCACGTTCACGAATCCGATGAGGGGAGGCGGGGCGATGAACGTCCAGGCATCCTTCTCGCGCTTCACGACCGACTTCACCTTCTCGGACCTGGAGACGGATTTCGCGAGCGACATCCAGCAGGCGACCTTCCGGGCTGACCTGGAGCGGCGCCCGACCGCTCGGACACGGTGGAAATCCGGCGTCGCGCTCGACCGGCTCGAGTACGACAACAGTATCGTGGCCGGTGGCACCGTGTTCGCCGAGGACACCGGAAACGGCTGGGAGGCGGCAGCCTACAGCCAACTCACCTGGGATCCCAATTCGCGCTGGCTGGTCGAAGGCGGGCTGCGGATCGACCGCTGGGTCCCCGATCCGGGCGTCAGCGAAACAACCTTGTCGCCGCGCTTCGCCGTCAAGCGGTTCATCCGCGACCGGGGTGCGGCGATCCGGCTCGCCGGCGGCCGCTATTCTCAGTTCCTTCACTCCCTTCGGGACGAAGAATTCCCGATCGGGATCGACATCTGGGTGTTGGCCGGTGACCGCGCACCCCGGGTCTTCTCGGATCAGCTGCAGTTCGGAATCGAGAGCCTCTTCGGCGACGACGACGAGTGGTTCGCGTCTCTGGAAGGCTACTACAGGACCTTTGACGGCGTGATCACCCTGAACGCCGCGGAGGATCCCAATGACGACCTGGACGACCTCCTCGCCGGAGATGGATCGGCCTACGGGGTCGACCTCTTCGTCAAGCGTGATCTCGGTCTGACCACCGGGTGGGTTGCGGTCTCGTTCCTCAAGACGGAGAGAACCTTCCCCGAAACCCGCACGGGGTACGAACCCTTCCCCGATCTTACCTATCCGCCTGTTTTCGATCGGCGCCTGGACATCGACGTGGTGCTTCGCCGCCCGCTTGGATGGTGGGGCCTTGAAGCTGGTCTGCGCGCCAATTTCGGCACCGGACTGCCGTTCACCCGCCCGCTCGGGACCTTCGATGTCTATCGCAGACGGCTTGTGGAGGGACAGTTGGAGTACGACAACGAAACCGCCGTCGTGCTCGGTCCGCGAAACGGAGCGCGCTATCCGTCCCGCCACCGGCTCGACGTATCCTTCAGGAAACCCATCGAGAGGGACTGGGGACGACTGGTCCCCTACCTGAGCGTCATCAACGCGTACAACCAGAAGAACGTGCTCTTCTACCTGTACGACTACGAGGCCAGCCCACCCACACGCTCGGGAGTGTCCATGATTCCCTTCCTCCCGACCCTGGGCCTGGACCTGTCGTTCTGATGATGGCACGGACCAGGGCCGCGAGCCCCGCCAGTGCGCCGATTCGCCCTGGTCCACCGGGTCCGTGGCGTTCCGGCACCGGTTGGGCACTGCCGGCCCTTGCGGCACTCTTCACCCAGGGCTGCGAACTCACCGAGATCACCGTGGCCCAACCCGAGGACGTGATCATCGCCGAGGTGCAGGTGGTGCTGACCCTGGACGCCGACGGGGCGGGAGACGTCTCCATGTCCGCGCTGGCACTGCTGCACCGCACGTTCCAGGCCGGGGGAAGCCGGAAGGTTCGGGGCGCGACGGTGCGCGTCACCGGACAATCGGGTCAGGTTGTCCGCCTCGTGGAACAGGAAACCGCATCAACCTGCCTGATTCCGCGCGACGAAGAGCTGACGATCAAGGGCGGCGTCCTGGAGCCGTTCGATGACGCCTCGTGCTACCGCGCCGACCAGGCGGGTTCGCCGTTTTCCCCGGGTGAGCCGCTCTCCATGGAAGTCGTGGTGCCCGACGGCCGTGTGCTGACCGGTGCAAGCCGGACCCCCGGTGCCTTCTCGTTCATCGGGCTCACCCGGGAAGACGGTCAGTGCCGCGTCGAACCCGATACGCACTACGGCTTCGAGTGGACACCTTCCGAAGGCACCTGGGCGTACATCGCGGATTCGAGAATCGAAGGACTCGCCGAGGCGCTGGCCGGGCAGGACATCGAGGCGCCCGACTCCCTCTACCTTTCCGCTCTCGCCATCGGCAGGGAAGACACGGAAATCGTCTTCCCCCACGACTTCGGCCTCTTCGACTTCTTCGACGACGACATCCAGGACGTCATCCGGGCGCTGGAGGACGGGCTTCCGGGGGACACCCGGGCCGCGGTCTCGCTGTCCGCCGTGGACCGCAACCTCACGAACTGGGCCCGGGGGGGCAACTTCAATCCGTCCGGGCTCGTGCGCATCCCTTCGGTGCTCGGCGACGGGACCGGTGTCTTCGGCACCGGGGTGCAAAGGATCGTGTCGATCGTTTCGGCCCCTGGGGGAGACGGCGTGCCACCGCTCTGCGGACCCCCGGCGGCTACGTAGGCGGGTCAGACCGCCGAGACGGTCACCCGCTTCGCCACCTCACTCTTCATGTGCAGCGGCTCCGGGTCGTCGCCGATGAGCACCTTCAGGGGATTGTGCGCGGCTCCCCCCGCCTGCACCAGCACCTTCGCGCCGGGGACCACTCCCACCGCCTTGAAGTAGCGGAGGCGTTTCGGGTTCTCGTCCGAGACGGACCGCACCACGACGCGGACACCGGCGGCGACCTCGTCGAGGGTGTGGTGCGGTGTGGGGTCGATCTCGCCGGCGCGGGTGGGGATGGGTGCGCCGTGCGGATCGGTGGAGGGGTTGCCCAGCGCGTCGGCCATGCGGTCGATCAGGGTGTCCGACGCAGCGTGTTCCATGCGCTCCGCCTCGTCGTGGACATCGTCCCAGGCGTAGCCGAGGCGGTGCACGAGGAACGACTCGATGATTCGGTGGCGTCGCAGGATCTTCAGAGCCTGGCGGCTGCCTTCGGCGGTGAGGCGCACGCCCCGGTAGGGCTCGTGTTCCAGGAGCCCGTCTTCCGCGAGGCGGCGGATCATGCCGCTGACCGACGCGGGCTGGATGTCGAGCGTGCGTGCCAGGTCGTTCGTGCTCGCGGAGCCGCCCCGTTCGTTCAGGGAGTAGACCGCCTTCAGGTAGTCTTCGACGGAGCGCGACAGGCCGGTGATCGTCATGACGGAATCATGGTGAAGCCATGTGGACGTTGGCAACGCCGCCGACGGTATTATTATGGTGTGTGGTTTTGTGATTTGCCCCTGAGGAGGACCGGTTGGAAGACTCCGTAGCCATCGACGCCAAGCGCATTCTCCTGCGCTACGGCACCCCGATTTCAGTGCTCGACAAGGTGACCAAGGAAGAGCGCATCCGACTTGCCCGCGAGGTGGCCCGAACCCCGCTGCCGGAGCGGGAGGCGCACCTTCGCAAGATGCTTGTGAAAGCGGGCCTGATGGGAGCGCCGGCCTAGCAGCGCCTCACGACAAGGGTGCGCAGTCGGCTGAGCGCGGCCGCGACATCCTGCAAGCGCGGCAGGGCGAGGTCGCCCGTCCGTCCCGAATCCAGGACGTCCAGGCCGTGCTGGTCCAGCGAATCCCCGAGTGCCGCGAGAACATCCTCCACGGCCCTCCCTTCGCTCATGAACGATCGAGCGTGATGGATTGCCAGCGCGATCGCGCGGGTCTGGGCACGTGACACGATCTGCCGGACGCCAGCCAGGTCGATGCGCTCGTTGCCGAAGTCGACGGTACTTCGGTCCCTGACCCTGATCGCTCGCTGCCGACGGCCGCGCCGGGGATCGACGCCGCGCGGATCCGGATACCGGTGGCGGGATGGCCAGCCCACGGTGCCCGAGGAGGTCAGCCGGCCCGTGGGGTGGGCGGCGGCAACCTCCCTGGCATCCATTGACAGGTCGTACGGGCGATACCGGATCATGGCGAGGACCCGGTCCGCGACGTCCAGGTAGTCGCCCGAGCCCCCGATCACCAGGATCGTGCTGACGCCCGCGTCCCGGTGCAGACTCCTCACCCGGTCGATGAAGGGGGTGATGGGTTCGTCGTCGCCCTTCACCAGGGCCTGCATGCGCCGGTCGCGGATCATGAAGTTGGTGGCCGCCGTGTCCTCGTCGATCAGCAGCAGGCGTGAGTCCGCCTCGAGTGCCTCGATGATCGCCGCCGCCTGGCTGGTGGACCCCGATGCGTTCGGCGTGGAAAAGGCGGCCGTGTTCTGACCGCCGGGAAGCGCACCGATGAACGGCGAGATATCGACTCCGGCCACCGAACGGCCGTCTTCGGCCTGGACCTTCATCGCGGTCGGATCGGTCACGACCTGTTCCCGGCCGTCACCGGGCCGGTGGTTGTAGACTCCCTGGGCGATGGCGTCCAGGACCGTCGATTTGCCGTGATAGCCGCCACCGACGAGGAGGGTTACGCCCCGGGGGATCCCCATCCCGGTGACGGGCGGTCCACTGCCTCGTTCCAGGGTGACCCGGAGGCCGGGCGGCGATTCGAAGAGCGTGGCCTGGCCGTCCGCGAGGGGGTGGTCGTCGATGCCGCTTCGCCGCGGGAGGAGCGCGCCGTCCGCGATGAAGGCCACGAGCCCCCGCTCGGCGAGTTGGCCGCGCAGAAGATCGGCGTCCTCGTTGACGTCCACGTGGCGGGCGATCTCGGCGGGTGAGTGGCTGGCACTTGCCAGCGTGGATCTGACCAGATCCGGCAGCGTGTCCAGGAGAAGCCGCTCTGCCTGCCGGCCGAGCACACGGCGCCCCGCCGCGGGCAGCCCCACGGTGAAGCGTGCCTCGATCGCTCCGTCCTCGCCGACGATCACTGCCGTGTTGGGGAGGACGACCTGACCCGGGTCCGTCATCGCGACCTCGCCGCTCCTGCCGCTCCCGGACCCGCCCGTTCGGATGCTCCGGGCCCTTGCCGCGAAGGTTCGCGCGAGGAGGCAGGAAAGGCCCGTTCGCCGGGATCGGGTGGCCACGGTCGCCGCGTCGAAGCCGGCACGGGCGGGATCGAGCAGGACCGCGAGGCGGCTGGGAGCCGCGAAGGGGTCGCCCTGGACCCTCCGAACCACCAATGTGTAGGGTGGGAGGGTCCAGGGTCCCTTGAGTTCCCGGTACGCGGGGTAGCCCCGCCCGTCGATTCTGCGCAAGGTGCGTCTAAGGTCGTCTTCCGTTCTGTTCATGGGCTCCGGTCCAGGAGGTTTGCCAATGTGCCGTTTCAAATATGGCTCCCGGACAGTGCTGGCCGTGGCGGCTGCCAGTCTGGCCTACGGGTGTAACACCGAGATCAGGGTCGGTCTCGTGCCGGAAGAACTGACTTGCGGAGACCTGAACCCGAATCTGCTGGCCGATGGCGGAGTGGGACGCGACGGGATCCCCGCGCTCACCGACCCCACGTTCTTCACGACCGAACCGCACGACGAGACGGCCTATCTGTCCGACCAGTCGAGGGTGATCGGGGTGAAGGTCGACGGCGAGTGGCTCGCGATCCCGCACAACCTGATGTACCGACACGAAATCGTGAATCTCAATCGCGGTTCGGACCAGGTCGCGGTCACCTACTGTCCCCTGACCGGCTCGGCGCTGACCTTCGACCGATCGTCGGTGGGCGGTGCCGAGTTCGGGGTTTCGGGCCTCCTTTTTCAATCCAACCTCATCATGTACGACCGAAACACGGACGATTCCTTCTGGCCTCAGATGTTCGGCGACGCCGCGTGCGGCTCGAGGCAGGGCCAGGCTCTTGCGCGCCATCCGGTCATCGAAATGACGTGGGGCGGCTGGCAGTCCCTGTTTCCCGGGTCGATGGTTGTCGGGGTCGGCCTCCCGGATGTGGACGCCTACAGGACCAGTCCCTACGGAGAGTCGTACGAGAGTCCGGGCAACGGGGATTTTCTGGGCTTTCCGATGCCGAGAGACGACCGCCGGAGGCTGCCCAAGGAGCGGGTTCTGGGGCTTCCCGCCATGGGTGGCCGGGCGCCGATGGCGTTCCCCTTCCTTGCATTGGAAGCGCTGGGAAGCCGGTGGGTGGGGGAGTTCCAGTACGGAGGAGAGCCCGCAGCCGTTCTGTGGGACCTCAACCTGTCCGCGGCCGTTGCCGTGCGTCCGGTGGCCGGGGGTCGGTCTCTCACGTTCAGGGTCGCCGGCGAAGCCGTGGTGGACAACGAAACCGGGTCGGAGTGGTCCGTCGCGGGCCAGGCGGTGAGGGGGCCGCTCGAAGGCGAGCAGCTCGCGATAATTCCGGAGGCCTACGTGGCATTCTGGCAGCCGTGGGCCGCCTTCCACCCGGGCACGGAGCTGGTTGTTGAGTGATGCGGGACCCGGCGGGCCACGCCGGACCCCGGGGGAGCGCCGGTGTCGTGTTCTCGTGGTGTTGGCCGGGCTTCTGGCGGTTCCGCTCGACGTTGGTGCTCATGCCCAGTGGGTCGAGGATCCGGGCAAGGGTTGGCTGGCGCTGGCCGCGTACCATCAGGATACCCGCGAACGGTTCGGGTCCAGCGGCGAGGTCCGGGAGCTGTTCGCCCAGGGCAGAGCCGTCACGACGTCGTCTTTCCTGACGGCCGCGTTCGGGCTTGCGCCGGGGCTCGACGTGTGGAGCCAGTTCTCGTTCCACCGGCTGCGCTACGACGACCTGGCGGGTGACCGCTCGTCCACGGGTATAGGCGACACCCGATTCTGGTTGCGGCTGGCTCCCCTGCAGTGGTTCGGCTCGGAGGTGCCGTTCGCGATCCGCGGAGGCGCGAAGGTGCCGCTCGGAGACTTCGATGTCGACGCCGAGATCATCCCGCTGGGTGACGGCCAGCGCGACTGGGAGGTGATGGCCGAGCTGGGGTATTCGTTCTGGCCGCGCTCCCTCTACGTCTCGGGCTGGGTTGGGCACAGGTGGCGTGAAGAGAACACCGAGTCGAGGAAGGACTTCGGCAACGAGGTTTTCTACTTCCTGCAGTTGGGGGGCCGCTGGGGGCCACTGGGCTACAAGTTGGCGCTTGACGGCTGGGACGGGGCCTCGGGCGTGACGGAGGGGATCCCGATCCCGAGTTTTCAGCGTGAGCTTGTGCAGTTGCAGCCCTCGCTGCTGTATGATGTTGGTCCCGGGCAGATCGAGGCTGGGGCCCGCTTCGCGCTGCGGGGCAGGAACCTGCCTGCCGGGACCGCGCTCATGTTCCAGTACTTCAGCCGATGGGAACCGTTCTGATGCCGCACCGAAAGAGCAGCCACGCCGCCGCCCCGTGCCAGCCACACGGCGCCTCACGTCGACCGGCCGTCGCCGGATCCTCGCTCCGGGCGGCGACCGTCCGGCTCGGCACCCGTCGCGCCGCCCGGGCCGCTGCCGCGCTCGCGCTGGCGGGCGTGTGGGGGTGCGCCGTCGAATCCGGGTCGGCGCCGGGAGAACTCGCCGGCGCACCCCAGGTGGCCTCGTCGATGGAGGGGGTGGTGGTGGCGGCGCAGCCGCTTGCCGCGGCGGCTGGGGCGCAGATGCTCACCGCCGGGGGGAACGCGGCGGACGCGGCGGTGGCGGCGGCCTTCGCCATATCGGTTGTGGAGCCGTCCATGAACAGCATCGGGGGCCGTACCCAGATCCTGTTACGGTTGCCGGACGGCACCTACGCCGGGATCGACGCGACCACGCAGGCGCCCGCCACCTACGACCCCGAGACCGCGCCACAGGCGTCCTACGGCTATCCGACCGTGGGCGTCCCGGGGGCTGTTGCCGGACTCGGCCGCCTGCTGCGCGACCACGGAACCCTGCCGCTGGCCGACGTGATGGCGCCGGCGATCGCGCTGGCCGAGAACGGCTACCGCCTGCTGCCCGGGGAGGCGATACGGCAGGGAATGGGTGCCGAGCAGCTGGCCGAGTTCGACGGCTCCCGAGCCCACTTCCTCACCCCGGACGGGAACGCGCGCGAGGCGGGCGACCTGTTCACGCAGCCGGATCTCGCGGCGACCTTTCGAACCATTGCCGAGGGCGGCGAGGACGCCTTCTATCGAGGTCCCATCGCCCAGCGCATCGTCGCGGACATGGAAGCGCACGGCGGGGCGGTGACCGCGTCCGCACTGGCCGACTACCGCGCACTCGACGTCCCCATCGTGCATGGGAGCTACCGGGGATACGACCTCGTCGGCACCGATATCCCGGCCTCCGGCGCAGCGACGATCGGGATCCTGCACATCCTGGAGAACTTCGACATGGCCTCCCTGGACAGCGACAGCTGGGCTGCACTGGTCGGCACGGTCGTGGCCCGCGCCTTCGAGGAGCGCGCCCTGGCCAGAGGAAGCGGCTTCGGTGACCTCGCGTTCATGACGGACAAGGGGTGGGCGGCGGACGTCGCGGCGGGGATCGATGTGCCCGGCGCGGTCTTCGTCAGGGCAGCCGCGGCTGCCACGCCGGCGTTGCCCAGGTCGCTTGCGCCCGCGTTGTCCACACGCACGTTGCCCGGATCTCTCACGCCCGCGCCGCGCGAGCCCGCTCCGGCGTCGCGGCTCGGTGGGCCGACGGACCCGTTCACCCCCTCGGGCGCCACGACCACGGACTGGGACGGCTCCACCTGGGGCGTCGCGAGCAGCCACACCACGCACCTTTCCGCCGCCGACGGGGACGGCATGTACGTGTCACTGACGCAAACCATCGGCCCCAACCTGGGATCCAGGGTCGCGACACCCGGGCTCGGCTTTCTCTACGCCGCAACGCTGGGCGGTTACCTGGGCCACATGGAACCGGGTGAGCGGGCACGCTCCAGCATCTCTCCCCTGATGGTGGCGAGAGACGGCCAGCCCGTACTGGTCCTCGGGGCGGCGGGCGGCGCCAGGATCATCTCGGCGGTGGTACAGGCGGTGCTGCGCGTCGTGGACCATGGCATGAGCCTCCCCGACGCGCTGGCGGCGGCCCGCGTGCACCCCATCGACGGGGGCATCGCCATGGAAACCTCGCCCGGGATCGGGTGGTCGTCCGCGGATGTAGCCGAGGTGGCGTCCTGGGGCCTGCAGGTGCAGGAGGTCGAGAGAGCGGGCGCGTTCGGGCGGATCCACGGGATCTGGGTGGACCCGGGGACGGGTGAATTGGTAGGCGTGGCCGACCCCGACTGGGAGGGCGCGGCAATCGTTCCCGGGGCGCCCTAACCGATCGGCAGCACCAGCCCTGCCTGCACAGTCATGTCGCGGTTGCGGGCCGTCCGATCGAGCTCGCCGGCGTAGGTCGACCGAAGTCCCAGCGTATAAAGAACGTCCAGGGAAAGCCCCACCCGAGGCGCGAGCGCGAATTGGGTGCCCGCGCCACCGACGACCGCGAGATCGACGCTTGTGGATGGGGTATTGAGTTGGTCGCTGTCACATTCGTCCGTCAACTCGATCGGCTGGAGCGCAGATGTGAACCTTGCGGTGCAGGATGTTTCCAGGCCCGCGGCGGGACCGACGAACAGGTGGACCGAGACCCGGTCGGCGGCTACGGGGACAGTGGCTTTGCCCAGTGCCGACAACTGCACGTAGTTGAGCCTGTAGCTGATTTCACCCAACTGGAATATGGTGGCCGTGGCACCCCTCTGAGTGAAAGCGCCCCAGAGTTCGAAACCGATTCGCGGCGCAAGGGGAACGGTCACGGAAACGCCCGCGGTCATGCCCGAACGCGGTTCCACCTCGTTGAGTTCCACACCCGTGAAGGCGATTCGAGACGTGCCGGCGCCGGCTTTGAAGGCGAGGGTGGCCTGCCCGGCCAGCGGCGTCGCTGCATGGAGGACGAGCAGGGTGGGGAGCATGAAGGACTTGAAACCGTTCATGTTTGAGTCCATCCATGGACAAGGGAATGTAGAGTCTGCATTACAATACCAAGTCTTCGACCGCTACGGGGTCAACCGGATCTGGTGAGCCGGCTCGTCACTCGTTCGACCACAAGGAGATCTCCGTGAATCGCACCCCACTCACGCCACCCGGACGAGCGGCCATCGGCCTCGCTCCATTCACCCTCTTCACCGCAATGGCCCTTGCTTCCTGCTCGGCCCCCATATACGACACGATCCTGCAGGGCGGGCGCGTGGTGGACGGCACCGGCGCCCCGGCCCGGCAGGCGGACGTCGCAATCCTTGACGGCCGCATCGCGGCGATCGGCGACCTCGGCGGCGCGGCGGCCGCCACCACCCTCGACGTGAGCGGACTCCACGTCGCGCCCGGGTTCATCGACACCCACTCCCATGCGGGTCCGGGCCTCGCGAGCGCGGAGCTGAGTCACGGCGAGCCCCTGCTCGCCATGGGCCTCACGACCGTGGTGATCAATCCGGACGGCGGCGGGCCCGTCGACCTCGACGAGCAGCGCGTTGCCCTGGAAGCCGACGGGCTCGGCCTCAACGCCGCCCAGCTGATCGGCCACGGCTCCATCCGGCGCCAGGTCATGTCGATGGACGACCGGGGTCCGACCGACGGCGAACTCGACCAGATGCGCGCACTCGTCCGCACCGGCATGGAAGCGGGCGCCTGGGGACTCTCGTCCGGCACGTTCTACACGCCCGGCAGCTACTCCGAGAACGTCGAGCTGATCGAACTGGGCCGGGTTGCCGGCGAGTTCGGCGGCATCTACACCAGCCACATCCGCGACGAGTCCAACTATACGATCGGGTTGGTCGCGGCGGTCGAGGAGGTGATCGATGTGGCCCGCCAGGCCGGAATCACCGGAGTGGTGACGCACATCAAGGCGCTGGGTCCGCCGGTGTGGGGTTCGTCGGCGATCATCGTCGAGCGGATCGAGGCGGCACGCGCGGAGGGCCTGTCGGTCTACGCCGACCAGTACCCGTACCTCGCGTCGGCCACGGGGCTGTCGGCCGCCCTGCTGCCGCGGTGGTCGCAGGCGGGCGGAAGCGACGCGTTCGCCGAGAGGGTGGCGAGTCCGGACACGCGTGCCCGCATCCGGGAAGCCATGGTCGAGAACCTGGCCCGCCGGGGTGGTGCGGACCGGATCCAGTTCAGGCGCTTCACGGCCGATCCTTCGATCGAGGGACGCCTGCTCTCGGACATCGCCGCAGAGCACGAAGCGGACCCCATCGACGTCGCGCTGGATCTGATCCTGCGGGGCGGCCCATCCATCGTCTCCTTCAACATGAGCGAGGAGGACCTGCTGACCCTGATGGTGCAGGAGTGGACGATGACCTCGTCCGACGGCGGCCTGCCGCAGTTCGGCATCGGCGTGCCGCACCCGCGTTCGTACGGCGCCTTTGCCCGCAAGATCGGAAAGTTCGTCTTCGAAGACGGGGTGATGTCGCTGGAAGCCGCGGTCCGCAGCATGACCTCGCTGCCCGCGGACGTCATGGGCATGGACGATCGGGGCCGGATCGAGGAGGGCATGGTCGCCGACATCGTGGTCTTCTCCGACTACTTCAGGGACAACGCGACCTTCACCGAACCGCACCAGCTCTCGGCGGGGGTGGTCCACCTCTTTGTGGGCGGCGAGGCCGCAGTCTCGAACTCGTCGTTTACGGGCGCGCGGGCGGGGCGGGTGCTGGTCAGAGGAACCGGGGGATAGCCCCGGTCGAGGGATTCCGCCACGGCTGGCTCGTCACGCCCGCTGCAGCCCCGCCCGCCCGTCCTCCACCACGAACGCCGCCCGGGTGACCGCCTCGGCGTCCGGGCGCGTCACGTACGGAAGCACGCGGTAGTCCGCGGCGAGCCGCTCTCGGGTGACGTCGCAACGCACATAGCCACGCTGTCCGTTGAAGAAGTGGACGTGCGGGTTGCGAGCCAGAGTGTCTTCGGTACTGTCGCGCACGTCGGTGCCGTCCCCTCCCGAGGTGATCGACGTGCCGACCAGTTCGGCGCCGACGGTTGCGCTGGCGGGGTCGCGGAAGTCGGCCTTCAGGTCGGCGGCCCAGTTGGAGTGTATGTCGCCGGTGACCACGACCGGGTTGGGTGGCCGGGTCCCCTCCAGGAAGGACAACAGCCCTTCCTGCGCGGACGGATAGCCGTCCCAGCGGTCCATGGACACGAGCGGCCCGCCGTCCGGCGCGGCGCCCTCGAGCCGCGCGATCATGACCTGGTTGGCGAGCACGTTCCAGCGGCTCGACGACCCCGCGAGCCCGTCGAACAACCACCGCTCCTGCTCGGACCCCAACATGGTGCGCTCCGGTACGAGCGCCTCGGGGCAGAGCACCCGGCGGCCGTCGCCGCACGCCTGGTCGGACCTGTACTGGCGGCTGTCGAGGATGTGGAGATCGGCGAGGTCGCCGCAGTGGAACCGGCGATGCAGCGGAATGTGCGTCCCGGTGGGCACCGACGAGCGCCGAAGCGGCATGAACTCGTAGTACGCCTGGAACGCGGCTGTACGGCGCAGCAGGAATTGCGCGGGCAACTGGTCGTCCTCGGGGGTGTCACCGGCCCAGTTGTTGTCGACTTCGTGGTCGTCCGGGGTGACCACCCACGGGCACGCCGCATGGGCCGCCTGCAGATCCGGGTCGGAGCGATAGAGCGCGTAGCGGGCGCGGTACTCGTCCAGGGTGTACACCTCGCCGGCCTCGTGCTGGCGGACCTGGCCGTTGCCGAACCTCCGTTCGTAGATGTAGTCGCCGAGGTGGAGCACCAGGTCGAGGTCGTCGCCCGCCATGTGTCGGTACGCCGTGTAGAAGCCGTGTTCGTAGTTCTGGCACGAAGCGAAGGCGAAGCGAAGGCGGTCGGCGGCAGTGCCGGGCGCCGGCAGCGTGACCGTGCGCCCGGACGGGGTTGCCTCTCCCGAGGCCGCGAAGCGGTACCAGTAGGGCCGCCCGGGATCGAGGCCGCCGACCTCGACGTGGACCGAGTGGCCCAGTTCGGGCAGTGCCATCTGTGCGCCGCTCTGCACGATGCGCCGAAAGCCGTCGTCGGCCGCGACCTCCCACCGTACGGGTACCGGCTGCCCGGCCGCTCCGGCTTCCCGCAGCGCCTCGGCCGAGAGGCGCGTCCATAGCACCGCGCCGTCGGGTCCCGGATCACCGGAAGCCACTCCGTGCGGAAAGGGGTACGAGGCGAGCCGCACGCCCCGGTCGCCCCGGCATGCACCGACGGTTCCGAGCGCGATCAGCGCCGCGAGGTCGCGGCCGACCCGCACGAAGTCGCGCCGGGAGAGGCGAGTTGCCAACCGGCGGGCTTCCGGAACCGTGCGGCGGGGCCCCTCGATCAGGTCGTACCAGCGTCGCGGTCCCGCCCCGGGCCGGCTCATCGGGGCACCACGCCGTACCGCCTGAGCACCTCCAGGGTGGCCTCGATCGGCAGCGCCTCGCGCGTTCCCCATCGGCTGCTCACCGTGACGGCCTTGAACATGGAGTTGTAGATCGCCTCTTCGATGGCCTCCACGGTCGCCTGGAAGACGGCCGAGATGTCGTCGTTGGAGAGGTCTTCGACGGCGCGGACCTCGTCTCCCGGCCGCCGCCGCACGCTCTCGGCGGTTGAGAAGCTGATCACGTAGTCCCCGGATCCGTTGCTCGCGTAGGAGCCCGTCCGGGACAGCCCCATGACCGCCCGCATGGCGACCCGGCGGAGGTTGCGCTCCGAAAGGGGCGCGTCGGTGGCGACGACCATCATGATCGACCCCTGGGACTCGCCATCGCGCTCTTCGCGCCGTGGTCCGCCCGACTGCGCACTTCCCCCGCCATCCGGCCGCTCCCGTGCACCCTCGACCTGCGCCCGGAACGCATACCGACCGAGTTCACGTCCCACGGGTGCCCCGGCGATCTGCAGAATGCCCCCGAAGTTGGACTGGACCAGGACACCGACCGTGTAGCCGCCCAGCGATGCCGGCAGTACCCGGGAACTCGTCCCGATTCCGCCCTTCCAGCCGAACGCCGCCGTCCCGGTGCCGGCCCCGACCGCGCCCTCCTCGACGGGCCCCGCGGCCGCCCCCTCCAGGGCCGCGCGCACATGCTCCGGGGTGATCGGCCGGTTGCGGATGTCGTTGAGTCCGCCGTCGTTCGTCTCGCCAACAACGGGGTTGATGGACCGCACCCGGTCCATTCCCTCCTCCTCGAGGGCCCATTCGGCCATGGCGTCGGCGGCCTTCCAGACACACAGCGTGCAGGTGAGCAGGATGGGAGTCTCCAGTTCACCCAGCTCGCCGACCTGGGTGACACCCAGCAGCTTGCCGAAGCCGTTGCCGACGTGCATCGCGGCGGGGACGCGGTCGAAGTAGACGTTGCCGCCGTGGGGGCGGATCGCCGTCACCCCTGTGCGTACATCGTCGCCCTCGATCACGGTGGTGTGCCCGACCAGCACGCCGTTCACATCGGTGATGGCGTTGTGCTCACCGGGTTCGAAGACTCCGACGGCGATGCCGAGGTCACGGGCGCGCGGTCTGGCGGATTCCTGGGACATGGCAGCCTGGGGAGACAGGACGGAAATCCAGATAGTGGCAGAAGTCAGGAATATGACGAAAGGGCGATCGGTGGCAGACTTGGCGAACATGGTGGATCCTTTGTCACAGCGCTCCGGCCACCATCAGGGCCAGCAGCAATGGGTGATACAGCAGCGAGCCCAGAAACACGCGGCCGCACCGCTGTTTCGTGGGTTTCAACAGGAAGCCGATCGTCACCGTCACCATCCCCGCGCCGAGGACGGAGGCGCCCGCAAGATAAAGGGTCCCCGTCATCCCCAGGACCGCCGGCAGGACGCTGAGCGGCAGCAGCATGACCGAATAGCCGACCATCAGAGCCGAAATCAGCCGTACGGAGCCCGGTGGAATCAGCTGGAATCCCGCCAGCTCGTAGTCGTTTCGCAGATTCCAGGCCAGCGCCAGCACATGAATCAGCTGCCATAGAAAGAGGATCCCGAAGAGCGTCATGCCGCGCGCGTCGATGGAGCCCGCGTGGGCGGTCCAGCCGATGAGCGCGGGGAGCGCTCCCGGCACGGCGCCGACAGGGGTGGCAAGCGGGGAGCGGAGCTTGAGGGGGGTGTAGACGGCGTCGTACAGGAAGGCTGCGGAAGCCGCGACGAACGCGGGAAGCCAGCCGAGCCAGTACCAGAGGTGACCCACCCCGAGGGTCAGCAGGGCCGCGCCGAAGAGCATTGCGTGGGTGGCGGGGACCCGCCCCGAGGGCACGGGACGCCCCCGCGTACGCATCATGACGGCGTCGGGTTCGCGTTCGAGGTACTGGTTCAGCGCGAGGGAGCCCGCCGTGCTCAAGGCCGTGCCCAGTACCAGGTGAAGGAGGTCGGACAGGACGATCGCGGGGAGGGCCGCCATCAGGTATCCCACGGCAGCCGTGACGGTCACGAAGACGGTGATTCCCGGCTTGGTCAGCTCGGCATAGGCGCCCGCCCGTCCGCTCCACCCCGTCCGGATCCGGTCTTCCACGGTCACGGGCTGGGCCTCGCCCCCGACCCGCACTGCCCGCGTCCCGCCCTCCCGGGGATCCGTACCGTGCCCGGCGGAGTCACAGCAGCCCCTTCACGAGGCCGCCGTCGATCTGCATCGTGTGGCCGGTGATGTAGGACGCGGCCTCCGATGCGAGGAAGACGACGCCGTTGGCGAATTCATCGGGGCGGCCGATTCGTCCCGCGGGGATGTCCGCGGCGATCCCTTCCAGCACCGCCTCGCGGGTGGTCCGGCGCGCCTCCGCCTGGTTTGCCAGCAGTGACTCGACCCGGGCCGTGTGGATGAACCCGGGCGCGGCCACATTGCAGGTGATGCCCTCGGCGGCGAGTTCCCGGGAGATCGTCTTGATGAATCCCACCACGCCGGGCCGGGCCATGTTCGACAGCAGCAGCCCGTCCACCGGCTGCTTCACGGCGACCGAGGTAATGGCCACGATGCGACCCCAGCCGTTTCTCCGCATCTCTGGCAGGGCCGCCAGGGTGAGCTGGACCGTCGACATGAGGTTGAGGTCCAGCGCGGTTCGGTATGCCTCCGGCGCGAAGTCGTCCACCCCGCCGGGCGGGGGTCCTCCGGCGTTGGCGACCAGCACGTCCAGACGGCCGAACTCGGCTGCCGTTCGCTCGACCAGACGAGCGCAGAAATCTTCGTCGGCGACGTTGCCGGCGACTGCAATCACCCGTCTCCCGGTGTCGCGGGCGATCTCGGACGCGGTGGCTTCGAGCGCATCGGGGGACCGGGAGTTGACGACGAGGTCGGCACCCTCCCGCGCAAGGCGTTCGGCGACCGCCCTGCCCAGCCCCATGGATGCGCCGGTGACAAGGGCTGCCCTATCTTTCAACCCGAGGTTCACGATCTTTCTTCCCGATGTGGAGGGACAGTGCGCGTGCGGGTGTTCCCGCAAGTGTGCGGCCAGCCGGGAAACCCTGCCCCCGGCCCGATGGTAGTAGACATGTGGCCGGGACGAACCTGCTCGCGTAACAATCGCTTCAAGATACCCGCTTGAGATGAATATTCCGAACGTCCGGACTCGACGCCGAATCGAAGACAAGACCTGGAGGAAGGCCCTTCTGGCTTCGTTCCTGCTGCACCTCTTCGTATTCGTCTTCGCCGGAAGCAGGCCACTGCCCCTGTCGCCGTACTCGGCAGCGGGCCCCGACGCGGGCGACAACCGTGCTGCGGCGGGTAGCATGCAGGCGCTGAACATGGTCGCGCCCCCGAGGCCCCCGATCGAACGGCCTCGGATCCCGGTGCCGGTCGACATCGAGATCGATCCCGTCGTGGTGGAGACCGAGATTTCAATGGACGTGGCGGCACTGCTTGGCGAGCGGCCGGAACTCGACGGACCTCCGGGACTGGCCAACGGCGACGGCGAAGGTGACGCCGGCACGGCTTCGGAGGGACTCCGGCGACTGCTCCCGCCGACGCCGCGCGGTATGATCATTCCCCCCGCGAACAGGGAACTGAGGGGAACCACGATCGAAGTCTGGGTGTTCGTCGACGAGGCAGGTCAGGTCGTGCCCGATTCGACGCGGCTCAATCCTCCGACGCGGGACAGGGGCTTCAACCGCCAGCTGATCCGCGAGGCGGCCCAGTGGGTCTTTCGGCCCGGCACACGGGGCGGCGAGCCGGTAGCGGCCTGGTTCCCCTACACGATCAGCATGTGAGCGGGTAGGGGCATTCACGACATGCGACGAGCCGCCAGAAGAATCCTCTGGGTGGACGACGAGATCGACCTCCTGCGTCCACACCTCCTCTTCCTGCAACAACGGGGGTACCACGTCGACGCCATCACCAACGGCGACGACGCTCTGGCTCTGCTCCGCGGCCACGCCTACGACCTGATCCTGCTCGACGAGCAGATGCCCGGACGGCGCGGCCTGGAGGTTCTCGAGCTGATTCGGCGCGACGATCCCTATGCCCGTGTCGTCATGGTGACGAAGTCGGAGGAGGACCGCACCATGACGGAGGCGATCGGCCGGCAGGTTGAGGCATACCTGGTGAAGCCGACCAGCCCGCGGCAGGTGTTGTCGGTGGTCACCCGAATCCTGGAGGGGTCCTCGATTCAGCAGCAGCGAGCGGCGCAGGACTTCGCGGCACGGTGGCCCGCGCTGGCCCGCCACCGGGAGCGGGCCTCCTCGCCGTCGGCCTTCGCCCGCATCTATCAGGAGCTCGTCGACTGGCACTTGCGGCTGGAGAGGGCGGGTGAGACCGGGTTGCTGACCACGGTGGAATCCCTGCACCACGACCTTCGCCACGACTTTGGCCGCTACGTCACGCGGGAGTATCCGCGCTGGGTCCGGGCGCAGGGCGACACGCCCGAGCTGTCGGTGGACGTGGTCGAACGGCGCCTGCTGCCTCTCCTGGGTCGTGATCCGGTCTATTTCGTGGTTCTGGACTGTATGCGACTCGACCAGTGGCGTGCCATTTCACCCCTGCTCGGGGAGTTCTTCGACGTTGACGAGGGCTACCACTATTCGATCCTGCCCACCGCCACCCCGTATGCCCGCAACGCCATCTTCTCGGGCCTCTTCCCCGATGAGATCGCACGGGACCGTCCCAGGTGGTGGGACTTCTCCGACGACGAAGGGTCGATGAACGCGTTCGAGGACGAGATGCTCCGGGAGCAGCTGCACCGCCTTACGGGCCGGAAAATTCCGGTGCACTACGAGAAGGTGTTCACGGACCGGAACGAGGCGCAGGTGCGCGGGCGGCTGCGTTCGGCGACACAGGTTCGGGGGACCGTGATCGCCATGGTCTTCAACTTCGTGGACCTCATGACCCACGGCCGTTCCGAATCACCCATCCTGATGGAGGTTGCCAGGGACGAAGCGGCGCTCAGGCAGCTGACACGGTCGTGGTTCGAGCGATCGACAGCCTTCTCGGTGCTGAAGGAAGCGGCGGCCCAGGGACACCGTGTGGTCCTCACCACGGATCACGGATCCATCCACTGCAAGCGGCCCGCGACCGTGTACGCGCGCCGTGGAGTCACCGCCAGCCTGCGGTACAAGATGGGCCACAGTCTGCGGGCACAGGATCCCCGGACCGCCTTCACCACGCAGCGCGCTTCGGATCTGCGCCTGCCGCCGGGGCCGCCCGCTACGACCTGCCTTGTCGCTCTCGACGACTACTTCTTCGTCTACCCCACCAAGCTCCGAGAATACCAGCGGCGCTACCGCAATTCCTTCCTTCACGGCGGAATATCGCCGGAGGAGATGATCGTTCCCGTGGCGGTGCTGCGGCCCCGACCCCGGTGATCCCGGCACGGATTCTTTCGTACCTGCGTCCTCATCGGTGGATGCTGGTGCTTTCGGTGGTGGCAAGCGCGGCGTACGCGGGGCTCGACGCCTTTTCGTTCGTCGTACTGATCCCCTTCCTGGCGACCGTGTTCGGCGAAGTGGGCGGGAGCGGAGGCTCCGCCGGGACACCCGCCGGCGTGGACCGGGCCCTCGACGCCACCGTGGGGCGCTTTGTGGACCTGAACGGTGACCCGCAGACAGCCGTGGGAGGGATCATCGTGTTCATCCTGATCCTCGTGGCGCTCAAGAACGCGGTGGATTTCGCGCGCGCGTACCTGACTGCACGCGTCGAGCAGGGCGTCACCCGGGACCTGCGCAACCGCGTCTACGGACACCTGCTCGACCTGGATCTCGCCTTCTTCGGACGAGTGCGGGCGGGCCAGATCATCTCGCGCCTCACGCACGACGTCGAGCAGCTCCGCACCCTTGTGACGAAGGAGCTCACCGGGGCGATGAAGTCGGTGCTGGAGTTTTCGGCCTACCTGTACTGGATGGTGCAGATTTCGGGGCGGCTGACGGCTGCGGCGTTCATCGTGATTCCTCTTACCATGGTGATCTGGGGACCATTGATCCGGCGCCTGAGGCGCGGGGATCGTGAGGTGCTCGACCTGGCGGGGGAGGTAAGTTCGCACATCCAGGAAACGGTGTCCGGGATCCGGATGGTCAAGTCGGCGTCCGCAGAGGTGTTGGAGCGCCGACGCTTCGGGGGCCTGACGAACCATTACTTCGACACCTTCCTGAGGACGGTGCGGCTGCGCGCGCTGGCCGGTCCCATCACGGAGTTCCTGGTCACGGTGGGCACGGCCATCCTCCTCTGGTACGGCGCCACGATGGTGGTTGCGGAGGCGTCGCTGAGCGGCGCGAGCTTCATCGGATTCATGGTGCTGAGCTCGCGGCTGTACAGGCCGGTCAAGTACGTGAGCAAGCTTCCCGCGCTGATCCAGCCGGGTCTGGTGGGGGCCGGGCGGGTCTTCGAGTTTCTCGACGCACCGGCGGAGACCCGCGGGGCGGACGGCACGCGGAGCTTCGTGGGGGTGACGGAAGGAATCCGCTACCGGGGTGTGGACCTTGAATACCGCGAGGGTGAGCCGGTTCTGCGCGATGTGGACTTCTTCGTGCCGGCGGGATCGGTGGTGGCGCTCGTGGGGCCGAGCGGGGCCGGCAAGACCAGCATCGTCGACCTGCTGTCGCGCTTCTACGAGCCCACCGGAGGGGCGGTCGAGATCGACGGAACTGACGTGCGGGACTTTCGGCTGAGGTCGTTGCGCGCAGGGCTCGGGGTCGTGTCGCAGGAGACGGTTCTCTTCCACGACACCGTGCGGTCGAACATCGCCTACGGGTCCCCCGGCGCGTCGCTGGAGCAGGTGCGCGCCGCCGCCCGGGTGGCCTGCGCCCACGACTTCATCGAGCGGCTCCCGGACGGATACGACACGATCGTCGGGGAACGGGGCACATCGCTGTCGGGCGGCCAGCGCCAACGGATCGCGATTGCGCGGGCCGTGTTGCGCGACCCCCCGGTTCTGGTGCTGGACGAGGCGACGAGCGCGCTGGACACCGAGTCGGAACGGCTGGTGCAGGAAGCCATGCAGCGGCTGCTCACCGGACGCACGGTCTTCGTGATCGCGCACCGACTCTCGACGATTCAGGGCGCCGATCTGATCGTGGTCGTCGACAAGGGCAGGATCGTGCAGCAGGGAACCCACACCGGGCTGATGGAAGAGGGGGGTGTGTATCGGCGTTTGCGGGACCTTCGGTTTCGGTGAGCGCGCTCCGTGCGAAAGCGGCGAGGGTTCCACCGCGAGCCGCCGCGACGGGGTGGCGGCGACGGCTGCGGCACCGCGTCGAGTACGTGGTTCTGCGCGCGGTGGCGGCCTTGTGCAGCGCCGTGCCCGCGGTGGTGGCCGACCGGGCGGGGGCGCTGCTGGGCTGGATCGTGGCGCGTGTGGGGCGGCCCCGCTGGGGTGTGGTGACGCGGCAGCTGCGCATCGCTTTTCCCGACGCGGACGAGGGATGGCGGCGCAGGGTGGGGCGGCGTTGCTACGCCCACCTGGGCGCGGAGGCGGTGGCCATGTTCCGCCTGGCCGGAGCGGGCGGCCGCGAGATCCGGAAGCGCACCCGCCTCATCGGCGGGGGCGGGCTGGGCGGCCCCGGGGGCGGGGGGGGCGGGGGGGGGCGGGGGGACCGGGAGGCGCCCCCGCCTCATCGGCGGGGACGTGCTGGACGCCGCGGCGCGCGAGGGCCGGGGGGTGATGCTGGTCAGTGGACATGTGGGCAACTGGGAGGTGGGAGCGGCCGGCGTGGTGGCGCACGGCTACCCGATGGACATCGTCGTGGCCCGGCAGAGGAACCTTCTCTTCGACCGCTACCTGACGCGTTCGCGCCAGAGACTGGGCGTTACCGTGATCCCGCGCGGGAACGCGCCGCGCGAGGTGGTGGCCGCGCTCAAGGCGGGGCGGGCGGTGGGGATCATGGGAGACCAGGACGCACGGAAGGCGGGCGTGTTCGTGGACTTCTTCGGACGGCCTGCGTCGACCGCGCGAGGTCCCGCCGTGCTGGCGATGCGGGCCGGGGCGGTGCTCGCGACCTTCTACTCGATCCGCGTGCCGGGGTGGCGTCCCCGGTACGATGTGTACATCGAGGAGCTCGCAGTCGGGGACGGAGACGGTGGCCGCGCGGCCGCGGTGGTGGCGCGGACCCGGGCGTTCACCAAGCGGCTCGAGGAGCGCGTGAGGAAGGACCCGGGACAATACTTCTGGCTGCACAGGCGATGGAAGACGTCGCCTCCGGGCCGGGCCGCCGGGGCAACGGGAACCGGATCGGGGCGGATCAGTATAGATTGAGATCGATCGCCAACCAGGACCGTGTCATGATTCACATCTGCATTCCGTGCCGGAACGAGGACCGCACCATCGGTGTGCTCCTGTGGAAGATCCGGGAGGTGATGGTGGATCTGGGCCGGGACTTCCAGGTCTTCGTGCTCGACGACGCTTCCAGCGACGGGACCGGGAAGCTGCTGGAAAAGTACAAGCGGATACTGCCCCTTACCGTGCTTTCCGAGCGGCGGCCCATCGGGTACGGTCCCGCCGTCGAGAAGCTGCTGCGGGCCGCCGCCGGCTGGACGAAGTACCCGAAGCGGGACGCGATCGTCACCATGCAGGGGGATTTCACCGAGCATCCGGAACATCTGCGCGCCCTGATCAAGACGTTCGAAGGGGGCGCCGACGTGGTGGTTGGTGGGCCGGGGACCGAGGCCGCGCAGCAGGGAGCGGAAGCGCGCGGCCGCACCGGGAGCGGGCAATCGCCTCCCCGCGCGGTCCGCCTGGCTCGCTGGCTCGCGAGGATCATGCTGGACAAGGGAGTGGGCGGACCCGGAGGGGGCGATCCCCTGCTGGGATTCCGCGTCTACCGCGCCATCGTGATCAGGAAGGCGCTGCGGGCCGCGGCCGCCCGCCCGCTCATCTCCACCGACGGTTGGGCCGCAAACGCCGAGCTCATGAAGGTGCTGTCGCCCTTCGCCCGGCAGGTTGCCGAGGTACCGCTGGAACTGCGCTACGATATCCGGCGTCGGAGCACGAGGGTGCGCGTATTCGGCACCGTGCGGCAGATTCTGCGGGTCAGGAAGGTCCTTCCACTGGAGCCGGAGGGTCATGGCGCGGCGTGAGTTACGGCGGGGTGCGGCGGCGCGGGCGCGCGCGGCGAGTGCCGCCGTGGGCCTCCTGTTGTGGGCAGCGGCCGCTGCCACGGCCCAGGAGATGGAGACGCCCGACCGGGACTCGCTGATGGCGGCCGGTCACGGGGCTGTTGGCGCTCAGCCCTGGATCGGCGAGGAACTCAGGTACAAGCTCAAGTACTCGGTCTTCGGGATCGGCCAGGCCAGCCTGGGCGTGCCCGGGCTCGATACGATCGGCGGGTGGGCTACCTATGCGGCCGAGATGCACATCGAGGGCAGCGTGCTTGGGTACGACATCGATCAGAAGCTCTACAGCTGGATCGACACCGGGAGACTGTTCTCCAGGCGCTTCATGAAGGACGACCCGGGCAGGCCACGCGAGTATGACTTCTTTCCGGAGGAACGTCGCGTCCAGCAGATCCAGCACCGCGACAGCACCTGGTCGATAGGGACATCGGAGCCCCTCGACGACCTTGCATTCGTCTACCTCGCGCGCACACTCCCCCTGGAGGTCGGGCAGACCTACGAATACAACCAGTACTTCAAGGAAGAACGCAATCCGATCATCCTGAAGGTGCTGCGCAGGGACAAGCTGGAAGTGGGCGCGGGTGCCTTCAACACCGTTGTCGTGCAGCCCATCATTCCGGAGAGCAGCCTGTTCGCCGAAGGTGGAAATGCCGAGATCCACCTCTCCGACGACGAGCGGAGACTGATCGTCTACATGAAGGTGGATGGGCCGATATTGCCGTTCAACATCACCTTGCACCTGGAAGAGTTCCAGGAGGGGGTGCCGACCGGTGACGGGGGCGGAGTGGAGCCGGAGGCCGTTCCCTGAGACCGCGTCGCCCGGCCGTGCGTATTTGGGGGGCCTGGGTCCTCGCACTCTTCTACTTCTGGCTGGCGCGCCCGGACGCCGTGTCCCTGTGGACCGGGGGCGTGGTCATCCTTGCCGGGCTGATCCTTCGCGGCTGGGCGGCGGGGGTCCTCGAGAAGGACAGGGAACTTGCCGTGTCGGGACCGTACGCCTTCACCCGCAACCCTCTTTACCTGGGCAGCTTCGTCATTGGAGTGGGCGCGGCCGTCGCGGGGGGGCGGTTGTGGCTCGGCGTGGTCTTTCTGGCGTTCTTCATCTGGGCATACCGGGGGACGATGGCTCGCGAGAGCGGCAGGCTGGGCGAGCGCTTCGGCGAGGGCTACCGGCGCTACCGGGACGCCGTTCCCGCTTTCCTGCCCCGGCTCGCACCGTACCGCCCGGCTCCGCAAGCCGCGTCCGCCCCGCCGCGCCTCTCGTTCGCCCGCTACGTCCGCCACCGGGGATGGGGGGCCCCGCCGGGCCCCGCACCCGCCGGCCGGGCCCGAAAAGCCGCGTCCGCCCCGCCGCGCTTCTCGTTCGCCCGCTACGTCCGCAACCGGGAATGGGAGGCCGCGCTGGGGGGGGCGGCGGCGATGGGATTCCTGGCTCTCAAGGCGGCG
>MPNE01000067.1 GCA_002238865.1 Gemmatimonadetes bacterium bin94 | reverse complement strand
GGCGGTGACGACGGCGGTGCGGCGCTCAGGCATCACGCCGCACTGGCGCGGGGGAAAGGGGGCGGCGCCCCCAAGCGCGACCTCCACGGGAGCGCGACGCGCGGGGGGTTCGAAGGGGGGGCGGGAGCCAGCCCCTCGCCAGCCCCGGTGTATTACACTGGGTAGGCGGATCGCCCAAGGCCCGAATCGCGGCAGGAAATCTTATAACTACATACAGGACAGCACGATCTGCGCTTCCTGCCGTTGGACCGCGACGGCTTCCAGCGTGCGTCAATAGCGGGGAAATCGCCAGCGAGTGGCGGGAATTTACGGGCAAGACCGCACGTTTCCGGCGCAATGCGAGCAGAGGCTACCGGAGGGCAGGCATCCCGTCGTGCCCATGATCCGCGAAGGGTAACTTACGATCTTCCGCGCTTCACGCGGTAGTCCCGCCGGTCAAGCCACCGACCACATCCCCGCCTACGCAGAAACGTTCCCGCGGGTCACCCGTTCGCGGAGGAGTGTCGAGGGCTGGAACACCGGCGCGGCGCGGGCGGGAACCTCGACCGGTTCTCCGGTCTTGGGATTGCGGGCGGTGCGGGGCTTGCGGCTCCCGACCTTAAAGGTCCCGAACCCGCGGATCTCGATGCCCTCTCCCCGCTCAAGCGCGTCCTTCACGGCGTCGAGGAACGCGTCGACCACGAGCCCGCAATCCCTTTTGGTTATCCTTGGGCCGACCGCATCGGCGGCCCGCTCGACGAGATCGGCTTTGGTCATATCAGTTCTCCATGTCCGAAGTGTGGCCCAGTGTTGTCGTTGTCCACCAACAACTTGCGGTTGCGCGCCGCCCTTTCGTCAAGTTCGCGTCCGGTTCCGGTCGCGACCGCGGCCGATTCCAGCCCGCTCCCTGTTTCGCCGGTTGTCGTCCGGTGGGTGACGGCCTTAGACTTGGTGGATGATCGCATCGTTCCGCCACCGGGGGCTGAAGGCGTTCTACGAGGGCAGGACGGAGCGCAGGGTTGCACCCGAGCACGCGGGAAGGCTGCGGGACATCCTCGCGGCGCTGGACCACAGTTCGGGACCGGAGGGCATGGACCTCCCGGGGTTCCGGCTTCACGCGCTCAAGGGACGGCTCAAGGGGCATTATGCCGTCGCGGTGTCCGGCAACTGGCGCGTGACGTTCCGGTTCGAGGACGGCGCGGCGGTCGATGTGGACTACGTGGACTACCACTGAAGGAGGAGAGAGGATCATGGCCATGCACGACCCGCCGCATCCGGGCGGCATCGTGAGGCGGCAATGCCTCGAACCCCTGGGGCTGACGGTGACCCGTGCCGCCGAGGGGTTGGGCGTGACGCGGCAGGCGTTGTCGGAGTTGTTGAACGGGCGGACGAGCGTCTCGGTGGAGATGGCGATCCGGCTGTCGAAGGCTTTCGGATCGACGCCGGAGACGTGGCTGGGGATGCAGATGGCCTACGATCTATGGCAGGCGCGGGGCCGGACGGGCGAGATCGCCGTCGAGCGCTTCGTGACGGCCTGACGACCACGACCGACCCGACACGCGCCCGTGCCCCTGACGCCCGAACAGCGCGCCCGCGAGGAGATCGACGGGCAGCTTGAGGCTTGCGGGTGGACGGTTCGGGGCTTGGAGTGCATGGACATCCATGCCGGGCGCATCCTGTTCCTGGTGGACCGCAACAACCTCGGACGCCAGACGCTGAACGAGTTCCAAATGGCACGTCGACTTGGAGCGTGACTTTGGCGCGTGACCTGTACGTCGAGGGGAGAGCGCGCCTGGTGGACTGGCTCGAACGCCAGCTGATAGGGCCAGCGGCCGAAGGCGACGACTGGCGCGAGTTCGACAGGTCTCCTCTGGAGCGGTATCCGGTCGGCGTGCTCCATCCGCTGGAATCGGAGGAGCTGGGAATCGACCCGGCATCGGAGGTCTCACCCGATCGGCCGTTTGTCGGCGAGGGTTGGCAAGATGACGATGAAGACGGAGACATACCGCGCGACGGCGAACCCGGCTCATCACAGGAGAAGGTGGCCCCGCTCCGCCGCCGCCGCTATGTGCCTCCCTCGTCGGTCGGCTTCTCGTTCTGCGTGCGCGGCGAGGCACGTCTGCGCATCGAGGCTTCGGCTGCGAGATACGAGGTCGAAGACCGGAGGCCCACGGGCCAGTTCAGGCGCTACCGACGCAGTGTGCTCGAGCCGGAGACGATGTGCTTCGGGAACAGTGACCACATGCGGACGAATATCTGGCAGGGTCGGGCTGGGATCGACGTGCGCGCGCGCACACTCGCCCAAGGCAGGATCTTGACCCTCACCTTGTTCAACCGGCAGACCTTCGAATGGGGCGGGGATGCCCGGCCCTGGATGGCCAGGCGCGTCGAGAGTTCGCTGTTCGAGGTCCGGCTCAAGTGCCTGGTCGAGCGGGGCGAGGTCGTCGACTATCCGCGCGTTGATCCCACCCTGCTGGACGACGAAGAGCGTGAACTGGAGCTCCAGTACCGTGATCGCCGCATCTTCGCCGTTGGCCATGGCGCGGCGGTCGATTGGGATGACCCCGAGGCACCGGCTCGCATCCGTTCCGATTTCCTGCCACGAGCCGAGACGCCGATTGTGAGTGTCGCACCCCGGGGCGACGCCAGGGCACTTGAGATGGAGCACCTCGCAGGCGACCAGCTACCGGTTGATCTGCTGCGGGCCTTCGTCAAGGAGTACGGCGACTGGGTGCGGAAGCGTAGTGACGAAGCCGACGGGTTCGAGAAGCGAACCCATCGGGAGGCGGGCAGACGGATCACGGCCCGGATGGAGAGGGCCGAGGAACGGATGCGCGATGGCGTGGCATTGCTCGCCCGCGATCGGGATGCGGCGCTGGCCTTCCGACTCGCCAACCGGGCGATGCTCCGTCAGATGGAGCATTTCGGCGGGAAGCGCGACACCCCTTGGAACTGGCGGCCGTTTCAACTCGGATTCCTGCTCGCCAGCGTCGCATCCACTATTTCCGAAGGCGACCCGAACCGCGAGACTCTGGATCTGATCTGGTTTCAGACCGGTGGCGGCAAGACGGAGGCGTACCTCGGGCTGATAGCTTTCCTGCTGGTGTGGCGACGCCTGCGCCACGGCATAAGCGGTGGGGGCACGGCGGTGTTCATGCGCTATACCCTGCGGCTGCTCACACGACAGCAGTTCGAGCGCGCCGCCGGGCTCATTTGCGCGCTCGAGCTGATCAGGCGCCGCGACGCCCGTGTCGGTGGGCGACTGGGTGACGAGCCGTTCAGCGTCGGCATCTGGGTGGGGGGCGGAGTCTGCCCGAACACCATCGAGGATGCGCGCAAGTGCGTTAGCGCGATTCGAGCGACCAGCGAAAGCGGCGAACCGGACGCGAAAGCCCGAAACAGCCTGCTCCTCGCGCGCTGTCCGTGGTGTACAGAACCGTTCGATACCGAACGAGGCTACAGGACCACCCTCGACGATTTCCAATTCCATTGCACGAACCCGAAGTGTGACTTCGGCCGGAGCGAGGCGCCCCTGCCGTGCCGCGTGGTCGACGAGTCGCTCTACCGGCACCCGCCATCGCTCATGATCGCGACGATCGACAAGTTTGCGCGCCTGGCCTGGGAGGAGCGGGCGCGTGCGTTCTTCGGCGCCGGACGAGATCGCCGTCCGCCCGACCTGGTGCTACAGGACGAGCTGCACCTCATATCCGGTCCGCTCGGTTCGGTCGCCGGGCTGTACGAGGCGGGAACCGAAACGGCCATTCGCTGCCGCGGAGTGACGCCCAAGTACATCGCGTCCACCGCCACGACCCGCATGGCCGGAGAGCAGGTACGCGCTCTCTACGGGCGGGAAGTGGCCGTCTTTCCGCCGCCCGGCCTCTCCTGGGACGACTCCTGGTTCGCCCGCATCGACCCCCGCCGTCCTGGGCGGCTATACCTCGGGTACCTTGCACCGCTGAAGAACCAGCACGATAGTTTTGCGCCACTCGCCGGGTCTCTGCTTGCCGCGCCTCTCATGGAGTTTCGCGACGATCAGGACCGGCAGGACCTGCTTGAGGCCTGGTGGACAAACGTCATCTATCACGGGACCCTGCGCGGCGTTGCGATGAGTAGCAACGCGTTTCAATCCGATGTCCGCGACTTCGGCCAATGGCTGATCCGCGAATACACGGAGGAGCGCAAGGCCGCCGTCGGAAAGGACGAAGCGCAGGATGGTTTGGCTGCAGGCGACCGGGTCGCGAAGGCGCTGCGCCGCCGTTTTCGCGAGACGCAGGTGCGGCAGCTCTGGAGCCGACACACGGCCGAAGAGATCGCCGAGACCTTCGAACGTCTCGGCGAACCCCGGGGCTCCGAGCGATGCATCGACGCCGTCTTGTCCACAAACATGGTGTCGGTTGGACTCGATGTTTCCCGGCTGGCTGTGATGGTGGTCAACGGGCAGCCGCTCACCACGGGCGAGTACGTTCAAGCGACAAGCCGGGTCGGTCGGGGCGATGTGCCTGGCATCGTCGTGGCGAACTACTACCGGCACCAGGCCCGGAGCCTTTCCCACTACGAGAAGTTTAGGCCGTACCACGAGTCGTTCTACCGTTTCGTCGAGCCGGGCAGCGTCACGCCGTACACGTGCCAGGTGCGGAGAAGAGCGCTTCATGCCGCCCTTGTCATCGCGCTTCGACACGCCGTGGACGGGCTCAATGAGAACTCGGCGGCCGGGAGCTTCGATCGTGCGGCGGCTGCCGTCGGAGTAGTGGTGTCCGCCCTCAAACAGCGCATCCGCCGCGCGTGCCCGGAGAAGGCGGACGAGGCCGGGACACACATCGACCAGCTTCTCAGAGAGTGGCACGACGAGACCGAGCGTTGCCGGCATGACCATCGAGCCCTGCACTACCAGGCCCGCGACAAGGCGTACAGCAGGCTGCTCTACAGCCACGGGGACGGGATCGCTGCTCCCGGACTCTGGATGACCCTGCACTCGATGCGGGATGTCGAGCAGCCGGCGGTGCTGAAGATGAGGTGATCCGATGACACACCGGCAGACCTTCGTCGACATTCGCCTGTCCCACCTGCTTCGGGACTGTTCGGTCGGAGCGATTGTGCGTCACGACGATGCGCTGATGGTGGTCCAGGACACCCGCCACTGGGACGGCCCGCGCACGAGTCCGTACGATCGCGAGATCAGGTACGTAGAGCTCGTGAAGCGGGCACTGGGGCTGGGAGACATGAAGCTGTGCCGGCCGCCGGTGAAGGAGCAACAGGGGGATTGGATCCACTGGGTTCGGGCTCGGCGCTTCCCCGGCTGGACGCGGTGTGGCCGTTGCGACCTCCTCCACCACGCACCATGGGAACGTCGGGATGGCACCGACCCGAAGGGCGATGTCAATGAGCATGGACGGAAGACCACCGATTCCACGCGAGTTCTCCGCTGCCGTCAAATCGACGGAGCGGACGGGAAGCGTTCCACCTGCCACGGCATCCTCGAGCAGGTACCTTGGGTTCTGGTCCACGAGGGCGGTTATCTGGCGGACGTGCCCTGGCACCAGATCGCTCATGCCAACGCCAGGCACCCCCGATCAGCCGGTTGCGGGTCGGACCGGAAAGCCGCTTACCTCAAGATCCTGAGCCGACACGGCCGGTGGGTGGTGCGGTGCCTGCGTTGCCTGGCAGACACCCGCCTTCCCGACCGATTTCCGTACGGCGCGCACACGCGTCAGCAGCCCTGGGTTCCGGAGCCGCCACCGGAGCCGCCCTCACAACCCGGCCTGCTGATCCGCGTGAACGATGTTCGCGTCCATTTCCCGGAATGCAGGACTGCCCTCGTCATCCCGCCCGAGTCCCGGATCCGGCGTGGCAGCGTCGTCGATCGACTCCACAGCAGTTCGGCCGACCAGGACCGGATCCGCACGGCTCGTAACAACTACGCCCGGCAAGCTCGGTACCGGGAACTGGCAAGCAAGTACCGGTCGAGTCCGGAGGAGGTAAAGGAGGCATTCGAGAAAATCGAACGCGGCGAAATTGCCCGGGAACTGCCGCAGGGGGATCTGGAGCCGCTTGAGTACGGGGCGCTAACCCAGGAGATCCCCGATCTTAGGCCCGACGAGGACTTCGTCACCGAGCATCACACCGAAGCGTGGCGGCACCTCGACGGCACTCTCACGGGACTGGCCGCCGGTGTCGCTGGGGCTGTGGAAAGGGTTGTGGCGGTGCACCGCCTGAAGGAGATCATGGTCTTCCAGGGCTTCCGCCGCGGCGGGGCAGGGGACGCACTACGCCGGCCGGCGACGCCGCCGGACATTGTGGGCGAGAGCGACTGGCTTCCCGCGCTGGAGCTCTGGGGCGAAGGGTTGTTCCTTGCGCTGAAGGAGGAGGAGGTGGCCCGGTGGGAATCGCAGCAATCGCTCCGGGTGCGTGCTGAGGCGGCCGCGAAGCGCGCCGAGGCGGTCCATTTGCCCCGACTGATCGGCAACGCGATCTCACCGCGCCTCCTGCTCTGCCACACCCTCGCACATCTCATCATCCGCCGTCTGGAGGCCGAGGCCGGCTATCCTGCAGCCTCGCTGAAGGAGCGCATCTACTGTGCCGACAGCACGGACGGCGACGAAGCGATGGCGGGCATCCTCGTCTACGTCGCGGTCGCGGACACGCACGGCTCGCTGGGCGGGCTGATGGACATGGCACGGCCGGATCGGTTCCTCCGTCTGCTGACCGGTGCGGTCGAAGACGCCTCGTGGTGCTCGTTCGACCCCGTGTGCCGCGAGCAGGAGGGTCACGGTCCGGACCTGCTGAACCGGGCCGCCTGCCATGCCTGCGCGCTCGTGCCCGAACCGAGCTGCATCTGCGGCAACAGGCTGCTCGACCGCGCGTTCGTGGCCGGAGACGATGATGGTCTCAGGTCGTTGTGGGAACTAGCAGCTCCCTCTCCAGGCAAATGACCATTCGGGCGCGCCGGTGGGAACTTCCGGGAATCGACGACCTCACGAAGGAGCAGGATGCGGTGCTGGCTCTGCCGACCAACGGGCGACACCTGGTCATCGGAGGACCGGGGACGGGCAAGACGGTCGTCTGCCTGCTACGGGCGCGGCGCCACGCCCGGGAGGGGGACGACTACACGTTCCTGGTCTGGAACCACCTCCTGAAACGCGCGAGCGAATCGCTTTTCAATGGCGAGTTCCGCGCCAACACGTGGCACTCGTGGTTCGGAACGCAATTCCGGGTGCGGTTTCGGAAGAATCCTCCAAAGCTCCTGCCCTCGGAGGGTACGACGTGGAGGCCCATCGATTGGCCGGAGGTCCGAAGACTGATCGGATCGCTTCCGGAAGAGAGCGGGCCGGGCCACCTCCCTCTGCTCGTGATCGATGAGGGGCAGGACATGCCGCCGGACTTCTACGACTCCCTGAACCAGCTCGGATTCGAGCACATCTTTGTCGCCGCCGACCAGAACCAGCAGATCAACGACCAGAATTCGAGCCTCAAGGAATTGAAGGACTCACTCTGTGTCGATGGGGACGATGTGATCGAGCTGACCTACAACCACCGCAACCGCTACTCGATCGCCCGTCTGGCGCGGCAGTTCTACACAGGTGACCCGGCCAGCCCGCCTCCCGATCTCCCACCCCGGGATGACACGATCTATACGCCCCGCCTCCACTACATGGACGAAGCCACGATGCCCAGGATCGCGCGAAGCATCCTGCGGCATTGGGATCATAACCCCCGGCGCCTGGTCGGCGTCATCGCGCCCAACAACAAGGTCAGGAGAGGCTACTTCGACGCGATCAGGTCCGAGGCGAGCACCTTGACGCTCGACAACGGAACCCCCGAGATCCAGACCTTTTACGGTCGACACCGCCCCGATGTCCGCTTCGAGCAGGGCGGCATCCTCGTGATCAACGCGCAGGCGTGCAAGGGACTCGAATTCGACACGGTGGTACTTGCCGACATTGACCAGCACCTGGTTGCGGAAACCGACCTTGACCGAACCCGCAAGCTCTTCTACGTGATGGTTTCGCGGGCGCGTCGGCGGGTCGCCATGTTCATGAACAGAAACGGTAGGTCGGCGATCGAAGCAATCCTCCCGAAGGACCCGAGGATCCTTCGGCGCGAGGATGTGGCCGGTCGGGCAACTCACCGGGAGGAGGGTAGATGAGCGGGGGACCGGCGGGAGCGGGGTCGCCCCGTTACGAGCAGACATTCGTTCTCCAGAGACACTTGAGGAGGTGAGCAATGGCGAGATATTCGGCGGAGTTCAAGTCGAAAATCGTCGAGTTGGAGAGAGCCGGGTGGACTGTGGCGGAGTTGGCCCGCGAGTACGAGCCTGCGAAGTCGACGATCCGGGAATGGATCAAGCAGGCCTCGGACAGCGAGGCGGGTCCGAACCGGCCCGCGCAACTGGAGATGCCCACGTCAGAGGAGGTTGTCGAGGATTCGGCGAGGACGGGCGGCAGTCTGCGCTCCGAGCAAGTCCGAGAGACTCCGGAACCAGCGCAATCCCCGCCGCAGACCGCGCTCGTCGCCCCCGAAACCGGCGTCCTGGTGACGAACGACAGGAACCTCATGTACATGCTGGCCGCCGGCCTGCTCATGCCGCCTTCCGGATTCGGAGGCAAGCACTACCGCGACACCCTCTCCGCGTTCCCCGGCTGGCTGCCGTTCTTCGTCGGCCCCGAGGGTGCCCCAAGTCCACCTTCAGGGACGGTCGAGGACTCGACAAGCGAGGCTCGGCATCTGAGGCCCGTCCTCGTCGAAGTCGAACTCCGAGGTTTGTGCGGGAAGGTGCGAGCTCACGGTTCGGACGGCTGGACCGAGCGGCATCTCGACAAGGGCGTGGCCGCCGAGGAGTCGCTCCTTCTCTTCCCGGCGCCCCTGCCGGTGAGCCGTATCCGGTCCGTCGTTCTGGGTTCGACCGAGGATCTGCGAGCCATTGAAAGGGATGCCAGTGATTTCGGGAATGTCACGTTCGATGGGCTTGACCTGAAGGCCGATCAGGCCCGCTTCGATTCATTATCCGATCACGCGTGGCCACCACTCGAAGGTCCCGCCGAGCGGTCGGTAGCGCTCGGAGCCGCCCAGGCCGCTGGGGGCGCAATGGCCATCCTTCACCGGCTTGCCAACACTGGCGACCTCTCGCTTCGGACTGCTCGATGCGCATTCGATAGGTCGGACGATCCGCCGGACGACTCCATTCTCCGAGGGCTTCCCGAATGGATAGCCAGGACTTGCGGGACGGGATCGGAACAGACGCCCCGCACGGGACGGGACCTTTTCTGGGGAGCGGTCGACCGCATCGTACAATGCCGGGATCAAGGTCGCCACACCGACGCCAACGACGCGCTGGTCGCGTTCTACCGGGAGGCCGCCCAGGGCATGGAGGGAGAACTTCGGACGCGGGCGACCGAAGTGGTCTCCACGCTAGAGTCATTGGGCGGAGGGATCGGAGGCGACACGGTGAGCGGGATGCTCGGTGGGCACCCGACGCCTACCGGCCGCGCGGCGATTCTCTTTCTCTTGCGGCGGAAGAGCCGGGAGCTGTTCGAGCTGATCGGAGACTACCCTCAACTTGAAGAGAGGGACCGACTGGCGGCCGGTATCCTGTTCGGGGCCCGGGACGGGTGGCTGAAGCTTCCACTCGCCCTCAGGGGATGCCCGGAGCTTGCCAATGCGGTCACGCACCGAATGGCCGCGCTGGCGCACCGGCTCGACGGATCGGGATGCGATCTCGGGAGCCCGCCGCCCAGGGTGCGGCCCCTGCGGGAGATCTTCGGCGATCCGGGCGGTTTGGGTCCGGCGGAGGAGGAAGCGGCGCTTCGGCTTGCAAGCGAGCTCAAGTGGACCGACTGCTCCCGGACCACGGTGTCGCTCGGTCAGGGGTCGTACGAGCTGAGGATCGAAGGCGGATCGGTCTACATCGACTGTGAGGACAGGCCTCGAGTCGATACGCATCTGGACCGCGACCGCTTCCTCGCGCATCTGGCCCGGAGGCCTATCGACGCCAACATCGAGGCAAAGGTCCGTGCGCGGTTGAGTCCGCCGGAGTCCGTCGTCCGGCAGCGGGGTCATGGCCACGTCGCGTCGCGTCGCACGACGTAGAGCCGTAGTGGACCACGAAAACGACATGGAGTGCCAAGGCGCCCCCGGAGCTCCCGACGTGCGCACCGGCGGGGCGGCGTAAGCCGCAGCGCGCAACGTCTTGTGCCTTGCGGTCCCAGGCGGCCGGGGCCATAAGGACCGCTCGGGCGATCGAGCGCCGCTTCGAGGCGGCGGATAACCCGATCGCCGACCGGCAGGCTGTCGAGCGCTCCCGCATCGCCGCGCAAGGCCGGGACGCGCCCGTCACTGGCTCGCCGTGGCCCGCCCGCACGGGATTGCTGGACCGCGACCCCAAGCGAGGTCGGGATGGATGTGCACATCCCAACCATCGCCGTGCCGTATGAGGCTTGCCGAATAGGGGGCTCCCACCTCTTGTCAACGCTGTCAAATGCGGGGCGGTAACCCCGCGTCTGGAGGCTGGACCTCCCGCTGGACCCGTCTTCACCGTTCCGGGCATGAAGACGCCCAAGCAGCAATTCAAGTCGCAGATCCCTCCCCTGAAGGGGCGCGAGAAGGCGCTGGACCCCCTCCAAGGGCACGAGCCGCCGAGCCGAATGGATCGCGCTGTCCTGTCTCCACGACAGCATCTTCACCCGGGCGCGTGGACGAGTTTCCCGGGCTGACACCACGAGACGGCTGGCCGCTTTGTCCGTACTCTCTTGGGAGTCCTCCACCGAGTGATTTGCGCACCGGCAGTACCTCGGGTCAGGACCGTATGCGCCCGCGAAAACGACATGGGGTGCCGATGCGCACCCCGTCGCTCGGGACGTGCGCACCGGCACGACGGCGGAAGCTGCTGAGCGCAAAGGCCTTGCGCCTCGCTGTCCCGGACGGTCGGGGCCGCAGGGAACGCGAAGGCCGGGCTGGGAGCGACCCGGCAGTCCGAGGGACTGCTGCGGGTTCGGGGCCGGGCGCGTTTGCGCACCCCCGGCCCCTCCCCCTCGGGTCGCTCCCAGACCTGCGATCCCTGCGCGGGAAGGCGGTTCGAGCGCCGCTTCGAGGCGGCGGACCACCCGTTCGCCGACTGACTGGCTGTGGGGCTGTTCGGCATCGGCGCGCAAGACCGGGACGAGCCCGTCCCGGCTCGCCGTTTGGCCTTCCCGCACGGGATTGCTGGACCGGGAGCGACCCCAGGCGAGGGGTGGGATGGAAGTGCACATCCCAACCGTCGCCGTGCCGTATGAGGCATGCCGAATACGGGGGTCGCTCCCGGCAACGGCCACCAGCGCCCGCGCGTCACGGCCGCCCCCGTGGCTACGCCACAAACGCAACGACGCCAGCGACTTGCAGAATCTGCGGTGTGTCCCGTCCGAGTGCGGTTCTCGTGCACATCGATCCTGATGTAAGCCGGACACCTCTGGATCGGCAACGGCCCCCGCTCATGGGCGATCAAATCCCGCCCTCCGAGAAGCGGCTCGAACGCCATACCGTGAAGCGGTCGATAATCGCTTCCGAGGGCGCGGTCGGGAGCGCTGCCCGGAGTTCGGCGAGCCGCGTCAGACAGTCCCGGATACCCCCGTAGCGCCCGATCACGCTCTCGTCCCTGCTGCGTATGCCCCGCTCGATATCCTCGATCTCGCGGCGGATCTGGCGGCCGGTCGCGGGCACTTTCGCGCGGTCGAGGGACCGGGCCGGCGAGGTCC
>MPNE01000002.1 GCA_002238865.1 Gemmatimonadetes bacterium bin94 | reverse complement strand
CGGCCAGTACGGCGCCCGCCCCGACCGCCGCGACTTTCACGAATTCGCGGCGACCTACGTCCCCTTGCGGTTCGGGCGTCCGGTCGACCCGGGCTCCCGCCGAGTCCTTCACCTTCTTGCGCATACCGCCCCTCTTCCCATCCGTTCGTCAGCCCGGGCTCTCGGGTGCGATCCGAACTTCCCGCATGGGAGAGTCCGGCGACAACTCCGACGTACCGGGGCCGTGTCCGTTCATGCTCAGGATGTACGAGACGACATCCAGGTAGATCTGCTCCTCCAGACCGCCCGGATTGTCGTCAGGCATGGTGGATCGCACGGTGCGAAAAAGGGAATATACGGTGCGCCGACCCCAGTTGGACTGGAAGGCGCGTCCCCGGAACTCGCTGGTCGTGTGGCACTCGGAGCACACTTCGTCGAAGGTCGTCCGCCCCCGGTCCGCCTGCGCTTCGGTGAAGATGCCGCCCACACCGGCCTCGGATTCCGCTGTGGCTGCCGGCGGCTGTTGGGCGGTTGCCGGTGCTGCCGCCGCCGCGGCCGGTGCGGGCGCCACGGACGGATCAGTGGCCGTCGCAGGGCCGGAAGACGACTCCGCGGCCCCGCCCGACGCACAGCCGGCCACCAGGATCATGAGGGAGAGTCGGTGCGCGTTGGCGCCCCCGGCCTGGTTCCGTACCATGGACCGAACATCCTCCCCCTCGGTAGTGTATCATGCCGGGACCCGTCTACCGGCCTCCAAATCCAATATAGGGGATTCGACGACATGCGCAGCCTGCCGAAAACGATTCTTGCCGGCCTTGCCGGCGTGGCCCTTCTTCCCGTGGCGGCGTGCGACCGGATTCCTGTCGCCATCGGGGACGTCAACAGCATCATCGTGACGGCCGACCCGGAGCTTTGGTCCCAGGCGGAGGCCTCTCTGCTTCCGGCCCTGGAAAGAACCGTCTTCACGGTTCGCGACGAGAAGACGTTCAAGGTCACCTATCAGACTCCATGGGAGGAGGTGTGGTTCGACTTGCGCCTCTTCAAGCAGCAACTGCTGATCGGTACGGAATCGGATCCGTGGATGACGGACGGGCTGGCCAGGGTCGACGAGCCCGTGACTCCGCCACAGGTCTTGCAGGCACGCGACGTATGGGTGCGTGACCAGCTCGTCACCATGGTTGTACTGGAGGAGGAGGGAGTGAGTGTCGAGGCGGTTAGCGAATTCACGTCCACGCTGGCCGAGCTGTTCGACCGGCAGTACAGGGACTGGGTGGTGGCCAGGATGTTCATCACCGGCATCGACACCGCTCAGGCCCGTGCGCTCGAGGAAGGATTCGGCTTCAGTCTGCTGGTGCCGGAAGTCTACGACTACGAGGTGCGTGACTCCGTGCACATCTTCCGCAACGACAACCCCGACCCGTCCGAACTGATTCGTCAGTTTTCGATCACCTGGAAGAGTCCGTTGCCCCTGGAGCCGCCAGGTGAGAGTTTGCTGGAGTGGCGAGCCCGGATCGTGGAGGACTACTACGCCTTCCCGCAGGTGGTGAATCTGGAGAACGTGTTCGAGGGCACCGAGACCGTGGACGGCAAGCCGGCGTACACCATCCAGGCCGTGTGGGAAAACCCGCCCGGGGAGTATCCGGCTGCCGGTCCCCTGATTGTGAAGGCGATCGACTGTCCGGATCAGGATCGTCGCTACTTCCTCGACGCCTGGCTTTACGCGCCGAGCCGGGAGAAGTACGAATACATGCTCCAGCTGGAGGAAATCCTGACCTCCTTCCGCTGCTCGGGATCCCGTTAGCCGACCCACACGCCAGGAGACGTTCCACGATGCGTACCCCCACCCCGGGTGCCCCGCTTGCCCTTCTCTCCCTGTTCGTCGCGGCCTGCACCGCGCCCGCGGCCACACCCCCCACCGGCGAATTCGGCGCTGAGGGAGTCGGCTACGGCAACCCCGGCCACGCGGCACACGTAGCGGCGATCGACGAGATCATGATGGCGCCGATCCGGGACGGACTCATCGCGGGGGCGTCCGTCGCGGTCGTCTACCAGGGCGAGCCCGTGGCGTTTCGCGGGTACGGCTGGGCCAACCTCCAGCTCTCGGTCCCCACGCCCGAAGACGCGATCTACGAGATGGGCTCCGTCACCAAGCAATTCACCACCGCCGCGCTGCTGCAAGCCCAGGAGGAGGGACTCGTCGACCTGGACGCCGACATGAGCACGTATCTGCCCGACTTTCCGACCCAGGGCAACCGGATCACCGTGCGGGAACTCCTGGACCACACATCCGGGATACGGGGCTACACGGAGATGGAAGCCGCCCGGCCCTACTTCGTTCGGCGCGTCCCCAGGGACAGCCTGCTGGCGCTTGTGGCGGCCCACCCCTTCGACTTCTCCACCGGTGAGCACGAGATCTATAACAACTCCGCCTACTACCTCGCGGGGGTGATCCTGGAACAGGTTACCGGGATGACCTACGAGGAGTACGTCGAAGAACGGCTCTTTGCGGAACTGGGCATGGAACGGTCCCGTTACTGCAGCGAGACCGAGATCCAGGAAGGGAAGGTCAACGGCTACGACGCGGGCCAGGACGGGCTGCGGAACAAGGGCTTCATCGTTCACAACGTCCCCTTTGCGGCGGGCTCCCTGTGCTCCAGCGCCCGTGATCTGGCCACGTGGCTGGGCGCGCTTCACGGCGGCGAGGTCCTGACCGACGAGTCCTATGCGCAGATGATCGAGCCCGGCGACCTCAACGACGGCACCAGGACCCGCTACGCGCTCGGGCTGGCCACGAATGACATTCTGGGGCACAAGGCGCTTCAGCACGGCGGGGGCATCGACGGTTTCCTGTCCCAGTCCCTCTACCTGACCGAAGAGGATCTGGCGGTCGTGGTCCTGGTCAACACGACGGGGCCTCCCGGTCCCGCCGTGCTGGCCGAAGAGATCGTCAAGCTCATGGTCGGGGACGCGACCCCGGAAGGCATGTCCTTCGACGGGGACCTCGCCTACTTCGAGGGGACGTACGCCGGTCCGGCCCGAGCAGGTCGCATCGGCATCCGAATCGCCGCAGATGACGGCGCTCTTACGGCCACCACGGTGATGGTGAGCGATCGGGACATTCCGGGAGACCGGCAGGAAGCCGAGACGCTGGAGTACCTGGGAGAGATGACGTTCCGCAGCGGCGACGTCCTCTTCACCTTTGAGGGCGACGGTGACAGTGCGTCGGTGCTCCGCTGGGACGCGGTGTCGGGCTACACGGTGATGACACGACAGTAGGCGCCGAAATCCTTGTCCTTCGTCCACCTTCACACCCACTCGGAATACTCGCTCCTCGACGGTGCAAACCGTCTTTCGGACCTGGTCCGCAAGGCGAAGGAGTTCGAGATGCCGGCGCTGGCGCTTACGGACCACGGCTGCCTCTACGGGGCGTGGACCTTTCAGAAGCTGGCCCGCAAGGACGATTTGAAGCCGATCGTCGGCATGGAAGCGTACGTCGCGCCCGGCGACCGGCGGGAGCGTGCCCGCTCGGGACAGGGAGGCAAGGCAGCCTACCACCTGGTCCTGATGGCCAGGGACGCGGAGGGCTACCGCAACCTGATCAGGCTGTCGTCGATCGGATACACCGAGGGGTTCTACTATCGGCCGCGGCTTGACCGCGAGACCCTGGCCCGCCATTCCGGCGGGCTCATCGCGACCTCGGCGTGCATGGCGGGGGAGCTCGCACGCCACCTGAGTGCCGGCAACGACGATACCGCCCGTGACGTTGCCGACTGGTACGCGAATGCCTTCCCCGGGCGCTACTACATGGAGGTGCAGGCTCACGGGACGCCCGGGCAGGCCGAGCTCAACCGAAAGATCCTCGCGCTCGCCGACGACATGGATCTGCCCGTCGTCGCCACCAACGACGCCCACTTTCTCCAGCATGACCATCATCCCGCCCACGACATCCTGGTCTGTATCGGGACGGCCAGGAACCAGGACGACGAAGGACGGCTGAAGTACGACGACGGTCTCTACTTCAAGAACCCCGACGAGATGGCGGCGGCCTTCCCGGATCGCCCCGATGTCGTCGAGAACACGCTGAAGATCGCGGACGAGGTCTCGCTCACTCTCGAGAAGAAATACCACCTCCCGAGCTTCCCCCTTCCCGAGGCCTTCTCCGACGACAACGACTACCTGGTGCACCTCGCCGAGGCGGGGGCCCGGGAGCGCTACGGCGACCCGCTCCCGGACACCATGCGGGAGCGCCTCGACTACGAGCTCGACGTCATTCTCAAGACAGGCTACGCCGGCTACTTCCTCATCACCTGGGACTTTATCCGATGGGCTCGCCAGAGGGGGATTCCGGTCGGTCCGGGAAGGGGCTCGGCAGCGGGATCGCTGGTGTCGTACGCGCTTCGGATCACCGACCTGGACCCCATCGCCTACGGCCTCCTCTTCGAGCGCTTTCTGAACCCCGAGCGCATCTCGATGCCCGACATCGACATCGACTTCTGCTACGAGCGCCGCGGTGAGGTCATCGAGTACGTCCGACACAAGTACGGCCGCGACGCCGTCGGCCAGATCATCACGTTCGGGACCATGAAGAGCCGCGCGGTCATCCGCGACGTGGGCCGGGTGCTCAAGTTCGAAGTGGGCGAGACCGACCGCATCGCGAAGATGATCCCGAACCAGCCGGGCCAGAGCTACACCGTCGCCGAGGCCGTGGAGCGGATCCGGGACGTGAAGGCGCTCTACGAGTCCGATGAGCGCCACAGGCAACTGTTCGACTACTCCGTGACCCTGGAGGGGCTGGCGCGCCACGCGTCGGTGCACGCGGCGGGAGTGGTGATCGCGCCGGGGCCGCTGCACGACTACGTGCCCATCTGCACCCAGAGCAAGGGGAGCAGGAACGGCGGGGGGAGAGCGGGGAGCGGAGAAGACGGGCCGGACATCGTCACGCAGTACGACATGAACTGTCTCGAGGACGCAGGGATGCTCAAGATGGACTTCCTGGGCCTCAAGACGCTGACGGTGATCCACGACGCCGTCCAGTCCGTCAAGGGGCGCATAGGAGAGCTTCGCCACCCGGACACGGGCGATGTCTACCAATCCGACGGGATGGACGACGTGCCCCTCGACGATCCCGAGGTCTACCGCATGCTCGCGGGGGGCGGCACGTCGGGGGTCTTCCAATTCGAGTCGAACCTGGCGCTGGACAAGTTGCGCGCCATGCGCTGCGACCGCTTCGACGACCTCGTCGCCACCAACGCGCTCATCCGGCCCGGTCCCCTCGATTCGGGGATGACCGACAAGTACATCCTGCGAAAGCTCGGCAAGAAGCCCGTTTCATACCCGGCGCCGGGTCTGGAGCACATCCTCGAGGCCACCTATGGCATCATCGTGTATCAGGAACAGGTGATGCTGATTGCGAACGACCTGGCGGGGTACTCCCTCGGCGAAGCCGACGTGCTGCGCAAGGCAATGGGAAAAAAGGACGCCGAGCTCATCGGTTCGGAGTTGGGCCGTTTCCAGGAGCGGGTGATCGAGCGGGACCTTCCGCGCAGCACCGCGACGAACCTGGCCAGGCAGATCGAGACCTTCGGACGCTACGGATTCAACAAGTCCCACTCGGTCGCCTACTCGCTGCTGTCGTACAAGACCGCCTGGCTGAAACGCTACTACCCTGCCGAGTTCATGGCCGCGCTCCTCTCGTCCGTCCTCGACAAGACCGACGACGTGGTGAAGTACATCGGCGAATGCCGCGAACTTGGCCGCTACCATCCGGGCCTCGACGACGGTCTTTCGGTCCTGCCGCCCGACGTCAACGAGAGCGGATGGAAATTCACCGTCGTCGGGGTGGGTACGATCCGCTTCGGTCTGGGCGCGGTGCGAGGCGTCGGAGCGGCGGCGGTTCGGTCGATCCTTGACGCACGTGAAGACGGCGGCTCCTTCGAGAGTCTCTTTGATTTCCTGGAGCGCATCGACACCCGTGCGCTCAACAAACGGGCGTGCGAAGCGCTGATCGCGTCGGGAGCGATGGATTCCTTTGGCCATCGCGCGCAGCTTTGGGCCGGGCTCGACGAAGCCTACGGCGAGGCCGTGGCCCGGCTGCAGGAGGCCGAACTCGGCCAGGGTTTTCTGTTCGGTGGTGGCGGGGTCGAGCGTCCCCCGCCGGCGCTGCCGACCGTGCCCGAATGGGGTGATCGCGACCGTCTCACCCGCGAGAAGGCGGCGTTGGGATTCTTCATCTCCGGCCATCCGCTCGACCGCTATCGCGAAGTCGCGCGCGCTTTTGACGAAGTGGGTGCCGACGCCCTCAAGCGACGTATGGGCCAGTCGCTGGAGATGGCGTGCGTGGTCACTTCGGTGGCTCGCCAGGTTTCGCGCCGCGACGGGTCGGAGTGGGCGAAGATCACCGTGGAGGGCTTCCATGGCACGGCCACGGTCCTGGCCTTCAAGGACGCGTGGCAGTCCTGCAAGCCGACTCTGGAGACGGATGCCGTGGTGCTGGTGCGGGGCAAGGTGAGCGACCGCGATCGTGACGAAGAGGACCCTCCGGTCTTCCTGGACTCGGCGGAGCCGCTGAAACAGGTTTCGCAGAGCGGGTGTCTGGCCGTGCGGATCGTACTGGATCCGGATGCCGAACTCGGAGACGATGCGTTCGGCAAAGCCCGCGCAGTACTCGCCGCCCGCTCCGGAGGGGCTCCCGTGGAGCTGGTCTTGGGCGAGGCCAACGGAACCGCGGCACCCCGGCTTCGGTCACGGTCGCTCCGGGTTTCGCCCGACCGCGAGACCCTTCATGCTCTGGAAGCGTTGTTCGGAAAGGGCAGGGTGGGTTTGGCAAGGGTGTGATGGTTCACCGCCGCTGGTGCGTATTCGGAACCGGCAACGATGGCTTCCATTCCAGCTGGAAAGAACGAAGAATGAAGAAGGTGCTGATCTGCGCGACCCTGTCTCTCGCCCCCCTGGGAGCGCCGGCGGAGTTGGCCGGCCAGGAGACCGGCGACCGGACCGCCGAATTTGTCGGGCACTGGATGGGCTCGCTCGATGTCGGGGCATTGCAGCTTCGCATGCGCCTCGACGTTACCGAAAGCGACGGCGTGCTCAGCGCCGTATTCGTATCGCTCGACCAGGGCAACGCTTCGGTGCCGGTCGAGTCGGTCAGTGTCAGCGGCACGACCATTTCGGTGTCCATGCCGGCCGCGGGCGCTTCCTTCGAGGGCACGCTGGCCGAAGACGGCGCCAGGATCGACGGATCGTTCGTCCAGATGGGGACCTCGCTGCCCCTCGTCCTGGACAGGGTCACCGAGGAAGAGGCCGAAGGCCGGCGGCCACAGGATCCGGTCGAGCCCTTCCCCTACATGTCGGAAGAGGTCGCCTACCCGAACCCGGTCGGCGGCCACACCCTGGCGGGCACCTTCACCCGGCCCGCGGAAGGAGGCCCCTTCCCGGCGGTGATCCTGATCTCGGGATCGGGTCCCCAGGACCGGGACGAGTCGCTGATGGGACACCGGCCCTTCCTGGTGCTTTCGGACCACCTCACCCGGAGCGGGATTGCCGTGCTGCGCTACGACGACCGTGGCGTGGGAGGATCGGCCGGGGACTTCGCCGCGGCCACGTCGCGCGACTTCGCGTCCGACGCGCTGGCCGGTGTGGCCTACCTGAAGACCCGTCACGACGTGGACGCGGGGGCGATCGGACTCGCGGGGCACTCCGAAGGCGGGATCATCGCTCCCATGGTGGCGGTCGAGTCGGAAGATGTCGCCTATATCGTCCTCATGGCCGGCACGGGCGTGACGGGCGAGCGGATTCTCTACGCACAGGGCGCGCTTGTCGCGCGGGCGGGCGGCGCATCCGAGGAGGCGATCGCCGACAACCAGGCACTGCAGCGCGCCATGTTCGAAGCGCTGAAGAGCGAACCGGATCCCGAGCGCGCGGGCGAAGCGATCGGCGAGCTCGTTCGGAACGCGCTCGAGGCGGCGACCCCTGAGGAGCGAGCTCGGTCCGGAGTCACCGACGATGCCTCGATGGAAGCGGTCGTGGCGGCACAGGCGCAACAGCTCAACACGCCCTGGTTCCGGTACTTCCTGACCCACGATCCGGCCGAGGTGATCGAACAGGTCACCGTGCCCGTTCTGGCCATCAACGGCGAAAACGACCTGCAGGTCCCGTACGAGGAAAACCTGCGCGAGATCGAGGCGGCCCTGCAGCGCGGCGGCAACGACCGCTACGAAGTCCACGCGCTACCCGGCCTGAACCACCTCTTTCAGCACTCGGAAACGGGCGCCCCGAGCGAATACGGCGCGATCGACGAGACGTGGTCGGTCGACGTGATGGAGCTGATTGCGGGGTGGATCCTGAGGGTAGTGGAGCGGTAGCGTCAGCCCCTCGATTGCGCCAGCCGCGCGGCCCGGGTCCACAACCCCGCGGTCCCGAGATCCTCGGCAAGGCGCCTGAACGCGCGGGCCGGTCCCCGCCACTCCAGTTCGTCGACGTCCTCGAAGAGCGCGGCGCCGTCGCGAAGCGTTGCAAGGTCGCGGAACAGAAAGGCGGCGGCACGGTTCGCGGCGAGCGACGCGGCGAGCCTCTTCGCGCCGCGGACCTGGACGTCCCAGCGGTCCGGGAGTCCCGGGATGTGCTCCAGGTGGCCGTACCGGGCCAGCACCGTCGCGGTCGACTTCGCTCCCCACCCCGGGATGCCCGGGAAGCCGTCCGCGCTATCGCCCACCAGGGCCAGGTAGTCGGGGATGCTCGCGGGGAGGACCCCGAACTTCGCCTTCACCCCGTGCTCGTCCCGCACTTCGTCCCTGCGGCGGTCCCACTGCACCACGCGGTCGCCCACGACGCATTGCGACAGATCCTTGTCCGGGGTGCATATGTACACGCGTTCCACCCGCCCGTCCCGACTCGCCTGCGCGGCACCCGATGCCAGGCCGTCGTCGGCTTCCAGTTCCTCCATCGGCCAGACCGTCACGCCCATTGCCCTCAGCGCGTCCTCGAGCGGGTGGAACTGGGCCAGGAGCGACGGGTCGATCCCGTCCCCGGTCTTGTAGCCCGGCCAGAGGTCGTTGCGGAACGACTCGATGACGTGGTCCGTGGCCACCGCCATGTGCGTCACGCCGCGTTCGAGCATTCCGAGCAGCGAAGCCAGGACACCGCGCATGCCCCCGACTTCCCGCCCGGACGCGTCCGCTGCCGACGGCGCGCCGAAGTGGTGCCGGAACAGCTCGTAGGTGCCGTCGATCAGGTGAATGTTCAATGTGGAGTGAGCTGGTTGCGTGGTGAGCGGGTCGCTCGAAGCGGGCCGGGCCAGTAGTATTGCTTCTGCAGACAGTTTGGGGCGGTCGCCCCGATCGGCAAGGGTCGCGCCGCACTCCCCGGGCGCGCAACCAAGGAGCATCCCATGACCACGCAGATCACCGGAACCTCGTCAACCCGCGGGCGACACAGCCGCTTTGCGCCCGCCGCCATTGCGGGCCACCTCGCCCTTGCGGTGATGGTGATGGTGGCGTTCACCGCCCCACCCCCCGCCACCGCCCAGGAAACCCCCGCCGCGGACCTGCTTACGGTCGGGCACTACCTGGATATGGAGCGCGTGGCGGACCCCCAGATCTCGCCGGACGGGGACCGGGTCGTCTACACCCGGTCCTGGGTGAACAAGATGGAAGACCGCTTCGAATCGGCCATTCATGTCATGGATGCCGACGGCGGCCGCAAGCGCTTCCTGCTCGAAGGCTCGAGCCCCCGCTGGTCGCCCGACGGCACCCGGATCGCATTCATCGCCCCGGGCGACCCTTCCGGGCCGCAGATCCACGTCCGCTGGATGGACGCGGAGGGCGCCACCAGCCAGATCACCCACGAGATCGAGGCGCCGAGCAACATCAGGTGGTCGCCCGATGGCGAGCACATCTACTTCCAGCGTTTCGTTCCGCACTCGAATCCCTGGCCCATCGACCTGCCCGCCCCTCCTGAAGGCGCGAACTGGACGGCGCCGCCCCGCATCGTCGACCGCATTCACTACCGCTACGACAGGATCGGCTTCCTCGAGGAGGGCTTCACGCACCTCTTCCGGGTGCCCAGCCACGGCGGAACCGCCCGGCAGCTCACCAGCGGCGAGTGGAATGCGGGCGCTACCTTCGCTCCCGGTGTCGGCAACGTCGGATACGACCTGACCCCGGATGGCGGTACGCTCGTTTTCGACGGTCTCATGGAGGACGCCGACGGCCTCTACCGGGAGTCGCACGTCTACGCGCTCGACCTCGCTTCCGGTGACATCCGGCAACTCACTTCGGAGCGCGGTCCCTGGGGACGCCCGATGGTGTCGCCCGACGGCCGCCGGATCGCCTACACCGGCTATCCGTGGACCTTCCAGACCTACAAGACCACCGAGTTGTACGTGATGAACACGGACGGCAGCGACGCCCGCCTCTTATCCGGCGACCTCGACCGGGACATCGGCAGCATGCACTGGGCCGACGATTCCCGCGGGGTGTTCATCACCGCCGGAGACCGCGGCACCATGAATGTTCACCACGCGACCACCGACGGCGCCGTCACCCAGGTCACCGAGGGCAACCACATGCTGTCCCTCACCGCCGCCACACCCGGCGGGAAGGCCGTGGGCACCCTGACCTCGCCGCACGAACCCGGGGACGTCGTCACCTACGACCTGAACCGCCCCGGCGAGATTCGTCAGCTCACCCGCGTCAACGAGGATGTCCTCGCCGGCAAGCGCCTTGGCGACGTGGAAGAGATCTGGTACGAATCCACCGGGGGCACCCAGGTGCAGGGGTGGATCGTCAAGCCGCCCGGCTTCGACCCGGGCGAGGAATACCCTCTCATCCTGCACATCCACGGCGGCCCGCACGGCATGTACAACGTGGGCTTCAGCTACCCCTACCAGAACTTCGCGGCCAACGGGTACGTCACCCTGTACACGAACCCGCGCGGGAGCACGGGCTACGGCACCGACTTCGGCAACGCCATCGACAACGGCTACCCCTCCGTCGACTACGACGACCTCATGGCGGGCGTCGACGCCCTGCTCGAGCGCGGGTACATCAACGAGGATCAGATGTACGTCACCGGCTGCAGCGGCGGCGGCGTCCTCTCAAGCTGGGTGATCGGCCACACGACGCGCTTCGCCGCGGCGGGCGTGCGCTGCCCCGTAATCAACTGGATGAGCTTTGCGGGCACGGCCGACATCACCGTCTGGGGGTACTACCGCTATCACGGATACCCGTGGGACAATCCGGACAAGTACCTGGAGCATTCGCCCCTGATGTACGTCGACAACGTGACCACACCGACCATCCTCATCACCGGCGAACTGGACCTGCGGACGCCGATGGCGCAGACGGAGGAATACTACCAGGCGCTCAAGCAGCTGGGCGTGCCGACGAAGATGCTCCGCTTCCAGGACGAGTACCACGGGACGAGTTCGAAGCCGTCGAACTTCATGCGCACCCAGCTCTACCTCATGAAGTGGTTCGAGCAGTACGGTGGGCAACCGAAGATGGCGACGGACGGGTAGGAAGCAGTCGGGAGCGAACCTGGGCCTCCCGGCCGGGCCGGGTCGGCCGGGAGGTCAGCCTCCCGGTCGCCTCTGTTGCAGAAGCCGGGTCATGCTCTTCACCTGCTCCTCGTCGAGAACCGCGCTGACATCCGCGTGCAGCGTCTCGAAGGCGGGCGTGAGTTGCTGCATGAGGTTGCGGAAGTCCTGCATGCCCTGACGGTTGCCGGCCCCGCCGCCACCGCCGCGCCTTGCGCCGCCGGCCGCGCCGCCACCCATGCGCGAGCGCATCTCGGCCATCAGGCTCTGGAAGCGCCCGAGAGTGTTCTTGTTCCTGTCGCGGAATCCGTTGACGAGCGCCGTCACCTGCCCCGTCTGCTCTTCGCTGAGGGAAAGGTGCTCGGTGAACCCGTCGAAACGTTGATCCAGCTCGGTCCACAGCCGGATCTCGGGGCTGTTGGCGAACCCGCCGCGGGCTCCGGCTCCCCGCTGAGCAGACGCGGAGGTGGGGATTGCCATCGCGATTGCCGCGGCGGCAATCCCGAGCCGGACGAGGTTTCCGCGTGATTTCGTGAGCTTCATGTCCAAATCTCCTCTGTGATGTCGTGAAACGTGGTCTTCCCGGGTCGGGTCGGTGCCGTTGCCTTGACTCCGCGATCTGGCTGCCGCCTGCCGCCCTCTGCAATCAGGACACTTTCCTGTGGGGAACCGTTAGTCTAGAACGCCAGCAGCTTCGTCACCTTCAGCGTGATCGCGCGGTCGACCAGCCCCTCGTTGCCCGGCTCGGGGTCCCGGTCGCGCCGCTCCGAGTAGACCAGGAAGACGTCGCTCAGGGGCGCGTGGATCAGGTTGAAGCGGATGTTGGTCTGCAGCTGGTCGGTGGATTCGTTGTACTGCACGAAAGCACTCAGAAAGGTGCGCGTATCGTAGGCGTACCTGACGCGCCCGCCGAAGAGGTTCGCATCGAAGGTGCGGCCGGCGAGCGTCAGGCGGTTGCGCTGGGCGGTACCCTCGACGAAGAGGTGTGCGCTGGGGCGCACCGTCACGCTGCCGGTCACCGACGTCCGGTCGCCGTCGAAGAACCCTCCGCGGGTCACGGAAACCTTGCCGCCCAGCTTCCGGCCCAGATTCGACTGGTAGCTGGTCGTGAGGGCGCCGAAGTCGTACTCGCCCTCGGGGACGGCGACCCCGGCGATGGGCGTGGCTTCGGCGAGCCGCTCGTACGACGCCGAGTACTCCAGGGTCAGCATGCCGCTGTCCAGAAAGGCGACGCCCAGTCCCGGCTTGATTTCCCGGCTCTCCAGCGCCCACCCGAGGTCCGAGAAGATGTTGACATCGACATACGGATTCAGCTCGCGGACGCTCGGGATGCCGGGCTGGGGATGGGCGCCCACCGTGACGAAGCCCTGGCGCACGCCGCTGCGCGCCACGAATCCGACGCCCGGATTGAAGTCGTCGCCGACCGACTTGAACAGCGCCGAGGCGTCCCAGATCGGGCTTCGCCAGGCGACCTCGACGGCCGCCGTCGTCCGGTCGCCCGTCACATCGGGCTCGTCCGTCACCGCCAGGTAGGAGTTGAGCAGCATCCGTCCGCCGGCGAGGCGCAGGTTCGCGTCCGCGCCCAGCGTGCGGTTGTATTCGTCGCCAACGCCCGTCCCGGTACCTTCACGGTTGACGAACATGAATCCGATGTCGCTGCTGCCAAGAACGTCCTTCCTCAGCCGCACAACCGAGAAGTTCTCCCCCGGGTGCGTCGGGTCGTCACGCGTCTGCATGTTGAGCAGGCCGATGGCGTAGCCGCCCACCCTCCCGGTCAGGCGGGCGCCCCCGGCGATCGGCACCGGGGTGCGGGCCGCCGAAAGCCCGACTCGCCGGCTGTGAAACAGCTTGAAGTTCTGAGGGCCGGAACCGAGGCGGAAGTTGCGGACGCGGTTGTCCTGAAAGCTGAAGATCCCGTCGTTTTCGAGGAAGAAATCCCGCTTCTCGGGGAAGAACAGGGAAAACCTGGTCAGGTTGATCTGCTGTTCGTCCACTTCCACCTGTGAGAAGTCGGTCAGCGCGGTGACATCCAGGGTCAGCTGGGGTGTGATTCCCCACTTCAGATCGAATCCGCCTTCCAGCTTCTCACCCGGCGAGCTCGCCCGTACCCCGTCGGTGCGAACCCCGTTCAGAAACGGCTTCACCCACAGGTTCCGCCCCTGCTGCAACCCTTCCAGAGAGGTCAGCGTTCCCGCCCGCGACATTTTGTAGACGCGGAACTGGCGTGGAAGCGGCGCCCATTGGGAGTCTTCCGAAATCCTTCTTACCCGGCGGGCGAAGTTGAGCCCCCAGCTCTGAGGCCCATGCGCGCGGCGAAAGCGCAGGGTGGTCAGAGGGACCGCGACTTCGGCAATCCAGCCGAAGTCCGTGATCGATGTCGTGACTTCGACCTCACCCTCCCACGCCCGGTTCACCGACTGCTGATCGTTGAACGCCTGCGCGTCAAAGAGCGCGCCCGCCGGGTTTACCGCGAAGAGGAACGCGTTCTGCCGGTCGAGATAGGTGTCGAGAGCGAAGCCGAAGATATCCGAGTCCTGGGTGGAAAAGTCCTGTTCGAGCCCGGCGGAGACCAGGCCCCCGGGGTTGCTGTCGTACATGATGGCGCCGACATACAGCCGCAAGTCGTCGTAGAGTACGCGCACGACGGTCCGCTCGGACGAGGGGACCCCCTGGTCGGGAATGGACTGGTAGAAGACGCCCCTGGTGGAGTCGGCGAGCGCCCAGGCGTCGTCGTCGAGGGTGCCGTCCAGTGTGATCGGCAACGTCGTCCGCCTCGCTTCGAGCGACGGACGGGGCACCGTGTCGGGATCGATGCGACCGCTGGAGACGATCTGCCCGGCAACTACGGCGGGTGCCGCTCCGAGAAACGCCAAGGGAAGGAAGCGGACTATGGATTTCACCGGCTACCGGCGAATTGCGGAGTGCATACCCGCTGTCCTGGCTCTTGCGTTCATGGTTTGCACCGGCTGCTAGAGCAGGCGATCCAGTGCTACGATGAGACTGACGATAAGCACGGTCTGAGCCAGGAACAGCTTGTACATGTGTGCCTTGAGGCTCTCCACGCTGAGCCGGACCTCGGCGATCTCGGCCTTGAGTTCGGTACGGACCCCCTGAATCTCGGCCTTGAGTTCGGTACGGACCCCCTGAATCCTGGCCTCGAGTTCGGTGCGGACCCCCTGAATCTCGGCTCGGAAGCTCCTTGCTCTCTTCTCCGCCTCCTGCTCCCGTTGCTTCATCTCGTTCGTCAGATCTTGTACCTGCACCCTGGTCGCGACGCTGCCCGCCGCCGGACCGCCGAAAACGGTGACCAGGGCTTCCGCCTTGCCGGACTCGAAACCCGCAGCCTCCAGGGTCCGTGCGGCCTTCAGCGTATCGACTCCGAACTCGTTCATGGCTTCCAACATCCCGATTCTCCTCCCGTGGTGTCAAGTCGGATCGAGGCTCCTTGTGTGAGTGCCCATTCTCACGGTTTCGGCGGGGCAGGAGCATGGCGGGATGGGACTTCCGATGCCGACGGCCCCCGGACGAACCGGAACTTGAGCGCGGGTCGTTGGGTATCATGCCTGCGAGGTTTCCCTTGCCGTCTCCCTGGATTCGCCGAGCATGGTGAAAGTCACTCCTCTTCGCCTCATCCTGTTTCTTCCCCTGACACACGCGTTGGCCATGCCGACCGCTGTCGCTCAGGAGGCACCCTCGTCGCCGACGGTCACCGTCAGCGGCAACGTCGTGAACGAAGTGACCGGCGAACCCATTCCCGGAGTTGTCGTCCTGGCGGAAGGGTTGGGTCTCACCCTCGTGACCGATGCCCAGGGGCAATTCGTCTTCGATGAAGTGGCCCGTGGGGTGTACGACATCGACCTGGTTCACAAGGACTACGTGCGGCTGGAAGGCGCCCTCACGATCGACCAGCCAGGGGCCTTCTTTCTCATGATGACCCCGACGAAGGATCCGAACGCAGGCTTGATGACCGGGATCGCGGGCATCGTCAGGGATCAGGTGAGCGGGGATCCGATTCCCGACGTTGTGGTTAATGCGCCCGTCGCCGGCCGCACCGCGAGAACGGGGGCCGACGGGCGCTTCAGCCTGCCGGAGCTTCCCCCGGGGCGGCAGGAGGTCCGGTTTTCGCATCTGGGATACGCCCGGCGTTCGGAAACGATCGACGTCGAGGCGTGGCGCGTCGCCCGGGTGGAGGTGGTCCTCGACGTCGATGCCATTGCGCTGAACCCGATCGAAATCACCGTGGACAGACTGGACGCAGCGTTGGAGGACCGGGGGTTCTACCAGCGGGAAGAGGACGGTTGGGGCCACTTCGTGGACCGGGAGGACCTGGAGACCTGGAATCCGATCGAACTGACGGATGCGCTGATGCGGTTTCCCGGGGTGCGGATCGTTTCCGACGGCCTCGATCGGCACCTCAGGCTCCGAAGCTCCGGCGACAATTGTTCACCGACCATTTTTATCGACGGCGTCAGGATGACTGGGCGTGGCGACTACTCGATCAACGACATGGTCGACCCGTCGGCAGTCGCGGGAGTCGAGGTGTATCGGGGTCTGGCCGGCACGCCGCCGCAGTACTGGGGATCCTCCTGTGGCGTCGTTCTCGTCTGGCTCCGCCGGGGGGGATAGGGCCGGGGGAAGACCGCAGCCCGGCGTGGCACCGATCGGTCTGGCGCGGACAGTCTCGTATCCCCACCTTGTGAAGTTCAGCGCCTCCCTCGTTCCGGGAGAACCGCGCGAACGAACCACGAGCCTTCGGATGACGAGGAGCGAGCAATGCGTGTCACGGTCGGATTGGGAATCGCCATGTTGGTGTGGGGCTGCGGCGGGGGAACGGGAGACAGTCAGGAAGCCGACGCGGAGATGGCCGATGAAGCCGCCGTGCCAGCCCGCGTGATGATCACCGCGCCCGCCGACGGAGCGGAGGTCGACGCCGGGCCGGTCCTCTTCGTCATGGAGACCGAGGGACTGGAGATCATGCCGGCGGGGACGATGGACGCCGGAACCGGACATCATCACCTGATCGTGAACGGTGACGTGGACTGGGCGCTGCCGATTCCCAACGATCCCGGTGTGCACTACCACATGGGGCTGGCCCAGACCGAATTCACCATCGAGGACATGATGCCGGGTGAGCACCGGGTCATCGCAGTGGTTGCGGACGGCGTTCACATCCCGCTTGATCCGCCCGTGGCCGACACGATCACCGTCGTCGTTCGCTAGCCGGTAGTACTTCGTGGTCAAAACCCTCGCCGCGCGCGGGCAGGGAGCGTGGTTGGTGGGGGCCGCCCTGCTTTGGGCCGCCGGTTGCGGTGACGTCGCCCGAAGGGGAATCGTGGCCCGTGCGGACGACTGGACCCTGACCGAGGACCGTCTGGCCGAACTCCTCGTGCTGGCACAGCCCTACCCGCTTGACTCGGCCGCCGTTCACCAGCTTGCAACCTACTGGCTGGGCGGGGCTGCGCTCTCCCTCCGTGCCGCCGCGGGTGATTCGCTTGACGGGCCCGAGGCGGTGGCAGCGTCAACCTGGCTCGCCCGACGGGAAGCGGTCCTGTCCGAAGATCGGCTGGAGCGGTTGGGCGACGCAGTGACGCTGGAGTGGGCGGATGTGGGCAGCACCTTCCGCGAGGGATCGATTCGTCTGATCGCGCACGTGTTGCGCAGGGTGGGACCGGAGACGTCTTCGAGCGAGCGGCTGCTGCAACAGCGCACTGCGGAGCGCCTGCTGAGCACGCTGGTGGAGGGTGGCTCGTGGGATCAGATCGTCGCCGAGAGCCAGGACGACGAATCCAGACAGGCGGGCGGGTTGCTGGGCCTCTTCGGCCGGGGAGAGCTGCCGTCCACTCTCGACCGAACAGCCTTCAGCCTGGAGCCGGGCCAGGTGTCGGGCGTCATACAGAGCAGCCTGGGGTATCACATCCTCTACCGGCCCCGCTTTGAAGAGGTGAGTTCGCTTTTCGGCAGCCGTCTCCGCGACCGACGCCTCGCTGAAGCCGACCTGGCGGCGGGCGAAAGGGATCGGGCCGCGCGCGGCTTCGCCGTCACCCCGTCGGCCGAGGTGGTCGTGGGGACGGTTGCGGCGAACCTGGCCGAATGGCTCGATTCCGAGCAGCCGCTGGCGACGTGGGACGGGGCTTCCGGGCCGGGTGGCGAGGGTGGATCACCGTCGGCCGGAGGCTCCCTCACGGCGGGCACGGCGGCCCGGTACCTCGTCTTCCTTCCCGAGCAATCGCGGTCCGATCTGGCGGACGCCGCCCCGCAGGACCGAACCGGATTCATCACCGACCTCGGGACACGCGAGATGCGCGTCGCCGACTGGGCCGAGCGGGGCCGGGCGCTGGACCCGACCATCGAGGAATCGTTCGTGCTGGCGCACGCGGACGAGATCGAATTCTGGACGCAGATACTGGAACTCGACGGCCCCGAGGCACCGTCCCGGTCCGCGCTGGCTCGTCACATGGAACTCGTCGTTTCGAGACGGGCGGAGGCCCGGTCGCTCCCACCTCTCCTGGAGGCTTTGCTGCTGGGGCGGACCGATACCCGGGTGCAGGGGCGCAGCGTTCTCGCGGCGATCGTTCGGGCACGGACGTTGCTGCGCGAAGCGGGGGGTGGAGGAGACCCCGGGGCGTGACTCGCGCGCGGTCATCGGCGCTTCACGGGCCGGAAGCGCCCTGGCGCCGTATCCTGGCCCGGTGGGCGGTCCTGCCCTCACTGACATGTCTCGCGCTGGCCGTGTGCGGCGACGCTCCACCCGAACCGCCCCCCGGCCCCGGCGAAGCCATGGCGGGCCTCGGCACGGGAGAGCGCGGGCGCTTCCTCCTTGGCCGCGCCCTCTTCGAGCGCCTCGCCACGGCGGACGAGGGGCTCGGCCCGCTGTACAACGAGGAACGGTGCAGCGACTGTCACGATCAGCCCGCCGTCGGGGGCGGCGGCACACAGCGGGTGCGCGTCCTCAAGGCGACCCGCTTTGCGGACGGCCGCTGCGACCTTCTCCACGCGGAAGGCGGCGACAACATCCAGCGCCGCGCCACCGACCTCCTCGTCGCGCACGGCATGGGCCCCGAAGAGGTGCCCGCGGCGGCGACCGCCACCGCCCTCATGACCGCCCCGTCGCTGCTTGGCCTCGGCCTGATCGAGGCCGTTCCCGACACGGTGCTGGCGGAGCGGGCCGATCCGGACGACCTCGACGGCGACGGCATCTCGGGCAGGCTGCCACGGCTTCCCGACGGACGCACGGCCCGCTTCGGCCGCAAGGGCGACGCGTCCACGCTGGAAGACTTCGTCGACACCGCGCTGCGCTTCGAGCTCGGCTTTACGACGTCGGCCCACCCGGCCGAGGAGGCACGCAACGGCGTTCCCGTCCCCGCCGACGCCGACCCCATGCCCGACCCCGAGATCGATGCGCCGACGCTGCGCCACCTGACCGAGTACGTCCGCTTCCTCGCGCCTCCGGCCGGCGCCGCGCCTCCGGCCGGCGCCGCCCGGGACACCCTCGCGCAAGGCGCCGCGCTCCTTCGCCAGATCGGCTGCACATCCTGCCACCGCGAGGAGCTGCGGACCGGATCGTCCGCTGCCGCCCCCCTGTCCCTGCAGACGTTTCGCCCCTACTCCGACCTGCTCCTGCACGACATGGGCGCCGAGCTCGCGGACGTGTGCGGGGCGGACGCCGGCCCGGGCGAACTTCGCACGGCTCCCCTCTGGGGCCTTCGGTACCGCGACCGCCTTCTGCACGACGGCAGAGCCGAGGATGTGCCGGCGGCGGTCTCGGCGCACGGCGGGGAAGCCGCGGGGGCCCGGGACGCCTTCCTCGCCCTGCCGGCCGACGCCCGGCGCGCGATCGTCCGTTTCCTGACGTCGCTGTGATGAGCAGCCCCCAAGCCTTGACCCCGCCGGTGCGCCTTCTAGCTTTCGTCGCGGAAAACGTTCTCTCGCCCGCTGACGGATGCGTATGGTCCACCTGACGGAAGTCACCAAGTACTACGGCAAGAAAAGGGCACTCGGACCTGTGTCCTTCGAGATCGCGAAGGGCGATACGGTCGGCTTTCTGGGGCTCAACGGCGTGGGCAAGACCACCCTGCTCAAGATCCTCGCGTGCGGGCTCCGCCCCTCGTCCGGCACGGTGACGGTCGACGGTCTCGACGTACTCGAAAGCCCCCACGAGGTAAGGAAGCGGGTGGGATACCTGCCCGAGCTGCCTCCCGTGTACGGTGACATGACGGTCGGTGACTACCTCAACTTCGCAGGGCGGATCAAGGGGCTCTCCACGGACTCGGTGGAGCGCCGCATCCCGGAGGTCGAGGAGCGCACCCGCATCACCGAGGTGCACGATGTGCCGACCCGTCACCTGTCGCAGGGATACCGGCAGCGGGTCGGCGTCGCACAGGCGATCATCCACGACCCCGACCTTCTCATCCTGGACGAGCCGACCCACGATCTGGACCCGGTCCAGATCATGGAAATGCGTACGATGATCCGGTCGCTCAAGGACTCCCACACGATCCTGATCTCGAGCCACATCCTCCCCGAAATCTCCCAGACGTGCGACCGGCTGCTGATCCTGAACGCCGGCGAGATCGTGGCGTCGGGGACCGAGACCGAGTTGGGTGAGCGGCTGTTCCAGTCCCGCCGGATGGCCGTGACCGTGCGGCTGGACGGGAACGGGGACGCCGGCGACGCGCCGGGCGGGAGCCGGGCCGGCGCCGTAGAGTCGGTGATCCGCAGGGTCGGCGGGGTCATGGAAGTGACGCTCGCGGACCGTGCCGGCCAGATGGGAGACGCAAGTGCCGCGACCTTCCACGTGGAGGGACAGGCGGATCTGCGCGCGCCGGTCTGCCGGGCCCTGGTCGAGGCGGGCCACGACGTGATCGCACTGAGCCGCGCCGAGCGGGAGCTGGAGCGCGTCTTCGTGGGGCTGGTGGGAGGGGGGAGGGCGTGAACATGGGCGCGACCGGGATCATCTTTCGGCGCGAATTCCGCGCCTACACCCGCTCCCCCATGGGGTACATCGTCGCGGCGGTGGTGCTTCTCCTCGACGGGATCCTCTTCTACGCGATCGCGCTCGGCCCGGACGCCGGGGAGCGCCTTTCGGGAGCAGTGCTCGGGATCTTCCTCTATTTCGCCAGCGGCCTGACCGCGGTCGCGGCGGTGGCGCTCTCCATCCGTCTCATCGCGGAGGAGCGGCAGGCGGGCACGCAGCTCCTGCTCGACACCTCGCCGGTGCGGGACTGGGAGATCGTGGCGGGCAAGTTCCTCTCGGCGCTGGCCTTCCTGTCGGCGATCACGTTTGCGACCCTGTACATGCCGCTGCTGATTCTGGTGAACGGCAAGATCGCGGTCGGCCACGTCGTCATCGGATACCTGGGCCTTACCTTCCTCGGCGGGGCGGTCCTCTCCATCGGCCTCTTCGCCACGGCACTCACGCGGCACCAGCTGGTCGCCGCGGCCATCGCATCGGTGATCACGGGGACCCTCTTCCTGCTGTGGCCACTTTCCCAGAACATCGGCCCGCCACTGTCCCGGGTCTTCGCCGCGATTGCGATCCACGGGCGCCACTGGGCGGGCTTCCAGTCGGGGTTGCTGCACATCCGGGACGTTGTCTACTACCTGGCGGTGACCTATTTCTTCCTCTTCGCCGCGACCAAGGTCATGGAGGCGAAGCGATGGGAATGACGTGCCTTTGCCGCTTCCGCGCGGCGCAGAGGGTCCCTTGCACCGGACCGGCGCGGGGGCCGCGATGAACCGCTTCTGGCCAACCTGGCTGCTCCTCGCGGGGCTCGTTGCCGTCTTCGCCGGCGCGCGCGTCTTTGACGGGGTGGCGGTGCTGAACCTTCCCCTGATCGTGGCCGGCGTGGCCGCGGTGCTCGCCGCGGCGGGGGCGCGCTTTGCCGCGTGGCGAAAGGCTGACGGGGACCGGCGCTCGATCGAGGCCGTGTTCGCGTTCGGGTCCGCCGGGTGCGTGATTGCCCTGATCGGCTTCTTCCCGGGTACGGATGGCGGAATCGAGGCGCTGGGGATGGACTTCGAGGGGATTCGGGAGCAGCTGCGCTTCCAGCGGTTCTTCCTCGTGTCCTCGCCGATACTTCTGGCGTGCTCTCTGCTGCCTGTCCTGGCGGCACAGTGGGCGGTGGCCAGGGGTGGCAGCGCCGGGGCGCTCAAGGTCGACGCCCTGCGGGTGAGGGAGACCGCCGCGAACATTCTCAGCCTCGCTCTCGCGGGCTCCGCACTCGTCCTGATCGGCTACGTCGCATCGGCGCTCAACCGCACGGCGGACTTCAGCTACTTCAAGACCTCCCGTCCCGGCGAAGCGGTCCAGGAGATCGTCCGTGGCATGGACGGGACGCTCACCGCCGCGGTCTTCTTCCCCGAGGTCAACTCTGTGAGGGACGAGGTCCTCAACTACCTCCGGGAACTGGAGCGGGTGACGGGGAACGTCGTGATCGAGGAGTACGACCGCTACGCCGATCCCGTTGCCGCGGCCGACTACAACGCCCGCAACGACGGCGAGATCTTCCTGCGCGTGGACAGCCGAACGGAGCAGATCGGCTTCCTGCTCAACCTGAACGAAGCTCGCGGCCGCCTCCGGATCATGGACAGCCATGTGCAGCGGGCTCTTCTCCAGCTGACGCGGCAACGGCGCGTGGCGTACCTCACCACCGGTCACGGCGAGCTGAACGATCCCCTGGCGAGCGACGAGGAGGAGCAGCCGCCCGACCCGAGGGAACTCTGGCGCCCCGGTCAGTCGGAACTCGACGACGGACCGCCACCGAGAGCGCTGCGCGACATGCTGAGCTTCCTCAACTACGAGGTGCGTGACATCGGCGTCCGGCGGGGGCTGGGGGACCGTATCCCGGACGACGCCGCGATGGTCATGATTCTGGGTCCGCAGCGCTCGTTCCTCGAAGCCGAAAAGAATGCCATCCGCGAATACCTGGACCGGGGCGGATCGCTGCTCGTCGCTCTCGAGCCCGGCACCGACTTCCGCCTGGAAGAGTTCCGCGACCGTCTGGGCGTCGACCACGACCCCTCCATGACGGTGGACGACGAAGTCCATGTGACGGTGACCAATACCATCAGCGACCGGCAGTGGATCATCACCAATCGCTTCTCGACGCACCCGTCCGTCACGACGGCGAGTCGGCGCGGGGTCAATCAGGGCATCGTCATGATCGGCCCCGGAAGGATCCGCGTGGCGGAAGACGTGGAAGGGCTGCGCACCACGCTGACCATCAACTCGTACCGGTCCAGCTATCTGGACCTGAACGGGAACTTCCGCTTCGACGAAGACACCGAGGTGCGCGAGAGCCATGGGTTGGCGGCCGCCATCGAGCGGGTCGGGGACACCGCTTCCATGCGCGCGCTCGTGTACGCGGACGCGCAGATCTTCGAGGACGCGATCCTCACCAGTTCGCAGTTGCAGGCGTCTCTGGTAGGCGACGGGATCCGCTGGCTGGGCCAGGAGGAGGCCTTTTCGGGAGAGGTCGTGTCCGAGGAAGACGTACCGATCGTCCACACCCGCTCCGAGAACGTCGTGTGGTTCTACGCGATCATTTTCGGGGCGCCGGCACTGGTCCTCGGCCTGGGCGTCGCCAACCTGTATGGCCGGCGGGGCAAGGTGGAGGCGGCATGAAGGGCGTGAAGGCGCACGGCGCTCTCTTCATCGTGGCGGTGGTGGCCGCGCTCCTGGCGTGGAACCGCGACACGGTGCCGGACTCGGATCGGGAGCTGCCGCTGGCCTGGGAACGGGACACCACCGATGTCGTCGCGGTCCACTATCTGTCTCCCGTCATGGATGTCCGGATTCAGCGTCGGTCGGACGATGACGGCTTCTTCCTGTGGGCCATCGAGATCGAGGGCGCGGAAGACCCGGATACCCTGGAGTTTCCGGTGGGAGCGCCCGGACACACGCTGGTCGGGCGTCTGGCGAGCCTCAGGGTCATCCGCGACCTGGGTGTGGTCTCGCCCGAGATGATCACGCGGTTCGGCCTCGACGAGCTGGATGAACGCATAACCGTGACCTTCCGCGACGGGCAGAGGGAGCTGGCGCTGGGAGACTCGGTCTTCGGGAGTCCGGATCGGTACGTCCTGGAGCCCGCGACAGGGGTCGGATACGTCGTGGCGAACAACATCGTGAATCCGCTTCGGATCGGCGAGGGCGCGCTCCGGGAACGTTTTCTGCACCTTTTCCCCGACAGCGAGGTCTCGACGGTGCGGGTGACGTCGCCCGGCGGGGAGCGGACGATGGCGCGTGACGAGTCCGGGTCGTGGACCCCGGTCGATGGCGGCCAGCCCGACGAAGCGTTCGCGAATTTCATGCAACGGGTCGGCGAGCTCGCGATCGGGGGGTACGGCATCGATCCCGTCCCTGCAACGTTGAGGCCCCTGCTGCGTGTGGACTACCAGGATGCCGAGGGCGCCTCCCTCGGGTTCCTGGAGCTCCTGCGCGACGACGCGGCGGAAACGAACCCCTTCCTGTTGAGGAGCGAACGGACGAGGGTCCTCGCCAGTGCCGTAGCGAGCCTCGCCGAACGCGTGGAACAGGGTCTGGGCGACGTGTTCTGACGCGGCTGCGGAGACAGGGGGGGAGGGTGGTGGGGCGAACTCGCTTGCGGACAGGCGGGTGGCCCACGTAGGATTCTGCTTGCCGCTTGGCACCTGCTCACCTTACTATGATGATCTGTGTACCGGACATTACCGTGGCAGGCTAGCGGTAACGGACGGGGACCGGCATCTCGGCCGGTCGGCCGTCCATAGTCACCAACCTCCAAAGGAGAGGCGACATGACCCAACGCTACAACCCCATCAGAGGAGTGAGAGCGCTCTCCCTCCTGGCCGTGGTGGCCACGGTGGCGTTCGTCTGGCCGGCCCAGGTGGCCGCGCAGGACGGAACCGTCACCGGGCAGGTCACTGCGGCGACCACAGGACAGCCGATCAACGGCGTCCAGATCTCGATCACGGATACGCAGCTTGGCGCGCTGACCAACGCCAACGGTCGTTTCCTGGTCAACGGCGTTCCCGCCGGAACCTATACTGTGAGGGCCGTCTACGTCGGATACGGCACGCAGACGCAAGAGGTCAACGTCCCGGCGGGCGGAGCGACCACGGTCGACTTCGGCCTGGAAGTCTCGGCTGTCGCCATGGACGAACTCATCGTCACGGGGACGGCCGGTGCCGTCGAGCGGCGCAAGCTGGGTACATCGGCCGCGTCGCTGAACGTGAGCGACGTCGCCGAGGTGACCCCGCTCTCGAGCTTCGGCCAGGCCCTCGAAGGCCGCATCCCGGGTGTGCGCTCCATCGGCACGGTCGGTGGCGTGGGCGCGGGCCGCGAGCTTCGGATACGCGGAACCGACTCGTTCAGCCTCGGTCAGCGGCCCGTCATCTACATCGACGGTGTTCGTGTGGACGCCCGGCAGACGGAGTGGGGCAGTTCGGCCGGCGCGTCGACCACCTGTTGCGCCTTTAGCGGCGGTGCCGGAGAAGACCGGCTTTCGGACCTGAGCCCGGATGAGATCGATCGCGTCGAGGTCCTCAAGGGACCGGCGGCCTCGACCCTCTACGGCTCGGAGGCGTCCGGCGGAGTGATCCAGATCTTCACCAAGCGCGGCCGCAGCAACAGCCCGGCCAACTTCGCCCTCACGGTGCGCACAGGGTTCAACCGGCACCGGGAGAACTTCCCGACCTCGCTACGTGGCAACTTCAACGGACCGGACGGAACGGCGGCGTGGGATCCCAACCAGACCCTGATCGAAAACGGGCTTGTCAACTCGTACGACATGACCGTTGACGGCGGCGGCGAAGCAGTCACCTACTTCGTCTCCGGTGGCTTCTCCTTCGAGGAGGGCTCGATCAAGCCCAACGACCAGAAGAAGGCGAATCTCCGCCTCAACCTGAACTGGACGGCCGGAGAGAACCTCACCATCGGCATGACTTCCGGGTACGTCAGGAACCGGATCTATTCGCTCCAGTCCGGGAACAACTGGCTCGGGATCTACACCAACGCCCTGCTCACCAACCCCCTCAACGCCACGGCCGAAGAGCCCTACGGCGGCGGCCTTGACGTGAACGTGGCCGATGCGCAGGCCATCAGCACCTATGCGGACGCCGACCGGTGGACGGGTTCGGTTTCGCTGAACTACAACCCGCTTCCGAACTTCACCCACAGGGCCACCCTCGGTCTGGATGCGGTGAACGACCAGAAGACGCGGTACCTCCCCTTCGGCCGCAACTACACCTACATCGGCAGACAGGGTGAGCGGAACATCGGATACCGCAACGCCCGCAGCTTCACGGCCGAGTACGTCGGCAACCTGGACTACACCCTGCCGGACTGGGCGGCCCGATTGAACGGCACCCTCTCCTTCGGCAGCCAGGGATACTGGGACATCGAGTCCCGTTCAATGGCCACCGGAAGGGGCTTCGCCGGCGAGGGCGTGACGACTGTGAGCGGCGCGGCCCAGACCTTCGGCGGAGAGCAGTTCTCGGAGGAAATCAACCTCGGTGCATTCGTCATGAATCGCCTCGACTTCGACAACCTCTTCCTCACCACCGCCGTGCGCATGGACGGAAACAGCGCTTTCGGCGAGAACTACGGCTTCCAGGTGTATCCGAAGGCCGACGTGGCCTACAACCTCAGCCAGGGCATGCTCCCCGGCATTATCAGCAGCGCCAAGGTGCGCGCCGCGGTCGGAATGGCCGGCAAGGCGCCCGGAGCGTTTGACCAGTTCCAGACCTACACGCCCAACACGGTTCTGAACGATCTCGCCGGTGTCCGGCCGAGCAACCCCGGGAACGACGTGATCGAGCCCGAGCAAAAGATCGAATATGAAGGCGGCCTGGAGTTGGGGCTGTGGAACAACAGGATTGGCATCGACGCGACGTACTGGCACGCCACCACCAACAATGCCCTTCTGGGTATCCCGCTGCCGCCGAGTGAAGGCTTCAGCTCGTCCAAGCGTCAGAACGCCGGATCGATCCTGAACAAGGGCATCGAGGTGGCGATGAACACCACCCTCATGGACCGCAGCAGCTTCCGCTGGTCCACAGGTGTCAACTTCGAGTGGATTCACAACGAGATCCTGGACCTCGGCGACGCGGCCTTCCCGGATTCTCTGCCGGTGTACGGTGACGACGGCAGCTTGCTGCGCTGGGACCAATACATGCGGCTTGGAGGCCTTTGGGTAGGCCTTCCCATCTTCGAAGCAACGAGCCGTGTCATCACCAACTGGGATCCCGCGACGCGCAGGCATACGCGTTCGGACTACAACACGTATGTGGGGAATTATCAGCCGAGCACGCTGGCGTCTCTGAGCAACGACTTCTCGATGGGCCAGTCCTTGCGGTTCCGCGTCCAGTTCCGGGGTGAGTGGGGCGCGGTCATGCGCAACTCGGACCGGGGGTACGGTGTCCGTCAGTTGGCATACGACGAGTACCTCGAGCTCCTGGGGCCTGGCGGTGCCGCGACACCGGCCAGCGATTCTCTGCTGGACCGCTTCAGGCTCCTCTACCCGATGGACAAGCGGGATCATATCCGTCTGCAGGAAGTGTCCATCAACTATGCGCTGCCCGCAGACCTGATGGGCGCCATTGGCCTGGGCCGTTCGTCCCTCACACTGGCGGGCTACAACGTCCACTGGTGGGACGATTGTCACTGCCCCGACCCCAACCAGCAGTATCGTGGCGGAGACGACTTCAGCACCTCGCCCTTCCTCGGCGTACCACAACCGAGGCAATTCGTGGTTTCCTTCAGGACCAGATTCTAGGAGGAGGCCAAACATGAACATGTCAAGAATGAAGGGTGCGATGGCGGTTGCCGCCGCGGTCCTGGCCCTTGGCGCGTGTGACAACCTCCTGACGGTCGCCGACCCCGGGCGGTACACCGCAACAGACCTGGATGAAGCGCTTCCCGCCGTTGCGAACGGTGTGGAGGGGGCAATCCACGAGATATTCGACAGCTGGGTGGTCGACCAGGCGCTATTGGCCGATGTCTACCAGCACACGGGTACCTGGAGCGGCTACGACGATCCCGACCACGGCCGAACCAACTACAACAACAACGCCACAGGCGGGGAGCAGAACTCCTGGCTGAGGGCACAGTGGTTTGCGACGGACGCCGAGGAGCGCTTCAAGCGGGTCCTGGGCGATGCCGAGGCCGCGAGCAGCCCGCTGACCGCGCAGGTCAGGCTGGGAGGAGGGCTCGCGGACATGCTCCTCGGCATGACCGCGTGCGAGTCGGTGGGCGAGCCGACCGGCGAGCTGATGACCGACATGCAGATGTTGGCGCAAGCCGAACGCAAGCTCGGCGACGCCATGTCGACGGCCCAGTCGGCGGGTCGACCCGAATACGCAATGGCGGCGCAGGCGGCCAGGGCGCAGACCCGCATGCTGCAAGGTGACTGGGCCGGGGCGGTAACGGACGCCTCGGCGATTCCGGCGGGCTTCGCCTATTACGCCGTTTTCAACGTGCAGAGCACCAACTCGATCGTTCAGCTCACCACCAAGAACAACAACGAGGCCGCCGGTCTCATGTACAAGTGGTGGCCGTTGATCGACAAGAGCGATGAGTCCGGATTCATGAAGGATCCCCTGAGCGGGATGCCCGACATGCGAATCCCCGTGTACTTCGACGGCGAAATCGCGACCGATAACGAGACGCCGCATCACAGTCAGTGGAAGTACGTGGACGACACGGACGACATCGCAATGCTGCACTCGGATGGCATGCGGTTGATCATCGCCGAAGCAGCGGCGCGTAGCGGCGACTTTGCCGGCGCCACGGCGATCCTGAACGAGTTGCGGGCGGCGGTGGGTCTGCCCGGGCATGAAGTGCCCACGGACCCTGAGACGATGGCCAGTATCGTCCTGTGGGAGCGGTTCGCCGAGCACTTCATGGAAGGGCAGCGGCTGATCGACCTTCACAGGAATGGTCTCATGCGCCGGGTGTTCGAAGAGCTCAACGATCCCGACAGGCTGGGTGTCGGCCGACCCACCAAGTGGCCGATGACCTCGACTGAGCCGACCTACAACCCGAACATCAACGACGATCTGACCCAGAGGTGCTTGCCCAGGGCTTGATCGTCCGGATTCAATGAACCGCCCGGGTAACACCGGGTGAATGGGCGCGGCTTCCCTTCAAAAGGGGGGTCGCGCCCATTCAGCAGCAGCCCTGCAAGGGAGAGCAACCGTGAAGACGTCCGGACCAGGAAGCGCGATCGGGGCGGCGGTGGCCGTCCTGGCCCTTGTGGCCTGCGACGGTCTCCTGGAGGTGTCCGACCCGAATCGCCTGACCAGCGAGGATGTGGACAAGAGCCTTGCCGAGTTGGCCAACGGTATCGAGGGAGCAGCTTACGAGCCGGTGGACGAATGGGTGGTGTTTCAGGCGTTGCTCGCCGATGTCTACCAGAGTACGGATACGGCAGAGGCAACCAAAGCGATTGACCAGGGTGATATCGGCAACAGTCCCTGGATCAGTGGCATCGCCAACGAGTGGGCGAGGGCCAAGGGTGCCGGTAGAAATGCGGAGGAGCGGTTCAGGCGTGTTCTCGGAAACGCCGAGGCGGGGAGCAGTGCCCTGACGGCACAGGTCCGTTTGGCTGTAGGGCTGGTTGGGCTATACCAGGGGATGACGTTCTGCCGGTCGGTCAGCAACGGCGATGTGATGACGGACCGGGAGGTGCTCGCCGAGGCGGAGCAGGACTTTACAAGAGCGATGACCGTTGGCCAGTTGGCAGGTAGGGCAGACTACGTGATGGCGGCCCAGGCGGGGCGGGCGCAGGCTCGAGCGCTGCTGTTGGAATGGGCCGGCGCTGCAGCGGATGCCGCGGCGATTCCGGAGGGGTTTTCCCATGCCGCCGTATTCCCTTCAACGCAGACCAACGAGGTCTTCGAATTGACCACGGTTCAGAGAGCCGTTGGCATCATGTACCCGTGGTGGCCGACGATCGAGGTGAAGGACGGCCCCGGTTTCATGAGCGATCCGTCGAGCGGCCTCCCAGACACGCGGATCCCGGTCTACTTTGACGGCGAACCGGGGCTGGACATGCAGACGCCGCACTACGGCCAGAGGAAGTACACCGGCGCCCGCGACCCCATTCCACTTGTGCACTACGACCTCATGCGCCTGATCATCGCCGAGGCCCTGTTGCATCGACAGGACTATTCGGGGGCCACTGCAATTCTGAATGAGCTGCGCGCGACCGTGGGCTTGCCCGGCTACGCGACGCCGACCGACTTCGACGGGATGGAAGAGATCCTCCTGCGAGAACGCTTCGCCGAACTCTTCCTGGAGGGACAACGGCTTGTCGATTTGCACCGGAAGGGACTGATGCGGGTGGTCTTCGAGGCACTGAACGACCCCGAACGTCCAGGTGCGGGCCGTCCTTCCAAGTGGGGCAACTGCCAGCCGAGCTGACCCTTTCCGGTTACAGCGACCTCAGGAACGCCAGCACCTGGTCGCGGGCCTGATCGGTCAGTCGCTGGAAGACATCCCGCGCGGCTGCCGCTTCCCCGCCGTGGAGCAGAATCGCGTCGGAGATACGCTGCGCCCGTCCATTGTGAAGGAACTCCGAGCGGTGAGCGAGGCCGACGAGGCGGGCGGTCTTCCACTCCGAAGGGCTCGTGCCCGGAGTGCATATGTCGGCCAGCTCGGGTCCCATGTCGTGGAGGAGCAGGTCGGAGTAGAGGCGGAAGCGCTTGCGGTCGAGTGCTGGCGTGTCGCTGGCCGAGGTCGTGAAAGAGGGCGTGTGACACGCGTCGCAACCCATGAACTCGAAAATCCTTTCGCCTTCCTCGATGTCTGCCCGGACTTCCGCGTCTTCGGGCAGGACAGCCTTTGGCGGAGCCAGGAAGCGTATGTACTCGACGAGGAGGTCGATCTCGCCTGCGCCAACCTCGGGGTCGGGGACAGCATCGACACCTTCCGGCAGGGGGATTCCATTGTGGGTCTCTTCCACGGGGTGGGACGGGGTCGTAATCCCCATCTCGAGGCGGATGGCCTCCTCGATGAAGCTCTCGAGCGTGGCGTGTTGCGCCTTTCGCCCGAAGCGGCCGGCCCTCCCGTCGGCGTCCAGGTTCGGGCGGCCGGAGATGCCGTCGCCGTCGGCATCATCGGGGTCGGCGCTCCGGATGATGTCGTCTTCCGCGATCCGCTCGACAAGCCCCAGACCAAAGACGGCGGGCGCCCGCATCTCGGAAAGGGCAGTGGTGCCCGGCGGTATCCTCTCCGCCCCCAGCCCCATCGCTCTCGCAGACTCGGTGGCGACCATTCGCAGCAGGCCGCTTCCGTGCTCGGGCAGGGTGCTGCAGCCCTCGATCGGATCGAATCGACTTACCTTGGTAACCGGCTCCGCGCCGTGACCGCCGCTGGTAGGCAGGTCGTGGCAGGAGCCGCACCGGTCCTGATTGAAGAAGGGTCCCAGGCCGTCCTCGGGGGCGAAGGGCCTGTTGAAGAGCCCTTGCCCCGCGGCGAAGGCTTCCTGTTCGGACTCGCTCAGTCCCGGAAGCGGGAGACCTGGTTCCGTCTCGGTGTACGGTGACTGTACCAGCGCGCCACAGCCAAGCGACAGGACCGCAAGGCCGGGCGCGCCCAGTCTCGCGGCCAGCGAAAGGACCCTGCGCGCTTTCGTGGTCAACCCGGTGTGAAGTCGCGGTACTGATACACGAACCTGAGCGTCTCCCGGTCCCCGTCAGCGTTCTCGGGGAGGAGCAGGCGCGAGTCGTTGTACCACTCCTCGTCGTCCAGGTGCACCGTCATGGAAAGAGTAGCCGGTTCCAGTGTGGTCGGGTACGCCTCGGCGAAGAATTGGAGCCGGGAGTTGAACGAATAGGATTGGCTGAAGGGCAGGGAGACCGTGATGGTGTCGGCGTCGATGAGCTGAATGATTGTGTTGCACCCGGCAGTGGGGCACTCCGGGTCCGCGGTCTCGGTAAACAAACGCGACGTGACGAGCCAAACTTCGCTCACATCGGAGCTGGAGATTTCAAGGTGCACGCTCTCGGGCTCGCGGTCGAGGATCAGGGAATCGCAGCCGAGCACCCCGACCGTCGCCACGAGCGCGGCAAGGAGCCGAGCCCGGTGACGGACCATCACATTTGACCGGGAGCCATTGGTTCTTTTCTTCATTCCATCCGTCCTTCCTGTTGTTCCTTTCAGTCAATCATGTTCTTCAGGGGCGCCGCCCGGCGCAAGTGGCCTGCTTTCTGCCACCGGTTGCAAGGCCGTGCCTATCGGAAGTTGCCGAAGTTCACCTCCGCCGTCCGGCTTCCGTCGCTCCAGTCCACGACGATCGAACCCGACAACTCCGCCGGGACGTTGCCGAGCGGATAGTCGACCAGCGCGGAAACGCGGGCGAACGCGGTGGGCTGATAGCAGATGTTCGAGCCGAAACTGACGATACCGACCTGGATCCACCGTTGCCTGAAGGGAACCATGAGGGGCCCGCCGGAGTCTCCGTTACAGGTGGATTCGGACGAGCCCAGCTTTCCCGCACAGATGGTGATGTCCAGGATGTTCTCGTTGAGGTGGGTCTGGCACTCGGCGTTGGAAATGATCTCCGCGTCCAGCTTCTTGAGCACGGCGGACGACGGGCCGCCTTCCGAGGTCAGGCCCCACCCGATCATTGTCCCCACGGTCCCCGGGGCGGACATCTCGATGCGGTCGGGCGTGGAGCAGCTCGATGCGGGGATACATGTACTCGCCACCGAGTTCCAGGAGGGCGATGTCGTTCGGGAAGCCCTCGCCGACCCCGTAGGCCGGATGGATGAAGATGCGTTCGACATCGAGGAGTTCGCCGTCCTGCGTCTTGTCGTGGGCACCCGCCAGCACCTTGATGTCGTTCGCGTCGGTGCCCCCGTCGACGCAGTGGGCGGCCGTCATCACCCAGCTTGCGGAAATGAAGGTCCCGCCACAGAACTGGAACCGGCTCGCGGCGCTCACCAGCGCGACCTGGAACGGGAATTCCCCCGGCTCGGCCTCCTGGCCGCCGATGATGGCGGCGGCTGCGGGCTGAGATAGTGCGCCCGAGGGGATCCCGCTGTCCGACATCGAAGCCGTTGGCAGCCCCGGAGCGGTGTTGGTCCACCCCAGGGTGAGTTGCTGGGTGACCGTGTAGGAGAGCCGGTGGTCGAGTCCCTCGAAGATGTACTCGCCGTTGTCGTTGGTCACGGCCACGACCTCGGTCGAGTCCCGCAACCCGTCTCCATTCTCGTCCAGGAAGACGACGAAGGCGGGAATCGTCTCCTCGTCCTCGCCGCGCTCGCCGTCGGCGTCGGCGTCGTGCCAGACCACACCGGAGATCACGTTCTCGCCGGTGCCTGGCGGGCTGTTCACCGTGATGGCGCTTCCCGTCTGCGTGTTTGTCGCACCACGGTCGTCGGCGACGGTGAGCTGCGGGGTGTAGGAGCCCGCGTCCGGATAGGTGTGGGTCGTGGTCCGACCCGACCCGGTGGCGCCGTCCCCGAAGGTCCACGAATAGGTCGCGATCGTGCCGTCGGGGTCGCTGGACGCGCTGCCGTCGAAGCGCACATCGAGGGGGGCGGAGCCTTCCGTGACATCGGTGGTGAAGGCGGCGGTCGGGGGCAGGTTCGGGGTGCCGGTGGGCTGCGTCGGGGCTGCTGCGTCGCCGCAGGCAGCAGCGAGGAGGGCGAGAAGGACTGCGCCGGCGGATGGGTGCGGCTGCGTCGGACGCATGGAGTGTCCGCTATTCATTGTCGGGGTCCTGAGAAGGCTGATTCAAGGGGGTTGAAACCTATGCTACCCGGTTGGGTGTGGGTAGGTGCCATCCGGCCGGTCGCGGGGTACGCGACTGCCCGCGCGCGAGCTGCTTCCGCCTGGGCGGCGCATTGTCCCATCCAGCGACGAATCCCTATCTTGACGGCTTCACCATGCCGATCAGTCCACGAGCTTCAGGAAGGCCCCACAGCAATGAAAACGAAGAGCCGTTCCAGCGCCCTCCACCCGCTCCCGGTCCTGTTGCCGGCGGCCCTTTTCGCGTTCGCCGGCTGTGGGGGAGACGCCGGGAGCGAGAACGAAGCCGACGTGGATGCCGTCGCAGACAACCCCCTTTACCGCCCCGCCGAGCTGGTCGAAACCGCGCCCGAAACCTTCCAGGCCCGCTTTGAAACGAGCACGGGCGACTTCGTGGTCGAAGTTACCCGCGCGTGGGCACCCATCGGTGCGGATCGCTTCTACAACCTCGTCAAGAACGGGTACTACGACGGCGTCCACTTCTTCCGTGTGATGGAGGGGTTCATGGCGCAGTTCGGCATGCACGGCGACCCGCAGATCAACGCCCTGTGGTCGCGCGCGCGCATCGAGGACGACCCGGTCGTGGCGTCCAATACCCGCGGTACCATCACCTTTGCGATGGGGGGGCCGGGCACGCGCACGACCCAGCTCTTCATCAACTTCGTGGACAATTCACGTCTCGACCCCGACGGCTTCGCTCCCTTCGGCACCGTCATCGAAGGCATGGATGTCGTTGACCGGATCCATTCGGGGTACGGCGCCCTCGCGCCCCGGGGCAACGGCCCCATCCACCAGAACATCGTGGCCAGGGGCAACGAATACCTCGACGAGGATTTCCCGGAGCTCGACCACGTCGTTTCGGCGACGCTGGTCAACTAGTACGGCACCCCGATCGCGCGGCACAACCACCTCTGAAACGGCGCGGCGTCCCGGCACAAGCCGGCGAAGGTGTCGAGAAAGCCGTCCGATGTGAGTACATCCGCGCTCAGTGGCGTCACCCCGATGAAGTCCTTGCGGCGCAGGTCCACGATGAGGGGATGGTACGGGTCGTAGCCCATGGGTGCCCGAATCAGGGAGTCTCCGGCGAGTTCGAAACTCGTTGTGAATCTCTTGTCCCGCGACGCCTGCTTCCAGGCGGCCGAGTCCTCGTCGATCGATTCCCGGATCTTCCGCAGGGCCGGGCCTCCAGGGCGCCAGGTCCCACACCCGATGAAGCAGCTTCCGGGCTGGACGTGCAGATAGAAGCCGGGGGCGTGGGCGTCCTTGCCGGCCTCGTGGCGGAACTGGATGCCCGTGTGCGTCTTGTACGGGCTCTTGTCCTTCGAGAAGCGCGTGTCCCGGTAGATCCGGAACATCGAGCCGCCGTTTGCGCGGGGATCTGCCCGGAAGTGGGGGCTGATCTCCTTGAGGCGTGGCGCGAAGTCCGCGATGAAGCTCAGGGCCGGGTCCCTCACGTCTTCCTCGTACCGGGACTTCCGTGCCTGAAACCACTCCCGGTTGTTGTTGTCGGCGAGATCGCGGAGGAACGAGAAGGTGGCGGGCGTGAAGTATGTGGAGGACATCGGTGGACCGGAGCTGGGGGGAGGAGTATGATGAACCGCGCTGTTATCTACCCGGGTGACCGGCTGCGGCGCAAGCGCAGGGCGGCGGTGAAGCCCCCGCCGGGCCCCCTGACCACCCCGACGAACGAGCCAGTGACGATGACCCGAACCAACGTGAACCGAACGGTGGACGCCGCTCCCGAGGCGGTTTTTTCGACCGTGTCCGATATCTCCAACTACAGCGAGGCCGTGCCGCACCTGGTGCGCGTGGAGTTCCTGACCGAGCAGAAGGTCGGTGTGGGAGCCCGGTTCCGGGAAACGCGCGTGATGCGGGGCAGGGAGGCGACCACGGAAATCGAGGTCACCGAGTTCGTCGCGAACGAGCGGGTCCGCATGGTATCGGACGAGGGCGGGACGATCTGGGACACGGTGTTCACGGTGACCCCGTTGGGTGAGGGCGGCGGCACGCGGCTCGACATGGTGATGGAAGCGCGTCCCTACAGGATCATGTCGCGCTTGATGGTGCCGCTCATCAAGAGTGTCGTCGCCAAGGCGATTGCGGCTGACATGGATGCCGTGAAGGCGTACTGCGAGGGCGGTGGCGACTCCGGGTCGCGGCCGGCGTGACGGACGACCTTCACCGTCTGCGCGAGGAGCTGGTGCGGTGCCGGATGTGCCCGCGGCTGGTGGCGTGGCGGGAGAAGGTCTCGCGCGAGAAGCGCGCCGCGTTCCGCGAGGACCACTACTGGGGCAGGCCGGTTCCCGGATTCGGTGACCCGAAGGCGTCGGTGCTGGTCGTGGGCCTGGCGCCGGCCGCGCACGGGGCGAACCGCACGGGGCGCATGTTCACGGGTGACCGGGCCGGGGACTGGCTGTACCGGGCGATGCACAAGGCCGGGTTCGCGAACCAGCCTCTGAGCCGGGACCGGGACGATGGGCTTGAGTTGACGGGCGCGTACGTCACGGCGGGGGTGCGTTGTGCTCCGCCGGGCAACCGGCCCACGACCGGGGAGCGCGACCGTTGCGCCGACTTCCTGCAGCGTGAGGTGGAGATCCTGTGGGATGGTCTTCACACCATCGTGACGCTGGGAGGATTCGCCTACGCGGTCGTGCTTCGTGCGCTCGCGGAGCGCGGTGTCGCGATCCCCAGGCCGCGCCCGGCTTTTGGTCACGGCGTGGAAGTCGATCTCGGGACGGTGGCCGTGCTGGCGTCGTATCATCCGAGTCAGCAGAATACCTTCACGGGGACGTTGACCGAACCGATGTTCGACGGGATTTGGGGCCGGGCAAGGGAGCGAAGGAGGCACAATGATTCGGCGTGATTTCGTGAAAGGCGTGGCGGGGACGGCTTCTTTTTCCGTCGTCGGAGCGATCGTGGGCGTGACGGCTTGCGGCCCGGGCGGAGAAGCGCCGGGAGATGAAGCGGGCGAAGTTGCGGTCATGGACGAGGCCGTGGGCGAAATCGTTTCGGCCGGGTTGCTTGAGGCTGAGGGTCTGGAGGGCATCCATCGGGAGATCGGCTATGCTCCCATGCCGGACGGGGTGCACCTCGCATACGTCTCGTACCGCCCTGCGGAGGAAGGGCAGTTCCCGGTCATTCTCGACTACGATGCGTACGAAAGCAGTGGTGCCGGCATCGCAGTGGGCAGCTGGTTCCACAAGGCGGTTCAGCGGGGCTACGCGGTCGTCGGGGCGAATGTCCGAGGCAGCGGATGCTCACAGGGCGACACGTTCAGCCTCTTTCACCCCATGCAGGGGCCGGACGGGGCCGCGCTGGTCGAATGGCTGGGCACGCGGCCGTGGAGTGACGGCAATGTGGGGATGTACGGGGTCTCCTACCCGGGACACACTCAGTTCTTTGTTGCGGCCCAGCGGCCTGCGCACCTGAAGGCTCTGGCCGCGGGTGGCCTGACCGCGTCGATCTACCGTGAGGCGCTCCGGCCCGGGGGCATGTTCAACGTCGGCTTTGCCGCGTGGTGGGGCGAGATGGCGCAGCCGTGGATCGAGGAGCTCGGGGTGGCGGAACGGATTGCCGCCGGTGACACGCAATGCGAAGCCGTTCACGCGGCGCAGCCCGTCAACACGACGTTCCAGGAAGCAAGGGAGCACGAATTTCACGACCAGTACTGGAACGTGCGGTCGCCCGAGAGCTACGCGGATCAGGTCGAGGTTCCGATGATGATCATCCAGGGCTACCAGGATCAGCAGACGGCGATGGGCGGACCAAGGCTGTACGAACGGCTCAAGGGTCCGCGCAAGCTTATCCTGCAGAACGGAGGACACGGTGTCGGAGGCAACGCACTGGCGGTCGAGCAGGTGCTGCGGTGGATGGACCGCTGGCTCAAGGACGAGCAGAACGGAATCGAGGAAGAGCCGCAGGTTACGGTTCTCTTTGAGACGGGGATCGTCGACGGCGACCTGAAGGCCAACTGGGTGGAGACCTTTTCCGACTGGCCCGTGCCGGAAACGGAGCGGCGCGCCTTCAATCTGGCCGTGGACGGCTCGCTCACCCCGGACGCGCTGGGCGATGGGCAGAGCGGATCGCTCAACTATGTGTATCCGATGGGGACGGAACTGGTCGGGAACAACGACATGTTCCGGATTCCGCCGGCTCCGCTCGGGTCGCTCATCTACCGCAGCGCGCCGTTCGAGGATGATCTGCCGATCCTTGGCTCGGCGCGGCTGGTCCTGCACGTCAGCGCGCAGGCGGAAGACACGGACCTCATGGTGGTGCTCCACGACATCGGGCCGGATGGCGAGACTCTGTACCTGCAGCGCGCCTTCCTGCGTGCGTCGCACCGCGCCATCGACCCCGCGCTGTCGTCCGAACACTGGACCCACCATCCGCACGACCGCTCCGAGCCCCTGGTGCCGGGAGAGGCATACGAGCTCGTGATCTCGTTCCCGGAGGTCGGCCATGTATTCCGGGCGGGGCACGCCGTCGAGCTTGCGATCCTTGCGCCCAGCTTCTCGCCGGCGACGGATTGGGGTCCGATGGCGATCGACCTGCCCGGCATCAACACGGTGTACCACTCGGCCGACCACCCCTCTCGCCTGGAACTGCCGGTGGTGGCGAGCATCACCGCGGCGGGGCCGCCTCCCGAGTGCGGGTCGCTCGAATATCAGCCGTGTCGCCCTCGTGTCGAACCCGACTTTACGGCCGCGGGGATGACGCGGGACCTGGCGGGCAGGAGGTGACCCCGGGGTTCGCACCGGTGGCTGCCGGTGCGCGGGCCGTTCCCCGGGAGAGGACTGCGTGACGCCAGGACCCGAATCGATCCCGCTGCTGCGGGGGCTGCACAAGCGTGTCTTCGCGGCGGAAGAGGTGCGCGCGGTGCTGGATGCCGCGTTCGAGGAACTGGTGGCCGAGTTGCGTGATCGACGCGAGCCGCCGCATGCCACCTGCCCGATCCCCATCGACCTGTTCTCCCGGGCGTTGCCGCAGGGAGTGCCGGGCCTCGACGGCCACGAGAGCGGGTCCCGCCCGGAACCGGTTCGCCTGTGCCGAGCTTTTCTGCTCCGGCGCGGCGCTTCCATGGCGGCGCCGGAACGGCACGCCAACAGTGTGCAGCGCCTTGTCTCCTACCGGGGTCGGGGCTGGATCCACCAGGGACTGCCCGGTAGTGGGCCTTCCAGCCTCCTGCCCCGGGCGATTGCGAGTCCCGGGTTGGGCGACGCCGCGGACATCCACCGCTTCTGGGACATCGTGGCGCCGGGAGTCTGGCACTTCCCGGAGGCGGACAGGGAGGAAGACTGGGCTACCGTGACCTTCCACAGCGCCGCCGAAGACGAGATCATAGACGAGTTGTGGGAAGGATGAATGATCAGCGAATCGGAGCATATCGTGACAAACCCTGACGTAACGTCAGGGTGGCCTGTGCCGGACGTCCTCGGGCGTGTCCTGGTGCCGGCCATCCTGGCGGTCACCATCGGCCTGCCTGTCGGCCCGGCCCGGGCCCAAACCCCGCCGCCGCCCCTCGACCCCTCCGACCCGGCTCACTGGCTTGTGCCACCGGTGGAGCTCCAGGCGCTGCAATTTCGCGAGCTGGGGCCATTCCGGGGCGGTCGCGTCACCACGGTCACGGGCGTGCGGGGAAAGCCGCACACCTTCTACTTCGGCGCGACCGGCGGCGGCGTCTGGAAGACCGCGAGCGCGGGACAGGCGTGGGCGAACATCTCCGGGCAGAGCATCCCGGTGGGATCCATCGGGGCCGTCGCGGTGGCGCCCTCAAGTCCCGACATCCTCTACGTCGGCACGGGTTCCGACGCCATTCGCGGCAACGTGTCGACCGGACGGGGCGTGTACCGCTCCGACGACGACGGCGCCACCTGGCGCTACCTGGGGCTCCGCGAAGCGGGTCAGATCGGGCGCATTCGCGTCCATCCCGATGACCCCGACGTCGCGTACCTCGCCGCGACCGGCCACCCCTTCGGCCCGAATTCCGAGCGGGGCGTCTACCGCACCCGGGACGGTGGCCGCTCCTGGGAGAACGTCCTCTTCGTCTCGGACTCGACCGGCGCGATCGAGCTGCTGATGAACGAACACGACCCGGACGAGCTCTTCGCGGCCATGTGGCGCGGGGAGCGCAAGCCCTGGACCATGATCTCGGGCGCGCGGGAAGGCGGGATCTACCGCTCCCGCAACGGGGGCGACAGCTGGGAGAAGCTGGGGGGTGGGCTCCCGGCCGGGCTGATCGGCAAGCTGGGCATTGCGCAAGCCGGATCCGACCCGTCGCGCCTCTACGCAATCATCGAGGCGGACCCCGGCCCCGGCATCTACCGTTCGGACGACGGGGGCGACAGCTGGGCGCTGGTGAATGACCAGGGGCGGCTGCTGGGCCGGCCGTGGTACTTCCACAACATCTTCGCCGACCCTACCGACCCGGATGTGGTGTACGTGGCGGGCGGCGGTTTCCACCGTTCCACCGATGGCGGGGCGACCTTCACGACCATTCCCATGCCCCACTCGGATCATCACGATCTCTGGATCTCGCCCGACGATCCGGATGTGATGGTGCAGGGGAACGACGGCGGCGCGGTCGTGACCATGGACGGCGGCCGCACCTGGTCCTCCCAGCTCAACCAGCCCACCGCCGAGATGTATTCGGTGACCGTGGACGATCAGTTCCCCTACCGGGTGTACGGGTCCCAGCAGGACAATTCCACCCTGTCGCTTCCGAGCGCGGCCACGGGCACCGGGATTTCGCTTCAGCACTGGGAGTCGCACGGCGGCTGCGAGACCGGTCCGGTGACCGTGCATCCGCGCGACCCGGCGATCGTCGTGTCGGGGTGCTTCGGCGGACGCCTCGCGCGGTACAACCGCCGCACCGAGCAGTTCCGCCAGATCCGTCCCTACCCCGAGCGGCAGGACGGCGCGCCGGAACGCGAGCTCCGCTACCGGATCCAGTGGAATGCGCCCGTTCTCTTCTCGCATCACGACCCGGACGTGCTCTATCACGGCTCGCAGTACGTCGCGGTCAGCCACGACCAGGGCGGGAGCTGGACGGTCATGTCGCCCGATCTGACCGGCAACGACACGACCCGCTTCGGGCAGGCCGGCGGTCCCATCACCGCCGATGTCACCGGCGTGGAGATCTACTCGGCTCTCCTGCAAATCGCCGAATCGCCCCACGACCGGGGTGTTCTCTGGACGGGTTCGAATGACGGGCGGGTGCACCTGACCCGGGACGGCGGGTCGACGTGGACCGACGTGACCCCGGCGGAAATGCCGCAACCGGGTACGGTGAACCGGATCGAGGCGTCGCCGCACCGGCCGGGGACGGCCTACCTGGCCGTCTACCGCTACCGCCTGGACGACTTCCACCCGTATGTCTACGGCACCCGCGACTTCGGCGCATCGTGGACCCTGCTCACCGACGGCGAGAACGGGCTCCCGGCCGATCATCCGACCCGGGTCGTGCGGGAAGATCCCGAGCGTGAGGGTCTCCTCTACGCGGGCACCGAGTTCGGGCTCTTCGTGTCGTTCGACGCAGGCGGGAACTGGCAGCCCCTGCAACTCAACCTCGCGCCTTCGCCCGTCACCGACCTGGTGGTCCACCGGGGCGACCTGGTCGTGGCGACGCAGGGTCGCGGCTTCTGGATCCTGGACGACATCACGCCGCTCCGGCACGTCCTTGCGGCCGGGACGGACGTCGGAGCAGGTCGCCCCGGGGGGCCGGAAGCCGTTCGTGCCGGCGGCCTGGTTCTTTATCCCGTGCGCGCTGCATACCGCACCGCCGCTCAGGAACGGGAGGGTCACTACGTCCGGGATCATGTCTACGGCGCGATGATTCCGCGCTACATGAAGGCCAGGAATCCGCCGGAGGGTGCCAGCGTCCATTTCAGTCGTCCGGCCGACGCAAGCGGCACGGTCACCGTTCGCATTCTCGAGTTCGACGGTGACCTGGTACGTAGCTTCGACAACGTAGACGCCGGCCCCGGGCTCAACCGCTTCACCTGGAACCTCGACTACCCATCCGGATCGGCGGGGACGGCGGCGCGCGCGGTACCCGGCCGCTACGCGGTGCTGATTGAAGCCCCCGAGGGCCAGGTGGGCCTCGACTTCGATGTCCTCATGGACCCGCGCCTGGAAGAGGAAATCACCGTCGCCGACCTTCAGGCCCAGTTCGACTATCTGATCCGCGCGCGGGACCGGCTTGACGCGCTTGAAGAGGCTCTGGGCGGGCTCCGGCAGGTGCGCTCGGACGCGGGAGACGCCGCCGGCGTGCAGGGATCCAACGACGCGATACGCGAGGCGGCCGAGAGGGCGAATTCGGCCCTCACGGGCGTGGAGGAAGTCCTCGTTCAGCCCGACGGTGCCGGTTTCGCGAACCCGTCCCGGATCCGCAGCCACCTTCGCTTCGTGATGACCGCCGCCAGCTCTCAGCGCGGTGAAGACCTCGACGCACGTCCCACCGAGCAGCTCGTGGAGCGCCTGGGCGACCTTGAGGCAGAGCTGGAGCAGGCGTTCACCCGTCTGCGCGGCGTGTATTCCGACGAGGTGGCCGACCTCAACGCACGGCTGGAGGCCGCGGGACTCGACCCGATCGAGATCCCGCTGGTGCCGGGAAGGCGGGCCGTCAGTTGAGTGGCGACAGGCCTTCGCGGCGGCCACCGTCCGGGGGATCACGGCCTGGCGAGTCACGGCCGGGGGCAGCCGAAGTGCTGGCCACGCCCGTGGCAAGCGCCGCCAACACCTGCTTCGTCTGCGGCCCCGACAACCCGATCGGCCTGCACCTCCACTTCCGGCTCGAAGACGGCGCATGCGTCTCCGAGTTCACCCCCGGGGAGAACCACCTCGGCTACCCGGGGGTGGTGCACGGCGGCATGATCTACAGCGCCCTGGACGATGTCATGGCCAACTGGCTGTACCTGCGCGGCGCCCGCGCCTACACGGCGCGCTGCGAGATCCGGTACCGGGAACCGGCCGCGCCGGGCGATACGCTCCACCTGACGGGGCGGCCCACTGCGCGCAGAGCCAAGTTCGTCGAGCTGGAGGGAATCGCGACCCGCGCGTCGGACGGGAAGGTGGTGGCCACGGCAACGGCGACGTTCGTCGTGATCGACGAGGGCGAGTTTGCGGGGGCGGGGGCCGGCTAGCCGAAGAGTCCGGGAGCGCGTGGCGAAATCCCGCGTTGCGCCGAATGCGGGCGCGGCCCCGGGCTGGCCACACTCGCCGCGACGAGCGCCGGGGCAGGTGAAGGCGTATCATCCGCACCAGTGACCTCCGCAACCCCCGAAAAGGACGCCCCATCATGCGCCCACTCTTCCTTTCTGTGGCCCTCCTCTCCCTGCCGACAACGGCGACCTCCCAGGCGGCCGCGACGGACGGCAGTCTTCCGACAATCGCCGAGTACACCCGGGGGATGGACGCCCAGCCGGGCTACTTCCCACTTTACTGGGACGATGCCGGCGGGCGGCTCCTCCTCGAGGTCGGACGCTGGGACGAGCAGTTCCTGTACCTTACGTCGCTCGCGACCGGGGTCGGCTCAAACGCGCTGGGGCTCGACCGAGGCAACATTCAGAGCGCACACCTGGCGCACTTCGAGCGGGTCGGACCGAAGGTGATGCTGGTCCTCGACAACCCCGGCTTCCGCGCGGAAACCGATCCGACCGAAGCGCTCGTGCGGTCCGTCGAGGAATCGTTCCCGACCTCGACGGTCGGAGGCTTCACGGCGGTTGCGGAGGAGGACGGGCGGACGCTGGTTGACACGACGCCGTTCTTCCTTCGGGATGTCGTCGGTGTCGCGGCCCGGCTCCAGGGGGCCAACCAGGGTAGCTACCGGCTCGATGCGAGCCGCAGCGCCATCTTCCTCCCGCGGACAAAGGCGTTCCCGGAGAACACCGAGGTGGAGGCGTCGCTCACCTTCGAGACCGAGAGGCCGGGCGCGGAAATCCAGCGCCACGCACCCGACGGGCGGGCAATGACGCTCCGGCAGCATCACTCGCTGGTGATGCTCCCCGACGATGGGTACACGCCGCGGCGCTTCGACCCCAGAATCGGGGTTTTCGCCATCGGGTACTACGACTTCGGGAAGCCCTTCGACGACGACTACCAGACGGCGCTGGCGCGTCGGCACCGGCTGGTCAAGGCCGATCCTTCGGCACAGATGAGCGAGCCGGTCGAGCCGGTCGTCTACTACCTGGATCCGGCCGTTCCCGAGCCTTACCGCACGGCGTTCCGCGCAGGGGGGGTGTGGTGGAACCAGGTCTTCGAGGCGGCCGGGTTCATCGACGCCTTCCGCATCGAGGACATGCCCGCGGACATGGATCCCATGGATGCGCGCTACCATGTGATCCAGTGGGTGCACCGTACCGAGGCGGGCTCGTCCATCGGGCCCTCGTTCGTCGACCCGCGCACGGGAGAGATCATCAAGGCTGCCGTGCGGATGGATTCGTACCGGTCCCTGGCCAACTACAACACCTTCGCGGGCGCGGCCGGGGTGGACGGCGACTGGTACGCCGGCGCGCCACCGGGCGTCGACGGCGAGGAGTTCGTGATGATGCGCCGCCGTCAGCACTCGGCACACGAAATCGGGCACACGCTGGGACTCGCCCACAACTTCATCGCGGTCAGCGACGGACACGCGTCCGTCATGGACTATCCCGCTCCCGTGATCGAGCTGCGGGATGGACGGCTCGACATGTCGAGCGCATACCGTGCCGGCCCCGGCGCGTACGACACGCTCGCGATCCGGTACGCCTACGCCTCGCCGCCCACAGGTCAGAGCGAAGAGGCCTTCCTGAGCGGTCTGCTCGGCGAGGCCCAGGAGCGCGGATGGCGCTTCATCACGAACCCGGATGCCGGTGCCGACAACTCGCACCCGGACGCGACGTGGTGGATAAACGGCAGCGACGTGCTCGACGAGTTCGAGCGCGTGAGCGAGGTGCGGCGCTTCATGATCGAGTCGTTCGACGAGCGCGCGATCGAGCCGGGCGAGCCGATGCACAAGCTCCGGGAGCGCTTTGCGCCGGTGTATTTCCACCACCGCGCCACCTACGAGGCCGCGATCAAGACGATCGGCGGGATGGAGTACCGCTATGGGGTACGCTGCGACGTCGAGCCGGTGACGGAACTGGTCTCGGCGGATCGGGTGCGCCGCGCGATGCACCTCCTGAGCGACGCGCTGGCGCCGGAGGACCTCGCGATCCCGGAGTCGGTGCTGGAGATCCTGGCGCCACGATCCTTCGGGTGGGTCGCAGGCGGGCCCGCATGGTCGAATCGGGCGGGTCCGGCCTTCGATCAGATCGGTGCCGCCACGACGCTCGCGAGCGAGATCGTCGGTGGCGTCCTCGCGCCCGCCCGCAGCGCCCGTGTGGTCGCCTTCCACGCCCGCGACCCTGAGCTGCCAAGCCTGGAGGAGGTCGTGGCGCAACTGGTGGACGATGCCTGGGACAGGCCCGCGGGCACCGCTGAAGGGGCGCTGGTGCGAGTCGTCCAGAGCGTCGTTGTCGACGAGTTGCTGGCACTGGCCGCGAACGAGGACGCGACCACCGAGGCGCGGGCGGCGGCGGAATGGGGGCTGCGGCACGCCCAGGGCCGCGCCGGGACGCTGGTCGCGGAAGCCGGCACCGGCGACGAAGCGAACGCCGCGACGCAGGTTGCGCACGCCGCGCGGGTGATCGGAGCGATCGACCGATTCCTCGAGCGTCCGTGGGCGGTGGGAGAACGGACCGAGGCGCCACAAGGTCCCGGTTGGGCACGTGATCGGCCGGTGGGCTATAGGTGAGTGACGTCCGAGCCGTGGACCCCTAGAACCTCAGCAGCACCGCCGCCCAGTGGAAGCCGGCCCCGAAGGCCGTGAGCAAGACCAGGTCCCCTGGCTTGATCCGCCCCTGTTCCCGGGCCTCCCACAGCGCAACGGGAATGGACGCCGAGCCCGTGTTGCCGTACTCCTGGACGTTGACGAACACCCGCTCATCGATGACGCCCAGCCGCTTCGTCACAGCGTCGAGAATGCGCAGGTTGGCCTGATGCGGTACGACGAGCGCCACGTCGTCGATGGAGACGCCGGCCTTTGCCAGTACCTCGTGCGACGCCGCGCTCATGCGGCCGACGGCCTCGCGGAAGACCTTCCGTCCCTGCATGACGACGTGCTTGTGGAGCCCCTGTTGAACCCGTTCGACCGTGATGGGCAGGCGCGTGCCTCCCGCCTCCACCCCGAGGATGTCGCTCTTGCTGCCGTCCGTTCCCGCCGTGGCGGCAACGATCTCGACCGCGCCCGGGCCCGCTCCGACGACCGCCGCGCCCGCCGCGTCGCCAAAGAGCACGCAGGTGTTGCGGTCCTCCCAGTCCATGAGCCGCGTGAGAAGTTCGACGCCGATGACGAGCACCCGGCGCCCGTCCGCGAGCGCCCGCGACCGCGCGATGTCCAGCGCCAGCACGAACCCCGCGCAGCCGCTGCCGGCCAGGTCGTAGCACGGGATGTGGCCGACGCCGAGGCGGGCCTGTACGTACGCCGCCGTGTCCGGTATGAAGACCTCGGGTGTATCGGTCGCGAGGACGATCTCGTCGATATCCGCAGGCTCAAATGCACCGTCTGCCAGAGCTGCCTGAGCCGCGGCCAGCGCCAAGTCGGCCGTGCTCTCTTCTTCCCCCACAATCCGCCTCGTGCGAATACCCGTGCGCGCCACGATCCACTCGTCCGAGGTGTCGACGTACTGGGCCCACTCGTCGTTCGTCATGACCCGCTCGGGCAGGTAGATGCCCAGACCGAGCAGTCCGATCGGGTTCGAGCCGTGGGTGCCCGGCGGGTTCATGCGTCCTGGCCCTGGTGGGTGACCGCGTTGATCACGCCCTTCCATATGTTCTAGACCACGCGTCTCGGGAGTCGGGGGTTTATGCCCTGGATGATGCGCAGGAACCCGAGGCCCGTTCGCTCGGCGACGGTGTGGGGCAGCACGGCCGGATGATCCGGCCCGATGAGGGTCGCGACATCGCCGACTTCGACGGTCTTCTCTTCGCCGATGTCGAGGATCGCGTGGGCCGAGTTGACTCCCCCGGCGACCGGGTACAGACGGCCGTTGATCAGCACCTCACAGGTTCCGTTCGCCTCGGAGGGGTACCCGTCCGTGCGGCCGATCGGCAGGAGTGCCACCCAGCTGGCTCGTTCGGGCATGAAGGTGCGGTTGAAGCCGGCGCTGTCCCCCGGCTCGAGGTGCTCGACCCGGACCACCCGCGTGTTCAGGCGAAACACGGGCCTGAGGGTGGCCTTGTCCGTCGCCTCTTCGCCGTCGGGGGGGTTGCCGAACAGCGCGTTCCCGGGCCGCACCATGTCGTAGTGCGCCTCGGGAAGGTGGAACAGCTCGTAGGTGGGTGAGGCGTGAAGGGTGCCGAGGGGCAGGTTCCTTCCACGCGCCCAGCCGAGGAGCTCCTCGAAACGTGCGAGCTGCTCCCGGTCGAAATCCAGGTCGTGAGTGAACATGGTGTAGGTGCCGTTCACGTCGACGTACTCGCTCTGCACCAGCTCTTCGATCCAGCGGCGGGCGCGCGTGTGGGGCATCCCCTCCCGGTTCATCCCCGTGTCGATGAAGAGCTGGACGGGTACGGGGCGGCCCAGTCGCCTGGACACGCTTCGTAACCGCTCCGGCGCGTCGTCCAGCCAGACGGACGGGAGCACGTTGTGCCTTGCCATCTCCTCGATCTCGTCCTCGGACCCCTCGGCCATGACCACGATGGACTTCGTGACCCCCTCCTCACGCAGGGCCAGGGCCTCCTCGACGCGCACGGTGGCGATGCCGCCCACCTGGGACATGTCGGCGAGGAGCGGCCCGACGGCGCGGTCGCCCAGGCCGTAGGCGTTGTTCTTCACCACCGCAAGGATCGGGCGGCCACCTGCCAGCCGCGAAGCTTCACGGACGTTGTGGGTCCAGGCCGCGCGATCGAGCTCGATCCACGGGTCGAAGCGCTCAGGCGAGTAGGTGCGATCGCTTGTGGCGCCGGCGGCCGAGGTGCGGGCGGTTGTGGTCGGGGGGGTTGTGGTGCGTGACGGCCCGGAAGATGCGCAGGCGGACGTGGCGGTGAGGCCCAGGGCGGTGCCGGTCAATTGCAGGAAACGGCGGCGGGGAAGTGGGGATGGGCGGTCCATGGATCCTCCGGGCCGGGCGGAAGGTGAGTGGAATGTGGCGAATTTACCGGTCGGTGATATGGGGGACCAGACCGGAAGCCGTCGCTGGACCCACAAGGGAGCCGCGGCCGTGGAGTGGCTGCGGCGTCGGTGTTGGAGAGTCCTGCGACACCGACGGGCGTCGTCCCTCCTATCCCCCGCCCGACACGGTGAACATGTTCGCGGCCGTGTAGAGCCCGCGCAGCGCGGCGATGTGCTCGTCCGGCTGGACGCTGAGGTCCATCACCATCCGATAGTCGCCCGGCGCAGTGGCGGTATGGGGGCAAAGCCGGCCGTCCGTCACCATCGTGCCCTCGATGTCGGTCCAGTCGGCCGTCGGATCGGCTCTCGTCTGCCACCTCATTGAGTGGACCGTATAGAAGTACCGTGCGACCTGCGTGTTGACGAACGGTCCCAGACACATGCCGAAACTCCGCCCGAAGAGCAGGATGACGCCGTTGTCCACGCCGATCGTCGGGAACGGTGTCAGGCCCTCGTCATCCACGTCGACCTCCAGCATGAGGTCGGCGGAGAGCCCGGCGGGGTCCGTGGCCGTGAGCGTGAGCGTGGCGCTCCCCGGGGTCGCACCCGTGGCCACGAGGAATCGGTGCCCCGCGGTGTCCGTCACGATCTCCGCGGCCACCACGTTCGAGTCGCTGACCGCCAGCGAGAACGCGAGCTCGTCGCCGTCCGGATCCGTGAAGAAGAGCGAGGGTTCCGTGAACAGCGGCCCGCCGCCCACGGACAACCGGTCGAAGGCGGGGGGCACGTCCTCGTTCAGCGTTGGCGCCCGGTTTTCTCCGGTCGACTCCTCGACGATGAACGTGTTCTCGGCGCGAAACGCTCCCCTCAGCACGGGCAGGTGCGGGTCGATGACGGTCGTGACGTCCAGGACGAGCCGGTATTCTCCGGGCGTCCGGGTAGCGTACGTGCAAAGTTGTCCGGTCGTGACTTCGGTGTCCGGCACGTCGACCCAATCGGACGACGAATCGCTACGGGTGTGCCACTGCGAGCTGTTGATGGTGACAATGAGGCCGGATGGGAACGGTGTGTTCCTGATGGGTGGAGTACATGTGCCGGTGAGCGTGAGGAAACCGTCGCCGAGGTCGATCTTGTTATTGTCCACCTTGATCCCCGGCAGCGGCGTGTAGCCCCAATCGTCCACCACAACGCCGATGGGCAACTCGCCCGAGAGACCGCCTGGATCGGTGGCCGTGACGGCGAGCGTGGCGGACCCGGCCGCCGTGCCGGTGATGATGATCGCCGTATGCCCCTCGTCGTCCACGACGACCTCAACGGAGGCCACGGCGGGGTCGCTCACCGTAACCGCGAAGACGAGTTCGGTGACGTCGTTGTCCGGGTCCCTGAACAGCCCGCCGGCCAGGAACGGCCATGCCGCCCCTCCCACCGAAACGAGGATATCTTCGAACTCGCCGGTCGGCTCGGGTGGCAGATTAGCGTCCACGGTCACCGACGCCGAGGCACTCAGGCTCTGGTAGGACGCGGTGACCGTGCCCGACCCGTTCGCCACGGCGGTCACGGTGCCGTTGGCGTCCACCGTGAAGAACTCGGGCGCCGAACCCGACCAGGTGATCGTTCCCGGAAAGGCCTCGCCGTATTGATCGCTGACGGCTGCGAAGAATTGGCGAGTCTCGCCGAGCGTCAGGAAGGTGTGCGCCTCGGGCGAGATCGAAACCTCCGTCGCCACCGGCGGCGCGGTCGGCATCTCCTCGTCACCGCAAGCGGCAAGCGCCAATACGCCCACAAGGCCTGCTGCCAGTATCCCGCGCCCCCCCACCCCGTTCTCGATTGTTGCGCGGCGTGCTGTCATTGGTCGCTGACTCCCCGTCTCCTTCGCGTCCAGAACGGCCGTGACCCACCCTCGCGTGCTCACGGCCATTAGCAATAGCCTCCATCGTAATGGTGGCCGAATCTGTCGCATTTGTAAACGGTAATACTCCCTTTTGATCACGGTATGTCGTCTCGTCCCTACGCGAACGGCACAAGACAGGGGTGACTCGTTGCCCTATTGCGCAGATTCGGACCTCTTTCGCGGCCATGAGTCACGCACTTGACACCCAAGCCCTCTTCGCCGACTGGCTCCCGCTTTCCCCGCGGCGCGACCTGTGCCTGTATGTATCCGTCCCGCCGCGCCGCCGCAGCTTGGGTGGTGGGATCCAGCTCCCGCAGGAAGCCCCGCACTTGCCCTGTCCGCGGATCGCGCAGGATCGCCATCGGACGATCCGTCGACTCGTCCAGCGTAACCGACCCCTGAGGTCGTGTGCCGTTGGGGCCACCAGGGCAGTCCGTTCGAAGTCAACAGCCTGTCACAGGACGAAGTGGAGCCGGGTGGAGGAGCCATCCCGGCGTGCTTCCCTACGCCGGCGGAGGCCGAACAAAGCCCCGCCCGCCCCTGACGACAACCGGCGTTCCGTAAGCCTCCGATAGCTCCTGGAATCGCCCCAGGATCGAATCCAGAACGCGAATTCATCGGGGTAGCCGCCCGGGTCGCGCATCGCGTGATAGGCGCATTCGCCCAGGTCCCAGGCATGGTTGTTCGCAAGCGACCAGGACGACCCGAATTGACCGTTTGTCCGCCATATTGGGGCGAAAATGGCGGACAAACTGCTATCTCAAGGGGCTTAGTCCGGCACTTCATGCAGGCGGCCCGTCCGGATGCAGCTCGCAGGTGGGCGGCTGAAGCCGTGTCCAAGACAGGGCGATGATCAGCCATGACTCTTCGCCCGACCGGGTGAGCAGGAGAGCGTCGGCGCCGCAGTGGCTGAGGTCGTCGCCCACATAGAAGTCGTACGGTGTCCAGACCATGGCCAGGTCGCCACTGACGCGTACCTCCGGATCCCACATGCGCTCGGTAAGGACCTGCTCGCTCCCTTCCAGCCGCTCGATAAGCTGATCCCGGGTAGACGTTGAACTGGAGCGCGAGCCGTCATCGGCCCGCTCCACGGAGTGCATGAGCACATCCGGATGCATGATGTCTCGCAGGATCTGGCCGTCACCCTCGGCCAACGCGTCGAACAGGGCCTGCACGGTGGCGAGGATGGCGGCGCGGTCGGCGTCCGTGGGCATGTGGGTGGCGACCGCGGCGGGCGTGGACTCCGCGGGAGGTGCGGTGTCGGCGTCGTTGGTGGCGGGGCCACAACTCGCGAACGTCAGCCCCGCGAGGGCGGCGAATGTGGCGAGTCGGCTCATGAGCTGGTCCTCTTCGTGGGATGGGTTCATAACGCTTATGGATCATGGTCATGATTATGAATCATCGGTCGTATTGAGGACAGCAAGGGATCCGGACTTACCGCACGATGATCTCGTCCACGTAGGTCCACGCCGTCCGCCCCGCAGAGGGCCAGCCCAAGGGCACGTCACCGAGGGCCTCGATTCGAATGCGGAGCGCCCGCGCCGTCCCGGACGCCACGGGGACCTCGACGTAGGTCCGTCCTCCCTCCGGCGGATCCGTGCGAGTCCCGCGCACCGATTCCACCCCCCACACGTCGTGCACGCTCGGTGGGCCGAACACCACCCCGTCCTCGCTCACCGCCACCTCGACGCGGCTCGGGAAGTACACGCCCGATCCCGGGTGCTGCAGGAAGCCCACCTTCACGGCTTCGATCGCTTGACCCTCGCCCAGGTCGATCACGGCCGTGATCTCGTCGGCCTGGTAGCCCTGCCAGTGTCCGCCGCGCCGGTCGATTGAGCCCCTTATCCCGTCCACCAGCCCGGGGTCGCCCGCTGCCGAGTAGCGCGATGACGATGCGGGTTCCATCTGAACCGGCCGCCCGCGCGCGAGGTGGTCCACGCGGTTGCGTTCGCCGAAGTCGTCCAGCGTGCGTGGGGTGCTCCCTACAGCGTCCGCCGCCGCGCTATCGGGCATGCGGTCGCGCGCCACCGCGGCCGGATCCGCACCCGGGCGCAAGGGCCGCAGCAGAAAACGGAACGCCATCTCGCCGGGCCACAGCGTGTACTCGCGGTGCGGGACCGCTCCCCACGAATCGTCGCCGCCCACGCCCTGTTGCCGGTAGTCGACGCTGAGGGTGACCTCGTCGCGCGGCACCAGGTCGGCCCAGTGCCGCTGCGCCTTCTGCTCGCCCGCGTCGAGATCCTCGATGGTATGGGGCAGCGCCGAGAAGGACACGGTCGGCAAGCCCGTGACGACGAGCCCGGTCCCGGAGCCGTCGGTGACCGCGACCCAGCGCGTGTCGGTTCGGGTGCCGGTCTCCTGGGGGCGCACGTAAGGGTGGGCGAGCTCGGAGACCGGGGCCGTGTAGCGGCCGACCGCGGCGCCCGTGCGGCGGTCCCAGTAGTTCTCGTGGGGACCGCGGCCGTACCACTCGACCTGGTCTAGTTCTCCCGGCAGCGTGAGGATCGTGCCGAAACGGGGCATCTCCGGGAGGTCCTCGTCCACGTTGAAGAGGTGCGCGGAGATCGATGCCGTGCCGTCGGGGTGGATTTCGTGGGCAAGGGTGTACTGCGCGTCGATTGCTCGCAGCGTGAAATGGCTGGTGACCGTGACGCGTGCGCCGTCCGGCTCCTGGGTGACGGTCATGGAATCGAGGTGGCGCCCGGGTGGGCGACCTGCCAGCCTCCATACCCCGGATCGCACCGGGAAGCCGCTCCCGTAGTCGTTGTCGGTGGGGGCGCGCCAGAAGTTGGGCGCCGGGCCGGAAAGGAGAAGGTCACGGTTGCCGAGCCGCATCGACGCCAATGTGCCGCTGCCGCGGTCGAACCGGAGGGTGAAGTCGTCGCCGCTCACCTGAATGTCGCCGGGTGTCTCGTGCGTGCTCAAGGGCCCGCCGGGAAGGGGTCCCTGGTCCGGAGGCGTCTGCACAACGTGATACTGCTCCCAGGCTACCAAATGGCCCGCTGGCAACAGCGGCGCATCCTGCCGAGTCCTGAAGGCGACCGTGAGCATGCTCTCGCGGCCGAACCACGGCGTGATATACGGCACCCCTTCGAGCGCCAGCGTGTCACTCGCACCTGGTGCCGTCGCAAGCTGCGGCAGATTCCCGGAACTCCAACCCGTACCCTCACCCCGAAGCTCCCATGTCCCCGCCAGGTCCGACAGGTCGGTGAACGCCCGACGGTTCTCGACCACAATCCTCCGGTCATGGCCATCCACCCACGAGACCCGCACCGGCTGGTACACCTTCTTCACCTCCCAGGCATGCGGATGCAGCTGTCGGTCTGCGGACACCAGCCCGTTCACCAGGAAGTTCCCGTCGTTCCGCATCCCCGCCGGGCCGAAGTCACCCCCATACGCCCAGTACTGCCGGCCTCGCTCGTCGGTGGCGCGCATCGCCTGGTCGACCCAGTCCCAGATGAACCCGCCCTGCAACTGCGGATGCGAATCGATCACCTCCCAGTAGTCGGCCAGGTTGCCCACGCTGTTCCCCATCGCGTGGGCGTATTCCACCAGCAGGAACGGCTTCTTCGGGCCGGTCGTGGCGTACAGCTCCAGCCAGTACGGCCGCACGTACATCGGCGCCACGATGTCGATGTTGTCACGCTCTTCCGAGGGCTCGTAAAGAATCGGGCGGCTCGGGTCGCGCGCGCGGATCCATGCCGCGGTCGAGTCGAAGTTCTCCCCGTCCCCCGCCTCGTTCCCCAGCGACCAGATGATGATCGACGCGTGGTTCTTGTCTTGCTCGACCATCCTCCGCGTGCGGTCCATGTGCGCGGCCAGCCAGTCCGGGCGTCCCGCCAGCGTGATCCCCGGCTCGAAGCCCATCCCGTGGGACTCGATGTTCGCTTCGTCCACCACATAGAGGCCGTATTCGTCGGTCAACTCGTACCAGCGCGGCACATTCGGGTAGTGGGCGGCGCGCACCGCGTTGATGTTGAGCTGCTTCATGAGGCGGATGTCTTCGATCATCGATTCCTCGTCCACCACGTGCGCCCGGTCGGGATCGTGCTCGTGCCGATTGACGCCCCGGAGCACGATCGGCCGCCCGTTCAGGGCCAGCACACCGTCAACGATGTCCACACGGCGGAACCCCAGCCGCGCGGAAACGGCCTCCGTCACCTCGCCGCCCGCAGCCGCCACCGACATCACCAGGCGGTACAGCGCCGGCGTCTCAGCCGTCCATTGCATCGCCCGCTCAACCACCACGCTGTCCGTGGCCGACGTCTCACCACCCACCGGCACATCCACCGACAACACCCGCGGCTCCGGCCAAACCGGCTCCCCGACCGGGTCGAGCAACTCGTAGCGGACCTCGTGGGCCCCCGCCTCCCCCAGCCCGCGATTGGCCAGGCTCACCGTCAGCCGCAGCAATCCGTCCTGGTACGCGTCGTCGAGCGTCGCCTCGGCGAAGTAGTCGCGCAGGTACGTCGCGGGCATCGCCACCAGGTACACATCCCGGTCGATCCCGCTGACCCGCCAGAAATCCTGGCTCTCCAGGTAGCTGCCGTCGCTCCAGCGGTAGACCTGGACAGCGACCGTGTTGGCCCCCGGCCGGACCGCGTCGGTGATCCGGAACTCGGCCGCCGTGCGGCTTCCCTCGCTGTACCCGATCCGCTCGCCGTTCACCCACACGAAGAACGCGGAGTACACCCCGTCGAAGTGCAGGAAGATCTCGCGCCCGTCCCAGTCCGCCGGAACCTCGAATGTCCGCCGATACGACCCCACCGGGTTGTCGTCGTGCGGGATGAAGGGCGGGTTCGCCGGAAAGGAGTAGAACTCGTCGCGGTAGACCGGGTAGCCGTACCCCTCGAACTCCCAGTTGCTCGGCACCGGGATATCCGCCCATCCGGATGCGTCGAAGTCCGCCTCGAAGAAGTCCATCGGCCGCTCGGCCGGGCGTGGCACCCAATCGAACTTCCAGTCCCCGTTCAGGCTGATCCGGAACGGCGAAGTCCCCGGCTGGCCCTCAAGTGCCCCGGCACGCGTCGCAAACGGCGTGAACGAGGCCCGGGGAGCCTCCTTGTTCTCGGCAAAGACCGCCGGATCTTCCCAGTAGGGGGCCGGCCCGGGTTGTTCGTCGCATGCGAAAACGGCAGCGAAGGATGCCGCCAAACCCACGGCGCAGACTGTACGGCTCGTCAGGCGCATCGGATCACCGGAAGTGTCCCGTCAGGGCAAACGCCGATCCGTGGGCGATGCCGACCAGAAGTCCCTGTTCGTCGAAGATCTCGACCGGATCGGCCATGAAGGTAACGCCTGCCGCTCGTGCCCAGGTATGGCGACGATGGATATATGGGGAGCAACGCCGCACGCGGGGACTGTTCCGCGACTGCGTCACGGACTATCCTGCCGCTGGCGGAGTCCACGATCCGCCCGCCTGACGATCGCGAATCCCTGGCTGCTTCCGGAGGCCCCAATGCGGTACCCCGATTCTGCACCTTGCGCCCCTGCCGCTCCCGCCCGCGCCTTCGCGGCGCTGGCTCTCTTCGCGGGCGTGACCGGCCCGTCCCCGGCTCTCGCGCAGACCATCGACTACTCCCGTGCCGAGCGTTTCCTGACGTGGAACACCGAGCGCCTCATCGCCGGAGCGGAGGTCGCTCCCAACTGGATGAAGACCGGCGACCCCGACCGCTTCTGGTACCGGAACAACACGGGATCGGGCTACGAGTTCGTGCTGGTGAACCCGGCCACGGGGAGCCGCGAGCCACTCTTCGACCACTACCGCCTGGCCGGTGCCATGTCGCTGGCCAACGACACCAGCTACGTGCCCGACAAGCTTCCCTTCAGCACCTTCCGTTTCGGCGACAGCGAAGACGAAATCGAGTTCGCGGCCAACAGCAGGCGGTTCACCTGCGACATCGCGCGATACGCCTGCATGGTTGGCGACACGCTCCCCTCGCGGGTGCCCTACGTGGAATCGCCGGACGGCCGCTGGGAGGCGTTCTCGCACGAGCACAACCTGTACGTGCGTCCTTCAGGCGGTGGCGACTCGATCCAGCTCACCACGGACGGCGAGAAGTACCATGCCTACGGGCACAACGAGCCAAGCCCGAATCAGCTGCGCCAGGGCCCCGGGCCGCGCGCGCCCACGCTGTCCTGGTCCCCCGATTCCCGCTACATCGCGGTCTCGCGGGAGGACGAGCGCGATGTGGAGCACATGCACTACATCTCGTACACGCCTCAGCGTCCCCGTCACTTCTCCCAGCCGTACGCGCTCCCCGGTGATTCGGTGATCCCGCTGCCGACCGTTCACATCGTGGCGTTGGAGGAAGCAGAACCGACTTCCGGGGACGGCCCGGCCCTGCGCGCGGCCGCCAACCACCGCGTCGAGGTGGCGCCGACCCCTCACCAGCTTTCGTTCGCGGGCTCGGCGCCGGACTCGGCCTGGAGCGCGGACGGGTCCAGGCTCCACGTCAACTACTTCACGCGTGGGTCCCAGCGGGTGTTCCTGGCGGAGATCGACCCCGCGACGGGTACCTCACGGGTCATCCTGGGCGATTCCACGCAAACGTTCGTCTCCCTGGGGCACCGAGGCGGAGGGTCGAGCGGTGGTACCCCCTCGTGGCATGTGTCCGAGAGCGGCGACGACGTGATCTGGTGGTCGGAGCGCGACGGCTGGGGTCATCTCTATCGCTTCGACGGCGAGGGCAACCTCAAGAACCGGATCACTTCCGGCCCCTGGGTCGTGGGCGAAGTGCTCCACGTCGATGAAGCACGCGAACGCATCCACTTTGTTGCGCGTGGCCGGGAGGCGGGTCGCAATCCCTATCACGCGCACCTGTACCGCGTCGGGTTCGATGGCTCGAACCTGACACTGCTCACACCCGAGGACGCCAATCACGAGATCGTGTTTTCGCCGAGCGGCGGCTACTTCGTGGACACGTACTCACGCGTTGACGAGGCGCCGGTCACGGTGGTGCGCAGCGCCGTTGACGGCCGTGTCGTGCGCGAGCTGGAGCGGGCGGACATCTCCCGGCTCGAGGAGGTCGGCTTTGCCCCGGCCGAAGTGTTCAGCGCGAAGGCGCGTGACGGCATTACCGATCTGTACGGCGTGCTCTACCTGCCGCCCGACCTCGACGAAAACGCCAGTTACCCGATCATCTCGCACATCTACCCCGGGCCCCAGGTGGGCAGCGTCGGCGCCTGGGAGTTCAAGGGCGGGGGCGAGGACTTCGCCCTGGCGCAGATGGGGTTCGTGGTGGTGCAGATCGATCACCTGGGGACGCCGCACCGCTCCAAGGCGTTCCACGACAGCTACTACGGCAACTTCATCGACAACGGCATACCGGACCACATCGCGGTCATCAAGCAGCTCGCCGCCCGCTATCCGTTCATCGATCTGGATCGCGTGGGCATCTACGGACACTCCGGCGGCGGGTTCGCTTCGACCGACGCCATCCTGCGCTACCCCGAGTTCTTCAAGGTTGCGGTCTCCGGGGCGGGCAACCACGACAACCGGAGCTACCACATCTACTGGGCCGAGAAGTACCAGGGCGTGATGCGGACCGATTCCGCGGGCAGCGACAACTTCGAGGCCTCTGCGAACAAGACCTACGCCGCCAACCTCGAGGGCAAGCTGCTGCTGATGCACGGCGACATGGACGACAACGTCCATCCCGCGATGACCGTCCAGGTGATCGACGAGCTGATCAAGGCCAACCGCGACTTCGACCTCATCTGGGCGCCGGACCGGGCCCACGGCCTGAACGAGCCCTACTTCATCCGCAGGCGCTGGGACTACTTCGTGCGTCACCTGCTGGGGGCCGAACCGCCCAGTCAGTACGAGATCGTGCGGCCGGTGGGTTAGGAGCTACATGCGTCACCAGAAGATCGCATACAGCACCGCCGCCCCGGCGATCACCCCTCCTGCCCACCACTTCGCGCCCGGCGCCGGCGTCAGGTCCACCTTGGCCGCCGCCCGCGGCAGCACCCGCGGCTCGGCCAAACCCTGACGCAGCGTCAGGGTGGCCATGTACGCCGAAATCACCAGAAAGGTGATGGCCATGTGGTGCAGGAAAGCGACCTCGGGCAGGAACCACAGCAGCAGGCCGTAGACCGGAATCCCGAGGATCATTCCACCGAACGCGGCCTTCGGGGGTGTCCGCGGCACGAAAAGCCCGAAGAGGAACGCGGCCACGATCCCGGGCGAGATGAATCCCCAGAACATCTGGATGTACTCGAAGACGCTGCCCGCCCGGGCCACCACCGGCGCCCACAGGCATCCGACCAGCACCAGCGCCGCGGTCGTCCAGCGTCCCACCTTCATCAGCCGGCGCGCCGACGCCTCCGGGCGCAGGTGCCGCTTGAACAGATCCACGCTGAAGATCGTCGCGGCCGAGTTCAGCATCGAGTCGAGCGAGCTCATAACCGCCCCGAAGAGTGCGGCGAACATGGCGCCGGTCAGCCCCGCGGGGAGCAGTTCGCGCATCATGACCGGGTACGCCTGGTCGGGGTTCGTCACCTGATCGGCGAACAGCTCGGCGGCCATGATCCCGGGGAAGACGATGATGAACGGTATGCCGAGCTTGATGAACCCGGCCAGGAAGATCCCGCGCTGCCCGTCCGCCAGACTTCGCGCCGCGAGCGTGCGCTGGGTGATGAACTGGTTCAATCCCCAGTAGAAGAGGTTCGGGATCCAGAGCCCGCCGATGAAGACCGCCAGCCACGGCATTTCGGGGTGATTCCACGGAAGGACCGTGTGCAGCTTGCCGTCCGCGGCCTCCAGGAAGGGGTCGATCCCGCCCATGGCGCGAAAGCCGAGCACCGTCACCACGACGCCGCCCAGCAGGAGGGCCACGCCCTGAATGAGGTCGGACCAGACGACCGCCTTCAGGCCCCCGTAGATCGTGTAGCCACCGGCCAGAATGCCGATCAGCCAGATGCCCAGGAGCGTGTCGATCCCGAAGATGGACTCGAGCGCGAGGGCGCCCGAATAGAGCACCGTCGCCAGCGCCACGAACACGTACGCCGCCATGATGAAGCCCGCCATCAGAGTGCGGGTGCGCACGTCGTAGCGGAACTCCAGGTATTCCGGGATCGTGTAGATGCCCGCCTGCAGGAACCGGGGCAGGAAGAAGAGTCCGACCAGCACCAGGGTAACCGCCGCCATCCATTCGTAGCTGGCGATGGCAAGGCCGAGATCGTACCCCTGGCCCGCCATGCCGACGAAGTGCTCGGTCGAGATGTTGGACGCGATCAGCGAGAAACCGATCAGCCACCACGGCAGGTTGCGTCCGGCGAGGAAGTAGTCGCTTGCGTCGTGCTTTCCGCGCGACGCGTACAGGGAGATGCCCACCACAAGGAGCAGAAAGCCGATGAAGGCGGCGACGTCGAGTGGTTGAAAGGACATGTCTTCGGTTCCAGGTTGTGAGCAGGAGCCAACCTAACCGAGAGACTTCGAATGCGCATCCAGCCGATTTGCGGCGTTGCCGCCATGCTCGTGTGGCCTTGCCTGACCGCGTGTGTGGACGGGGATACGCAGGGGACGCCGGACGCCGATGACCGTGTGGCGGAGGTGGCGAGCCCGTGGCCCGACCGACTCGCCGAGTACCACTCGCAGGTGGGCGATGTCCAGGAATACCGGGCGATCCAGGCGGAACTGGCGCAAGGGTGGAACACCTGGGACAGCCGCGACGTGCTGCGCTACGTACTCCTTCCCGAGGGATTGACCGTCGACCTGGCGCTCAAGCGGCACGCGTGGCTCGAGGAGGGCTACCTGAGCGATGCCCTGATCGGGCGGCGCGGCGAGGACGTGGAGCGGATCCGGCCCGGCGTCCACGCGCTGAACGGATCGTACATGCGGCTGGACATCGAGTGGCAGGGACTCTCGGCCACGGTCGAAGCGGGCCACGCCTGGGAGGATCTGGTGGTCCTGGTCACGCCGCGCGAGACGGTCCCCACGGACGTTGTCCGCCATTTGGGGCCCGAAATGGCCGACAAACCTGGCCACTACGAACTGGTTGTCAGCGCGGGGCTGGCCTGGAACCGCCCCGGCGCGGTCGAGTCCGCCCCGGATGGCCTGTTGGCGCGACTGCCCAACGGCACGCAATCCATCCATGTCGCGGGAACCGCAGAGATGGATCCCTACACCGGGACGCTGCTCCCGCACCGTGTGGTCCGCCTGGACGGCGCTGTGGGCGTGTCGAGCGGACGGCCACGCGGTCTGGACGAGATCCGCACCGCGCTGCACGCCGCCGAACAGGCGCTGCAAGCGCGCGCCGACCGCTACGGCGACCTCGCGGACGCCTACATGGCCGTCTCGTCCGGGATCGCCTGGAATACCGTCTACGAGCCGCGCCACGAACGCGTCGTGTCGACCGTCGGACGCCTCTGGAACCAGGAATACGGCGGTGTGGCCCTCTTCGGCTGGGACAACTTCTTCCTGGCCTACATGACCTCGCTCGACGACCGGGAGCTTGCGATTGCCAATGTGATCGAGCACTTGCGGGGCGCGACGGCCGAGGGTTTCCTCCCCAACGACAACCGGGGCAACGGCAGCAAGTCGTGGGACCGTTCACAGCCTCCGGTCGGCGGGGTCATGGTGCGGGAGGTGTACCGGCGATACCCCGAGCGCTGGTTTCTGGAAGCCGCCTTCGATCCGCTGCTGCAATGGAATCGCTGGTGGCCGAGGAAGCGGCTCAACGAGGGGCTCCTCAGCTACGGTTCCCACGAGGCACGCAACCCGTTCGACGAACCGGACGTGCGCACGAACCGCACCGCCGGCTACGAGTCCGGCATGGACGACTCCCCGATGTACGAGGACGTCCCCTTCAATCCGGCGAAGAACACGCTTGAGCTGCAGGATGTGGGACTGACCAGCCTGTACATTGCCGATTGTCGCGCCCTGGCGGAGTTGGCAAGGGTGCTGGGGCGATCCGCCGAGGCGGCGGAGCTGGAGGAGCGTGGCCGGCGCTTCTCGGAAGCGCTGGACGGCCTCTGGGTCGAGGAACGCGGCTACTACCTCAACTATCGCACGGACCTGGGCCGGCCGTCGGGCCGGCGCTCGCCGACGTTGTTCTATCCGCTCCTGGCGGGAGTTGCGGGCCCCGGCCGCGCGCGGCGGATGATCACGGAGCACCTGCTCAATCCAGCCGAGTTCTGGGGCGAATACGTCTTGCCGTCCACGACGCGCGACGACCCGTCCTTCTCGCGGCAGAGATACTGGAAAGGCGCCATCTGGCCACCCTTGAACTTCCTGACCTACCTGGGGTTGCGGAAGGCGGAGACGTACGACACTGCGGCCGAGTTGTCTCGCCGTTCGCTTGACATGTTCGTGTCGGAATGGCACCGCAAGGGATACGTCAGCGAGAACTACTCCTCGATCTCCGGGGCTGGGGACGACGAGCGGCTGTCGAGCGACCCGTTCCATTCCTGGGGTGGGCTCTTCGGGATCATGGCGTTCATCGAGGCGGGGTACCTCGAGGCACCGGAGGAGCCGCTGAACGGTGGAGGGCTCTGACTCCAATGCAGGACAACCGGGTATCCGCCCCGCGATCGATGCAACCCATTGGGCAAAGGCGTTGTCCACCCGATACTATCATGTGATCCGAATCGCGTCTGCGGAGGCCAGGGCCATGGGTCCAGAAAGTGCACGAGCTGCCCCTCCGGTCCCTGGACCGTTCGGCGGGGCACGACCCGGTGCGGCCAGTGCAACCAATCGCCGACGTGGGGGTGTCACCGGTTGGAAGGCAGGAGGACCGGCGCATGACCGGAGACTCGGCTTGGTGACGGAAGTGCAACTCATACAGCGGTTGAAAGACGGAGATCAGTCGGTCGCGCGCACGCTGTACGATTCGCACGTCGACCGGGTCTTCCGGATCTGCTATCGGTTTGCGGGAGAGTACGATCTCGCCCAGGACTTTGCGCAGGAGACCTTCGTACGCGCTTTCACGAAGATCGACACGTTCCGGGGCGATGCGGCGTTCGGCACCTGGATCGTTGCGATTGCCACGACCGTGTCGCTGAATGGACTGAGGAAGGTAAAGCGGTTCAGGACACGTGAGACGCCCCTGGACGACCAGATGACCGGTGGCTCCAGGGTGTCGGGCGTTGAACCCGACCTGCGGGAGGACCTCTACCGCGCGATCGACCGGCTTCCCGAGCGCAGCCGGGCCGTATTCGTGCTTCACGATGTGGAAGGGTACACGCACCGGGAGATCGGCGAGATCCTGGGCATCAAGACGGGGACTTCGAAGTGCCAGCTGTTTCGCGCTCGGAGCAGACTGCGCGATGACTTGGCGGTGCATGCGGGGGAGTGGGCATCATGAGCGATTTTGATCGGTTTGTCGAGTTTGTTCGACGGGAGGGGATGGGGTACAACGAGCCGCCGGAGACGCCTGGCGAGGCGATGTGGGGTGGGGTGGAGGCGCGGCTCGTCGGACAGCTATACCACGTGCCGCCAGTGGCGCCTCGCGAGGAGATGTGGAAGGTCATCGAAGCGGCGTGGGTCTCGAGGGAGTCGCCGGGGGTCATTGAGATCGGCGGTAGGCGTCAGCCGGGGCAATCACGCGGGTCGTTGCGCCGTTGGCCTGTCCGGCCACGATGGTGGACCAGACGGGGGAACGCTGCCGGTTGGGCTACGGCCCTGACGGTGGCCGCTTCGCTCGTTCTCGGTCTTGCTCTCGGCCGGGGCACACGCACTACACAGCCCTTCGTTGGGTCGGCAGATCACTCCGTCGCAACTCCGGCTTCCGAGCCGGAGACCGCATTCGGCGTACCGGCGGCGGAGCCGCAAGCCACGAGGTCGGGCGAAGATCCCGCGTTGCACGATCAGCTGGCCACGACCAGCGACATCGTGCGCGCGGCACCGGTGGTCGAGCCATCCCGCGCCGGCGGCGAGCCCGAGGCCGGGGTGGTCGACGGCTCGTATCTCGAAGTGCCGGCGGTCCTGCGGGACCCGTTTGATACCGAGGACCACTACCCTGCGACTCAGCACCTGGGGCGCGCCGCGACACTGCTTACCGCGTTCCGGATAGACCAGGGCACACCCGGGTCACAGCAGGATCTGGCGAGATGGGCCCGGGAACTGCTCGGGGACACACGTGCGTTCCTGGACATGCCGGGATCCCGGTCGCCGCAGCAGTACGCACTGCTCGAGGATCTGGAACTGGTGCTGATCCAGATCGCCCGGCTGGGTCCGGAAGCGCCCGAATTCGAATGGCAGTTGGCCCGGGAGAGCATGGAATGGCAGGGAACTCTGACGCGATTGCGCGTGGCGAGTGACCTTGGGGAGATTTGATCCGAGTGGTGGATGTCACGGAGGAATAACGATGTACAAACTCACACGAAATGGCATGGTGCCTGGACGCTTGCGGTACTCGCGCGGCTTTGTCCACGTGCCGCGAGTTGTTGGACTAGTCCTGGCCGCTCTCCTGGCGGCGGACTCCGGGTTGATGATTGGCGGGGCGCTCGATGGCCCCGGATACAAACGCCTTGCAGCCCAGGACGGAGTGAGCCGACAGGAAGAAGAACGGTTGTTTCTGGAGGCGCGGCACGCCGTCAATCAGGAAGAGTTCGAACGCGCCGCCGATCTGTTCGCAACCCTTCGGAATGTTCATGCGTCCACGCGATTCGACGCCGATTCCTACTATTGGGAGGCCTTTGCCCGGTTCAGGCTGGGGGACCTGCCCGAGGCGCTGCTCCTCCTTGAGACGCTTACGGCCGGTTACGAAGGAGTGGCCGGCGAAGACAATTACGGCAACCAGGGTCGGCTCCATGACGAAGTCCAGGACCTGCACCTTCGGATTCGGCGCCAGCAGGGGGAAAGTGGCGACCCCGAAGCCGCCGCGGAGGTATTGCGTGAGTCCCGTGAATTGCTGCGGAGGGCATGGGCAGACTCGACCCAGCGTGCACGTACATCGTTGATAGCGACCCGGCAGGCGCAGGCCCGAATGGATTCAATAATGCGTGGGCGTCTGGGTTTGGTGGAAGCCCAGCAGGCCCGAGCTGATTCAGTGCGGCGAACGCAAGCCGAGTCGGTGGCGGCGCAGTTGGCACGAGCCGATAGTGTGGGACGCGTGGCCGAAGCAACCGTGGCGTCCGCACAGGCCCGATCGGCCGCGGTTCAGCGGGTGGCGACAGCGGCCGTGACAATCGCGACCCAGGCCGGATCGGCGGCGTCAAGGCGGGAGTCCTTTGGGTTGACGAGTGTCGAATCGGGCCTGTTGTACAGCCGTAACCGGCATCGAGAAGGTTGCGAGAACGAATCTGTACAGCAATCCGCGCTTACGGCCTTGCTGCGTCTGGAAACAGAGCGGATGGGACCCGTGCGCAGTGTGCTGGAGCGCGTGGATGAATGCTCCGTGAACTTACGTCGACAGGCGGTCAACTGGCTCGCACGACAGAGCACCGAGGAGGCCGAACAGGAGTTGATCAAAGCTGCCACGAGCAATTCGAGTTCGGAAGTCCGGAAGGCGGCGATATTCGGACTTCGTCGGTTCGTTACCGAAGGTTCGTTTCGGACACTATCCGGGTTCGCCAGGCAGTCTGACGACGAAGATCTCCGGAGTGCGGCAGTCGTGGCGCTTGGGCGGAATCGACGCGAAGATTCGGGCACGGTGCTCTGGCAGCTCTTTCGTGACATGGGACTGCCGGAGGAATTCCGCGCTGAAGTCTTTACCGCTCTCGGGCGACGCACCGACGTCCCTACGGAGTCCTTGACTTCGTCCTACGGCAGGGTCGGTTCCGAGGATCTCAAGGTCGGCGTGCTCGAAACTCTCGGCCGCAGGGCCGGTACCGGAGAAGAGGAAGTAACCAACTGGTTGTTCGACCGGGCACTGGATCAGGAGGAGTCGGTCAAGATCCGCCAGGCCGCGATGAACGCCTGGGCCTGGGGGCCGATGAATGATCTGTCGAGGCTGTCCGAGTCGTACGAATCGCTTGAGCCCAGGCTTAGGGAACGCGTGTTCTTCGCTCTCCACCGCCGGTCTCGATCCCGCGATGCGGAGCAAGTCGCCCTGGCCATCGACAAGATGATCGAGCTTGCGCGTCGGGAGACCGATCCGAGGGTGCGGCAACAAGCGATCGACTGGATTGGCAGCACGGAATCTGAACGGGCGGTCGAATTCCTGCGCGAGCAGCTGGGAGGGGCACGGCCCGACACCGTGCCGAAGCCGGGAACACCAGAGACGCGAAGGTGAGGGCAGCGGACACGGTACGGCTGGGCCTGTTGGCGGCAATAGCAAGTACCGGCACAGCCTGCGCCGACGCACCGGGTCCCGCCCTCCCACCCGACGTCCCCACCTTCGAAGGCGCGATCGACCTTGAGATCGGGGAGATCGACGGCGATGATCCGTACCTCTTCACCAGCATCGGATCCATCGTGGAGGATGCGCACGGGCGGGTGGTCGTTGCCGACACCCGGACGAGCGAGATCCGGGTGTTCGATACGGACGGGCGATTCGCGTTCCGTTTCGGCGGCTACGGAGAGGGCCCCGGCGAGCTGGCGGATCCCTGCTGTCTGGAGTTCGGCCCGGATGGTGCGCTGTGGGTGCGCGAGAGCACCCGCTACAGCGCGTTCAGGCTGGATTTGACGAGCGCGGAGTACGAAAGAGGACTCAGAAGCCCTCACGCTTCATTTGGTGCCATGGGTCCGTTCACCTTTGACGCGGACAGCCAACTCGTCGACATCGGACCCGTGTTTTCCGACGACCTGTCGATGCTCACGGCGCGGCTCCATGTCGGGGCCGACGGGGCTGTGGATACCGTGTTTCCGGCCGAGCGGGATCGCCAATACGTTGCCCAAACCACCGTGCCGCGCATGATCGGAGAATCCCAGGCCATTATCTATCTCCACCAGCCCTTCGGCCCAAAGTGGATTCACACCCATGCCAGCGGGGGCACGTGGGCGGAGGCGGTCACCTCGGAGTATTCGATCAGCTACCACCGTCCCGATGGGACCGTTTCCCGGATAGAGGCTCCCGCGCAGCAGGGGCCGGCGCTCAGCCCGGAAGAACGGATCCGTGCTCAGGGTCAGATCGACAGCGAACTCCGGCGAGCCGATATCACGAACCATCCGTTCGGGATTCCCGACCACAAGCCTCCGCTGGATGGGATGTTCTTCGACCGCGGCGGCCGGCTGTGGATCGAGAAATCAGTTGCGGCCGGGGAGGAAACACGGGAAGCGGACGTCTACGACGGCATGACGCTTGTCGCTCGATACCGCTGGCCGATCCGGGTCAAAAAGACATGGACCACCTGGGCCACCGAGTCCGTCCTCTACGGTATGACCCGTGACTCGCTGGGCGTCGAGCGAGTAGCACGGGTGCGGTTCGCACCGGTTCCCTAGGGCCCAGGGACTCGCCGCCGCCACGACGAGCAGAACGTGGAATACGTGCGGGTCTACGGTCTGGAGAAGTAGCTCCGGGTCCTACCCCTCCGTCACATCCGCCGACCAGGTAACATCCACCGCGCCCTTCAGACTCTGTGCCGTCGGGCACTTCGCCACATGGGTCGCCAGTGCGCGATCCACCTTGTCGCGCGGCGCCCCCTCCGGCACCCGGATCGTGTAGTGCGCGTGAATTCGCGTCAGCACCACCATCCTGTCGACGACTTCGTTCACGCCTTCCGCCTTGACGCGAATCGCGTCATTGGCCATCGGAATCCCGCGCACCTCCAGTGCGCCGTTGAGGGTCCCGAGTAGTCAGCCGGCGGCAGCTGCGACCAGGTAGTCGACGGGCAGGGGCCGATCCGGCTCGGCGTCCAACCGGTAGTGCGCCTTGATCGGTCCGTGGACGCCGAAGTCGATTTCGGTGCCATCTTCCAGAGTCGCGCGCCGGTGGATGCCGTCCACCTTGGCGACCGAGGAGCGGGTGGTGTAGAACGGGTCACTCATGGGGGCCGTCTCTTTTGCTTGAAGGGTCGGTGTTCCTCGCAAGGTAAGCGGGGCCGTGCTACCGGGGGAAGCCGCGCCTCAATGCCGCCGGCTACCCGGTCCCCACGATCCGCCCGTACAGCTCCGGGTCGGTCGCGCCCTCCGTATTGAACACCAGCACCCGCGAGTGCTCGTCCAGCCCGATCTCACGGCGCCGATCCTCGTCCCGCGCGACCTCGATCAGCCCCAGCAGCCCCGCCACCCCCGATTCTCCACCCTCGAACGGCTCCCCGAGCTCTCCCCGCGCGGCATCCCGCATCAGCGGCGCGATCCCGCTGTCGGGCACGGTCATGAATGCGTGCGCGCCTGCTCCCACGACGTCCCACGCGAGCGGCGACACATCGCGGCAGCTCAGCCCCGCCATGATCGTGTCGAGGTTCCCGCGGCTGGCAGCAGGCCGACCGGCGCGAGCGCTGCACAGGAGGCCGTCGGCGGCTTCCGGTTCGACGATCACCGCCACTGGGCGATCCTCGCCGAGGCGCTCCCACAGGTGGCCGATCACCGCCGCCGCGAGGCCGCCGACCCCGCCCTGAATGAACACGTGGCTGGGACGCGGTGGGATGGATGTCTCCTCGACCATGACCGTGTATCCCACCATGACCACGCGGGGAATCTCCATGTACCCGGGATACGACGTGTCGGAGATCACCGTCCACCCGTGTGTGCGCGCGTCCCGGGCCGCCTGGGCCACGGCCTCGTCGTATTCGCCGTCAACGCGCACGATCCGCGCCCCGAACGACCGGATGGCATCGGCGCGGACCTCGGTGACGTGGGCGGGAAGGTAGATGACCGCGTCGCAACCGAACATGCGAGCGCCCCACGCGACCGATCTGCCGTGATTCCCGTCTGAAGCACAGGTGACCGTGAGGCGGGCCGCGCCGCCTTCTCCGCCCTTCATCACATGCTGCACGCCATAGGCCCCGCCCAGCGCCTTGAAGCTCCCGAGCCCGAAACGGCCGCTCTCATCCTTCACCCAAACCGACTCCAGCCCCAGCCTGGACGCCAGATTCCGGGCATTTCTCAGCGGAGTCTTCCGGTATCCTCGCCAGGAGCTGATTTCGGCGTGCGCCGCCCGGTGTGCGTCGAGTCCGATGACCGGCTTCAAGCGGTCCGGATAGGCCCCTGCCGGAGCCGCGTTGCGGTTCAGCGTCCAACTCACTGTTGAAGGTCGCTCCCTTCCCATGCGTGGAGAGTTCAAGTCAGGATGCCCGGAGCGGGAGATGCCTCGGCATCGGCGGCATCGGGCCATGGCGGTGACCCGCCGCACTGTACAGTAATGTGGTGAGGGAGCGGGTGTGGTGACCCGCGTGAATGATTCGATTACTTTCCTTGGGCAATGGATTCCCGTCATATGTTTGCAAGTCGCAGGAAACACGAAACTCCGGATCCCCGTGAGGCACTGCCGGGACGAGCCGAGGCGCTTCGCGTATCCGGCCTCCACCATGTGAGCGGCAACCGGATCAAGCCGCCCTTCCCGGAGGGCTTCCAGCGGGCCTACGTCGCAATGGGGTGCTTCTGGGGTGCCGAGCGCATGTTCTGGGAGCTTCCAGGGGTCTACTCGACGGCGGTTGGCTATCAGGGCGGCGTCACCCCCAACCCGACCTACCGGGAGGTGTGCACGGGCGCGACAGGACACACGGAGGCAGTCCTGGTCGTCTTCGACCCTGACAGGATCCACTATGGGACGCTGCTCTCGGCTTTCTGGGAGGGACACGATCCAACCCAGGGAATGAGGCAGGGCGCCGACATCGGCACCCAATACCGGTCGGCCGTCTACACCGTCGGCGACGGGCAGTTGCGCCTGGCGGAGGATTCACGGGTCCGCTACCAGGCCGAACTTGCGCGGATGGGCTTCGGCGCCATCACCACCGAGATCGTGGAGGCTCCGGAGTTCTACTACGCCGAGGAGTACCACCAGCAGTACCTGGCAAAGAACCCCGGCGGTTACTGCGGCATCGGCGGGACCGGGGTGTCCTGTCCCAGCGGCGTTCTCGAGCCCGCGGACTAGGAAAGGGATGTCCCCTTCAAACCGGCCCCTCAACGGCCCGCCGTGGCGAGCGCCCCTCTACGATATCCTCTTCGAGTCCGACAACGGAGCGTCCACGGCGTTCGACGTCTCTCTGATCCTGGCCATCCTGGCCAGTGTCCTCGTGGTCATGCTCGACTCGGTGGAGACGATCGTCGAGCAGCATCACCAGCTGCTGCTCGTGCTGGAATGGGTTTTCACGATCCTCTTCACCATCGAGTACGCGGTAAGACTGGCGGCCGTCCAGTCGAAGCGGAGGTATGCGCTCAGCTTCTTCGGGATCGTGGACCTGTTTTCCATCATCCCGACCTACCTGAGCGTTCTCCTGCCGGGCGCGCAGTTCCTCGTCATCATCCGGGTGCTCCGGGTGCTCCGGGTGTTCCGGGTCCTCAAGCTGGTACGATACCTGGGCGAAGCGCGGACCCTGGGCAGGGCGCTGGCGGCGAGCCGCTACAGGATTGTGGTCTTCCTGATCACGGTGCTGACTCTCGTCGTGATCCTGGGGTCGTTCATGTACCTCATTGAAGGCGGCGACGCGGGGTTCACGTCCATTCCCGAATCCGTGTACTGGGCCGTGGTCACCGTGACGACGGTGGGATTCGGGGACATCACGCCGCAAACACCGTTCGGCCAGTTTCTGGCCGCGCTGCTCATGCTCATGGGCTACGGACTGATCGCCGTGCCGACCGGTATCGTCAGCGTTGAACTGGCCCAGGCCGCCCACGTCGCCGGACGGAAGGAAGGCGCCCCGAATGTTCGCTTTCTCGTGTGCTCGGGGTGCCATAGCGCCGGTCACGACGAAGATGCCCGGTTCTGCAAGAATTGCGCAGGGACCGTGGTGGAGGTGGGGGACCTGTGACCGAGGAGAGGCCACCGGGGCCGCTAGACCCGGGATCGCCTTCGATTCCCCTGTCGGACGCCCGCGACAGGACGATCGACCTCCTGAGCGAGTGTTTTGCCCAGGATCTTTTGTCCATGAACGACTTCGAAAGGCGTCTGACGCTGGCCCACAACGCCCGCACCATGCCGGAGCTGGGTTCCGCCCTGGAAGGACTGCGTCCGGCAGCGGGCACGGCCGGGGATGACGGGAAAGGGCCTCTGGCGACGATTCCCCGCCTCGCTCCCGATGTGCCGTCGACCAGGGTGCGGCCGACCGACCGGGCCATTGCGGTGTTCGGAGAAACGAAGCGGGTAGGGCGCTGGATTCCGGCCCAGCGGAACACCGCGGTCGCCGTCATGGGCTCGAACGTGATCGATCTCAGGGAAGCCCTGCTGGGGCCGGGCGAATCGGTGTTCACGGCCGTTGCGGTGATGGGATCGGTGGAAGTCATCGTGCCGCCCGAGCTGCATGTCCAGTGTGCCGGCTCGGCGCTTTTCGGCAGCTTCGAGCAGCGGGAAGCCCGTCAATCGCTCGGCGGGCCGGATGCTCCATCGGTGCGGATCGATGGGTTCGCCGTCTTCGGTTCGATCGAGGTCGAGGTGCGCCGTACGGGCGAATCGAAGCGGGAAGCCCGTCGGCGCCGCCGGCGGGAAAAGAAGGAGCGCCGCCGGAAGCGTCGCCGCCGCAGGTAGCAATCCGACGCTTCTTTGCGTCAGGCGTGCTGTCGCCGTACCCTACCCGCGCACCCCCGTCGCGCGGGCGACCCAACCCTTCCAGGAGGCGATCAGCTCATGGTCAACACGGACAACGCCAGACTCAAGGAAATGACCCATAACGCGCTGCGCATCGTGGCCGGATTCCTGTTCTCGCTGCATGGCGCACAGAAGCTCTTTGGGGCCCTGGGCGGCAACCAGGTGGAAAGCCTGATGGGCCTGAGAGGCATGGCCGGCATCCTGGAGTTCTTCGGTGGGCTGCTCATCATGGTCGGGCTGTTCACGCGCCCCGTCGCCTTCCTGGTTTCGGGGCAGATGGCGGTGGCCTACTTCATGGTGCATCTGCCGCAAGGCTTCTGGCCGATCATGAACGGGGGCGAACTGGCGGCTTTCTACAGCTTTACCTGGCTCTTCTTCTTCGCGCACGGGCCGGGCGACTTCTCCCTGGATGGCATGCGCGCACGTCAAAAGGCGGCAATGTAGCAGCCGGATGGTCCCCTGGTGGGCCAGGGGCAGGGCCTCGGCAGCCCCGGCAGTCCTGCTAGCAGTGCTCCTCGAACGCGGCCTGCAGGTCACCCGCGATCGCGGGGGCTGAACGGCCCTCGATCTGGAAGCGCTCGAGCATGAAGACGACGTCGCCGTCCTTCATCAGCGCTATCGATGGTGACGAGGGTGGGTAGCCCACCAGATGCAGCCGGGCGGCAGCCGTGGCGTCGAGGTCCTGTCCGGCGAAGACCGTGACCTTGTGGTCGGGCTGCTTGTCGCCCTGCAAGGCCATCATCACCGCCGGTCTGAAAATGCCGGCGGCGCAACCGCAGACGGAGTTGATTGCCACGAGGACCGTCCCGTCCAGGGCGTCCATCGCCTGGCCGACCTGCTCTGCGTCGCGCAGTTCGTGGAAGCCGATACCGACCAGTTCCTGGCGCATCGGGGCCACCATCATCTCGGGGTAGGGCATATCTTTCGCATCCTGTTCGTCGGGGTCGATTGTGCAGGCTTCCACTAGTCTACCGGGGAACACGGCCAGTTTCCAGATGGTACCCGTGCCAGGAGGTTCGAGGTTCCCCGGCACGGCCGTACTGGCAGCGGTTCCCGGTCGCGCCGATATTATAGGTGGAAGGAGGGTTCCGGATGGAAGTCGTCCGCCTGCGGGTGAACGGAGACGAGCGCGTCTGCGGGGTGCCTGCGCACTACACTCTGCTGGAAGCGCTACGCTACGGCCTCGGTCTCACCGGGTCGAAACAGGGGTGCGACAAGGGTGACTGCGGCGCCTGCACGGTCATTGTGGACGGGCGGGCCATCCTGTCGTGCATCACGCCGGTGTGGGAAGCCGAGGGGCGCGACGTGCGCACCGTGGAGGGCCTTGCGAACGGTACCGAGTTGCATCCGGTCCAGGACGAATTCGACCTGAACGGGGCCGCGCAGTGCGGATTCTGCACCCCCGGCATCCTGTGCAGCTCGGTGGCGCTGCTCGACAGGAACCCGTCGCCGAGCCGCGGCGAGATCCGGGCCGCACTGTCGGGCAACCTTTGCCGGTGCACCGGTTACGAGAAGATCTACGACGCCGTCGAAGCGGCGGCCGCGAGGCTGGACCCATGAGTTCGCGACGCGAGTCCACGCAGCATTCAATCGGTGATCCCCAGCGCAACGGTTCCCGCGACGGTGAAAGCGGCCTCTCGACCATCGGCCGCCCGATGCGGAAGGTCGACGGATTGGCGAAGTCCACGGGCCGCGCCCGCTACACCGACGACATCCGGTTCCCCGGGATGCTCCACGGCAAGATCCTCAGGAGTCCCCACCCGCACGCGCGCATCGTCGCGATCGACACCTCGCGGGCCGAAGCGCTGGAGGGTGTCCACGCCGCCGTGACCGGCCGCGACATGCCCGTGACCTACGGCATCATCCCGTGGACGCCGGACGAGTACCCGCTGTGCGTGGACCGTGTCCGGTACGTGGGCGACGGCGTGGCCGCGGTCGCCGCGGTGGACGAGGACACGGCCATCGCAGCGCTCGACCTCATCGATGTGACGTACGAGGAGTTGCCCGCGTACCTCGACCCGCACGAGGCCATCGCCGCCGATTCGGGCCCGTACATCCACGAGCCGCGCAAGCCGGGGTGGAACGGGAACATCACCAAGACCGTGAAGCTCGAGTTCGGCGATGTGGACGCCGGGCTGGAGGACGCGCACATCATGGTGGAGGGCGACTACTTCTTCGAAGGAACGACGCACACGCCCATCGAGCCCCACTGCGCGATCGGGCTTGCCGAGGGGAACGGCAGACTCACCGTGTGGTCGGCGACGCAGGTTCCCCACTACCTGCACCGCGAACTGGCCCGGGTGCTGGACGTCGACCCGGCCAGTGTGAGGGTCATTCAGCCCCCGGTGGGCGGCGCATTCGGCGGCAAGTCCGAGCCCTTCGATCTGGAGTTCTGCGTCGCCAGGCTGTCCATGATGACGGGCCGTCCGGTCAAGATCCTGTACACGCGGGAAGAGGTCTTCTACTCGCACCGAGGGCGCCACCCCTTCCATATGCGGTACCGCACCGGCGCCGACCGGGAGGGCATGCTCACCGCCGTCGACTCGGAGATCGTCATGGACGGCGGTGCGTACGCATCGTTCGGGCTGGTGACGACCTACTACTCCGGGCAGTTGCTCACGGCTCCCTACCAGATGCCCGCCTATCGGTTCAACTCCACGCGCGCCTACACGAACAAGCCCGCGTGCGGGCCGAAACGCGGCCACGGTTCGGTGCAGCCGCGCTTTGCCTTCGAGGTGCAGCTCGACCGAATCGCGGAGAAGCTGTCGATCGACCCCATCGAGCTGCGCAGGCGCAACTTCATCGGCGCGGACACACGCACGGTGAACGACCTGCGGGTCACCTCCAACGGGTTTCTGGAGTGCCTGGACGAGGTGGAACGGGCGAGCGGCTGGAAGCACAAGCACCGTCGGCTGCCCTTCGGCCGCGGGGTTGGAGTGGCGGGCTCGACCTACATCACGGGCACCAACTATCCCGTGTACCCCAACGACATGCCCCAGTCCGGTATCCAGTTGCAGGTGGACCGTTCGGGGCGGGTGGCGGTCTTCTCGGGGGCGTCCGAGATCGGCCAGGGCGTCGATTCGATGGTGGCGTACATCGTCGCCGAGGAGCTGGGCGTGCCGCTGGCGCACGTGCGAGTCCTCGCCGGGGATACCGACTTCACTCCGGTCGATCTGGGAGCGTACTCGTCCCGGGTGACGTTCATGCTCGGCAACGCCTGCATCGACGCGGCGCGCAAATTGAAGGCGCAGGTGCAGGAGGCGGTGGCGGCGGAGTGGGGCGCAAGGCCGGGCGAGGTGCTGCTGGCCGGGGGCCTTGCCGTGCGGGCCGGCGATACGGCGACGAGCATGCCGCTGCGGGTGGCCTTCAACCTGGCCGAGGCCATGTATGGCACGCTGGGCTCGACGGGGTCGTACAACACGCCCAAGGACGTGCATGGAACGTACCGTGGCGCGACGATCGGAGCCTCGCCGGCGTACTCCTTCACCGCCCACGTGGCCGAGGTGGAGGTGGACGTCGAGACCGGGTTCGTGACGGTGGAGAAGATCTGGATCGCACACGACTGCGGACGGGCGCTGAACCCGGTGCTGGTAGCGGGCCAGATGGAGGGATCGGCCTACATGGGCTTTGCCGAAGCGCTGATGGAGGAGCAGATCTTCAAGACGGCCGACCAGGGGCGTGCGGGGCTGCACAACGCGCCGTCGCTGCTGGACTACAGGATTCCGACGAGCCTGGACACACCCGCGCTTGAGTCCCTGATCGTCGAGTCGATCGACCCCGAAGGGCCCTACGGGGCGAAGGAGGCAGGGGAAGGTCCGCTGCATCCGTCGATCCCGGCGATTGCCAACGCCATTCACGATGCGGTGGGCGTGCGCATGGACTCGCTGCCGTTCTCGCCGCCGCGGGTGTGGCGGGCGCTGCGGGCGGTCGAGGACGGTCGTGGAGACCGGGTGGCCGGGTTGCGGGCCGCCGGCGTCGGAGGAGCGACGTGAACCGGTGGCCGGAGGCTCGCCAGCCGCGGTCGCCTGTCTGGCGCGGCGTCGGGACCGTCGTGATGGTCGGCGTGCTGGGAACTCTCTTGTGGCAGAGCCGGGTGGGTGCCCAGCACCCCACCTCCGGTACCCCCCGGGACTGGGAGATCGCCCACGAGCACTTCGCTTGGGCACTCGGGCAGCGCGCGGACGCGGACCCCGCTTTCGGTGACCTCCTCGCGCGCATCGGTGAGCGGTTTGTGGGCACGCCCTATCGGCCCCACACGCTGGAGGTCCCCGGCCCCGAACGGCTGGTCGTCAACCTGGAAGCCCTCGACTGCGTGACATTCGTCGAGAACGTGCTGGCCCTCGCGCGGCTGGCGTGGACCGCCCCGCCCGGCCTCACGGACGCTGCCACCAGCCTCGCGGACGATCCCGCCGGCTTCCAGGCCGCCTTCCGGGACGAACTCACCCGCATCAGGTACCGGGGCGGAACCCTGGACGGCTACGCCAGCCGGCTTCACTACTTCAGCGAATGGATCGCGGACAACGACGCCGCGGCGCTGGTCAGATCACTGTCCCGGGAGCTGGGTGGCGCGCGCGATGCGTCGCCCGTCGACTTCATGTCCACGCACCCGGACGCCTACCGCCAACTCGCCGACCCCGCCACCCTGGACCGGATCGTGCGTATCGAAGGCCGGCTCGCAGCTGTCGAGCGCTTCTACATCCCCGAAGGAGAGATCGCTGCGAAGGCGCACCTGATCCGCGACGGCGACATCATTGCCGCGACGAGCACGGTAGCCGGGCTGGACATCGCGCACACCGGGATCGCCGTCTGGCGCGACGGCGACCTCAGGCTCCTGCACGCTCCCCTGGTGGGTTCCCATGTGCAGCTGAGCGAGGAGTCGCTGGCCGAGCGAATCCTGCGGATCGATGGTCAGGACGGGATCATGGTCGCTCGGCCGCTCCCCCCGGGCACGGAGGCCTGGTCCGGTGAGTGGCCCGCCCCGGGCGCGGGGGCCTGGTCAGCCGCGTCGCCCCTCGCCGCCGGGGTGGCGCGGGGCCGTTTCCCGAACCGCTGAGGCGTCCGCCAGACCATGCTCCGACTGCACCCCTTCCGCTACCACCGCCCCGACACCATCGAGGAAGCCGCCTCCCTGCTGGCCGAGTTCGGCGCCGATGCGATGCCGATCGCGGGCGGCACCGACCTCATGCCCAACATGAAGCATCGGCTCTTCACCCCGGCGCATGTGGTGTCGCTGAACGGCATCGACGCGATGCGCGGGATCGGTTTCAACGCTGCCGGAGACCGCCTGCGGATCGGGGCGCTGGAGAAGCTGGCCGATGTTGCCTCGCACCCTGTCGTCCGGCGACACTGTCCCGGCCTCGCCGAAGCCGCGGGTCTCGTTGCCGGGCCGCAGCTCCGCAACATGGGAACCATCGGAGGCAACGTTTGCCTCGACACCCGCTGCACGTACTACAATCAGACGGAGTTCTGGCGCGCCGCCCTCGGCTACTGTCTCAAGAAGGACGGAACCGTCTGTCACGTAACCAGGGTCGGCAGGAAGTGCGTGGCCGCGCACTCGGCGGACACCCCTCCCAACCTGATCGCCCTTGGTGCCAGCCTGAGCCTCACCGGCCCCGGCGGGACACGGGAGATCGACGCCGGAGACTTCTTCGTGACCGATGGAATTCTCAACACGCGGCGGGCACCGGACGAGATCGTCACCGAGGTCGTGATCCCGATCACGAACGGTCGCCACCGGAGCAGTTACATGAAGCTGAGACAGCGAAACTCGATCGATTTTCCGCTGCTGTCCGTGGCCATCGCGGGAGAATTCGAGGACGACGGGACCGTTGCCGGGTTGACGGGGGTCGTGTCGGCGCTCGGCGCGAGGCCGCGTGTGCTTGCGGGCTGGACGGAGATCGCCGCGGGGAAACGGCTCGGCAGCCGGGTGATCGAGGCGCTCGCGGAGCGGGCATGGTCGCAGTGCCGGCCGCTGGAGAACATCATTGTGGACGCGGAGTGGCGCCGGGCGATGGTGCCGGTCTTCGTGAAGCGGGCCCTTGAAGGACTGGACGGAAAATGAACGAGCGTCAAACGCACTACCGTGAACGAACCTGGGCGCCCGCGTGGGTCTGGGTGCTGATCTGGGGCGCCTGCCTGTTGGGTGCCGGGACGGTGGCGCACGGGGCATATCAGGAAGCGGTCACGGGTGCGCCCTTCGTCGACTCGACCATGTCGACTCTGGGTCTGGGTCTTCTTGCCCTCTTCCCGATCCTCATGACGGCGCTGTTCATGTGCCTGGACGTGGAAGTGCGAGCCGACCACCTCTTTGTCGCCTTCGGACCGGTCCACATGCTGCGCAAGCGAATCCCGTACACGGAAGTGGAGTCGGTCCGCGGGGTGACGTACAGCCCGATCCGCGAGTTCGGCGGCTGGGGGGTGCGCTGGAGAGGGGGGAAGACGGCGTGGACCATCCGCGGCAACCAGGCCGTCAAGGTCGTGCTGCGCAACGGCAAGTCGATCTACGTAGGGTCGCGTTTCTCTCGCAGGCTGGCAGGGCGGATCGAAGTTGCGATGCGCAGGTAGGGCGGCCTGCCGTGAAACGCCGCGTCCAGCGCCGGCAGATCTTGCCGCGGGGCGCGTCTCTTCAACGAGCCTCCTACGGGCCGTTCACCACTGGGTGGACCGTTCGTCGTGGGCGTGGTCGGGCAGCCGGTAGCTGAGACCGGCCGCCTCATAGGCTGACGCCCCAAGAAGGTCCGCAAAAACCTGGAATCCTCCCTTCCTTGTCCAGGCCCTCATCCGCTGCAGGCGCTGGTCGATCCGGTACGCGAGCAAGGGGAACGGCATTCCCCTCGTCCTGGGGAACCTCAGTTGGTCGGAAAGACCGTTGCCCACGAGCGCCCGGGAAACCGGGTAGATGACCTTGTTGACCAGCTTGCGCCGTTCCGCCGGATCATCGATGTTCGCGACCAGCGGGGCGGAGTTGATCAGCGCATTGGTCATGATGATCGCGTCATCGGTCGGAGGGGGCTCGCAAACGGAGCCGATCCGGTACAGGTGCAGCGCGTGCTCCTCGTCGGTGAAGAGGATGGTCTCCGGGATGCCCATGAGGTAGCCGGCGTAACGCCACACGTCGTGGAAGCCGGCCCGCTCCTCCGGGCTGTACCGCGCGCCCAGCGACTCCGAGTGCTTGACGGTGCGGGCCGCGAAGCAGGCGACCGCGTAGCCCATGTGCGCGGCGCTGAGCGGAACGCCCCATGCGTCGTGCTCCCATTCGTCCGTCTGGCCCAGCAGTCTCCGAACCTGCGCGTGGACGAACCGGATGCGGACCGACAGCTTCCACCCCTCGCCGTACCGTTCCAGCCCGCCGGGCAGGAAGATCTCCACCTGATGGCGGTTGTTCTGCTTGAGCCGCCAGACACCGTTGTCGAATATCCGCCCGGTCTGCACGAACGACTTGCTTATCAGCGTGGAGAAGCCGTCGACCAGCACGCCCGCTACGAAGGCCGAGAGGACGAGGACGGAGTTTCTTTGAAAGGACAGGATGCCCGGCTGAAAGGCATCGCGATCCAGCCAATCCGGATCGGGTTGCGGCGCGTCGAAAAAGAAATCGCGCAGCGATTGCGGCGCGTTCCTTAGACCGGGGCGATCCTCCTCCATGCCTGCGTGAATGAGCTCGTGGACCCGGCGCTGAGGTAGCGATGCCAGGTCCTCCACGACCTCGTCCATGACAGGATCGCCGATATGGGTGTGTGCGATGTAGTTGTCCGCGGTCTCCCGGTCGAGCGCACGCGCTTTGGCGTAACCGGCGACATAGGCCGAGGGCGGGGGGGCGTTCAAGGCGCCGGTTGGCCCCGTCCGGACACGACATCCTGCGCATGCGAGTTGAACAAAGGCCTGAACGGAAGGTGTCGAGTATCCAAAAGCTTCCTCGTTGGCGTGTCACGCGTCCGGGCACCGCCTCACTGCCCGAAGAAGTATAATGCACCGGGGCGGAGTGTGGACACCCGTCCCGGCCTCCCCTACGCCCGCTCCAGCACCATCGCGAAGCCCATCCCGCCGGCTGCACACACGGTAACCAGGCCGAACTGTCCGTCCCGCCGCTTCAATTCGTTCAGCAGGGTGATCGTCAGGCGGCCCCCCGTCGCGCCGAAGGGGTGGCCTATGGCGATCGAGCCTCCCATGACGTTGATCGCGTCCGGATCGGGGTGACCCACGCGGCCCGGGCGACCGAGTTCCTTGCGGCAGAAGCCGTCCGAGTCCAGGGCCTGTAGGTTGGACAGCACCTGGGCGGCGAAGGCTTCATGCATCTCGAGCAGGTCGATGTCGGCCATCGTGATCCCGGCCCGGTCCAGTGCGACGGGGACGGCGTAGGCGGGCCCCTGGAGCAGCTGCCCCCCAGGGTCGAGCGCGCTGAAGGCGTAGCTGCGGACGTAGCCCAGCGGTTTCAACCCAAGATCTCGCGCCCGGTCGGGAGACATGAGCAGCACCGCCGACGCGCCGTCCGTCAGGGGTGAGGCGTTGCCCGCGGTCACGGAGCCGAATCTCCGGTCGAACACGGGACGCAGCCCGGACAGTGCGTCCATGGACGTATCCGGTCGGATACCATTGTCCCGCTCGACGATGTCCTTGTAGCGGGGCGCAACGTAGACCGGTGCGATCTCCGCGGTAAGCCGGCCGTCTTCGGCCCCGGCGTGCGCCTTCATGTGCGACCCCAGCGCCCATCGGTCCTGATCCTGCCGCGCGATGCCGTTCTCCTTGGCCATGCGCTCGGCCGCTGCGCCCATTGTCTCGCCCGTGGAGTACTCCGCGATGGCCGGAGCCACCGGGACGAGATCGCGTGGCCGAATCCTGGAAAACACCCGGATCCGGGCGCCGAGGGTCCTGGCTCGGGAGGCCGAGACCAGCGTTCTGGACAGCCGGTCCGACGCGAGGATGGGGATGCGCGACAGGCACTCCGAGCCACCGGTGATCACCGCGCCCGCATAGCCGCTCTCGATCAGGTTGACACCGTCGGAGATGGCCTGGTTTGCGGACGCGCACGCACGCGACACCGTCACCGCGGGCGTGTTCTCCGGCAGCGTCCCCAGCCCGACTTCGCGAGCCATGTTGGGGGCCTGCGGGTCGTGCACCACCGTGCCGTACACCAGGTGCTCGACAGTCTCGGGGGGGATGTCCGTGCGCGCCAACAGTTCGGTGACAGCGTGCCGACCGAGGTCGATGGCGGTGAGACGCGCGAAGTGGGTGCCCGCCCTGGTGAAGGGGGTGCGGCACCCGGAAATGATTGCAGTCTTCATGGGAAACCTCAACCTTACCACCTTCGACCGGACACCGCATCAACGGACAGCCAGTGAAAGCCGTAGAGTTCAACGTAACCATCCCCGGGTACATCCTCACGAAAAGCCTGGGCCGATTCAGCAGGTCCTTCGTCTACGGTCGCGCTTCCAGATTGGGTTTGGTGAACAGAGCGGCCCCCGTGCTTCCGCGGGACGATTGGGTCCGGATCGAGGTGCTCCTGTGCGGCATCTGCGGGAGCGACCTGGGGAACATTTCCTATGAATCGAGTCCGGCAATGGAGCCGTTCGGCTCGTTTCCGGCGGTGCTGGGGCACGAGATCCTCGGCCGCGTCGTGGAGGTCGGCCCGGGTGTCACCCATGTGAGCCCCGGCCAGCGCGTGGTGGTCGACCCGATGCTCCACTGCGAAGCCCGGGGCCGTGACGAGGGATCGTGGTGCCCTTCGTGCGCGTCCGGCGCCCACTCGACGTGTGAGCAGTCGGGCGAGGAGGGGCCGTTGACTCTGGGTGACGGCCCCCTGGCCCGCGGTCTCACCATCGGATACCATCGGAGCCTTCCAGGCGGCTGGGGCGAACAGATCGTTGCCCACAGGCGCCAGGTCTTCGCCGTGCCCGATTCCATCGCCGACCGGACCGCCGTGCTGACGGAGCCGTTTTCGATCGGCTTGCATGGCGTGTTGCGCAGCCGGGCACTTCGGTCGCCCGGCCCGATCCTGGTGATCGGAAGCGGCACGATTGCCTTCGCAACGATCTGGTCTCTGCGCACGATGGGCTACACCGGCCGCCTGGTCGCGCAGGCCAAGCGTCCCCACGAGGTATCCCTGGCCCGGATGCTCGGCGCTGACGAGACGGTCACGCCGGGGAACGAGGCCCGGCAAGCGCTTGTCGAGACCGGGGCACAAGCGTACATGCCGGTGGTCGGCGACGAGGTGTACGCGGGCGGCGGTTTCGAAATGGTCTTCGACTGCGTGGGCAGCGAGTCCAGCCTGATGCAGGCGCTAAGGTTCGCGTCCGCGCGTGGACGCATCGTGCTGCTGGGGTGCGCCGGACAGGTCCGAAAGCTCGATCTGACGTCGCTCTGGGCGAAGGAACTTCAGGTTCAGGGCTACGTGGGCTACGGTGTCGAGGAATGGGATGGGCGCCGCCGGCACACCTTCGAGCTCGCGCTGGAGAGGATCGCGGGCGACTCGCATGCCCTGGGCGACATGGTCACGCACGTCTTCCCGCTCACGCAATACCGGGACGCCCTCCGAGCGGCGTACGACCACCGCCGCAGCAAAGCGGTCAAGGTGGTGTTGCAGCCGTGAGCACCACGCGCGCATCCACCGGAACCACCCGATCCTCGTAGACGAAGAGGGGGTTGACCTCGACCTCCTCGATCTCCCGGTGCGTCATCACGCACTCCGCGACCGCGGCCGCCGCGGCGACGATCGGGCTCAGCTGCACGGGACGACCACCGCGCGCCCCGGCGAGCAGCGCGTTCACCTTCAGCTCGGCCAGCATCGCTTCGAGCTCGCCGGGATCGACCGGGAGCACCCGGTGCGCCACATCGCGCAGAACCTCGACCCAGACGCCGCCCGCCCCGATGGTCAGGACGGGTCCGAGGTGGGGGTCGCGGCACGCGCCGATGAGCAGTTCGGCGACCGGCCGGACCTGCATGGGCGACACCATCACGGCATAGGCCTCATCCGGGAGGCCATTGGCGCGGGCGTAGCTCCTCGCACTGGCCGTGATCGCCTTGAAGGCCGCGCGGGCCTGGTCGCCGCTCGCAACATCGAGGACGACGCCGCCGGCGTCCGATTTGTGGGTGATGTGCCTCGACAGGAGTTTGAGCGCGACGGGACGCACGGCCCGGTCCACGGCGACGGCGGCCGACTCCGCCGACTCCGCTGCCTCGGCCCTGTCGAACGCGATTCCGGCGCCCTCAAGCAGCGCCCGCGCTTCGACCTCGGTGAGCGTGAGCCGCCCCTCGTTGCGCGCGTTGATGATCGATCGATGATCCGGGGGGGCTATGAATTCGGATTTGCTCTCCATCCGGAACCGGTCCGCGCGGGCGAGGTGGCCCCCCCGCCGCGGAAGTTCCACCACCGCCCTGCACGCGACCTCGAGAGACTCGATCACCGGAACGCGGTTCTCGCGCAGGACGTCGAGCGGAGCACTGTGCCCCGACGCGTAGATGGACTGGACCACCAGCCCCTTCCCGCAGTCGCGCATCGTCTCGGCCATCGATTGCGCGGTGCCGGTCTCGGTGGCGGTAAGCCGGTTGGCAAAGCGAAGGCCGTAGCCGCCGAACAGGCCGACGACGAGGACAACGCCCACCGTCGGGTCGGCGGCGAGCACATCGAGCGCACGGGAAAACGCTCCCGGGTCCGCGTCGGCCGCTCCGGCCACGTCCACGGGGTTCCGGACGGCGGCCGCCGGTCCCAGGATCGCTCTCAGGGCGGACTGCGTGTCCATTCCGAGGGTGGCAAGCGGGGCGCCCATCTCCTGCAGGGCATCCACCGCGAGCGTGTTCTGGCCACCGCCATCGGACAGGATGGCGATGCCCGTGCCGGGCTGGGCGCCTGGCTGGGACGCCAGGGTCTCGGTGACGTGGAACAGCTCGTCGATGCGCGAGACCTCGACCACCCCGGCTTGCGCAAGACCGGCCCGAAGGCGGTCATAGGGCCCCGCGACCGCACCGGTGTGGGAAGTCGCCGCCCTGGCTCCGGCGGCCGTGCGTCCCGACTTGATGACGATCACCGGCTTGTGCGGCGTGACCGCGGTGGCCGCGCGGAGGAAGGCGCGCGCGTCCTTGCAGCCTTCGATGTGGGCGATGACCCCGGTCGTGTCGTCGTGCCTTCCCAGGTATTGGAGGACTTCGCCGAATCCGACATCGACCTCGTTGCCAAGGCCGCAGCAGATCGAGATTCCGAGCCGCGACCGATTGGTGACTTCGTTCATCAGCGACAGCGCGATGTTCCCCGACTGCACGAGGAGCGCGATCCCGCCCGGACGCATGCCGCGGGCTCCGATCAGGTTCACGCCGCGGCGCAGGTTCAGCAGGCCCGACGTGTTGGGTCCGACGACGCGAACGCCGCTCGCCCGGCCGGCTTCGGCGAGCTGTTTCTCCAGCCGCTGCCCGGCGGGACCCGATTCGCCGAATCCCACGGCCAGAACCACCGCGCCTCCCACACCCCGTTCGCCACATGCGCGGACCAGACCCGGGGTGGTCGCGGCGGGAGTGCACAGCACCGCGAGGTCGGCTGCCTCGGGCAGGTCCCGCACCGAGGGGAACACATGGTGGCCGAGCAGCTGTCCGCCGGCGGGGTTCACCGCATGGACACGGCCCTCGTACCCGGACTCGCCCAGGGCGCGGAGGATCTGGTGGCCTCGCTTTGCGGGGTTTGCGCTGGCGCCCACAACCACGATCGAGCGGGGCTCGAAGACGCGGTCCAGTGTCACGTACCCTTGAAGTCGGGCCGGCGCTTCGCGTGGAAGGCGGCGAGTCCCTCCACCCAGTCCTCCGTGTCGAAGATCCCGTCGAGAACGGCGGCTTCGCGCTCGAGCGCCTCTTCGCGGGACATGTCCGGCGCGGAGGCGATGAGGCGTTTGGCGGCGGCGAGCGGGATCGGGGCCCGGCGGGCCAGTCGCTCCGCCCACCTCGTGGCCTCGGACAGTACGTCGCCGGCCGGCACGGCCAGGTTCACCAGCCCCATCGCGGCCGCGTCGGCGCCCGTGAAGAAGTCGCCCAGGAAGATGATCTCACGGGCCTTGAGCGCGCCGACCCGGTCAGCCAGGGTGTAGACGGCGCCTCCTCCCACGAAGGTGCCGAGCGCGATCTCGGGCAGCCGCAACCTGGCCTCCCTGGCCACGATCGCCACGTCGGCCGACAGCGCGATCTCGAGCCCCGCGCCGATCGCGTGTCCGTTCATGGCCGCGACCACCGGTGTCCCGATCGTCTGGACGAGATGGCACGCGCGCTGTCCCGCCTCGATGTAGCGGCGGCGCTCCTCGCGCGACGGCGGGGGGGCGCGGCGGGCTCCTTGTGGCGGGCCGGCAGGGGCACAGGCGGCGGCGCTCCCCGCGCGACGGCGGGGCGTCGCGGTGCTCCTTGAGGTCGGCGCCGCCGGAGAACGCGCGCCCGCTCCCGGTCAGGATCACGCAGCGAACGCGCGGGTCGGCAGCCGCGACTTCCAGCTCGCCGATGAGGCGCTCGTACAGCACCATGCTGACCGCGTTGAGGCGGTGGGGCCGGTTGAGCGTGAGTGTGAGAATCGGTCCGTCGCGGGAGGCGAGAACTTCGTCGCTCACGTCCCCGCGCCGGCTAGCGCCCATCGAAGTCCGCGCCTCCGCGCACGATCGCGCGGCCCGCGAGGGCCATCGTCGCTTCTCCGTCCCGGATCGCGAACTCCCCGTTCACCAGGACGTGTACGGTCCCGCGTGAGTACTGGTGGGGGTTCTCGTACGTCGCCATGTCGCGGACGGCTGCCAGGTTCAGGACGGTGATGTCGGCGGCGTAGCCCTCGCGCAGGTACCCCCGGTCGGGCCAGCCCAGGAAGTCGGCCGCCAGACCCGTCATGGAACGGATGGTGTGCGGCAGCGTGATCAGGCGCTCGTCCAGCACGAGGTCGCGGATCTTCTTCGTGAAGGACCCGAATGCGCGGGGGTGGGTGACTGGTCGCGACGGCCCGGGATCGCGCCCATCGGTGCACGTCATCATCCAGTCGAGCCGAGCGAGGTGACGCACATTCTCGACATCGTAGAGACCGAGGTTCATCACCGCTGCGTTCCCTTCGCGCAGGATCCGCCGTGCGGCCGCGGAGGCTTCCATCCCCCATTCATCCGCGACATCCTGGAGGGTCTTGCCGTTGAGATCGGGGCGCGGGTCAGCGAAGAGGAGGTGATCGGCTCCGCCCCGGATCGCGAGCATCTCGCGCGTCTGGCGGTCGATGATCTCCACCGTGTCGGGGTGGTCGAAGCGCCGCAGCATCGCGGTGTCGCCACCCGCCACGAACCAGCTCGGGATCGTGTACGAACGCAGGTTCGACTGGGTTGCCGTGTAGGAGTGGTGTGCCCCCGCGACGTCGACTCCCCGGGCGCGGGCGGCCTCGATCAGGGCTGCTCCCTCCGGCGCACGCCCGTAGTTGTGCGCTCCCTGGGCGTTGAAATGGCTGAAGATGACCTTTGTGCCGGCCTCCTCGCCGATGCGGATTCCCTCTGCGATCGATTCCAGGTAGCCAAAGGGCGGATAGGCCGCGCCGAGATCCCGGTCATGGGTATCGTAGATCGACCCCGGGTACTCGGCCGCGACACGGTTCAGCTCGATGACCTCTTCCGTGTCGGCGTAGTTGCCCGGCAGGTAGAACAGCCCCGAGGACAGCCCGTGGGCTCCGCCCTCCATGCCACGGCGAACCAGTTCCCTCATCGCGTCGAGTTCGTCCGCCGAGGGTGCCCGGTCGTCCATCCCCATCACTCGTCGCCGCACGGCATTGTGGCCGACGAAGTAGAACGCGTTCACTCCGATCCCGTTCGCCGTCCACGACGCAAGCTGTTCGGCCACATCGGGACTGCCACCTCCGTCCATGCCAAGTGCGACCGTGGTTATCCCCTGGTACAGAAACGCGCGTGCGTCGCGCCCGTGGTCCGCATCCAGTTCGGCGTGCGAGTGCATGTCGATGAAGCCGGGCGCTACGATCAGCCCGGTCGCGTCGACCGTGTCGGATGCTGTTGCACTGGTGCCGGTGGCGTCCCCGACGAAGCTGATACGGTCTCCCGTTATCGAGATGTCCGCCTCGACGGCCTCGCTCCCCGAGCCGTCCAGCACCGAGCCCCCCAGCAGAAGGAGGTCGGCTGTGCGCTCCGTCGACGTGCACGAGACCAGGACTGCCGGAACGATCAGGGAGGCCGGGACCGGAAAACGGCGGGTCATGTACTTCACGGGCCGGCCCTCGTCGGATCGGAGTTTGCTGTTCAGGGGCGGGCCCGGCTGCCCGTCAGGCGATCCTGTTGCCGGTCAACCCCCGCCCGATCTCATCACAAACATAACACCGCCATCCATCGACGTCACCGGGATCACGCCACTCCTGAAGAAGGGGTAGTTGCTCCACGAACCGTCGGTGCCGGACACGTCGCCTCCGGTCGGCTCCGTGTCGAAAAAACCCACCTCCTGCGGGTCTTCCCGGTTGGAGATGTCCACGATCCGCAGCCCGACCTTGTAGTTGGATTGATACATGAAGTCGCCCACAACGTAGAGGTTGTGATCCGACGCCTGGGTTGACGCAATGTACTCGCTCACGACCATCGGGTCGTCGAGATCCTTCACGTCCCAGACCAGGGTCCGGGTGTTGGACACCTGGCCGTACAACTCGTCCAGTTCGTCGTTCATGTAGAAGTACTCGTGGGCTTCATCGATCCACCCCTGGTGAGAGTAGCCCACACTCGGATAAGCGGTACTCGACACGGCAACGGGGTTCTCCTTGTCCGTTACATCGGCGATGCTGAGCGCGGTTTCGTTGGATCCGAAGCACACTTCCCTGCCCTGGTGCTCGGAGTCGGGTCCACGGTAGACGATGCACATCGCATCGTGGGTGTAGCCCGTGCTCCCGCGGCCGGTGGACGTGTCGGCGAAGCACCCTTCGAACGTGGGGCTGGCCGGCACCTTGATATTGATCATGTGGAGACCCCCGCCACAGGTCTCGCCGCCGCCGCTGCCCCCCACCGAGTAGGCGAAGCCGGTCTCTTCGTTGATCACGATGTTGTGGGCGCTGTTGATGTTCGAGTAGGTCGTGGTCGGCTGAAAGGTCTGCGGCGGGCTGGTGACGCTTCGCAGCTGGGTGAGGTCGAAGACCTGCATCCCGTGGGGGCCTGCGGCATCGGACACGATAAAGGCGTGGTCCCGGTAGACCTTGATGTCGCGCCAGACGCTGGCGCTTGCGTCGGGCGACATTGGCAGGATTCCCGTGTAGAGCGGGTTCAGAGGATCCCTCAGGTTGACGAACGAGGTCCCGCTCGAATGGCCGACGAGAGCCCATTCCGTGCCGGTCAGGGGGTCCGTCCAGCCCCAGACGTCGTTGACGAGACCCAGGGTCGCGCCTACTTCCAGGTTGTTCAGCCGGGAGACCAGGTTGACCCCGTCGCACGTGTAGTCCCCGGCAGTCCCATCCTGGCAGGTGGCCGCAAAGTCATCCGTGGTGTCCGGCGGCGGTTCAAATGGCGGGTCCACCGCACCGCTGTCTGTGCATGACGTCACGAAAGTGAGGTGTAGTGCAAGACCCACAGAGGCGGTCAGGTGTTTCGGCATCGCGTCCCCAGGTCGCACACAAGGTGCCGAACGGCGCAAACAGCTTCGATGATGTTACCCTTCACCCTTTAATGGGGCGAATGTTCCCGCCCCGAGCAAGCCCCGTTGCGACAGAATCCGTCGCTCGCCGTCAGGGGTGGCGGACGTCCACCACCAGTCGTGGCTCGTCAAGCGTTTCCATGATGCGATAGTTGGCCCTGGCGGCGGTGAGACCCAGCACCCACCTGACCGTGTCGTTCTCATCACAGGTCTGGATTGCACTCTGCACAGCCGGGTAGTCCGTGTTCCTGTTGCGGTCGCCGACGAGAGGACTCCCGTCCTGACTGGCCTGCGCACCCTGGAGTTCAACGGTCAGGTGGGCGGGAGCGTCCGACGCGGCTTCCATTCCGTCGCATCCCCCGCCGCCCTCGGTAGTCACGCCCAGGCGATATCCGGGGATGTGAGACTGGAAGGTGAAGATCACGCGATCGTAGCCTCGTGAGTGTTCCGTCGTGACCGTCGTAAGCTGCGCGGGATCCACGTTCGGATTGGGATCCTTCGAGACGACGTTTCGAGTCCAGTTGAGGTTCAGTCCCACATCGGCGGGATCGAATTCGCCGTAGTCGATTTCCGTCAACGTCTCACGGGGACTCTCCGTGGAGATAAAGGGGTCCGGCTCGGGGGCGTCGGACTCTCCGGCCCGGTCTCCCCCGCACGCGGCCGCAACGATGACGAAAAGGAGAGCCAGCCTGCTCCAGTCGATTGGGTTCGGTCGTGTAGACAACGTTGGTCCTTTCTCTTCCTGTTGATAGTGTACGCGTTGGACGGCCGCCACCCGCGCGTCATCGGTGGGCCGGGAACGGATCACGAAAGCAGGATGTCCCTGGCCGTTCGTACCCCGGCGGCGAACCGCTCGATCTCTTCGATGGTGTTATAAAGGTAGAACGATGCCCGGGTGGTTGCCGACACGCCGTAGCGGTTGACCACCAGCTGGGCACAGTGATGTCCGGCGCGAACCGCGATTGCCTGGGCGTCGAGCATGGTGGCCACGTCCTGGGCCGATGTCCCCTCGATCACGAAGGGGACCACCCCGGCGCGTTCCTCGGCCTTGGCGGGCCCGAATATACGCACTCCTTCAACGCCGGAGAGCAGCGTCACCGCCAGCCGGGTCAGGGTCATCTCATGCTCATGGATGGCTGCCAGCCCGACACGGTCGAGGTATTCGACGGCCGCGGCCATCCCCACCGCACCCGCAATGTTCGGGGTGCCGGCTTCGAACTTGTGGGGCACCTCGGCCCAGGTACTGTGATCGGGGTACACGGTCTCGATCATCTCGCCGCCGCCCTGGTACGGAGGCATCTCGTCCAGAAGGGCCCTCCTGCCCCAAAGTGCGCCAATCCCGGTCGGGCCACACATCTTGTGCCCGGAAAAGGCGTAGAAGTCGCACCCGAGAGACTGGACGTCAACGGGGAGGTGGGGCGCGCCCTGGGCACCGTCCAGGATGTATGCGGCGTCCGTCTTCGCTCGTACGAGGGTGCCGATCTCCCGGACCGGATTGATCGTGCCGAGGGCGTTCGACACGTGGGACAGGGCGACGACCCGGGTTCGCGGTCCCAGAAGCGAGGCCAGGTGGTCCAGGTCCAGCTGTCCCTGATCGGTCAGTCCCACGTAACGCAACCGTGCGCCGCTGCGGGTGGCCAACAGCTGCCATGGGACCAGGTTGGAATGGTGCTCCATCTCCGAAAGGACGATCTCGTCTCCGTGACCGACGCGGGCCTGCCCGATGGAGAAGGCCACCAGGTTCAACGCCTCGCTGGTCCCGCGGGTCCACACGATTTCGTGGGCGTCGGTCGCGTTGACCCACCGGGCGACCCGCTCCCTGCTTGCCTCGTAGGCTTCTGTGGCCCGTCGTGCGAGTTCATGAACGCCGCGATGGACGTTCGCGTGATCCCGTTTGTAGTAGTTGGAGATCGCGTCGATGACCTGACGTGGCTTCTGGGACGACGCGGCGCTGTCCAGATACACGAGAGGCTTCCCGTCGACGGATTGGTCGAGGATGGGGAAGTCCGCCCGGATCGCGCGGACATCGAGTCCCGCACCGCGACGAACGCTCTCCGGTCTCGCTGGCGCGTCAGTCAACCCGGACGAATACGTCACCATCCCGCACTTCGACCTGAAATGATCTCACCGGGGAAATGGCCGGCAGCTGGGTCGCCCGACCGGTGCAGACATCGAATCGGGCCCCGTGGAAGGGACATTCCAGCTGATCGTCCTCCAATTCGCCGGCCGAGAGCGGGTAGTCCTGATGGGAACACCGGTCCTCCAGGGCGTAGATGTCGCCGTCCACGTTGGCCAGGACGACGGCTGCCCGGTCCGTTGACGCGGCCCGGAGCGTCCCCGGCGGCACATCGCTCGCCGAAGCGACCCGCACCCAGGTGGGCGCTGATGATCGGGCAGCCTTCCTGCTAAACATACCCGAGTTTGGATTCGATGGCGTCGGTGACCTTTTCCACCACGCCACCCATCGGGAGACGCGACATGACCTCGCCAAGGAAGCCCATCACCACCAGGCGCTCGGCCTGTCCTCTCTTCAGTCCGCGGCTCATCAGGTAGAAGAGCGCTTCCGGGTCGAGTTGCCCCACGGTGGCCCCGTGCGAACATCGAACGTCGTCGGCCCCGATTTCGAGATTCGGCAACGATGTCGCGACGGCCTGTTCGGAAAGGATGAGATTCCGGTTCGTCTGGTACGCGTCGGTACCCTGGGCACCCTCGTGGACCCGAATGATGCCCCTGAAAATCCCCTTGGCGGATCCGTCCAGCGCACCCTTGTACAGAAGATCGCTGTGAGCGTGGGGCGCCACATGGTCCTGGCTGGTGTTGAAATCGAAGTGCTGGTCGGTGTCTCCGAAGTACAGCCCCAGCATGTCGCTGTTGGCGCCGGGGCCCACGAGCCGGGCGTTCAGATCCACTCGCCCGAGCGACCCGCCCAGGGCGACGTTGAGCGTGTCCAGCGTGGAGTCGCGCTCTGCCAGCGTCCGCTGGTTGGCCAGGTAGCAAGCCCCGCGTCCCATGCGCTGCAGCGAGACGTACTGCACCCGGGCTGCTCCCCGGGCGAAGATCTCGACGGCCGTGTTGACCAGCGTGGCGACCTCGAAGTCCGGCGACAGGATTTCGTCCACAAACGACACCTGGCTCAGCTCTTCCGCCACGATGAGGACGCGGGTGAAGGTGGCCGTGCCCGGGCGCGACACCCAGCGACTCAGCCGGATGGGGCGCTCGAGACGGACCCCGCGCGGGATCCGCAGGAACACGCCATCGCTCCATAGAGCCGCGTTCAGCGCAGGGAATTTGCCGTCGGAGGCGGGGACGGCCTCGGTGGCCAGGAGCGCCTCGATCTCTCCGCCCCCGTTCCTGGCTGCTTCGCGCAGCGACGAGAGAACCACCCCCCGTGCGGCGAGCGTCTCGTCGAGTTCCACCGCGATGATCGATCCGTCCACGTCAACGATCCGACCGGCGCTGTCCCGGTCCTGTTCCATCGCACGGCGCAACCCCTCCGGCAACGCGCCGCCATACGGTGCTTCGGGATCATCCCCGCGCGCCAGCGTCAATTCCTCGAGCGGGAGCATCCTCGCCACGTCCGTGTAGCGCCACTCCTCGGAGCGCGTGGACGGCATCGGCGTGGCCGTGTAGGTATCCCACGCGTCCTCGCGGCGGGTTCTGAGCCATGCCGGATCGGCGGCGCCCGCCTTGAGCACGGCACTCCGGTCGATGGTACGGCGCTGGCGTTCGCTGGCCACGGCGACCTGGCTCACCCGACGCTCCCTTCCATCTCCAGCTCGATCAGACGGTTGAGTTCGACCGCGTATTCGAGCGGCAGTTCCTTCGCGATGGGCTCGATGAACCCGCGCACGATCAGCGCCATGGCCTCGGCCTCGTCCATACCCCGGCTCATCAGGTAGAAGAGCTGCTCGTCACCCACCTTGGACACGGTCGCCTCGTGGCCCACCGTGGCGGATTTCTCGTCGATCTCGATGTACGGGAAGGTGTCCGTCCGGGACGTCTCGTTGATCAGGAGAGCGTCGCACTCCACGTTCGACCGGGCGTTCGTGGCACCATCGTAGACCTTGCAGAGGCCACGGTACGACGAGCGCCCCGTGCCCTTGGAGATGGACTTCGACACGATGCTCGACGTCGTGTTGGGTGCGACGTGGATGACCTTGCCGCCCGTGTCCTGGTGCTGGCTGTCGCCGGCGTACGCGATCGACAGGATATCGCCGTGTGCGCCCTCGCCCATGAGGTAGCAGGACGGGTATTTCATGGTGAGCTTGGACCCGAGGTTCCCGTCCAGCCATTCCATGTGCGCGCCCTGGTGCACCAGCGCCCGCTGCGTGACCAGGTTGTACATGTTGTTCGACCAGTTCTGGATCGTCGTGTACCGGAAGCGCGCGTCCCGGTTGACAATGATCTCGATGACCCCGGAGTGGAATGAATCGGTCGAATAGACTGGAGCCGTGCAGCCCTCGATGTAGTGAGCTCGCGACCCCTCGCCCGCGATGATGAGCGTGCGCTCGAACTGCCCCAGCCGCTCCTGGTTGACGCGAAAATACGCCTGCAGCGGCGTTTTCAGCTCCACGCCCGGCGGGATGTAGACGAAGGACCCGCCGGACCACACCGCCGAATTCAGCGCCGCGAACTTGTTGTCGGCGGCCGGAATGACGGTGCCGAAGTGTTGCCGGAACAGCTCCGGGTGGTTCTTCAGGCCGTCCTCGATGGAGTCGAATATCACGCCCTTGGACTCCCACTCCTCTTTCAGCGAGTGATACACCATCTCCGAGTCGTACTGCGCGCCGACCCCGGCCAGAATCTTGCGTTCCGCCTCCGGGATCCCCAACCGCTCGAACGTCTCCTTGATGTTGTCGGGCACATCGTCCCAGGAGCGTTCCATCTGCTCCTGCGGCCTCACATAGAAGTAGGTCTCGTTCAGGGTTTCCTGAAGCTCGGACAGGTCGCCGCCCCACTGGGGCATGGGCTTGGACTCGTAGATCCTGAGCGCCTTCAGACGGCGGGCCAGCATCCACTCCGGTTCGTCCTTGCGCGCGGAAATCTGCCTGACGATGTCTTCGTCGAGGCCCTGGCGCGATCGGAACACCGGTTCCGAGTCGGTGACGAAGCCGAACTTGTAGTCATCGAGCCCAAGGCCCTGAACGAGTTCGTTGCCGGGCATATCTCAATTCCTCCCTGCAGCCGTCGGGCTGCTCAAGCCGGACCCGGAATCCGGACCGGCCACGTCGTGCATGCGTTCAGGCAACATGGACATTTCGGTATTCTTCATAGCCCCGCGCCTCCAGCTCGAGAGCGACCTCGGGACCGCCCGACTCAACAATCCGGCCCCCCACCATCACGTGTACCACATCCGGGACGATATGGTCCAGGATCCGCTGGTAGTGGGTGATCAGCAGCACCGACATCTCCGGGTTCTCCCTCTTGAGCGTGTTGACGCCGTTGGAGACGATCTTGAGCGCGTCGATATCCAATCCCGAGTCGGTCTCGTCCATTACAGCCAGCGAGGGCTTGAGCACAGCCATCTGCAGGATCTCGTTACGCTTCTTCTCGCCCCCGCTGAACCCGTCGTTGACGGGTCGTTGAGCGAAGGCGACGTCCATGTCCAGAAGCTCCATGCGCTCCATGAGTAGTTCCTGGAAGTCGAACAGATCCAGCTCGTCACCGTTTTCCAGCCGAGCCTGCAGCGCGGTGCGCAGGAAGTTGGCAATCGAGACGCCCGGAATTTCGACCGGATACTGGAAAGCCATGAACACGCCGGCCTGGGCGCGCTCGTCCGGCTCCATTTCGAGCAGGTCTTCCCCGCGCAGGTCGATCGATCCGTCGGTGGGTTCGTAGGCGGGGTGGCCGGCAATGACCTTGGCCAGGGTGCTCTTTCCGGACCCGTTCGGGCCCATGATCGCGTGAATCTCGCCGGGCCTGATCGCGAGGTCCACGCCCTTCAGTATATCGAGGTCCACGCCCGGTACCCTGGCCCGAAGGCCGGTCACGGCGAGGATTGGGGTATCGTCCATACCAACTGGCTCCGCTGCTTCGATAGCTAGCAAGAATGATTATTGATTAGTTGCGAAAGCTACCGGAGCCCTGTACGGACGTCAAGTGGAATCCCAAGGACGCAACTACATGCCTGTAGTAGGCTAAGATCTAGAAACTCAATGACTTACAGAGACGCGACTAGAACACCGGCGCCGTGATCCAGGTATCCGACCTGGCCCAGGCTTCCTTGAACAGATCCGCGACTTCGTCCGCTTCCGATTCCCGATCCTGCGCCCGGAGAGCGGTCTCGAGTCCCAGGAGTGACCACCCGTTCATGGGATGGTCCTCGAGCGCAGCTTCGAAAACCGACTCGGCCTCCTCGTAGCGTCCGCCCTCCAGGAGCAGATTCCCCAGCCAGTGGCGGGCCGAGAAGTTGAGGGGCTCCGGCTCGTCGTACCGCAGGCCGTCCTCCAGTGTGATCGCCTCTTCCAGTACTCTGACGGCTCCGTCGGCGTCGCCTTCGTGGCGCAGGATCTCCCCTTCAAGGATGCCGGCGACCACGCCCAGCAGATCCGCTGCCGTGTGACCGCGGAACACCTCGCCATCACCCGCCTTGTCCGCGGCTCGCCGAACCCGTTCGAGGTAGACTGCAGCCCGTCCCGGCTCTTCGGCACGCAAGTAGGCGTACCCGCGCGAGAAGTCCCAGAACCCGCGCTGGATGGCCCCACCAGGGGGATCCTCCAGCTCCAGGATCTCGTCGAACCGGCCGAAGCGGAGGAGGGTCATGCTGTGGTAGAAGGTCCCGCCGGACACGATCTTGCCGTAGTCTTTCGCGGCCTGGATGGCGATCGCCCCCTGTCCGTCCATCGAAGCCGCGAAGAGGAGCATGTGGAGGTTGTGTGACGGGTAGATTGCCCATGCGATATCCTCTTCCGCGCGCAGGTCGGAGTGCCACGCGGCGAGGTTGCCCCGCACGGCGTCGCCCCACCGCCCGATGCGGTTGTAGGTGTGGGACGGCATGTGCTGAATGTGGCTCGCCCCCGGGATCGCGGCGCCAAGGTGGTCCGCGCAGCCTTCCGCCTTCTCCGGCTTCACCGTGGGCTCCGTGGCGTGTACGTACAGGTGGCACGCGCCGGGGTGGGTGATGTCCATGGCCAGAACGGACTCGAGGACGCCGTGGATCTTCTGCACCGCCGGCTTTTCGATGTCCCACCGGCCTCGCCGCGGCTCCAGCAGCATCAGCGATTCGCCGTACAGCGTCCCGACGTCCAGGTCGTGGGGAAAGCGCTCGTAGACATCGCCCATCGCCCGCGAGTACGCCGAATCCAGCGCCTTGCGCGTGCCCGCGTCGTGCTCGGGCGAGTACCGCACGGCCATGGCCTCGATGAGAGCCTTCTCCACCTCGTTGGCGTGGTCCGCCGCGAGTTCCTTCGCCTTCTGGATGTTCTCGTACGCGCGGGGCGCGTCATCGGGGCCCATCGGCCCGTTCAGGTAGGGGCCCCATGCCCAGGCTTCGCCCCAGAAACACATCGCGCACGCGGGGTCGTCCACCTGCGCCTGCCGGAAGGAGCGAGCGGCCCGCAACGGCGTGAAGGCGTACATCATCTGCACGCCCTGGTCGAAGAACTGCTGCGCCCTGGACGACGTGGTCGTAATCGACCGGGTCAGGGGTCCCAGCGCGTCCGGGTAGTACTTGGCCTCTTCGTCAAAACCCGCTGGGTATTCCACTTCCTGAGCGGTGGTCCCGGCGGCCGCAATGGCCGTGAGGGCAGAAAAGACGGCAACGGTGACGATGGCGCGCCGGCGCCGGCATGCAGGTTCCATTCCTTGACTTGTCCGATTGACTGGTGATTAACTTCTTGATTTGAAAAAAAACATGACCCGATGCGGCGGCTGCCGCCAGTCTCCCACCGCTTCGCATGTCCCGACCGTGGTAGCGGGCCGTCGCAAACGACCTTGACCCCGGCCCGGGCCGGTCGCCGATCCGCCGTTAGAATGATATTCTCGCCGTTGGCGTAGTCACTGCGTGAATCGGTCCCAACCTGGAGGAAGCTTGCGCCCCGACTTGGAGCGGGAACTGCTGCGAAAGTGTCAGGCAGGGGATGCGCGGTTCTTCGAACCCATCGTTCGCGCTTACGAGCGGCCGGGTATGCGGATCGCGCTCGGAATGATGGGCAACCCGGACGACGCCGGGGACGCGTTGCAGGACGCGTTCGTGAAGACATGGAAGGCACTTGGACGCTTCAAGCTCGAACGGCCGTTCGGTCCCTGGTTCTTTCAGATTCTCAGGAATCAGTGCCGGGACGCGCTACGGAGCCGACAGGCGAGGTTCAGGCTCGAAGCTCTGGACGAGTGGCTCGAGATGAGGCCTGCGGATCCCGAACAGGGGCCCGAACGCGTGCGTGAGCGCAAGGCGGCGAAGGAACTCCTGTGGAAGGGATTGGCCCAACTGAATGAAGATCACCGCGAGATCCTCGTATTGAAGGAAATCGAGGGGTTTCGCTACGGCGAGATCGCGAGGATCCTGGATATTCCGGAAGGCACGGTAGCCAGCCGTCTCTTCCACGCGCGGCGGGCGCTGGCGGATGTGCTGCGGGGGGCGGGGGTGACGCACCCGTGAACACGACCACGGACGATCATCGACAGCGGTCGCTCCGAAGGCGGATTTGACCCATGAGCGGAAAACCATCCCGGCCAGTCAGCCACGAAGACCTCATGCGCTTTCTGGATGGCGAGGCAACGCCGGAAGAGAGAACCGACATCGAGATGCGCCTGAGTGCGTCCAGCGAACTCCGCCGCGAGTTCGCCATCTTCGTATCCATGAAGGAGGAGTTCCAGGACCTTTCCTTCGTTTCCTACGACGATGATTCGGTTTGGAATCGGATCAGGACCCGCATCACTACGCCGGTCGGCTGGATGCTGACGCTGGCCGGCTTCACCGGTTGGCTGGGATACGGAATCTGGGTGTTGGTGAAGTCGCCCACCGCCATGCTGGTCAAGCTCACGACCGGAGCCATCGTGATAGGTATCCTGGTCCTGCTCGCACAGGTGATCCTGGACCGCTACAGAGAATACGGCACGGACCCCTACCGGAACGTTCACCGATGATCCTTGCGACAACCGAATCCGTGGCCGGGTACCGCGTCGTGCGTACCCTGGGCATGGTCAGAGGCAGCTCCGTCCGCGTTCGTCACGTGGGTCGCGATCTGATAGCCAGCCTGCGCAATCTCACGGGTGGGGAAGTGTACGAATACACCAAGCTCCTTGCTGAGGTCAGGGAACAGGCCATCGACCGCATGGTGGCCGACGCCAGGGCGCTGGGTGCCGACGGAGTCCTGACGGTGCGCTTCCAGTCCGCCGAAGTCAGCCGCGGCGCTGCCGAGATGATGTGCTACGGGACGGCGGTGGAGTTGCGGCCGGAGGGTTAGACACGCTCCGGAGTCCGGGTCACCTGCGGCGCGAAGCTGGCCAGACGCTCCGTCATTACCCGCACCGCCTCGGGACTCGAGTCGACCATGATGAAGCTCCGGCCGTTCAAGGCGGCTGCCTCCCCGGTCGTGCCGCTCCCGGCGAAGAAGTCCAGCACGGTGTCGCCCGGGTTGGAGTGCACCTTGACGATGCGTTCGAGCACGCCCAAAGGCTTCTGCGTGGGGTACCCGGTCTTCTCGCCGCCCGTCGGGCTCACAATCGTGTGCCACCAGACATCCGTGGGCGTCTTCCCGCGCGCGGCCTTCTCCTTGCCGGCCAGCCCCGGTGCCATGTACGGAATCCGGTCCATCTCGTCGAAGTTGAAGGTGTAGTCCGCCGGATCCTTCGCGTACCAGAAGATCGTGTCGTGCTTGGCCGGCCACCTGCTCCTGGAACGCGCCCCGTAGTCGTACGCCCAGATGATCTCGTTCATGAAGGACGCGCGCCCGAAGATCTCGTCGAGCAGGACCTTGCAGTAGTGCGCTTCGCGGTAGTCGATGTGAAGGAAGAGCGACCCCGTGGGCGCGAGCACCCTGTGCGCCTCTCGAAGCCGCGGTTCGAGAAAGGCGAGGTAGTCGGGGTGGCGATCGTCGTAGCTGCTGCGACCCAGGATCCTGGTGCGGTAGCGCGCGCCCTGGAAGCCGGTGCGGTCTCCCGCCTCGTCTCGCTCGACCCGCATGCGCGTTCGCTCCTGCGCTCGCCCGGTATTGAAGGGCGGGTCGACGTAGATGAGCTGGACGCTCCCCCCCTCCATCGTGCGCAGCACGGGGAGGTTGTCCGCCAGGATGATCCGACCGGCCGACGCCGGGTCTGTTGTTGTCGTCATGCCTGGAGGCGCGGGCGGGAACGGTGCGCTGGATACTTCAGGTCAATTCGGTCAGTTCCCTCCGTCCGAAACCGCGGCTGCCTCCTTGGCCTTTCTCACCATCTCGCGTACGTCGGCCAGCAGTTGCTGCGCATCGTAGACGATTCCGTCCTTGATCGTGTACTTGATGCCGCCGATGCGCTCCACCTCGCCGGTCTCGTCGTTGAGCTTCACGGCTCCGTTGCCGTACAGGACCTTGAGGTTTTCGAGCGGGTCCTCGTCCACGACGACCATGTCGGCCTTGAGACCGGCGCGCAGGATGCCGAAGTCGATGTCGGTGCTCTTGGGATCGTGGAGTTCCTCGGCGCCGTAAAGGGTCGCGGAACGGAGGACCTCGACGGGGTGGAAGCCGGCTTCGCGGAGCAGTTCGAGCTCACGGATGTAGTCGAAGCCGTAGAGCTTGTAGATGAAACCCGAATCCGAGCCGGTCGTGACGCGTCCGCCCGCGTTCTTGTAGTCGTTCAGGAAGTGCATCCACTTCTGGAAGAAGCGCTTCCAGTGAAACTCGTCCTCGCTGGTCCAATAGAACCAGTAGGAGCCGTGTGCGCGGCGCGACGGCTGGTAGAATTCCCACTGGCTGGGCAGCGTGTACTCGTCGTGGAAGTCGGCCTCGCGGGAGCGCATCACGTCACGGCTGGCCTCGTAGATCGTCATGGTCGGGTCCAGGGCGAAGTCGAGCTCGAGGAAGCGGTCGATCAGGTCGTTCCACTGCTCCGATCCCGGCTCGGCGGACTGGTACCAGAGGCGGCCGACGTTGCCGAAGCGGTGCTGTTCATCCTGGTAGTTGTAGCCCACTGGCCAGTCGGGGATGGTGTAATCGGTCAGCATCGACTCCATGAGGCCGTAGTAGTGCGTCATCATGTCGAGGCCCACCTCGGCCGCGTCCAGCGCCGTCATCCGCGCCACACCGGTCTGCGCGAGGTGGGCGACCGTGCCGAGGCCGAACTTGTGTGCCTCGTCGATCACCGCGGCCATGATGTCCGGGTCCATCGCGGTGAGCTTCAAGCCGTCGATCTTCGCGCCTTCGACGTCGACCTCGGCGGCCCAGCGGACCCATTCGCGCGCCTTCTCGGGGGAGTCCACGGGGCCTTCATCCCACGCCTCGCCGGGACGCGCATAGGTGAACATGCGGGGAGCCACGATCTCGTTGCGTGCCGCCGCCGCTTTCTCCTCGAGCGCCCACATCATCGGGCCGTGACCCACGCCGCGTGAGGTCGTGATGCCGTGCCCCATCCAGAGCTTGTAGGTGTACTCGGGTTGCGGAGCCTTGCCACCGCCGCCCGTGTGCGCGTGCATGTCCACGAAGCCGGGCAGGATGTACATGCCGGACATGTCGATCTCGCGGGTCGCGTCGCCGGGGCGCCGATCCTCGTTGATGGGCACGCCGGGGAAGCCCACAGCCTGGATCTGGACGATCCTGTCACCCTCGATGACGATGTCCACCGGGCCCATGGGCGGGGCTCCCGTGCCGTCGATGACCGTGGCGCCGCGCAGAATCAGCCTCTCGTGGGGGCCATCGCCCTCGTCGGCCGCGCGGGGCGTGGTCGGCTCCATCTGCGCCGAGAGCGCGGCGGGAACGGCGACCGCCATGGCGAGTGCGAGAGCGAAATTGCGGATCGGGCCGCGTGGGTACTGCATCCGGTACCTCCTGGTTGGTGAGCGTTGGGAAGGTCTGGAATGTAAGGGGACCGGGCCGTGGCCGAAAATCCCCGCTCGCGGTGCGGGCCCGGGACGGGCGAGGCGGTGGCCCTTCCCCCGGTGCCGGGGCCGGATGTACCGTTTCAGGGTGAAGACGCCCCGCGAGCAACCAGGTACGGATCCGGCCGAACTCGACACGCAGGCGGCCGCGGCCGAGATCGAGCGCCTCAGCGCGGAGATCAACCGGCACGACCATCTCTACTATTCGACGGCCGAGCCCGAGATCGCGGATTCGGCATACGACGCCCTTTTTCGGCGCCTGCAGGCTCTGGAAGCCGCCCATCCTTCGCTCCTGGCCCCCGACTCGCCGACGCAGAGGGTGGGTGCGGACCCCAGAGACACGCTGCCGAGCGTGGAGCACGCCGTTCCCATGCTGTCGCTGGACTCGGCACTCGAAGAGGCGGCGGTGCGTCGCTTCGACGACAGGCTGCGCAAAGCGCTCGGCGACGTGGACATCCGCTATGTCCTGGAACCCAAGCTGGACGGCGCTTCCCTTGAGCTGGTGTATGTGAATGGCGTTCTGGACCGCGCGGTCACGCGAGGGAACGGGTTGGTGGGCGAAGGCGTGACCGAGAACGCCCGCACCATTCCCACAGTGCCGCTGCGGCTCCTCGAGGACGAGCGTGCGGCTCCGCGGTTCCTCTCCGTGCGGGGTGAAGCGATCATGTACCTGAGTGACTTCGAGAGCCTCAACCAGCGCCGCATCGAGGCCGGGGAACCGCCGTACCAGAACCCCCGCAACGCGACGTCCGGCGCGCTGCGCCAGCTTGACTCGCGGATCACGGCCAGACGACCGCTGACGGTGCTGGCCTACGACGTGCTTCAGGTGGACGGCGCCGAGTTCGGGACCGACTCCGAGGGACTCGCCGCGCTGACGGCGTGGGGCTTCCGCACCCCGGAACGGATCCGGGTGGTCGAGTCGGTGGATGCGATCACCGAGTACCATCGCGCCTTCGATGCCGACCGTGAATCGTTGAACTACGAGATCGACGGTGTGGTGGTCAAGCTCGACGCGCTGGGGCCGAGGATCCGGCTCGGAAGCACGTCCCATCACCCGAGGTGGGCGATCGCGTTCAAGTTCGAGCCGCGCAAGGAGGTCACCCGGATCGACAGGATCTTCGTGTCGGTCGGCCGAACCGGTGTGCTCACCCCGGTGGCGCTTCTCCGTCCCGTGGAGGTCGGGGGGGTGACCGTGTCGAGGGCGTCGCTCCACAACCGCGAAGAGCTCGAGCGCAAGGATGTGCGGGAAGGGGACCTTGTGCGCGTGCAGCGTGCCGGCGACGTGATTCCCCAGGTCGTGGCCCGGGTCGCCGAGGAGGGGCGGGAGCGGGGTGAACCCTTCGCCATGCCTGCCAACTGCCCGTCGTGTGGCACCGAGCCCGTTCAGAAGGGCCCCTTCACCGTCTGCCCGAATCACTTCGCGTGCAGGGCGCAGTTGAAGGGGCGGATCACCCACTTCGGCTCGCGGAGCGCCCTGGACATCGAGGGACTGGGCGAGGAGACCGCATCTCTGCTCGTGGACGAGGGACTGGTGAAGGAGCTGGCCGATCTCTTCGACCTGACGGAGGAGGATCTGGTCGTGCTGGAGGGGTTTGCCGAGCTGTCGGCACGCAACCTCGTCGCCGCGATACAGGGAGAGAGGACGGAAGTCGCACCCGATGATCCGGTCGGATCTGCCCCCGCGGACGGAGGTGCCCGCCCCCGCGCCCTCAGGAGTGTCGAACTCGCCAGGTTTCTGACCGGGCTCGGGATCCCGGAGGTAGGTGTCACCGTGGCCCGGGACCTTTCCCTGCACTTCCGGGGATTCGAGGCGTTCCGCGCTTCCTCCCAGGAGACGCTGCAGGAGGTCCACGGGGTGGGGCCGAAGATGTCGGTTGCCATCCGCGCCTTTCTGGACGACCCCAGGGTGTCCACGGCCCTCGACCACCTGGTGGCCAAGGGCTTTCGATTCGTCGTGCCCGAGGCGGTTCCGGTCCGGGAAGGGGACGGTTGGGCGGGGAAGACCATCGTGCTTACCGGCTCGCTGGAGCACTTTTCGCGCAGCGCTCTGAAACGGGTCCTTCAGGGGCTCGGTGCCCGGGTTACCGGTTCCGTCAGCACCCGGACCAATATCCTGGTCGCCGGAGAGAACCCCGGTTCCAAGCTGGTGAAGGCCCGGGAGCTGGGGGTGGAGGTGCTCGACGAAAAGCAGTTGGTGGCCAGACTGGTGGAACACGGGACGGATCCGGGGGCGGGGCCACCGGGCCCGGGTGTGGGGGATGCCGGCGCCGAACGTCCGGGCCAGGACTCGCGGTGACCAACGCCGAACTCGCGCGCTGCATCACCGAGCTCGCGGATCTGATGGCCCTGGACGGCGGCGACGCGCACCGGGTCGGACACTACAGGAAGGCGGCCACGGCGATTCGCCGCTTCCACCACTCGCTGGCGGAGATGATCGAAGCCGGGGCCGACCTGACCCGGGTTCGGGGGATCGGGAAGGGGCTCGCCGAACTGCTGCGTGACCTCGTGCACGACGGCTCCTCGCCGCGCCTGGACGACTTCCGAGCCAGGATTCCCGGGGAACTCGTCGCCCTGATGCGCCTTGACGGTGTCGGGGCAACTCGGGCTCGAACGCTTCGCGACGCGGGGATCGACACCCTGGCGAAGCTCGAGGCTGCGCTGGCCAATCGCGCAACGCGCCGGATAAGCGGCTTCGGACCCGGAGTCGAAAGCCGTCTCCGGCGAAGCCTGGCAGCCAGAGCCGAGCTGGCGGGAAAGTCCCTTCTGTTGTCGGCCGACCGCGCCGTCGAGCAGGTGCTGGCCTCGTTCTCGAGCACCGGTCTGAAGGTCGAGCTTGCGGGCGAACTGCGGCGCCGCACCGAAATCGTGGCGACCGCGGATCTGGTCGTCGGCACCACGCCGGCAAGGCTCCGGGACCACGTTGTCCGCCATTTCGGGGCAATTGTGGCGGACAAACCCGGCGATGGCCCCGTCGTCGTGCTCACCATGGACGGTGTGACGCTTCGGCTCGTGGCGGCGCCGCCGGAGCTGCTCGGTCCCGTTGCCCACCACCTGACCGGACCGCCCGCGTACCTGGACGCGCTCGCGGCCCGGGCGCGGACCGCGGGGCTTCGACTGACACCCACCGGAATCGCGGGCTTCGATGGTGTGACCGGGATGTACGGGGCGCTCGGCCTTCCCCGGATCCCCCCCGAGCTGAGGGAAGACGGCGTCACCATTGCGCGGGCCGAAGCGGGTCTTCCGCGCCTGGTGACCTGCGGCGACATCACGGGCGACCTCCACATGCACACGACGTGGAGCGACGGTGCCGCCACGCCAAGGCGCATGGTGGAGGCCGCCAGTGCACTCGGATACCGGTACATCGCGATCACGGACCACTCCCCGTCGATGGCCGTCGTCGCCGGTCTCGACGCCGCGGCGCTCCGGACCCAGGCCGCCGAGATCGCACGTGTCCAGGAGGACTTCCCGGAGATCCGAATCCTGAAAGGGTGCGAGGTGGACATCCTCCCGGACGGCTCGCTCGACCTCGATGACGAAGCTCTCGCCGAACTCGACCTGGTCCTCGTCTCCGTTCACTCGGTCCTCGACATGTCCGAAGTTCGCATGACCGACCGGATCGTCAGGGCAATGGAGAACTCCCAGGTTCACATCCTCTGTCATCCGACCGGCCGGAAGCTGGGCAGGCGCGGGCCCTGCGCGGTCGATCTGCCGGCGGTGCTCCGGGCCGCCCGGGAACTGAATGTCGCCGTGGAGGTCAACGGGAATCCCCGGCGGCTGGACCTCGACCACCGCAGTCTTTGGCTGTGCGGGGAACTTGGAGTTAGTGTCGTTGTGAGTTCGGATGCTCATTCGGTGGCCCGGTTGGACAACATGCGTTACGGGGTCGACCAGGCTCGGAGGGGTTGGTTGGAAGACAGTCAAATCGTGAATACGGGCGCACTCGCCGACGTGCTGGGCTGGATCGGCAGGAGACGCGGTTGAGCGGGATGTTCGCGAATATTCTGCTCCTCGTCGGCGGCTTCGGCGCCCTTTACTTCGGAGCCGAGTGGCTGGTGCGCGGCTCGGCACGGATCGCCGCGACGCTGGGCATCAGCCCCATCGTTGTCGGTCTCACCCTCGTTTCCCTGGGGACCTCGGCGCCCGAACTGGTCGTCTGCGTCATCGCTACCCTGAATGGCGAGGGTGGCCTGCTGATGGGCAATGTCCTGGGCTCCAACCTGGCCAACATCGGCCTCATCATGGGCGCCACGGCCCTCCTCAGTCCTCTGCCGGTTGCGGATCGGGTCATCAGCCGGGACGTCCCGATCATGTTGTTGATCACGGTCCTGATCTTCCCGCTGGTGCTGGACGGCCAGATCGACCTGGGGGACGGTGTGATTCTGCTGGCTCTTCTGGTGGTCTACGTGGCATTCACCTTCAGCACGGCCGAGGAGGACATACAGGAGATCCGGGAGGGAGTCGGCAGTCTGGCGGCGGGAGAGGAGGGTGTGGAGCCGGCGAAGAGTCTGGTGCGCAACCTCGCGCTGGTGGCTGCAGGCGCCGTGGGACTCGGGGTCGGCGGTCAGGCGATCGTGCGAGGCGCCACATTCCTCGCCGCCGAGCTCGGAGCGAGCATGACCGTGATCGGACTGACCATCGTCGCCATCGGCACCTCGCTGCCGGAGCTGGTCACGTCGCTGGTGGCCGCCGCGCGCAAGCACGCCGACATCGCCGTGGGAAACATCGTGGGGTCGAACATCTTCAACCTCACGGCGGTGATGGGCGGATCGGCGCTGGTCAGAAGCTATCAGGTCGACTCTTCGATCCTGACCCTTCAGCTTCCCGCGGTCCTGATCCTGTCGGCGCTGGTGTGGCCCGTCGCGGGCAGCGCCCGCAAGGTCAGGCGCCTGGAGGGGTTCCTCCTGCTCGTCGTGTACGCAGGCTTCATGGCCTGGATCACCCTTGCCGACTGACGCATCGCACCGGGGACTGGCCCGGCGGTTGGCGCGAGTCGAATCCAGGAACGTCACCTTTCTCGAGCGACTTCCGCCGTTCTGGACGCAGGCCCGGGGAGCCGGCGTTCGTGATGCGGCGGGCAACGTCTATCTGGACTTGACCGGCGCCTTCGGGGTAGCCTTTGCCGGACACCGGCATCCGCGGGTCGTCGAGCGGGTCAGGGAGCAGTCCGGACAGCTGATTCACGGCATGGGCGACATCCATCCGCCAGCGGTCAAGGTTGAGTTCCTGGAAGCTCTGACAAGCCTGATGCCCTGGCCCGACGCACGGGGTATCCTCGGCCTGAGCGGCTCGGACGCGGTCGAGGCCGCTCTCAAGACGGCTCACGTCGCCACCGGACGCGTCGGAGTCATCGCCTTCGAAGGGAGCTATCACGGCCTGACCCTGGGCGCGCTTGCCACGACGCACCGGAAGCACTTCCGGCGGCCGTTCTCCGACCGACTGGCCGATCATGTCCACTTCGTGCCCTTCCCGTCGTCCCGGAGCGGGGCGAAGCAGGCGCTGGACACCGTCAGCGAGCTTCTTGCTGCGGCGAGTCCGGTTCCGGTCGGGGCGGTAATCGTGGAGCCCATCCAGGGGCGAGCGGGTGTGCGCGTGCCGCCGCGCGGGTTTCTGAAGGAGCTGGGGGAGCGGGCGAGGGCGGGCGGCGCCATCCTGATCGCGGACGAGATCTTCACGGGAATGGGGCGCACGGGTCACCTCCTGGCGTCCTTCGGCGATGGTGCCGTTCCCGATCTTGTCTGCCTGGGCAAGGCTCTGGGGGGTGGCATGCCAATCTCGGCCTGTCTTGGTCCCGCGACGGTCATGGATGCGTGGCCCCCGTCAACCGGCGAGGCGATTCACACGAGCACGTTTCTGGGCCATCCACTGAGCTGCGCGGGGGGACTGGGCTTCCTGGCGGCGGTCGAGGCGGAGGACCTGGTGCAGCGCGCGAGGCGGTTGGGGGGGGAGGCCCTCGACTACCTGGTGGCGAGCCTGGACGGTTGCGACGAAGTCGTGGACGTGCGAGGCCGCGGCCTGATGCTGGGGATCGAGCTGCGAGCGAGGGCGGGGGAGCCGGTTGGGGCCGGCGCGGCAGTTGCGGAGCGCGCGCTGGAACGTGGCTTGATCGTGTTGCCGGCGGGCGAGGCGGGCGATGTGGTGGAGCTGACCCCGCCGGCCACGCTCACCCGGGAAGAACTTGAACGGGGTCTGGAGATTCTGGTTGCGGTGATCCGTTCAGCGGGCTGACGTCGCGAAGTCGATCCGCTCAGCCAGCTTCAGATCCCTCTCCGTCACCCCGCCCGCGTCGTGTGACCAGAGCCTGAGCGAGACCCTGTCGTACCGGATTGTGATGTCGGGGTGGTGGTGCACCTCGTCGGCGATGGTCGCGACGCGGTTGACGAATACGATCGCGCTACGGAAGGTGTCGAAGGTGAACGTCTTGCGTATCGCGTCGTCATGGTGCTTCCACCTGGGATGGACAGCCGCCCAATTCTCGACTTCTTCCGGGGAAAGCTTCTCTGCCATCGGTTCCTGCCCGCCTGTCTACCGTAGCTGTCGAGCCAGTAGCGTGCTCGTCCTGACCACCCAAGATAACACGGTGCCGGGCCAGCGACCGGATGTGGATGCTTCCGTCAGGTTGGTTGACCCAACTGCAATCGGGATGCGCTACGGGCAACGCGGGCACGCAGCCCCGCCCCGAAATTGGCTTGTAACATCATGAGGGCGGGAACAACCAGCATGAGAAGGGGAGTCGCGACGAGAACGCCAAAGGCCAGGGCCGCTGCCACCGGGACGAGGTGCTGGGCCGCGGGGTCCGTTTGGAAAACAAGGGGGGCCACGCCCAGAAACGTCGTCACGGATGTCAGCAGTATGGCTCGGACGCGTGCCTTGGTGCCGACGATGATGGCCTCCCGGACTTCAAGCCCGCCGTCTCTCTTTTCGTTGATGAAATTAATCATGACCAACGAGTCGTTCACGACGACCCCAAAACAGCCGACGAGCCCTTGGATGGACATGAAGCCGAAGCTGAGCCCCAGCAGCAGGTGCCCCAGGATTGCGCCTACGAATCCCAGGGGAATGGCGGCCATGACAATGAGTGGCTGAGTGTAGGATCCGAACGGGATGGCCAGCAATGCGAACATGATCATGAAGACGATGATCACTGAGCCCGACAGTGCTTCGACCGTCTGTCGCTGCTGACGCTGCTCGCCGCCGAAGGCGTAGCTGAATCCGGGGTTGTCGGCCGCGAGCGGCACCAGGATCTCGCGCTCCAGGGTGGCGTTGACCTGCTGGGCGTTGGTGACCCTGGAATCGACACCGGCCGTGACCGCGATGACCCGTTGACCGTCGACCGTGTGAATCGCGGTGGACGACCGGGTGAAGTGTGCGGACGCAACCTGTCCGAGGGGGACTTCCGAGCCTTGCGCCGTGCGGACGTTGTAGCGTTCGATGTCGGCCACCGAATTCCGCTCCGCTGCCGGGAGCCTGACATACACTCGCATGTCCTCGCGGCCGCGCAGCACCCTGAGGGCTTCGCTGCCGAAGAATGCGGAGCGCACCTGGCGTGCCAGGTCGTCCAGCGTCAGTCCGAGGGTACGGGCCTGGGGCTTGAGCTCCAGTTGAAGTTCACGAAAGCCGTCGTCCCGATTGCTCCGGATGCCGAATACGCCGTCAACGTTGCTCAACGCCGCCACGAAGTCCTCGGCGATACGACCAAGTGTGACCGGGTCGGGGTGAAAAAGCTCCATGTGCACGGGGAGCGCCAGTTCGAGTACGCCCGACGAATAGACGAGAGATTTGACTCCCGGCAGCGTTCCCGCCTCTTCTCGCCACGCGCGCTCGAAGTCGCTGGCGGTCACGTCGCCTCCCGCATCCGGGAGTGCGAACTGGACAGCTCCGACATGGCCGCGCGGTGGTGTCGTCCGGTCGCCGCGAAGAGGATTGTACAGCTCCGCGGGCTCGCCCACGGTCACGGTGGTTTTCCAGCGGGCTGACACGTCGCCCTCAAGTCTTCCCTCCGACAATCGTGCCGCGGCGACATGTCCCGCCGCCTCCAGTCGTGCACCGACTTCCGCGGTCCGCTCGCCGGGCGTCCCGGTGGGAAGTTCGAAGTTGGCGGCCACGACATCCCCCTCGACCTGGGGGAGGAATTCCACTCTGATGAACCCGGATGAAACCAGGGTCAACGACAGCACGATCGCGGCCGTGCTCCCGGCGAGCACAATGCCCGGATGGTCGGTGGCGAGCCGGAGCCCCCGGTCCAGCGGACCATCGACGAGACGCTTCAGGCCCCTGTCCACGGCTCCCTGAATACGCGCAAGCCATCGGCCGACCGCGGTTGTGGCCCGTGTGCCGTGCGGCGGCAGATGCGAAAGGTGCCGTGGCAGTATCAGCAGGGACTCCACCAGAGAAATGCAGAGGATGATGACGACCACGACCGGAATGCTGCGCATCATCTTGCCGGAGGGTCCCGGTACGGCCAGCAAGGCGCAAAATGCTGTGATCGAGGTCAACACCGAAAAGATGACGGGACCGCTGATCCGCCTCGTGCCACGGATGGCGGTCGCAAGTCCGCCACGGCCCTTCTTCCGTTCCGCGAAGATGTTCTCGCCAACCACGATGGCGTCGTCCACGACGATCCCCAACGCGAGCACCAGGGCCAGCATCGAGAACATGTTGATGGAGATGCCCAGGATTCGCATGACCCACAACGTGCCGACGAGCGAGACCACCAGGCCCGCTGCAACCCACAAGGCAAGCCGGATTTCCAGGAACAGAGCCAGCCCCAGGAAGACAAGCACGAGGCCAAGGAGCCCGTTCTCGAACAAGAGCGCCAAACGGCTGCCGACCAGCGTCGTGTCGTCCCTCCATATCTCGACCCCGACGCCCGCGGGGAGCGTGGGAATCACTTCGGAAGCCAGATAGGCTCGCACCGCCTCCGAGATTTCCAACACCTGCTCGTCGGCGGTCCGGGACACGTCCACGCGCACCGCCCGGTTGCCGTTGAAGCGAGAGATCAGCTCGGTGTCGGCAAAGCCGTCCCGCAGGTCGGCGATATCCCCAACGCGTAGCGACGTGCCGTCGGGGCGTGTCAGGACGATGATCTCCTCGAAGTCGTACTGGTCGTAGTTCTGGCCGATCGTGCGGACGCGGATCTCTTCCTCGCCGGTCGAAATCTTGCCCGCGGACAGTTCCAGCGAGCCGCGCCGGACGGCGTTGGCGATGTCCTCCAGAGTGAGGCCTAGGGCACGCAGCCGATTTGACGGCACCTCGATCGAGATCTCGTAGTCCCGAACGCCGCTCGTTTCCACATAGGACACCTCGGGGAGCAGAGCAATCCCGTCCTCGATGCGGTACGCCATCTCCTTGAGTACCCGTTCCGGCACGTCGCCGTGCACCAGCAGCCGAATGACGCTTTGCCGGTTCGTGACCTCGCGGACCTCGGGTCGTTCGGCCCCGGCGGGGAAGCTCGGAATTCGGTCCACCCTCGCCTTGACGTCGTTGAGGGCCCGGCCAATGTCCGTGCCCGTCTTGAATTCGGCGATCAGCGATCCGAGTCCCTCCGCAGCGGACGTCTCGATCCTCTGCACGCCATCGACCGACCCGATCTCTTCCTCGATCTTGCGGACGATGGCCCGCTGGACCTCCTCCGGGGCGGCGCCGGGATAGGGCACCACGACCTGAACGAGTTCCAGCGAGGCGTCGGGGAGCGTTTCCTGAACCAGGTCGCCCGCGGCGAACAGACCGGCGAACAGGAAGAACGCCATCAGCAGATTCGCCGCTATGGGATTGCCCGCCATGAAAGCAATCGGGCCCTTGCGGTCTGTCACGTGACCCCCGCGATTCACTGCGCGCTCGCGCCGGGGTCGGTTTTCGTGGGATTCATGGTCGCCCGTTCCATGGGGATTAGGTGTACGGCTCCGCGCGAAGGCGCGCAATGGCCCCGGCGGCCAGCGCCCAGTGCCCGGATGGGTGCCAATCAGCATGCCAAGTGTCGGAAAGCTATATATTGGAGTCGGCGTGTCCCTGCCGACGAAGCCGGAACAGCACCCGTTCGGCCAAACAGCATGCCCGATCACGTCCACACGGCGAAATCAATCAGTTGGTGACTTAGAACTGGCCACCCTTCAGGAACTCCTCGTCCGGTCGAGCCGCACCTTCGCGGTTGGAATCGAGATCCTCCCCGAACCGCTGCGGGGGGAAATCACGGTCGCGTACCTTCTCCTCCGCGTGTCGGACTATCTGGAGGACAATCAGGAACTCGGCGACGACGAGAAGGTCGTTCTGCTCGAGGAGTGGCGCCGCGTGCTCGATGGCAGTGGCGACCGGGATGCCCTGATCGACCGGCTGGGAGAGGCGGAGGAGGACACGCCGGACGCGTTTGTCGCCCGGCATGCCGCTACCGTGCTGGAGGGACTGGACCGGTTGGCGTCCGCGGCCCGGGAGATCCTGGTGCGCCGGGTACGTGAGTCGAGTGGCGGGATGGCGCGCTGGACCCAGCGCGGCCCGGTCTTCCGCACCGAGGCCGACCTCGACGACTACATGCACGAAGTCGCCGGCCGGGTCGGCCACCTGCTCACCGAGTTGTTTGTGCTCCGGCTCCGGGGAGTGGGGAGCGAGAAGAAACGGATGATGGCACTCGGACGCGAGTTCGGGCTGGCGCTCCAGACGGTGAACGTCATCCGCGGATTGCACGAGGACCGCGACCGGGGCTGGGTGTACGTGCCGATCGCCTTTCTTCCCGCACCGCACATACCCGTCGGTGAGCTGTTCGACCCGGCCAACCAGGGCGCGGCGATGGCGGTTCTCGGCCGGCTCGTGGAGAAGGCGGACCGCCACCTTGCCGCGGCCCGGGCATACATCCGCCTGATTCCACGACGGCACCACCGGGTCCGTCTCTTCTGTCTGCTTCCGCTCCTGTTTGCGGTGCGCACCCTGGCTCTCAGCCGGGGCAACCTGAACGTGCTCGCCCGCGAGACCAAGATGACACGCGGAGAAGTGGAGGCCATCACCCGTCGCGCCAGGGTGCTGGGCTTCTCGAACCGGTGGATCGACCGGTACTGCCGCCGCCTGGGAGCGAGCGTGACGGAAGCGTAGGACCGTGTTGACGCTCGCTGAAAGAATTCATAACTTTCAGATCTTGTTGCGGGGTGGAGCAGTCTGGTAGCTCGTCGGGCTCATAACCCGAAGGTCGCGGGTTCGAATCCCGCCCCCGCTATGATTGCATCCAGGCCCGGAACGCCGCCTCGCGCGGCGTTTCTGGCGTAGCGGTTCGTGGTAGCGGACTGCGCGAATCGGCCAGGTCGTCCGGTACGGACTCCCGACGAGTCCGGAGCCGGAATTGACCCGGTCGGTTTTTGTCGGGACAGTTGGCGATGGGCCAGGTAGCTCAGTTGGTAGAGCACGCGACTGAAAATCGCGGTGTCGGCGGTTCAATTCCGTCCCTGGCCATTGGAGAATCCAGGTCCGTAGCTCAATTTGGTAGAGCACCGGTCTCCAAAACCGGCGGTTGGGGGTTCGAGTCCCTCCGGGCCTGTACGGAGTCTTGCCCTCATCGTCTAACGGTTAGGACACCACTCTTTCAAGGTGGAGATCGGGGTTCGATTCCCCGTGAGGGTATCGGTCGGGTTGACCTGGCCAAGCAAGAAAAATGGGGCTGTAGCTCAGTTTGGTTAGAGTGCCGGTCTGTCACACCGGAGGCCGCGGGTTCGAGTCCCGTCAGCCCCGCTGGACGTTGGTTGAAAACCTGGGTCGTGGAACGAGTTTTTCCTGGCGGTCCGCCGGGCGCATCCCGCTTGCGGGCGGTACGCTGGCGCGGATTGTTCGTTCATGTTCGCACTGCTGGGGCCGTAGCTCAGTTGGGAGAGCGCCTGAATGGCATTCAGGAGGTCAGGGGTTCGACTCCCCTCGGCTCCATTGTGATGGACCGGTACGCTGGAAGGCTCGGGTGGCGGAATTGGTAGACGCGCAGGATTCAGGATCCTGTGGGGGTTAACCCCGTGAGGGTTCGAGTCCCTCCCCGAGCACTCGAAGTGGAACGGCGAGCGCCCACGTGCTGGAATTGGTAGACAGGCTGGTTTGAGGGACCAGTGTTCGAAAGGACGTACAGGTTCGAGTCCTGTCGTGGGCATTCAGGAGTTTTCGGCAGGGCGCCCGTAGCTCAATTGGATAGAGTACCTGACTACGGATCAGGGGGTTGGGGGTTCGAGTCCTCCCGGGCGCATTGATGGCAGGGCGCGTAGCTCAGCTGGTTAGAGTGCCACGTTGACATCGTGGAGGTCACAGGTTCGAGTCCTGTCGCGCCCATTTGGTCATTTCGGGGCCGTAGCTCAGTTGGGAGAGCGCAGCGTTCGCAACGCTGAGGTCAGGGGTTCGACTCCCCTCGGCTCCATGGATTTCTTCCAGGGGCTGTCAAGCGCGTAGCTTGCCGCCCGAAGCAGATATCGCCACCGTAGCTCAGTCTGGTAGAGCACGTCACTCGTAATGACGGGGTCGTCGGTTCGAGTCCGACCGGTGGCTCTCGATATGGCACTAGCCCCGTGGTGTAACTGGCAACACGTCTGACTCTGGATCAGAAGAGTCCTGGTTCGAGCCCAGGCGGGGCTACTTGGAGGGATGGCTGAGCGGCTAAAAGCGGCGCCCTGCTAAGGCGTTGGTCCCTGTGACCACGTGGGTTCGAATCCCACTCCCTCCGTGAGCGTCAGCGAACCGAGGTAGTGGGAGACGAACGGCGTCGAGCCGGAGGCGGGCGCACCGGGAGGTGCGAACGCCGGAGACGACCGGAGGGGCGAACGCCGGAGACGAACGGCGTCGAGCCGGAGGCGTCCCCGCCCATGTCTCACAATCGGCTTCGGATACAGGAGGCGTAGTCCTAATTGGTAAGGCACCGCACTCGAAATGCGGCGTGCGCAAGCACATGGGGGTTCGAGTCCCTCCGCCTCCGCTCGGATCACTTCCCTCATGGATGGACCCGGTAGTCACGGGGCGTGGCTCAGTCCGGTAGAGCGCTGCGTTCGGGTCGCAGAGGTCCCCGGTTCGAATCCGGGCGCCCCGATTTTGCCAGGAATTTTGGACGGGTGGCCGAGTGGCTTAAGGCGCACGACTGGAAATCGTGTGGGCATCTGCCCGCGTGGGTTCGAATCCCACCCCGTCCGCTGAGCGTGAGCGAACGGACGGGAGGGGATTCGGACGGCGTCGAGCCGGAGGCGGGCGGGCCCGGGGGGGCGGGGGGGAGGACGGGGAGGGGCGGCGGGAGCCGACCTGGAGGTCAATCCCACCCCGTCCGTTGAGCGTGAGCGAACGGACGGGAGGGGATTCGGATGGCGTCGAGCCGGAGGCGGCCGCGCCGGTCCCGTCACATGGTCCTCCACCGCGGGTCCGGGGGGTGCCGTGCTTCCACGATCTCGAGGCCGGGAAACCCGTACCGCCGGAATTCCCGTACTGTAACGTCGAGGAGCCTGCTTTCGTCACCCCGGCCCATGGGCTGGAAGGAGGGAATACCATGACGGACGGTCCCGCCTGCAGCCGGGTCATCCCCTTCATGCCACTCATCCTCGCCGCCGCCTGCGTCCAGGATGGCGCGCCCGCCCCCGACTTCATGATCGACTACGAGGGCGTCACCCCCGTCGCCAACACCGGCCCGCCGCCGTCGGCACGCCTCGATCTGGTTGTCTCGATCGGACCGAAGACCCTGACCGACACGGGGTCGCCCGACGAGTTCGGCCGTGTGACGAGCGTCGCGCTCGGACCGGACGACGAGATCTTCGTGGCGGATGGCCGCAACCGCGAAGTGAGGGTCTTTGGGCTGGACGGTGCCCACCTGCGCACGTTCGGCCGGGAAGGCGAGGGGCCGGGCGAGTTCCAGAGCCTCAATTCGCTGGCGTGGGCGGGTGACCGGCTCCTGAGTTTCGATCCCGAGCAGGGCCGGATCGGCGAGTGGTCGGCGGAGGGCGAATGGCTCGGGCAGCGGAACACGCAGACTGGTGTCACCGGTCCCCCCGATGTTCTCCGCCTGTATTCCGTCGGCCCGGACGAGGTGTTCCGGCGCGATCTCGAGAATCGCTACATCGGTCTGAACAGTCGCGGCCAGACGGGCGACACGCTGGCATCGTTGCGCGGGCCGTCAAGCGGCCCTCCGGCGTACATCGAGTGCCGGTACGACCGTAGCCGCGCCCTCTTCGTGGTTCCCTTCGCTCCGCGGTTTCTGCAACATCCGGGACCGGGCGGCGTCCTGTATTCGGCGCTCACCAGCGACTACCGCATCTTCGTCACGAGGAACGATGGCGCCGAGGTTCTCCGGGTGATCGAGCGGCCGCTGCCGGCCGAATCGTTCGGCAATGACGAGTGGAGGGCGGCCAACGAGGAGTACTACGAGTGGCTGGCGACCAGACCGGGCGCCTCGTGCGACCCGAGGGAGCCGACGCGGCCGGATGCGAAACCGTTCATCGAGGATCTCTTTGTCGCTCCGGACGGCAAACTCTGGGTGGAGGTCGTGCGCACGGCCGGAAACCGCTGGGAGGTCTTTGATACCGAGGGCAAGCTGCTTGGCAGCGTTGCCGCGCCCCCCCGCAGGGAATACGTCGTTCCGGCGTTCGGTTCCGACTACCTGCTCACGATCCGGCGGGACAGCCTCGACCTCGACCACGTCGACGTCTGGCGCCTCGAACGAGGCAGCTGAGGACGCGGCGCTCTGTGCGGACGGGGTCTTCTCGTCAGGACGTTGCCGTTCGCGAGGGCTCACCCACGGGGATTCGTCCCCAGCGCATGAAGAGAGCCGGTACGACCACCATGTTGAGGAGGGTGGAGGTCAGCAGGCCGCCGAGAACAACCACTGCCAGCGGCGCCTGAATCTCCTTCCCCGGCTCGCCGATCCCCATTGCCAGCGGGATGAGCGCGAGCCCTGCCGTCAGGGCGGTCATCAAGATGGGACTGAGACGCTCCACCGAGCCGCGCCGGATGCTGTCCGGGAGCGAAACTCCGGACTTGCACAGGTCCTGATAGCGGCTCACAAGGAGCATGCCGTTCCTCACGGCGATTCCGAAGAGCGTGATGAAGCCAACGAGCGTGGCGACATTCACCGTTCCGCCGATGAGCAACACCGCGATCACGCCCCCCGTCAGAGCTAGCGGCAGATTCACCATGAGGAACATGGCTGTTCTGAAGCTCCCGAAGGCGCGGAACATGATCATGAAGATCGCCCCGATCGAGAACAGCGACAGTACGGTGATCCGGCGCGTGGCAGCCTGGCCGCTCTCGAACTGCCCCCCGTACTGCAGGTAGTACTCCGCCGGAAGGTCCAGGTCGGCTGCGATATGCCCCTGAAGCTCGGTCACGGCCCCGATGACGTCGCGTTCCGCCACGTTGGCGCTGACGACGATCTTCCGCGACACATTCTCCCGCGTGATCATGTTCGGCCCCCGCGCCTGGACTACCGAGCCGAGTTGGGAGAGGGGGACCGTGGGCCCGGCCGGGGTCGCCATCGGAGCGCGGCCAATGGCTTCGGGATCGGTCCTGTAGTGGTCGGCATAGCGCACAACCAGATCGAAGGTCCGCTCTCCTTCTCGAACGATGGACACGGCCTCGCCCTGCATCGCGATATGCACCGCGTCCGCCAGCGCCCCGGGGCTTACTCCGTAGCGGGCCATCGCACGCCGGTTCGCCCGAACCTGGAGCTGCGGCACCTCCGCTTGCTGCTCTACGGAGATGTCAACCAGACCCTCGACTTCGTGGGCAATCACCTCGATCTGCCCGGCGATTTCGCGCAGCTCTCGCAGATCGGGTCCGAAAAGACTGATGGCGATTGCGGCGCGCGTGCCCGAGAGCATGTGATCGATGCGGTGGCCGATCGGCTGCCCCACCGTGATGCTGGTTCCCGGAATCCCCATAAGGTCCGCGCGCACTTCGGCCATGACTTCGGCGAGCTCGCGGCCGGTCAGGTCCAGCTGGGCTTCCACATGCGAGGTGTTGACTCCCTGCGCTTCCTCGTCCAGCGCGGCGCGGCCCGTGCGTCGCGCGGTCGAGAGGACTCCGGGTACCCCGAGCAGCCGCCGCTCCACACGCCTGCCGATCTGGTCGGATTCCTCCAGCGAAGTCCCGGGGACGGTAATGATTGCGATCGTCAGCGAGCCCTCCTGAAACTCGGGCAGAAACTCGCGGCCGAGGGTCGGGACCACCGCCAGGGTAGCGGCCAGGAGGAGCCCCGCCCCGATCAGGACGGCCCCCGAACGTCGGAGTGCCCGGTTCAGGATCCGGGAATAGAGGAACTCGAGTCCCCGGACCAGCCACGGCTCCTTTCTCCTCCTCACCGAGCGGTCGGCTGGCAGAAGCAGATACGACAGTGCGGGGGTCACCGATACCGCAATGACGAGCGACGACAGGATGCTGATGATGTATGCCACCCCGAGCGGCTTGAGCATGCGGCCCTCGACGCCGGTCAGGAAGAACAGCGGGACGAAGACGATGGTAATGATGAGGGTAGCATTCAGGATCGGGTCCCGTATCTCGCTCGCGGCGCCGCGAATGAGCGGCAGGGTCGCGATTCGCTCGCCGGGTGGCCGGCGGAGGTTGTCGCGGAGTCGTCGGTGGACGTTCTCGACGAAGATGATCGCGTCGTCGACCAGGGCCCCGATCGCGATGGCCATGCCGCCCAGCGTCATGGTGTTCACCGTGCCCCCCATGGCGCGCATCACGATGATCGCCAAAGCCAGCGACAAGGGGATGGCGACCACGGATATCAGGGTGGTTCGCACGTTCCACAGGAACAGCAGCAGGATGGCGATCACGAAGAACGCGCCGTCGCGGAGCGCGAGGATCACATTGTCCACTGCGAGGGAGATGAAGTCGGCCTGCCGGAAGATATTCCGCGCGAAGGTGATCCCCTCCGGCAGCTCGCTCTCGATCCGGTCCAGCTCGGCATCGACCCTGCGGGTCAGTTCCAGCGTATTCGCACCCGCCTGCTTCTGGATCGAGAGGATGACCGCCGACTCCCCGTTCACGGAGCCGGTCCCGTACGTGATCTTGGGACCGATGCGCACTTCGGCCACGTCTTCGATTAGAACCGGCACTCCGTCACGTGTCGTCACCACGGTAACGGCGATGTCCTCGATGCTCGAAGGACGCACGATTCCGCGAATCAGGATCTCTCGCCCGCTCGACCAGTAGATCCCTCCGGCCACGTTCTCGCTGGACCCCTCGATCGCGGCGAGCACGTCCTCGAGCCCCACCTGATAGGCCAGCAGTCGCTGCGGATCGACCAGAACCTGGTATTCGCGCACGTCCCCGCCCTGCGTGACCACCTGCGAGACGCCGGGTACCGCCAGGAGCCTCCGCCGGACAATCCAGTCCGCCGTAGTGCGCGCCTCCATGAGTCGCTCCTGGGGCGCATTCATGCCGACCAGCATGATCTCGCCCATTATGGAGCTGATTGGGGCCAGGACCGGCGGATCCACCCCTTCCGGAAGGTCGAGCGACTGCGACTGGAGCCTCGCACCCACGATCTGTCTCGCGAGGTAGATGTCCGTACCCCATTCGAAATCCGCCCACACGACGCTGATCCCCTGGGCAGACTTCGAGCGAACCCGCCGGACGCCGAGCGCGCCGTTCAGCGCTGTCTCGATCGGGAAGGTGATCGACGGCTCCACATCCTCCGGTGCCAGCCCGTGGGCGTCGGTCACCACCGTCACGGTGGGAGCGGTCAGGTCGGGAAAGACGTCGACCGGAAAGGTGGCGGCAACCCAGCTGCCGCCCACGAAGAGCCCCATCGCGAAGATCAGCGCGAGGAAGGGATTATTGAGGGAAGCGCCGACGATGTGATCGAGGATGCCGCGTCGCTCGGGTTCGTTCATCTGGACTTCGTCAGTGGGCATGATCATGCGCCGGCGCGACGACGCCGAGCGCGGCGAGGTTGACCTGGTAGGCTCCTGCAGTGACGACATGCTCGCCGGAGTCGATTCCGGCCGTGACGATCGTCCAGGTCCCATCCGAGGGACCCGTTTCGACGACGCGGCGCTCGAAGGTATCCCCGGTGAGCTTGACGTAGACCACCGGGAGGTTGTTCTCGTCCTGGATTGCCGAAGCGGGGACCGCGACGCCCCCGACGGGCTCGCCGAGCAGGATATGTCCTTCGGCCAGCATTCCCAGCTTGAGGACCCCGTCACGATTCTGGACCGCAAACCGGACGGCGAGCGTACGGCTTGCCGGGTCGATCATGTTCCCCACCGATTGGACCCGGCTCGTCGTGTAGTTGCTCGTACCGCCTTCGACGGTGAACCAGGCGCCGCGGATCCGGGGCGTTTCGGCCGCATGGCGTGCGGGCACCCTCGCGACAAACCACAGTGTGGCGGAATTCACGATCGTGAAGGCGTGTCCCCCGACCTCGACCTGTTCCCCGAGCGCCACACCGCGAACCGCAACCACGCCGTCGATCGGGCTGCGAAGGCGGTAGTGGGTCGGGTCGCCGTCGTCGTCAACGCCGGCCGGCACTCCGCCGATGGCTTCGAAGGCGGCCGTCGCGACCTCGAGATTCCGCCTGGACTCCTCCAGCCTCCGCGCCGGTATGGCGCCGGCCTCGAAAAGGCGTTCCGCCCTGTCGGCTTCGAGCCGAGCCGCCACGACGTCTGCGCGCGTCCGCGCATACGAGTTGTCGAGGCTGATCGGCGCGATCAGTGCCAGCAGCTGTCCGGCGCGGACGAAATCACCCGGCCCGATCTGCGGGCCATCGACCTGAACGAGCCCCGCGACCGGAGCCGAAACGTGCACGAGACCTCCCGGAGGGGCTACCAATTCACCTGCAGCCGGGATCGAGGCCGGTATTGCACGCTCTTCAGCCACTGCGATGGCGAACGGAATCGACCACTGCTCTTCCTTGGACAGGTTGATCAATCCGGCAGCGGGCGCGTCGACGGGGACATCTTCCACCACTTCGTCCTCGGCTTGGTCGTCTTCCGCATGTGTATCGGCCTCGTCCTCGGCGTGGTCGTGTCCCGCATGTGTGTCGACCTCGGCCTCCCCGTGGTCGTGTCCCGCATGTGCATCGGCTTCGTCCCCCGCGTGCCCGTGTCCGGCGTGTGCGTGGACCGCCTCTTCGTCCGCGAAGACCTCGAACTCGCCCGCCTCCATCGTGTAGTCACGTTCCCCGGCCGACAGTACGAAGCTGGCGTGCCAATGTCCCTCCACCGGCAACGTGGGCGACGCGAGGTACACGCCCGGGATCTCGGGCTCGGCCTCGATCTCCTGGCGAGCTCCGGGAGGCCCGTACAAAACGAGCGTGACGCTCGCGTCCGCAACCGGCTGCCAGCCTTCCACCCAGGTGAAGTGGATCTCCCAAGGCTCTTCGCTTTCCGTACCGCGAATCTGGTGCGGGTATATGGCGAAGACTTCGATCCCGTCCGACATCTGCGTGAACGATCCTCCTCCTCCGTGTGGATCGTGAGCCGCCAGGTCGGCCTCGGCGTCGGTTCCCTGGCCGCAGCCGGAAATCCCAAGGGCCAACACCGCGCCGAGCACGAGTGGCTCCGTGCTTCTCCACTTCATGGCACTTCCTCCGGGGTTCCACCCATTGCGCGAAGCAGGTCGTAGTAGGCGACCCAGGCCTCCAACCTCAGCGACATTGCGCTCAAACGGGCGTTCTGAAACGCCCCCGCTGCGTCAAGCAGTTCCAGGAGCGTCATTTCGTTTTCGGCGTAGGCCGCCGTGGCCGAAGCCAGCAGCGCCTCGCCGTCGACGAGCAGTTCCGGTGCCGCCGCTTCGAGTCGCGCGCGGCCGGAGTCATATCGGTCCGAAGCGGCCATCAAATCATACCGGGCCAGTCGCCGCCTGAGATCGAGGCGGTAGGCCGCGCCGGAACTCTGGGCGGCGGCCTCCTGCCTGGTTCCGGTCCCCCGGTCGAAGAGGGGGAACGGGAGGTCAAGCGCGATGCTGGCGCCGGCGAATCCGTCCAGGTGATGCCGGTATCCCAGACCCACGGTCGGGTCGGGAATCCAACTGCTCCGGGCGACCTGCTCTCCGGCGCGGGCGGCGTCCAACTCCCTGGCCACGGCCTGTAGATCCGGTCTCCCGGGCAAGGCGCCCAAGGCAGTCTCCCGGGTCACTATCGGGGGTACTCCGTCCATACCTTCGGACGGCCCGATTTCCTCTGTCCCGGCTCCGGGGGCGATGAGCGTGGCCAGCCTCCTGCGGGCGTCGCGGGCGCGCAGTGCCGCCTCGGCCATCGCCTGTTCGGCTTGCACCCGCTCGAGGCGCAGGCGCCGGGCTTCGTAGGCCGAAATGTCACCCGCTTCCAGGCGGGTTTCAGCGTCCTCGGCCACCCCTCGGATCACCGATGCGGTCTGCCGCACGACCTGTTCGGCCTGTTCCTCGAACCAGGCTTGCGCATACGCCTCACGCACCACGAAGGCCAGTTCGATCGAGTCGGCGAGGAGGCGGGCCGCGCCTGCGCCGATCGTATGAGTGGCGACCCGTCCGCGAGCGGCGGTCCTGCCGGGCCATTCCACCTGCTGAACCAGAAGGAAGGTCTCCTCCCAGAACTTCTCTGACTCATGTCCGAGGTCGTCACGGCTAAAGGATATCGCGGGGTTCGAGTAGGCACGGGATTGCAGGGCCGCCCCCGTGAGTCCGGCGGCCTCGGATCGCGCGATCTTCAATTCGAGACTGTTCTCGGCAAACGATTGCATGGCCTCGCGGAGCGATAGTCGTCGAACCTCGCCCTGGCCGAGAAGGGGTGTCGGCAACAGGAAAGGACTGCAAAGGACCAAGGCCAGCAACGCCCGCATTCCCGACGATCTCATCAATTCCTCCCGGTCCCGGCAGACGATCCCGCGGCCACCTCTCGCCGCCGGATCTTTTGTGGGACATTCTCTACGCCGACTACAGTGCTGTCCTGCACGCTTGGTAACACATACTACAGCATCGTCGCCCGCCGGGACAGAATTGTCGCAATTCATCCATCGCGCATCGTGGCATTGTTGCGTGCCCCGGGGGGCGGTTGGTATCATTGCGCCTGCGTACTCATGCTCACCTGTCCACTCGCTCCGCCCGTCATCGCGGGGGAGGTAGGTCACGTTGACGAACTCCGGCAGCTTCGGTCCCGGACGGGATCACCTGGATCATTCACACGGACCGCAAGGTCTTCCCGAAAGCTCCGACGAGTCGCAGCGCGCAGGCAAACGGAGTCTCACCGCAGCGCTGGTGTTGATCGTCGGGTATCTGGTCGTCGAAATCGTGGCGGGCTTCGTCGCGGGCAGCCTGGCGCTTCTTGCCCACGCCGGACACATGCTCACCGATGCCGTGTTCATCGTGCTCGCACTTGTTACCATGCGGGCCTCGGGGAGAGCTGCTACGGCGGAGCGGACCTACGGCTTCCACCGTGCGGGGGTTCTCGCCGCGCTCATCAACGCATTGACGCTGTGGGGAATCTCCGTCCTGGTCTTCATCGAGGCATACCGCCGTTTCTCGGAAACTCCCGAAGTGCAGGGCAGCCTCCTGCTCATCGTGGGATCGATCGGATTGGTGGTCAACATTTCGGCTGTCTGGATTCTGCACGGGGCCACGCAAGAGAACGAGAGCCTCGAAAGCACTTTTCAGCACATGATCACCGACCTGATGGGCTCCGTCGCCGTCGTCGTCGCGGCAGTGCTCGTTTGGGCGTTCGGCTGGCACGTGGCGGATCCGGTCGTCAGCGTCTTGATCGGTGTCCTGATCCTCATGAGCACGTGGCGTCTGCTGTCCGGGGTTGTTGACGTGCTGTTGGAGGGGACTCCGGAGAACGTCGATCTCTACGCCCTCTGCCATCGGCTCGAGGGACTCGAAGGGGTGACCGTGATTCACGATGTCCATTGCTGGACCCTGTCGCCGGGATACGTCGCGCTGACCGCACATATGCTGGTGGAACCCGGTTATGAGACCGACGGGGGCCATCACTCCCTGCTGGACCGGGTCCGCGACGTCGCGTACGAGGAATTCGACATCCAACACATGACGGTACAGCTGGAGACCAGCGCCCGCCGCTGTCCTGAAGCCCACCATGTCGACCACCTGCTCGCCACGGCCCGCGTGCCAGGCTAGCCGGAGTTCACGCGCCCGCCTCCCTGGGGGCATGCCTGGCCACGTGCAAAGAAGGGGTCCCGGCAATGAGAACCCTGTTCGTTGTCATCTGCGTCAGCGGAATAGCTGCCCTGGCCCCACCGCGGGAAGGTGATTCGACGGAGTCACCGCCCGCGCGCCCGCCGGCATCCGGGCTCGCCTCTCCATCCGCGTCCCAGGCGCTCGATGTCCACGAGCATGTGCTCGACAACGGCTTCACGATTCTGGTCGTCGAAGACCACCGAACGCCCCGGGTGGCCGCCAACCTGTGGATTCGGGTCGGCTCAATGCAGGAGCCGGTGGGGCTCCACGGCATGACGCACTTCCTTGAGCACGTCATCCATCAGGGGACCACCACCATCGGCACCAGCGACCTGAGCGCCGAGCTGCCCATTCTTCGGGAGATCCACGACACGGAGCAGGAGCTCATCTCGCTCAGAAACCGGGAGCGCAATCGACTGCGGGAGCGGGCGGTCTTCTTCGACGAGCTGGGGTGGCCGGTCACGCCCGAGATGCGGGCCCTCCGGGAGAGGCTTTACGAGCTCGAAGATCTGGACAACGAGTACCGGGACTTCTGGACGTCCTACAAGTGGTACCTCCAGCACGGCGGTTACGCGCGCCATACGGATCCGGTCCCGGCCAGCACCGAGCAGGACTACATGGAGATGAACATGGCGCTCCCCCGGGAGCACCTGGAACTTTTCTTCCGGCTCGAAGCGGACCGGATGGCCAACGCGATCCTCCGGGGCTGGGAGGCGCAGCGCTTTACCGTGCTGGAGCAGGTCCTCGGGGGGCTGAGCCGGCCACAGACCCGTTTCAACGAGGCGATCGACGGCGTCACCGCCGCGGCCCACCCCGTCTACCTGCCCGACGGTGGGCATCTTCGCGACTTCGGGACCTTCACCCGGGCCGCGATGCAGCGTGTCTACGACGACTACTTCGTGCCCAACAACGCGACACTCGTGCTGGTCGGCGACGTGACCCTCGACCAGATCGTACCGCTCGCGCAACGCTACTTCGGCGAGCTGCCCCGAGGGCCCGAGCCCCCGGCCGACATGGACGTCGAGGCCGAGCCCGTGCCCGGCGGATCGGTTCGGCTCGACTGGACGGAGCCGCTCTCGCCGCAGGTCCACGTGCGATACCGCATCCCGGGCATGGGGCACCCCGACCGGCCCGTGCTCGATCTCATCGCCGCGCTGCTGAGCGGGCCTCACGGCATCGCCGGCCAGCGGTTGGCGGCGAGTGGCACATCGGCCTCTGCGTCCGCCGACTTCCGGGTCATCCATACCTACCGTTTCGGGTCGCCCGGCGCGTTCAACCTGGTGGCGCAGGCGGAAGCGGACGGTGACCTGGCGGCCGTCGAGCGGGCGTTGCTGTCCGCCGTGGACGACCTCCGGGCGGGACGGATCGACTCTGCGGCCATGACGCGCGCGCACAAGCGGCTCCGGGTCGAGTGGGCGGAGTTCCTCGACAATCCGCAGGAGCTCGCTTTCCTGATCGGGCACCATCACACGATGAACCACTGGAGTGTGTTGCCGGACCTGGTCGGAGCGAGGGACGCGGCCACGGCGGCTGACGTGCAGCATGTCGCGGCTACCTACTTCGTGCCCTCCAACCGGGTGATCGCGGTGGCCCGCGCCGCGCCCCCCGAGGGAAGCGGACCAAGCTGGCTCGACTTCCTGTGGGCCGAGCTGCCTGGAGACGGGCGATGAGGGCGGGGGTGCGTGTCGGGTGTCGGTGGTGGACCGCAGTCGGCCGGGTCGGGACGGCCCGGGTGGGGCTGGTTGGCTCGACCGCGCTCGCGGCTTCGGCGGTACTGGCCATGGGCGCGTGCGGAGGAAGCGCCGACGATACGCTGCCCGGCCGCTCGCGGCCGATCCTCGAGCACAACTGGCCAGCTCCGGCGGAGCTCGCACTCGGACCCACCGCATTCACCCCTCCCCATCCGGGGCAGGCCATCTTCGAGACGACGGCCGGCGCACGGGCGTACATCCTGCCGGCAGCCTCGGACCCGCTGGTGCGCCTCACCGCCGCCCTGCCCCTCGGTCGGCTCCACGAGGCCGAGGGCGAGGCCGGTGCGTCGGCCCTCCTGACCCGGCTCCTCACGACACGTGGCGCGGCCCGGACCAGCCGTGCGCTCTCGCTTCGTCTCGCCGAGCTGGGTACGTCGCTGAACGCCGTGGAGACACTCGACGCCACCCACATCACGCTCCAGGTGCTCCCGGAAGACTGGCAAGCGGGGCTTCAGCTGCTCGTTGAGCTCATGCGGAACCCCGACCTGAACCCCGCAACGATCCGCCAATACCGGACGGGTCCCGGCTACAGCATGCCCATGGCCGGGATCGACGGCGACGGCTTCCGCCCCAAGGTCGAGCTGGAGCGGCGGGTACGAGGGTATCCCCTGGCGCCTCCGGAACCCGGGCAGACGGTCTCGCAGGCCGCGGTTGGAGCGTTGGCCACCAGGACCCTGGGCGCCGACCGCGTGGTGTTTGGAGTCGGAGGAAGCGTTCCCCGCGGCGAGGTGGAAGCTGTCCTGGAGTCAGCGACTCGGGGTTGGGCACCCAGCCGCGAACCGGCGAGGGAACCCGCCACGATCGAGTCGGGCCAGGGATCGAGCCGCTTCCACGCCGTGGATGTCCCGAGCCTGGAGGGCTGGATCGCCATCGGCCGTGCGGTCGAGGGCGTCGCCGAGGCGGATCGGGCAGCCTTGTCGGTGCTCCGCTTCATCCTTGCCGAGCGCCTCAACATCGCCGCGCGAGAAATGCGGGGCCTGGCCAACCGGGACGACTTCGAGATTCCGGTGACGGCGTCCGGAACGGGTCTGCTCCTCGTCCGCACGGGCGGGCGCCCCGAGGCTGTAGCGCCCCTCGTCCGCTACAGCCTGGACGAGCTGGAGCGAATGCACGATCCGCGGGAGCCGGTGACCGAGGACGAGGTTGCACGCGCCAAGGGGTGGCTGGTCGAGGCGGTCTGGCGGCGGTCGCTGGAGTTGGCGACGAGTGCGAGCGAGACATTCGCGGTCGAGCATGTGCGCCGCGGGAGCACGGAATTCCTGATGGCATGGCCCGAAGCCGTGCGTTCCGTCACGGCCGAGAACGTCAAGGCGATAGCGCGGGAGTACCTGGATCCGGCGACCTTCATGACGATCGTGGCGGGGCCGCTGGAGAGGATCAGGGCCGCGCGCCACCCGCGCTGGCCCGTAGCGCTGGACGAGGTGGAGGCGGAACTGTCGCGCTAGTCGATCCTCCGGTGGGTCGTCTCGGTGACGGTCCCGTCAGCGCGGGGAGGAGACAGGTACACGTACGCGTCCCGGTCCAATCGGGTGATCGGCTCTTCGCCCTCCACCCCGATCCAGAACGGCTCGATCGACAGGACCCTCGGTCCCACGACGAACATCGAGTCCCGGATCGAGTACGTGCCTCCGCTCGCCCAGAACACCGGTTGGTTTCGATCATTCCAGATCTGTGCATGGCGGGCCGACACCTTGTCTTCCGGAGTCAGGCTCGCAAGCTCTCCGGGCGTGACGACTTCCCGTCCCTTTTCCATCCAGACATACGTCCAGTGCGTGTCCGTCACGTGGAACCAGGCCGTCCGGTGCTCCCACACCTCGTCCACCTCACCGGTCGTCACGTTTCGGGTGGACATGATCTGCCAGTTCCCCCGCAGGTCCGCCGGATCGATGTCGCCCTGACGGGTCACGGGTAGCTCGCCCATCGTGTCGAGACGGCGATGCGTGAATTCGAGAACCGCCTCTCCGGCTTCCGGCACCGTGTGGTACGCGTATGCCGTGTCGTTCACATAGGCGACCTTCTCCAGGCCGCCCATCTGGACCTGGTACGGCTCGATGGACACGACGTTGGTGTACCCCATCACGTCTCCGTCGAGCCACCACTCCCCACCGCTTCCCCAGAAGCGCCACTCTCCCTGATCATCCAGCATCTTGGCCCGGTTCTCGGCGTGCTGGTCTTCGGGCGTCAGGTCGGCGAACACGGATGGCGTGCTCCCCTCCCGGCCGGCATCCATCCAGACGTAGGTCCAGTGCGAGTCGGTGTAGTGGGTCCAGACGGTCCGATGGTTCGCGACCGAGTCGACTTCGCCCGTCTCGAGGTTCTCGACCGTCATGATCTGCCAGACGCCGTGAAGCTTCGCCTTGTCTATCCGGGCGGCCTGGCCGTCCTGCCCGGCTCGCTCGGTGGTCGGAGTGCACGCCGCTCCTCCCAGGAGCAGCAACGTGGCGATCGTGCGACAGGTCATAAGACCCTCCCTGAGTACCGGTCCGAGGTGGCCACAAGGTGATACTGCGCCAGTGGCCGCCGCGGATCAAGGAAAACCTTTGGAGCGTGTCCTTCGTCTTGCAGTGTTGGCGGCACGAGATCAACCGGAATGACTCTTGAAAGGAAGAGTGGACATGAGGGGATGCACGAAGCGGACGGCGATGGTTGCGGTTCTTGGAGCGGTGGCCGTGGTACCGGCCGGGTTGGCGGCGCAGGACAGGTGCGAGTTTCGCGATGAACTCGAGATCACCGGCGCGGCGCGGGGAAGCCTGGAGGTGGACGCGGGAGCCGGAACGCTGGCGATAAGGGGACGGGACGGGATCGGGGAGATTCGCGTCTCGGCCACGCTGTGCGCGTCCGATCGGGACCGGTTCGAGGAACTCGATGTTTCCCTGTCGGGTGACAGGATCGAGACCGGCTACCCGAACCGAAATGGGGGTTGGGGGAGGAACTACGCGCGCATAGACCTGGTGGTGGAAGTCCCGCCGGGCACAAGCGTTCGTGTCGAGGACAGTTCCGGGAGCCTCACGATCGAGGGTGTGGGCGAAGTCGATCTCAAGGACGGATCGGGAAGCATGCAGCTTCGAGACGTGGGTTCGGTGGTCATCGAGGACGGGTCCGGCAGCCTCAGGGTCGAGGGTGTGAGCGGCGACATCGAGGTGGAGGACGGATCGGGTAGCCTCCATATCAAGAGCGTTACCGGCAACGTGGTGGTGTCCGACGGATCGGGCAGCATCAGGGTGGAAGCCGTCGGGGGCACTGTGCGCATCGACGAAGTCGGCTCGGGCGGGGTGTCCGTCCGGGATGTGGACGGTGACCTGGTGGTCAGGGACGGTCGCCGGGAGCGGATCCGCTATTCGGACATTCGAGGATCTCTGGACCTGCCACCGGCGAGGCGGCGCGGAAGAGGCAACTGACCGTTACGGAACTCTTCGCGGGCTGGTGCTTCCGGGAACCGCGCAGGTCGCGCTAACTTGTTCGGGAACCATTCATTCTGAACGTCACCGGGTCGGGGCAAAGCCATTGCGACAGGGAATCACTCCACAACGGGGCTGCGGCCTCCTGTCCGCCGGATGCGTCGCGGTGCTGCTGGTTGCCGTCATGTCGTCGCCCGTGCCGGCTCAGGCCCAGGTCAGCGCGCTTCTTCGGGCCGTCGGAAACGGCGGGAGCTGGATTCGGCTGCCGGTCGAGAGTGGACGGGCTTCGTATGTGAGCCCGGCATTCCCCGTCGCCGGACTGGCGGTCGAAGGGTGCGTGCAGGTGTGGGATGGACATTCCGGGTCGTGGACGCTGCGCGCGAAGGACACGGTGAGCGGCAAGGAGCTGAACCTCACCACAGGCCCCGGCGAGCCGACGAGATTCGACTACCAGGCCGGGTTTCAGGCCAAGCTGGATGTAAGCGTCGAGTGGAGCGAACCAAGGGACACCACACTTTTCATGTGGGTTGGCCTTTCAACTCCGCTGACCGGCGACGGGGAGCGGGACATTTGCCAACCGCCACCGCCATGACCATTGGCTGGGTGGCATGCCGGCATGATCGTGTTGAATACCCCCGCGGTCACGTAGCGGGCGGTCGACTCCGAAGCAGGGCTGTCACGTGCGCCACGGTGGCTCTTGCCAGCTCGCTGTTGTTGGTGACGACGCCCGCAACAGCCCAGGAACTTGCGCTTGCCAACGCGGTTGTACTCAACCCGGCCGACGAATCCACCCAGCGGGGCGTCCTCCTGATCGAGGGGGGACGCGTTACAGGCGTCACCGATGGGGTCCCGCCGGGCTTCACCGGGGAGATCCACGACGTCGGTGGCAGGTTCGTGATCCCGGCGCTGGCGGATCTGCATACCCATTCCTTCGGCAACAACTCGCCAGCGGGAATGCCCCAGCTGCTCGGCCCCCAGGGGACCGCCAACGCCGCCCTCTACAACGGCGTGGCATTTGTCCTCGACCTCTTCAGCCCGGAGGAGATGATCCTGGGCTTCCGGAACCGGCAGCGCGACGACGGCGGGCAGGGGGCGGTGCTTTTCGCGGCCGGGCCCTGTTTTACGGCGACGGACGGACACTGCTCCGAGTACGGGATTCCAACGCGCATCGTGAACACGCCCGAGGAGGCCCGTCGAGAGGTCAACGACCTGGCCGGCTCCGGCCCCGACGTGGTGAAGATCGTGTACGACCACCAGAGCTACGGCGGCAGATCGTTCCCCACGGTCGACCTGGCCACACTGACGGCCGTGCTGGAAACGGCCCGGGAACACGGCTTCAGGACGGTCGTCCATGTGGGCACGTGGCAGGATGTGCGCGAGGCCGCGGAGGCCGGAGCGGACGCGATCACGCACACGCCGGGCCCGGACCCGCTGCCGGCGGACCTGGCCGACTTTCTCGTTCGGGCCGGGACCTTCCACATCCCCACCCTCGCGGTACAGAGCGAATTCGCGCGCATGCTGGACGACCCCGTGCTCCTGGACGATCCACTCCTCGTGGAAACCGTACCGGGGGTGCTGCTCGACGCCTACCGGGGCACCATCAACCCGCAGCTCGAGGGGTGGCTGGCCTGGCAGCGCACTTTGGTGGAGCCCAACCGGGAGGCGGTACGAGAGCTTGCCGCCGCCGGAGTGCCGATGCTGACGGGAACGGACGGGGGCAACTTCGGGGTCTTTCAGGGATACTCGGTGCACCGGGAGCTGGAGCTGCTCGGCGAAGCGGGGCTGTCGGCCTGGGCGGCGTTGCGCAGTGCGACCACGGACGCGGCACGCTTCCTCGGCCGGCGATGGGGAGTCGAGCCGGGGGACGAGGGCACATTGCTGGTGCTTGACGCCTCGCCCGTCGAGTCCATTGTGAATACGAAGCGGATATACGCCGTGATCCAGCGCGGTTCGGTCATCGATCGCAAGTCGCTCCGCAGCTGGAACTAGGCAAAGTGGATCGCGTCGGACCGGGCGAGCACAAGGCGGCTCCACAACCTCTCCGCATTCTGATCCTGGGGGGCACCGGGTTCATCGGGCCGCACATGGTTCGTTACGCGCTCGAGCGTGGTCACGCCGTCACCATCTTCAACCGCGGGCGCACCAATACGCACCTCTTCCCGGAGGTCGAGAAGCTCGTCGGTGACCGGGACGGGCAGTTGGGGGCCCTGGAGGGCAGGACCTGGGACGTGGTGCTGGACAATTCGGGCTACGTTCCCCGCCACGTGCGTGACTCGGCACAACTGCTCAAGGACGCCTCGGATCACTACCTCTTCACGTCGACAGCCGGAGTATACGCCAGCTGGTACGATGCCGACGGGGGGATGAAGTCGGCCCCGGGAGAACCCGCCTGGCCGGTGGACGGCACAACCGAGGACCACCCGACCGTGGTGCTCCCCGAGCCCGAATCGGAGGAAGTGGGCAGATTCTACGGCCACCTCAAGTCGCTGTGCGAGGACGCGGTGCGCGAGGCGTATGGCGATCGTTGCGTGATCACGCGGCCGGGGCTGATCGTGGGCCCGGGTGACACGACCGACCGCTTCACCTACTACCCCGTGCGCGTCGACCTGGGCGGGGAAGTGATGGCGTTCGGCGCGCCCGACGACCCGGTGCAGTACATTGATGCGCGCGACCTGGCCGCGTGGTCGATTCGGCTCTGCGAGGACCGGGTGAGCGGCACCTACAACGCGGTGGCGCCGCTCGGGGGGCTGCGCATGGCCGAGTTGCTGTACGGCATCCGTGCGATCACGGCGACGCCGGTGCGCTTCACATGGGTGCCGGGATCGTTCCTGGCCGAGCAGGGCGTCCCCGAGTTCTCGCTGCCGCCCTGGTCGAACCAGGAGGGCCCGTTTGCCGGCGCGACCCGTTTCCGCGCCGACCGTGCTTTCGCAGCCGGGCTCACGTCGCGGCCGCTTGCCGAGACGGCCCTCGACACGCTGCAATGGTGGAAATCGCTGCCGCGTGAGCGCCGGGATGCGATGGTGGCGGGGTTGAGGGGTGGGGACCTGGGATTCGGGCCCGCCTCGATGGAGGTCCAGATGGAGTTGGAGGCGCGAATCCTCACGGCCTGGAAGGCCTCACAGGGGTGATTCGCCAAGCCCGCCGGGCCGGTCCGCCGCCAAGGTGCCCACGGGCGACCTGGAATCTCGACTCTCTTGCCGACCGCGCCGCACCCGGCAACCGTTCCCCACCGCCGTTCATCGATTAAGATTGTCCTGGACAGGAAATCGTGGAGCCTCGGGGCCCCGCGGCGTTCCTCACCGGAAGCGTATTCCTCATCCGGAATCGCATTCCCCCCCAATAACCAGTTACAACAAGTTGGCATGAACCGAGACATCGAAGTAATTCAGGACAGGATCCGCGAGACGAGCGGCTTCGTGGACCGGCTCCTCGACGAGGTGGGACGCGTGATCGTGGGCCAGAAGACGATGGTCGAGCGCTTGCTGATCGGCCTCCTTTCAGACGGGCACGTCCTCATGGAGGGGGTGCCGGGGCTCGCGAAGACCCTCACCGTGCGGACGCTGGCCGACGCGATCCGAACATCGTTTCAGCGGATACAGTTCACGCCGGACCTGCTCCCGGCCGACCTGGTGGGCACGCTGATCTACGACCCCAGGGAGACCGAGTTCAAGACCAGGAAGGGGCCGATCTTCGCGAACGTCATCCTGGCCGACGAGATCAACCGGTCCCCCGCGAAGGTCCAGTCGGCGCTACTGGAAGCGATGCAGGAACACACGGTCACGATCGGCGAAGAGACCTTCGGCCTTCCGTCCCCGTTTCTTGTGCTGGCAACCCAGAATCCCATCGACCAGGAGGGGACCTACCCGCTGCCCGAGGCGCAGGTGGACCGCTTCATGCTCAAGTTGTCGGTGGGGTATCCGGACAGGGACGAAGAGCTGGAGATCATGCGCCGCATGAGCACCGGACCGGAGCCCAGGGCCGAGCCGGTTGTGACTCCCGAGGAGATCCTGGAGGCGCGGAAGGCGGCGGAAATCATCTATATGGACAGCCAGGTCGAGCGCTATATCGTCGACCTTGTGTTCGCCACGCGCGAGCCCGGGCAATTTGGTCTGAGTGAGCTGGAACCGCTGATCGCGTTCGGCGGCTCGCCGCGCGCCACCATCTGTCTGGCCAGGACTTCCAGGGCTCACGCGTTCCTGCGGCACCGCGGCTACGTGACGCCGGAAGATGTGCGCTCCGTGGCCATGGACGTGATGCGGCACCGCGTCATTCTCACGTATGAGGCCGAAGCGGAGGAGATGACCACGGAAGATGTGGTGACGCGCGTGCTGGACACGGTCGAGGTCCCTTAGGAGACGGCGGTCCGGCGGTGAAGGAGACGAGAGTGGTACGGCGATGATTCCCCGCGAGATTCTCAAACAGGTGCGGCGGATCGAGATCACGACGCGCGGGCTCGTGAACGATGTGTTCTCGGGCGAGTACCACTCCGTCTTCAAGGGACGGGGCATGAGCTTTGCAGAGGTGCGGGAGTATCGATACGGTGACGACATCCGTGGCATCGACTGGAACGTCACAGCGCGGACCGGGTCGCCCCATGTCAAGGTCTTCGAGGAGGAACGCGAGCTGACCGTGATGATGGTTGTGGATGTCAGCGCCTCGTCGCACTACGGCACACGGGACCGCATGAAGTCGGAGCTGGCAGCCGAGCTGTGCGGGGTGTTGGCGTTCAGCGCCATCAAGAACAATGACAAGGTCGGTCTGATCCTCTTCTCCGATCGCATGGAATGTTTCGTGCCTCCGCGCAAGGGAAGGCGCCATGCCCTCCGGGTGGTGCGTGAGTTGCTGTATCATCCGTCGGCGGGCACGGGGACCGATATCGCCGGCGCACTGGAGTACCTGGCGCGGGTGACGCGGCGGCGGGCGGTCGTGTTCCTCGTTTCGGACTTTCTGGCGGACGGGTTCGACCGTGCTCTGTCGGTGGCCGCCCGCCGGCATGACCTGGTTGCCGTGCGGGTGGGCGACCAGCGCGAGGAGGACATCCCGTCGATGGGATTCGTCGAGTTCGAGGATTCCGAGACCGGGAGGAGGATCGTGGTCAACACGTCCGGGCGGGAGTTCCGGGATCGGTTCCGGGAAATCCGCGCCCATGCCCGTGAACGGTCCGATGCGCTTTTCCGGCGGAGCAGGGTCGACTCCATCGACGTGACCACGGGGGTTCCCTACGACCGGGCGTTGCGGCTTTTCTTCGAGCAGCGGGCGCGGAGAGTGCGATGATGGGGTGTCGTTGCGTGCGTGACCGTGTCCCACTATATGTGGGAATAGTCGGCGTCGGGCTGTCCGCGCTCGCTCCGGGATTCCACCGGAGCAATGCCGTGGTGGCCCAGGATGTGCGGATCGACATGGACGTGGGCACGACGGCGATGCACGTAGGCGATCCGGTCCTGGTGCGTTTTGCCGTCGATCACCCGGAGGGGTGGACGGTCGCGTGGCCGGATTCGCTCGACATCTCCCCGTTCGAGGTGCTTCGCTACGACCGTGCCGCACCGGCAGCCTCGCCGGCGGGCGAAGGGATGCGGACATCGGTTGCCCTGACCGTCACCAGCTTCGAACTGGGCGAACTCGATATCCCGTCGATCGCCGTTGCGGTCACGGCGCCCGACGGCACGTTGCATACCCTGCTTACGGACCCGTTCAGGATCGGTGTGGAGAGTGTCGGTCTCGACGAGTCGGGTGACATTCGCGACATCAAGGGACCGCTGTCGATCGCCCGGAGCTGGTGGGTGCTCCTCCTCTGGCTCGTGCTGGCCGCGGCCGCGGGAGGTGCAGCGGTCTACTTCCACCGCCGGAACCGCGCCCGCCCCGGATCCGCGCCCTCGGAGCCCGCGCTTCCGCCCAGGCCATTCCAGGTCCTGGCGCTGGCAGCCCTCGATGCGCTCGAGGCGTCTTCGTTGCTGGAACGGGGACAGGTGAAGGAATACCATGTCCGCATCTCGGAGATCGTTCGCGGCTACGTGGAGGGGCAGCTCGAGGTGCCGGCACTGGAACTCACGTCACGCGAAGTGGTGGAGGGGCTGCGCCGTGCCGCGCTGGGCTGGGAGATCTCGGAACGGTTCCGCACCTTCCTGGAGCGGTGCGATCTGGTCAAGTTCGCAAAGCTGCGCCCCGGGATGGACGAATCGCGGGCGCTCATGGTGCGGGCGCGGGCGCTGGTGGAGATGACGAGCGGGGCCGGGGCGGGCAGAGAGTCCGGGGATGGTGCAGAGTCCGGGGATGGTGGCGCGCCCGGGGACGGTGGCGGGCGCCTCGATGACGCGCCCGGCGATGGCGGCGCGAAGGGTGAGCCTGACGGCGCGGAGGATGCAGCCAGGGAGGCCGCGCCGTGATCTTCCGCTTCGAGGACCCGCTCTTTCTGCTCCTGCTGGGGGCCGTTCCGCTGCTGGCGTGGTGGCATGTGGCGCGGGGCAGGCGGCGGCGGGGGTCGCTCACTCATCCGGACGTAGCCGCACTGGGCCGTGCCGACCGGGGCGAGGGACGGTGGCTGCAGCATGTGCCCGCCGCGCTCCGGTGGCTGGCGCTGGTCTGTCTCATCGTCGCATTCGCTCGTCCGCAGACGGGCGTGACGGGCGAGAACGTGGTCGCCGAGGGTATCGACATCGTGCTGGCGCTCGACGTCTCCAGTTCGATGTTGGCGGAGGACCTGGCCCCGAACCGGATCGAGGCCGCAAAGGCGGTGGCCGCCGACTTTGCCGCGGGCCGGGACAACGACCGGGTCGGCCTCGTGATCTTCGCGGGAAAGGCATTCACGCAGGCCCCATTGACCCTTGACCACTCGGTGGTCACGTCGCTGATCGCGGAACTCGAGGTGGGGATGATCGAGGACGGCACGGCCGTCGGGATGGGGCTGGCGACGGCGGTCAAGCGGCTGCAGGCGAGTGAGGCGGCGTCGAAGGTGGTGGTGCTGCTCACCGACGGGCGAAACAACAGGGGCGAAATCGATCCGGTCACCGCCGCACAAGCCGCGCAAGCCCTGGGCGTGCGGGTCTACACGATCGGCGCGGGGTCGCGCGGAGTCGCCAGGGTCCCGGTGACGGATCGACTCGGGGGTCGGCGCTACGTCACGACTCGCGTCGACGTGGACGAGCCCGCCCTGCGCGCCACCGCCGAGACGACGGGAGGCCGCTACTATCGTGCGACCGATCGCGAGAGCCTGGAGGCGATCTACGAGGAGATAGACCAGCTTGAGACCACCGAGATGGAGGTCGAGAACTTCACGCGCTACGGTGAGCGCTTCCACCTCCCGCTTCTGGCGGGGATGTTTTTTCTTCTGGCCGAGTTGGTTGTGGGCCGGACCTGGTTGAGGACGTTGCCCTGATGTTCCGATTCGGTGCCGGTACCGCGCTCTGGGGTCTCGCGCTGGTTCCCCTGCTCGGCCTGCTTTTCTGGTACGCGGGACGCAGGGGCCGGACGCTCCTGGACCGTTTCGGGGAACACGAACTGGTGCGTCGGTTGAGGTCCACCGTGAGCGTGGCCGCCACGCGCTGGAAGGCCGGGCTGGTTCTGGCTGCGGTCGCGCTGCTGGCGCTGGCGCTGGCGCGTCCGCAGTTCGGGACCAGGGTGGAGACGGTCCGTCGACAGGGACAGGACGTAGTGGTCGCTGTGGACGTCTCCCGCTCGATGTATGCCGAGGACGTGGCCCCCAATCGACTGGAGCGGGCAAAGATCGAGGTCGGTCGCATCATCCAAAGGCTGGACGGCGACCGGATCGGGCTGGTCGCCTTCGCGGGCGACGCCTTCGTGCAGAGCCCCCTCACGGCGGACTACGGCGCAGCGATGATGTTCCTGAATGCGATGGATCCGGAGCTGATGTCGGCCCAGGGCACGGACCTGGCCCGGGCGATGGAGGTGGCCATCGAGGCGCTCGATGAGACGCCGCCGGAGAACCGGATCATCGTTGTGGTGACCGATGGCGAGGACCATGAGGGAGGCCTGGCCGAGGCGCTTGCGGCGGCGACTGCGGCGGAGGTCACGATCCACACCGTGGGCGTGGGGTCGGAGGAGGGCGTGCCGCTGCCGGAGGTGGGGGGAAGTGGGGCCGGGGGCAGGTTTCGGCGCGACGATCAGGGCAATGTGATCACCACGCGCCTCGACGAAACGGCGCTCCAGGACATTGCCCTGCAGACGGGTGGAGAGTACCACAGGGTCGGTCAGGGGGCGGGGGGGCTGGGCCGATTGGCGGAGCGAATCGAACGGGGGGGCCGCGAGGTGGAGTCCAGGGAGGTCACTCAGTTCGAGGAGCAGTATCAGCTCTTCCTCGGGGTGGCATTGCTCTTGCTGGTCGTCGAGTTCATCGTACCGGGGCGGAAGAAGCGTTCCGCCGTCCGATCGGAGGAAGTCGCATGAGGCATGCCTGGGCCGTCATGCTCCCGCTGGCCGCCGTGGGCTCACTGTCCGGCCAGGAAGCGCGTCGCGAGGTCGAAGCCGGCAACCGGCTCTACGACGAGGGCCGCTACCAGGAGGCGCACGCCCGCTATCTGGAAGCGCTCGAGAAGGCACCCGGGTTGCCGCTCGCGCGCTTCAACGAGGGCAACGCCCTCTATCAGAGCCAGGAGTTCCAGCGCGCCATGGAAGCGTACGTCGAAGCTCTGGAAGCGGGCGACCCGCAGTGGCAATCCCGGGCATGGTACAATCTGGGCAACTCGATGGTGCGCCAGCAGCAGCCGGGAGCGGCGGTGGAGGCATACAAACAGGCGCTGCGCCTCGATCCCGGTGACACGGACGCGAAGCACAACCTGGAGTTGGCGCTCCAGCAGCTCCAGGAACAGGAACAGCAGGGGGACGGGGAGGGGGGTGACGGGCAGGAACAGGGTGAGCCGAACCAGGATGGTCAGGGCCAGGGCGAAGAGGGTGAGCAGCCCCAGGGCGGTCAGGACGGGCAGGATCAGGAGGGCTCCCCCCAGGGCGGGGACGAGGGTGCCCGGGACCAGCAGCCCGAACCACAGGACGGGCAGGGGGAAGGCGACCAGCAGCCGGAAGACCAGGAGGGAGAGGGACAGGCGGGCGAAGTCCCGCTGCAGATGACTCCCGAACAGGCGGAACGTCTTCTTCAGGCGATTACCGAGGATCCGGGAGAGGTGAACAGGAAGACGGCCCAGGCGCGGGGCCGGCGGCCCAGGAAGGACTGGTAGACGGATGGTCACGGTGGACGCTGCCGGAACGGAGGCGCGGTGGCTGTGAAGAGAGGTTTCCGCAGGTGCACACTGTTCCTTGTCGCGTTGGCGGTCTTTCCCGGCATCGCCTGGTCGCAGGATGTCGAAGTGCGGGCATTTCTGAACGCCCCGCAGGTGGGTGTCGGCCGCCAGTTCGTGCTGAACGTCGAGGTGGCGGGCACTCAGCAGCTGGACTCGGAGCCCGTGCTCCCCGAAATGGAAGCCTTCGCGCGGTACCTCAGCGCGGGTACGTCGACGTCCATGCAGATCGTGAACGGTCGTACCAGCATGGCGGTTACCTATCAATACCGCTTCCTGGCCCTGACCGAGGGGTCGTTCGAGATCGGAGCCGTGACGGTGTCCGCCGGGGATCGGACCCTGCAGACGGACCCCTTGACGCTGGTGGTTTCCGACGCGCCTCCTCCGGTCGGTGATGACACCGGCGACCCGGCCGATGGGATCGCACCGGAAGACCTCTTCGTCGAGACGGAAGTTTCGCGCACAAGCGCTTTCGAGAACGAGCCGGTGGTCGTCGAGTACAGGATCTTCACGCGGCTGCCGGTCGAGTCGTATTCCATCACCACTCTTCCCCAGGCCACGGGCTTCTGGACCGAGGAGCTGGAACAGTCGGAGGCGCCACAGGTGGAGCGCGTCGTCCGGGACGGCAGCGAATACGTCACGGCGGTCGTCCGGCGGGCCGCCCTCTTTCCCACCGGATCCGGGACGAAGACCCTCGACCCGCTGAGCATCGAGGCCCAGGTGCGGGTGCGCGACCGGCGGGGAGTCGACCCCTTCGGCGACATCTTCGGCCGGTCGAGCCTCTTCGACCGCCGTGTCCCGGTGGCGGTGGTCTCTCGCCCGGTGACCATCGAAGTACAGCCGCTGCCCACCGCGGGTCGCCCGGGCACCTTCAGGGGGCATGTCGGCGAGCTGGACGTCTCAACCTCGATCGACCGCGCCACGGTCGCGGCGAACGAAGCGGTGACCTTCCGGGTGGAGCTCGCGGGCACCGGGAACCTGCGGACGCTGACCCCGCCCGAGATCGATTTCCCCGATGAGTTCGAGGTCTTCCCTCCCGAGACCAGCGCGCGCATCTCGGACGCGGGCGGGAGCGTACAAGGCAGCCGCGGCTTCGAATACGTTCTGATTCCGCGCGCGCCCGGGACGCTGACGATCCCGGCGGTCGAGGTCTCGTTCTTCGACGCGGCTTCCCGCACCTATGCCAGCTCCCGCTCGCAACCCCTGGAAGTCACCGTCACGGGCGCGGCCGAGGCCGTTGGAGCGGAGCCGGGCATCGTTCCGTCGGCGGTCGAACCGATCCGCGAGGAGATCCGCTTCATCCACATCGGCGCCCCCGAGTTCCGGCGTACGGGGGTACCGCTTCACTCGACGGCCGGGTTCTGGATCATTCTGTTGTTGCCGATGGCGGCGGTGGCGACTGCGGCGGTGCTTCGTCGCCATCGGGACCGGATCGAGGGTGACGTCGCGTATGCCCGTGTCCGCCGCGCGCGCAGGATGGCGAGGAAGCGGTTGGCGCGGGCCAAAGGGCTTGCATCGGGCGATCCCAGGGCGTTCTACGCCGAAGTGGCCGGTGCGCTTCAGGGATTCCTGGCCGACAAGCTGAATGTTGCCGAAGCGGGTCTGGTCAGAGAGGAAGCCGGGCGCCTGGCACGCCGGCGAGGCGCCTCCGACGAAACGCTGCAACGCCTCTTCGCCTGTCTCGACGACTGTGACCGTCAGCGCTTCGCCCCTGCGGGCACCGATCGCGAACCTCCGGAGCAGCTTCTCGAGCGCGCCGCCGTGCTCATGGGTGATCTGGCGAAGGAGCTGCTTCCGGCCGGGTCGCTCGTGTCGCGCTTCCCTGTCGCGCTCTGTTTCCTGCTCGTGTCCGGGCTCCTCCCCGCCCCCGGCGTCATCGCTGCTCAACAGACCCTCTTCGACCAGGGAAACCAACGCTATCAGGAGGGCGACTTCGCCGGGGCGATTACGAGTTACGGCGCCGTTCTCGAGGGCGGCTTCGAGTCGGCGGAAGTGTACTACAACCTCGGCAACGCCCACTTCCGCCTCGGCGCGGTCGCGGAAGCCGTTGTCAGCTACGAGCGGGCTGCCCGTCTGGACCCGGCCAACGACGACATTCGGGCCAACCTCGATCTCGTCAGCCGGATGTTGCAGGACCGGATCGAACCCCTGCCCCGCTTCTGGTTGCTCTCGGCCTTCGATTGGTGGATGAGGCTGATCCCGCGGACCTTCCTGCGGGCCTCCGTGGCCGCGAGCTACCTCGTCCTCGGCGCGACCCTGGTTCTGATCGTGCTGCGTCGGCCGGCGGGGTGGCGCACGACTCTGCGCCGGACCGCATACGCCGCCGCGGTGGGCACGGCCGTGCTTGGGGCGACCCTTGTCCTCCACGAGACGGGGATGGGTCAACCGGAGGAGGCGGTCGTGATGGCGGCCGAGGCGCGCGTGCTGAGTGCTCCCTCGGAAGAAGGCGGCCTTACGGTCTTCACGCTTCACGAGGGCACCAGGGTGCGGATTGACCGCCGGGCGGGAGAATGGGCCGAGGTCGTCCTCGCGGACGGCAAGGTCGGGTGGTTGCCCCTTGACGCGCTCGAAGTGATCTAGTTCCCGGAGTGCTATCGCACGCTGAACTGGATCCGAAATGTCCGGCCAGGCTGTGGCAACCCGCACTGGTCCAGCACCATCGCGTCCGTGAGGTTGTCGAAGCCCACCGATCCGTCGATGCTGCGCCCGGAACTCCCGCCACCAAACACGAAGCCCCGCCGCGCTTCCAGTGATAGCGTCGCACTGGCATCCATTCTGTCGAGACCTGCGACTTCCACGTTCTGGCAGTACTGCACACCGCGGAAACGGACGAAGCTGGCAACGGTAACGTCCTGGGGGCCGATCAATCCCAGATTCATGGTGCCTGCTACCGCGGGTGTGTATTCGGCCCGCTGGTCGCTGCCGGGCGCCCGGGGGTCCTGGATGCGTACGCGCTGCAAGGTCAGGCCGCCTCCGAAGGTGAGGACGCCACGCGTTGCCGCGGCGAGGATCTCAAGCCCGGTCGACCGGATCTCGTCACGGTTGACGCGCTGAAACCGGGCGCCCTCCGTAGTGACGGTGGAGGTGCGTACGATCCCGTCGCTCAGGCGATGATGAAACCCCACCATCTGCAGCTGTGTGTCCCCCACACTGAAGGTGATCCCGGCCTCACCCGCCTTGAGGTTCTCGGGCCGTAGACCAGGGTTTGGCAGAAACCTCCCCAGCGCGCCGGAGTACAGTTCGCGCAGCGAAGGAAAACGGGTACGCCGGCTGAATCCCGCGTGATAGAGGATGTTGCCGCCCGCCGCCGAGCGCGTGACCCCCGTCCGCATGCCCCAGTCCCACATCGCCGCCAGGGGCTCCTTGTCGCCCGAGCGAGGCGTGCTGGATCCGTCCACCGACGCTCCCAGCGTCCACCTCGTGTCGACCGTGCCGGCGCCCTCGGGACCGCCGCCGACGAATTCGATCTCGCTGCCGAGGCTCCAAAGCCGCTGCCCGTAGTCGAATGACGAACCCGAAAGAAATGTCTCGGTGTGGCTGACGTCGGAGAAGGTCAGGGCACTCCGCACTTCGGGACCGGCTTCGAAGCGGTGGTCGCCGAGAAGCCGTCCCGTCAGGGTCAATGTCTCGCCGGTCTCCCCGTCGACGACGGTGCGGTAGTCGGACGTGGCGTATTCGTCGATTGCCGCGGTCGAGTGGTGCAGTCCGAAACTCGCTTCCACGTCACCTTCGCCGAGGCGGGACTGCCTTTGCCCCGTACCACCCGACATTGCGACGAACAGCCTGGACTGGCTGGGGTACCGCCATAGCCGCGGATCATCGACGTGAGCCTCGGGAGGCACCCCACGGTCGGCGTCGGAGGCTGTGACCAGGCTGGAGAACCACGCGCCGCCGATCCCCATGTAGCGTGTCGTCAGAAAACCGTCCACGAGACGGTGGTCCGAGTTGAGGCGACGGCCATCGTCGTCGCCCAGCAGATCCTGGCGGAGCAGGTTGCTGCTGCGGGCGTTCCCGGGAAGTGTGTAGCCGGGGCCGGTACGGTATCCTGCCCCGGTGCGCACGGTCCAGTTGGCAAAGTCGCGGTCGATGTTGGTTCCGACAGCCGCGCTGGCGTTGGTCGCTCCTTCCTGATCGATGGAGATCGCTCCCACAAAGGGGGGGACCGACTGAAGCTCGTCGCCCCGGCCGACATCGAACTCGATCGCCCCGCCGAGGACGTTGGGTCCGTGGAGCATGGAGGACAGGCCACGGAGCAGCGTGACGTTTCGAAAGGCCGTAAGCGGAATGATCGAGATGTCGGTCCGGTGATCCCAACCGATGGTCAGGGGGATGCCGTTGAGCAGGATCGCGATCTGTCTGTCCCCGGCGCCGCGAAGGTCCGGTTGCGCCTCGCCTCGCGAGTTCGCCCGGATCTGGATGAACGGGGTCCTGCGAAGGACATCCTCCATGGTCGGGGCGGCAACCACGCCTGCCGAATCGAGCGAAATCTCGACCGCGCTCGTGCCACCCGTGGTTGTGGACGGTCGCGGAACTTCCACGCGGAGCCCACGGACCCTGACGACCGATGTCGTGTCCTGGGCCGTGGCCTGAACGGCTGACACAAGCAGCGCCACCACCAGCACGGCGGCTGTGGGCCGGCGCACGGGGCGCTGCACCCTGGACGGACGCTTGTCGGTCATTTCGGTGTGGCCATCCCCTGTGTACGGTGGGGTGTCGCAGGCACCGGGCAGATGCGGTTGACACCAAAGCAATCTAACATGGCGCTTCTCCCCTATTCCCCGCACCGAGCGGGATTTTCAGGAGAATTTCAAACGGTGTCGCGGTCGCTAACGGGCGAGCCGGGTACGGACGGCATCCCGCACGGCTCCGGTCGTCACACCGTAGTGACGGTAGATTTCCTGGAAGGGAGCCGATGCGCCAAACCGATCGATCCCGATCGAGATACCCCTTCGACCCACCCAGCGCTCCCATCCCATCGTGCTGCCCGCCTCGACCGAGACCGTCACTACGTCGTCGGGAAGAACCTGTTTCCGATACCCCTCCGACTGAGCGGCGAAGAGGTGCCAGCTGGGCATGCTGACGACGCGCGCACCGATGCCGTCACCGGTGAGTTCGTCCCGTGCCGCCAGGGCCAGGCCGACTTCGGAGCCGGAGGCGATGATGACTACGTCCAGGTTGTCCGCGGAGGGTTCCCTCAGCACATAGGCGCCCCTGTGGAGGCCGTCCGCCGATGCCTGCCCGGGTCCCCGGTCGATCAGGGGGACCGTCTGGCGCGTGAGGGACAGGAAGGACGGTCCCGTCCTGTAGGCGAGGGCGGCTCGCCACGCTTCCACGGTCTCGGGGCCGTCCGCGGGACGCAGGTCCAGCAGGCCGGGTATGGCCCGCAACGCGGCGAGTTGCTCGACCGGCTGGTGCGTGGGGCCGTCCTCTCCGAGGCCTATGCTGTCGTGGGTGAAGACGTAGGTGACCGGGAGCCCCATCAGCGCCGCCAGGCGGATGGCCGGCCGCATGTAGTCGGAGAAGATCAGGAAGGTGCCGCCGAAAGGGTGAATGCCGCCGTGGAGCGCCATCCCGTTCATCACCGCGCCCATGGCGTGCTCGCGAACACCGAAGTGGACGATGCGTCCGCCGGGGCAGTCCGCATGCAGATCGCCACCGCCGACGATGTCCGTCTTGTTGGAGCCGCCCAGATCGGCGGATCCGCCCAGCATTGTGGGCACCGCCGCGGCCGCCCCCTGCAGGGTCTTGCCCGAATGGTTCCTCGTCGCCGTAGCCGGGGCGGTCGCGAGGTCGGGCAGGGCCTCGTCCCAGCCGGATGGCAGCTCTCCCGTGGCCGTCGCCTCGAAGTCGGCGGCGAGGCCGGGGAAATCCGCGCGGTAGGCTTCAAGGCGCCGCGTCCACGATTCCTGCTCGGCCGCGCCTCCCACCGTGTGGCGGCGCCAGTGTTCAAGCGCCGCGGGCTCCACATGGAAGGGTTGCAGCGACGGGTAGCCGATGTTGCGCTTGGTGGCTTCGATCTCGGCCGCCCCCAGCGGCGCTCCGTGGGTCGCGGCCGTTCCGGCCAGGTTAGGGCTGCCCTCGGCGATCGTCGTCCTCAGTACGATCAGGGAAGGTCGGGCGGTCTCGGCCCTTGCGGCGGCGAGCGCCGCGTCGATGGCGTCCAGGTCGGTGCCGTCCTCGACCGTTAGCGTGTGCCAGCCGTAGCCCTGGAAGCGACGCGCCTGATCGGTGACGGTGGCCAGGTCGGTGGCCCCTTCGATGGTGATCCGGTTGTCGTCGAAGATCCATGTCAGCTTGCCGAGGCCCTGGTGGCCGGCGATCTCGGCGGCTTCGTGCGAGATCCCCTCCATGAGGTCGCCGTCGGAGCACAGGGCATAGGTGCGGTGATCGACGACCTCGTGGCCGGCGCGGTTGTAGCGGCTGGCGAGCCAACGCTCCGCCAGAGCCATTCCCACGGTGTTGGCGACGCCCTGTCCCAGGGGGCCCGTGGTCGTCTCGACCCCGGGGGTGTGGCCGTATTCCGGGTGTCCGGGCGTCTTGCTGCCCCACTGACGGAACTGCTTGATGTCGTCGAGGGACACGTCGTACCCGGACAGGTACAACAGGCTGTAGATGAGCATGGACGCGTGACCGGCCGAGAGGACGAAGCGGTCGCGGTCGAGCCAGCCGGGGTCGCGAGGATTGTGCCGCAGATGCCGGGTCCAGAGGACGTAGCCGACGGGTGCCAGCGCCATGGGCGTGCCGGGGTGGCCGGAATTGGCCGCCTGGACCGCGTCCATGGAGAGGACCTTGATGGTGTCGATGGCAAGCTGTTCGATCTTGGTGGATGCGCCCGTGGCCAGGGGCATGGCTCAAGCCTCGCTTATCGGTGGGATTCGAATCATGTGTTGATCACTGCACGGCGGGAGCCCGTCACAGGGTGCTGCTGACGGCTTCCCGCGCTGCGACGAAGTTCAGCAAGCGGTCCGGGACGTGGATGACGCCGCGGACCTCCATCCCCTTGAGGTGACGGGCCACGTTGTCTTCCGTTCGGGCGAGCGCGATCACCGCGTCCCTGTCGGCACCCGCCGGCACCGACACCGTTCCCCGTACCTTGCCGTTTACCTGCACTGCCACCCGGACCTCCTCCTCGACAGCCTTGTCCGCATCGAACTGCGGCCAGTTGGCACCGTCGAAGATGCTTCCCTCATGTCCGAGCCGTTCCCACAGCTCCTCGGCCATGTGCGGAGCGAAGGGTGCGATCAGGCAAACCAGCGGCTCGACCTCGACCCGGCACGGCGTTCTCCCGCCGGCCCGGGCCGCGTTCAGGTACTCCATCATGGCGGCGATGGCCGTGTTGTAGCGCAGATTCGCAATCTGGTCGGTCACCCGCTTGATGGTCCGGTGCAGCTTCTGCTCGAGCTTCGGGTCGATGGCGTGCTCGGGAAGCTCGCCCTTCTGCGGCACGACCGATTCCCAGAGCCGGTGCAGGAAGCCGTGCGGACCCGAGATGCCCTGATCCTGATAGTCGCCGCCCGCCATGAAGGGACCCAGAAACATGAGGTAGAGGCGGAAGGTATCGGCGCCGTACTGCTCGATGATCGGGTCGGGCACGATGACATTGCCCTTGCTCTTGGACATCTTGGCCCCTTCACGAATGATGAGGCCGTGAGCGCGGAACTGCTTGAACGGCTCCTCGAAGTCCACTCGGTCCATGTCGGAAAGCGCCATGGTGACGAAGCGGGCGTAGAGGAGGTGCAGGACGGCGTGCTCGTTCCCCCCGATATACGTATCCACGGGGAGCCAGCGTCGCGTGATGTCATCGTCGAAGGGACGGTCGCCGAAGTCGGTCGAGGGGTATCGCAGGAAGTACCAGGCGCTGTCCAGGAACGTGTCGGAGACGTCGGTCTCGCGGGTGGCGTCCCGGCCGCAGGAGGGACAGGGGACTTCGTACCAGTCACGCACCCGTGCCAACGGACTGATGCCGGTGTCGTCGGGCCGGAAGTCCTCTACCCTGGGCAGCACCACGGGGAGATCCTCCTCGGGGACGGGCACCGGTCCGCAGCTGTCACAGTGGATGATCGGAATGGGCGGTCCCCAGTACCTCTGCCGCGAAATGCACCAGTCATGGAGCCGGTAGTTGACCCGGGACTCGGCCAGATCCCGAGTCGCCAGGTCGTCCACGATGGCCCCCGTCGCTTCTGACGGGGACAGTCCGTCATAGGGACCGGAGTTCACCAGTCTCCCGCGCGGATACTCGTAGGCGATGTCGAGGGGCGTATCGGCGTCTTCTCCCTCGGCCGCCACTACCCGGACGATCGGCAGCTCATAAGTGTTGGCGAAGTCGAAGTCCCGCTCGTCGTGCCCCGGAACCGCCATGATGGCCCCGGTCCCGTATCCCATGAGGACGTAGTCGGCGATCCAGACGGGCACCGGCTCGCGAGTTGCCGGATTCATGCAATAGCCGCCCGTGAAGACCCCCGTCTTGTTCTTTTCGACCTTCTGCCGCGCCACCAGGTCCATCGCCCGGGTGCGGGCGCGGTATGCGTCCACCTCGGTTCTGCGGGCATCGGTCGTGACCGTGTCAACCATCGGGTGCTCGGGCGCCAGGACCATATAGGTCGCCCCGAACACCGTGTCCGGGCGTGTGGTGAAGACCGGGATCGCGATCTGTTCCGCCCCCTCCTCGATACCGTCCGCCCCGGTCACTACGGGGAAACTGATCCGGGCGCCCCGCGAACGCCTGATCCAGGCACGCTGCGCCTTCAGAGTCGTCTCCGACCAGTCGATGTGAGGGAGGTTGTCCAGCAGCCGCCCCGCGTAGTCGGTGATCTTCAGGAACCACTGACGGATGAAGCGCTGTTCGACAGGAGTCCCGCAGCGTTCGCACGCGCCCACGACCACCTGTTCGTTGGCCAGCACGGTCATGTCCGACGGGCACCAGTTGACCGGTGCCTCCTTCTGCTCCGCCAGGCCGTGCTTGAAAAGCTGCAGGAAGAGCCACTGGGTCCACTTGTAGTACTCTGCGTCGGTCGTATCCACCGTGTGGGCCCAGTCGAACATCCCGCCCATCCGCCGGAGCTGGCGGGTGAAGTTGGCCACATTGGCGGGGATCAGGTCCATCGGGTGGACGCCGGCCTTGAGCGCGAAGTTCTCCGAGTGAATCCCGAACGCATCGAATCCGATCGGCTCGAAGACGTCATGGCCCTGCATGCGTTTGAAGCGTCCGTGAACATCGGCGCCGGCAAATGCATAGATGTTGCCCACGTGAAGCCCCTCGGCGGAGGGGTAGGGGAACATCATCAGGTTGAAGAAGGGGCGCTCGGCGGTGCGCAGCTCGTCCAGCGTGAAGGAATTTGTTCCGTCACGGTCCCACCTGGCTTGCCATTCGCGTTCGATGGCTACCGGGTCATACGTCCTGTCAGCGTGCTTGGCCATCTTGCCGGTGGATACCGTTCAGGGGCGGCGGGTGGGGGGTGTGGCGTGAGCCAAGTCCGAAAGCTACGAAAGCCCGCGTTCGTTTTACAGTCCGGCGGCGGATTTGGAGTCGGCGGCCCGGACCCCTGGACAGCCCGCGACTATCCGTTATCGGGTGTTTCGGATCCTCCGGGGGGCGACCCGGTTTCGACGGCGGACGGCAGCAGTTCGAAGGGATCGGACGCCGTTTCCAGTCCCGCCTCGAGCTCTCGGACAGCCTGGCTCAGGGAGCCCGCATGCCGCTCCAGCAGCGCGTCGAAGTCGGGAAGGCGGTGGTAGTATCGCATCCTGCTGAGCAGGGTTGCGTTGTTCAGGGGGATCGATTCGAAGCTCGCGAAGGTAAGGTTCAGGAGTTGTGGCCGAATCTCCTCCTGGAAGCGTTTCCGGAACCGGTCGAAGATAATCCCGCGCCGAGTGATCTTGTCTTCCCGCGTGGTCACCGAGTCGTCGTAGATGACTTCCAGCTCCGCCACCAGGCGGTCGATGAACGACGAGAAGATTTTCACGTCGTGCCAGCGGTCCCGGGCGCGCTGGCACCAGTCCACGTGATCGGGCCCGGCCTCGAGCGTGTCGCCGGGCCGCGTGCAGAAGAACTCGATCGCGCCGGTCCGGCCGACCCAGGTCGCGAAGCTCTCGTTGAAGCGGACCTGCCCCGAGACGAAGAGATGGTTGTGGGAGAGTTCGTGGATGATCGTGGCCACCAATTCCACCTCGTCGTACCTGAGGATGGTCGAGAGGATGGGGTCCGAGAACCAGCCCAGGGTGCTGAAGGCGGAGGTGGGTCGCAGGTAGGTGTCGAACCCTTCCTCCTCGAGCTTGGCCTGTTCGTTGAGCGCGTCGTCGAGGTCGAAGAATCCCCGGTACGGGACCCGGCCCACGATGGGAAACCACCACGTCCTGGACAGGAGCTGATCCTGGTACGCGGCCGACAGCACCATCGCCAGGGTGTCGCGCTCGAGTTTCGTGTAGGTGGTGTAGCTGTCGCCAACGTCGAGCTCGAGGCCGTTCATGGCGAAGTCCCGGGCCTCGGTCGCCAGGGCGAGCTTGGCGCGTGTCTCCTCGTCGGTCTCGGGCTCGAGGATCACCTCCGGGATCGGCCGGCGGGCGCGGAGGATCTTTGCCTCTTCCCACCCGGCCTTGATCACATACCCGGGCGAGCACGCGGTGCCCGGCCAGAGCGACGCGGCAACGACGACAGCCGCGGCCGCGACCACGAGCAATCTCGCCCGCGGCCGCCTGCGCCGGCCGCTTCCGCCGCCATCCGGGTCGGCGGTCCGCTCTCCACTCATGCCATTCTCTCCCGCGCTCGAATTGCGCCCGGCGCCTTCACGGCACTGCGCTCAGCGCGCTACCGGCCTCCGCCCAGATTCCTGATCAGCGGGATTCCTCCCTCGGTCGGCACGTACACCAGCGACCCTTCGGGCAGATTGGTCAGCTGCTGGATGTAGAAAAACGTCAGGTATTCCTGCGTCAGACCCTGGGCGATGATCCCCTGGGCCTCGGCGATGCCCTTGGCTTCCTCGGCCTGCTGCCTTGCCTGTTCCTGAATGATCTGGGTCTGGAACTCCTCGGCCGCGACCTGCTGCTCGCGCTCCAGCTTCTGCTCGATCGCCTCGCGGACCCGCGCGGGTGCCTGAATGTCGCGCACGAAGACATCGACCACCTCGATCCGGTCTCCGGCCTTGGCCTGAATCTCCTCTTTCATGCTGATCGCCAACTCGCGCCGGTCCGGAGAGAAGATCTCGTTGATCGACTTGGTCGCCACCGCATCCCGGACCCCGTTACGGACGGCGTTCAGGACGATGCTGCGCTTGATCTGCTCTTCAGAGCCGATCCGGTCGTACAGATCCGGCGCATTCCCCCCGCTGATCAGGAAGAGGAGGGAGACCTCCAGCGTGACGTTGAGCTGCTCCGAAGTCTGTGCTTCGATCTGCTCGATCCCACCTTGCGCCGGGAACGACTGCTCCCGGACCGACATGCGCTCGACGGATGCCAGAGGCTGCACGAGGTGCACACCCTGGTCGAGCGGTTCCGGATCGACGCTGCCGAGGAAGTGCTTGACCCCGACCTCGCCGACGCCGATCACGACGACAATGTTGAGCAGGACGAATCCCACCCCCGCCGCCATGAAGACATAACCGACCAGCTTGTTCGGGACCTTCGATTCTCCGGCGGGGATGGACCGGACGACCGCTCCGATGGCGATCAGGACGATAGCGATGGCAAAGAGACTCATGGTGCCCTTTCCTTTTGTGGGTTTTGCGATTTGTCCCGTGGTTGGATGAATATGGCCACTTTGGCTACGGGGCGCTCCGGCAAGTCAGTCATGGCCCCCGTGCGGCGTCGCGGTGACGGGTGCTCCTCACGCGGCCCCCGGGCCGTCAATGTAGCTTGCCGTTGTCACATTCCGTCGGGGTCGTTCGTTCTAGTCTGAGACACGATGCCACGCCCGCGGGCCGTCCGGGAGAAGCGGTTCACGTGGAACCAGAAGAACTCGACAACATCTACGAGGCCATGAAGCCGCAGCTCTTGCGCTACTGCACCTACCGCTGCGGGGATCCGGATGTCGCGGAGGACATCGTGCAGGAGGCGATGCTCCGCCTCTGGCAGCATGAGGTCCAGGGTCCTCCGGAGAGCATCCGTGCCTGGCTGTTCAAGACGGCCAGGCGCCTGATCATGGATGCCGACAAGATCGCGCGGAATCGGCGTCGGTTGCGGGCGCTCAACCCCACGGTCGACGCCCCGCCGGAGCTGCCCGATGAGGCGCTGGAGCGAAAGGAGGCGAGGGCTCGGGTGCGCGCGGTCCTGTGCCGGATGCCCGAGCGTGGCCGTGAGATCCTCCTCCTTCGCTATTCGGGGTTCGAGTACAGGGAGATCGCGACGAAAGTGGGCGTCGCGCCAGGGTCGGTGGGCACGCTGCTGGCGCGGGCGGAGCGTCGGTTCCTGAAGTTGATGGAGTTGCCAGGGGAGAACGAGGAATCATGACTCATCTTAGCGAGGAAACCATCCTCTCGGTGCGCGACGGAGTTCCCGTCGCTCCGGGAACGCAAGACCATCTGCGAGAATGTGTGGTCTGCTCCGACACACTTGAGAATGCCCGTCAACGCGCGGTGGCCATCGAGCAAGCCCTTGCCGTTCTGGCCACTCCGGTTGGCGCGGCCGGCAAGGCGCTTCCGGGGCCGCGGCGCCTCCGGTTTCGTCCCCTGGTGTGGACACTCGCCAAGGCGGCTGGACTCCTGCTGGTCGTGGGAGGTGTGGCGTCGGCCCTCCCGGGGCCCTTCCACGGGTGGATTCCGCGGTTGGTCTCCGGAGGTGACGTGACCGGCGTCGCCGTGCAGCCGCCCGCGCCCGCGGTCGGGGACTCAGGGCAGGTTGGTGGGCGGATGGTGGTAGCGAGCGGACCGGTCGTGGTCCGGTTGGACCAGGTGCCCCCGGGCACGCGGATCGACGTGCGGCGCGTGGCTGGCCGGAGTGTCGCCGTGCATGCGGGCACGGGCAGCGAGTTTGCGTACGGTGCGCAGGACGTTCGGGCCACCATCGCGGGCGGGCCGGTGATCGTTGAACTGCCTGACGGGATCGCCCCATCTACGCTGATCGTCAACGAGCGCACATACCTTGTCGTGCGCGTTGACGGAGTGGAGGTGACCGGGCCGCAGAGCGGCAATGACGAGGGCGGCGTGGCGACCTTCTACGTACCGACGACCTTCCGCGTACCGAACTGAGAACCATGGGACGTTTTCGGCGGCTGACCGTCGCGGCGGCTGCATGGGCGCTGCCGCAGTGGGGCGCCGTCGCCCCCGTTTCGGCGGCGGTCCCCGGGGCGCAATCCGTCCCGGATACGGTGACTGCCAGCGTAACCGGTGCCGTCACCGGCGTCTTCGAGGGGCGCAAGGCGGCGCTCCCTTACGCGCTGCTCGTGGCTGAGACCGGGTCGGGGCTGCGCTGGGTGCAGGCGGACGAGGGCGGCCGGTACGTCATTGAAGAGCTGCGGCCTGGATATGCCGTTCTCCGCATACGGCACCCCGGGCACGACGCGCTCGCGGTCGAGGTCACGCTCGCGGCGGGCGAGACGGTGCGCATCGACTTCGAGCTCACCCGACGTCCGGTGCGCCTCGACCCTGTCGCGGTGAGGATCGATCCCCATCCTCCCGACCCGTCACCGGAGGAGGCGGATGAGCGAGCGTTCCCGCCCTTTTCCGAGCTCGAGATACAGGCCCTGGACCTCACGCCGGGGGTCGCGGACCCCGCCCTGGCAGCAGCGGTGCGCGCGCTCCCGGGCAACGACCCGGCGAACGCCACGGACGTCCTCTACCTCCGTGGCTCAACCGCGGACATGAAGCTCGTGCTCCTGGACGGGGCACCCGTCTACGCGCCGTTCCACGTCGCAGGGCTCATCCCGGGCTTCGAGCCCGCTTTGCTGGGGACCGCCGCCCTTCATCGCGGGGGAGCTCCGGCGCGGTACGACGGTGGGTTGACCCACATCCTGGACCTGCGCACCCGTTCCGCGCGGCGCGACCGGTTGCGCGGCTCGGTGGCCGCCGATCTGCTGGCCGCTTCCGCCGCACTCGAAGGGCCGCTCGGAGCCCGCGGAGGCTTCCTGGCCTCCGCTCGTTCGCTTCACGACTTCGGCTCGTTTCCCCTGGGCGCAGACCAGCCGTACGGTTACTCCGACGCGCTCCTGAAGCTGGATTTCGAACCCGCTCCCGGACACCGCATCGGTGCCACCGGCTTCTGGAATGCGGAGGCGGTACTGCTCGCCCCCGGAGCCGCGGCGAAATCGGCGGACCGCCCGGTCGGCGGAGCAGCCCTGCCACGAGACGCGACCTGGTCCAATCGCGCCGCGTCGATTGCGTACGACGGGACCGCGGGCCCCGTTGGACTGCGTGCGCTGGCGGCGGTCAGCGACTACGGCGCCTCGCTCCCGCTGCAGCCCACGGCTCGTCCCGGCGAGCCACCGTCCATCCCTCTCCTCGCCGTCGGCAGCGACCGGCGTGCCCGCCTGCTGGCCGAAGTGGAGTGGGGCGGACCGGCGTCACGCACCCTTGTCGGGGTCTCCTACAGCCGTGTCGCGGCAAGCTACCAGGCGCGCGAGCTGGGCGGTCCCGCGTCCACAAGAACGGACGCCGATCACGCGGGCACCGCAGCGTACATCGACGCCGCGCGCCCGCTGGCTCCCAACGTGACCCTGCGGGCGGGGCTACGCGCCGATCTGTTCACCGGTGGCGATCTCCGCATCGCACCCCGCGCCCGCATTTCATGGGCGTTCGATCCGCGGGCGCTTCTCAGCCTCGCCGTCGGCCGCTACCACCAGGCCACGCGTACGCCGGACGCCGAGGTGGAACGCACCCTGTCCGAGGTCGTCGAATCGGATCCGTTGTCTTCGCGCGTTCTCCCCCTGGCGCGAGCGGACCACGTCGTCCTTGCACTCGACCAGCTGCTCGCTGGCCGGGTACGCCTTGGCCTGCACGGATTCTGGAAGAACTACGCGGGGTTGGCGTCCTCGTCCGACAGCGTTGACGGCGGGGAGTCGATCCGCAGTTCGGGCCTCGACCTCCGCCTCGGCAGCGCTGGCGAGAACGCCGTGTTCTGGTTCGGCTACGGTCTCTCCTGGTTCTGGTCGACACATGATCTCTCGGGCTATAGCCGCGACTTCGCGGGCCGCCACCTGATCAGCGCTGGAGGGTCGAGCGACCTCTGGGGACCTCTGCGCGGCGAGTTTCGGGTCGCGTACGGCTCCGGGCTCCCGTACACGTCGATTCGCTTTGGCGTCCGGTCCGATGCCCTCGAGAGCACCGGGGGTACCGAAGACACCGCCCCCAGAGACTCGCCGCTCATCCAGGCATTGGACGATGACTTCCTCCGGCTTGATCTGGAGCTGTACGCCCGCTTCTACCCTGAGGTGGGCGGACGCAGCTGGAATCTCCGCCCCTTCCTGCGCCTTCTGAACGCGCTGAATCGGCGGGACGCACTCTTCTACACGTTTCAGCCGTGGCGCGACGACTCCCTGACTCCGCTCGCCGAGCGCCCCTTCCTGCCCGTGGCGGGGGTTGCGCTCTCCTTCTAGAACGGCACCCGCGCCTGGACGAAGTCGGTCGCCCGTCACACGGGACCCTCCCCGGTCGTTCTCCTGGTGATCACACGTCATTCGAACCAGGAGGCCTGCACAATGGCTAGATGCTCCACCACCGCACCCAGCGTCCTGCCCGTCGCGCTGTTGCTGGCCGCGCTCGGCACGTCCAACCCTTCCGCCCTCGGCGCACAGCTCATTGCCATCCGGACGGTACCCGTCGCGAGCGGGGACCAATTCCTGACGATCCCATCGGCCATTTTCGGCATGGGGGGCATCCGCATCGCGGTGGACGACTCCATCGCCGACGGCTGGTCAAACCCCGCGAAGGGAGTCCTGGTTGGGCAATCGTCGATCCTGGGGGCGCCGACCTTCTACGGCATTTCGAACGATGGCGGGGGCGGCAAGACCTTCCCGCTCACCGGCCTCCTGCGCGGGCGCCAGTGGTTCGGAGGCGTGTCGCTGGCGCTCCAGCAGATTACCAACAATCCACCCGACCGCTGGGGTTGGACACCCGGTCGCCGCCTGTCCGAGGGATCAGCGCGCAACCTTTACGGGAGTGGCTATTTGGGCCGTGAGCTGGGAGAGACGGGGTGGTCCGTGGGAGTCGCCGCATCCACGGCCCGGCTGGAGGCGATGGACGGCGTCGACCTCCTGTACGCCGGAGCGGAGCGCATCGAGCAATACGGAAGCGTCACCGATCTGCGAGCCGGCCTGTACCGCACGGGCGACCGCGACCGCATCGGCTTCACCCTGATTCACAACCGCGTCTCGATGACCCACGAAGTGGACTATGTCGATTTCGTCGAGGACTCGATCACGGATATGAGCTTCACCCGCCGCCGTCTGGAGATGAATGAAGACAGGACGCGCACCTGGGGAGGGCACCTTGAGTGGAACCGCGAGCTGCAAGCGCCGGGGTGGCGCGTCGGAGCGACTCTGACCACCAACTACAAGTCACACCCGAAGATCCCCAACTACGAGATCCAGAACATCCCACGCGACCCGGGAACGACCTGGGCGTACGAGGCGGGTGTGGGAGTGTCGCGGCGCCGTGGCCCGACCATGTTCGGCATCGATGTTGCCGTGCAGCCCATCTGGAGCCACACCTGGCAGGAGGCGGACCGGCCGCTGGACGTTGCGGACGGTACCCTCGGGATCGGCGACAAGACGATCGAAAACCACTTCGTCTTCTCCAACGTCGTGTTGCGAACCGGCGTCTCCCACCGCTTTGACAGGTTCGGCATGCAGTTCGGCGTTGGCGTGCGCTCGTACGACTATCGACTCGACCAGGACAACCATGTGGAGGGCACCGCGCGGCGGCAGGACGAAAGCTGGATGGAGTGGACTCCCTCGCTGGCGCTGACCTTTGGACTGACCGACATCGAAATCCAGTACAATACGCGCAGGACGGTGGGAACCGGCCGCCCCTGGACCGGTGGCGGGTTTCGGTCCGACCTGGCGGCCACAGCCTCCGAAGCCGACTTCATCGCCGCGCCGAGCGGGCCGCTATCGCTCCAGGACGCCGCGGTGGCAACCCATCAGGTGTGGATCCGCGTCCCGATCAGGTAAGGGGATCGGGCCGCCTTGGCCCTCCTGATGACACCGGTTTAGACTTGGAGGACTCGATTCCAGGGAGACCGGACCCAAGTGAAGAGCGACACGAGAAGCACCCGCCTCGACGGAAAGGTGGGAATCATAACCGGCGCATCGTCCGGCATCGGGCGGGCAGTGGCGCGGGCGCTGGCCGCCGAAGGCGCGGCTGTTGTGCTCGCGGCACGCCGCAAGGAGCGTCTCGATGCGGATGTGCGCGAGGTGTGCGGCGCGGGCGGGCGCGCGCTGGCCGTTCAGACCGATGTAACGCGTTCGGACGACGTGCGTGCCATGGTAGCCGCCGCCCGGACCGCCTTCGGGCGCGTCGACATACTCGTCAACAACGCGGGAATCATGCCCCTGTCGCCGCTGACGGAAGGGCGCGTCGAGGACTGGACCCGCATGGTGGACGTCAACGTCAACGGTGTCCTGCACGGGATCGCCGCTGTCCTCCCCGTCATGCTGGAACAGGGTGCGGGCCATATCGTCAACGTCGGCTCCGTCGCCGGCCGCCGGCCGTTTCCCGGTGGCACCGTGTACGCGGCTACGAAGTTCGCGGTGCGCTGCCTTTCGTGGGGGCTGCACCTCGAGCTGGGAGCCGAGCACGGGATCCGCGCGACGGACATCCAGCCCGGGTACGTGGACACGGAACTGATCAACACGATGCCCGACGCCCAGGCGCGCGAGGCATGGGCCGAACGTTGGGCCGACAAACGGGCGCTGCAGTCCGACGATGTGGCCCGCGCGGTCGTGTATGCGGTCACGTCCCCGCCCCACGTCGCGGTCAGCGAGGTTCTGGTGCGGCCGCTTGACCAGCCTACCTAGCAGCCGTACGTGGAAGCCCCGCTGCATTCGACCGGTGATGCGTCCCCGCTAGGCCGCCGCTCCCGCAAACTGCAGCTCGTGCAGCCGCCGGTACAGCCCGTCCGTGCCCAGCAGCTCCTCGTGGCTCCCCTCCTCGACGAGGTGGCCGTGGTGCATGACCAGAATCCGGTCCGCGCCCTGAACGGTGGAAAGGCGGTGTGCGATTACCAGGCTGGTCCGGCCATGCATCAGGCGGTCGGTGGCCTCCTCGATCTGCGCCTCGATCTCGGAGTCGACCGAACTGGTGGCTTCGTCCAGCACCAGGATGTCGGGATCGAAGGCGAGCGCCCGCGCGAAGGAGAGGAGCTGCCGTTCGCCGACCGACAGACTGGCTCCCCGCTCCCCCAACTCCTGGGCCGATCCCCTGGGCAGCCGCTCGACGAAGGGCGCCGCGCCCACGGCATCCAGTGCGGTCGTCACCGTGCCCTCGTCGATGGACGATGAGCCCAGCCGGACGTTGTAGTCGACCGACTGGCTGAACAGGAAGATGTCCTGCAGGACAAGGCCGATGCGATCCCGGAGCTCCTTCATGCGCAGCTGCTCGATCGGGATGCCGTCGATCAGGATGCGCCCGCGCTGGATATCGTAGAACCGCATCAGCAGGTTGATGATTGTGGTCTTCCCGGCCCCTGTGTGCCCGACGATCGCGAGCTTCTCCCCGGGCGCGACGGTGAAGGAGAGGTCCCGGATGACCCAGTCCGGGTCTTCGGCGCCGGCCGTGCCCTCGGCGACTCCGCGCCGCTCGTCCCGGACGCCGCCTTCGCGCCCTTCGCCCCCCTCGCCCGGTCCACCCCCCTCGTGCCCCTCGGCGGGGCGCTCCCGACCGCCGTACGCGAACCACACGTTCTCGAAGCGGATCTCTCCCGGGGCATCGGCGGCAAACAGTGCCGGATCCGCCACTTCCCGGATCCCGGGTTCGCGGTCCATGAGACGGAAGATCCGCTCCGACGAAGCCATCGCACCCTGCAGCAGGTTGTACTTTTCGGAGAGGTCCTGGATGGGGCGGAAGAAGCGGCGAGCGTAGTCCAGGAACGCCGCCAGAACGCCGATCGTGACCGCCCCCTGGATCATGGCGCCGCCCCCGTACCAGATGATCAGAGCCAGCGCCACCGCCGTTAGGAGCTGGATCACGGGGAAGAACAGCGCGTAGTACGTGATCGATCGCAGGTGTGCCGCGAGGTAGTCGTCGTTGAGCCCCTTGAAGCGTCCGAGATCGGCCTCTTCGCGGTTGAAGAGCTGCACGATCCGGATCCCGGTGAATCGCTCCTGCAGGAAAGCGTTCATGCGCGCAAGACGGACGCGGATGTCCCGGTAGGCGGACCGGATCCTCGACCGGAAGACAAAGGCGACCCACGCCACGAAGGGCAGCACGCTGAACGTGACCAGAGCCAGCTCGGCGTTCATCTGCAGCATTGCCGCGACGATGAAGAAAAGCATGAAGAGGTCACCGAAGACGGTGACCAGTCCGGAGCTGAAGAGCTCGTTCAGCGTCTCGACATCGGAGGTGATGCGGGTCATGAGGCGACCGACGGGATTCCGGTCGTAGAAGCTGAGGTCCAGCTCCTGGAGCTTGCGGAAGATCCGGGTGCGCAAGTCGTACATGACCCGCTGCCCCAGCCAGGTGGTGACCAGCGCCTGTATGTACTGAAACACGAAGATCAGGACAGTCGCCGCCATGAAGAGCGCGGCGAGAAATGCCAGCTGGCGGCCGTCTCCCTCGGGGATGGCCTCGTCGAGGGCGATCATGGTGAGGTATGGGCCGATCACCGCCATCAGCGACGCCAGCATCAGCAGGACAACGGCGCCCGCAACCTGCAGCTTGTACGGCCGGAGGTAGCGCAGAAGCCGGGCCATCAGGCGTGAGTCGTACGCCTTGCCCAGTACTTCCTCTTCGTAGCCGTTGCTCACCTGGGACTCATCCCGGGACGGGGGAAGACCTGTTCACCGTTCCGCGGTCAGGCTTTCCCGGCGGCGACCAGGTCGAGCCCGTCGAGCAGCCGCTGCATCTTGTCCCAGGGGGCGATCGTCGCTCTGAGCCCCGATCCCGGGGCAGTGCTTCCCCGGAACGGACGGACACGAACGCCGCAGAGCTCAAGCCGTCTGGCCGTGGGCTCCAGCTTCTCGTCCGGTTGCAGGATGAACACGAAGTTCGCGGCTGACGCGGGAACCGGATATCCCCTGTGCCGGAGGCACTCCCGCAGACGGTCGCGGTTGGTCCGCGTTTCGGCGACGGTGTCGGCCAGCCACGGTGAGTCGCTGGCCAGGGCCGCGGCCGCGGCGGCGCTCGTCACGCTGGACACCACGAAGGGCCCTCGAGCCTTGTCCACCTCCAGCACCAGCGATGGACTGCCCACGCCGTATCCGGCGCGCAGTCCGGCGAGACCGTACGCCTTCGACAACGTCTTCACACAGAGGGTGCGCTCTCCCTTCAGAGCCATGTCGAAGGGCGTCCGGTCACCCGCGGCGCGGTTGTACTCGCCGTAGGCCTCGTCGATGATCAGGACGCTGCCGGTGGCCTCCGTGTGTTCGTACACGGCCTGGATCCAGTCGTCGGGAATGGACTGACCCGTGGGGTTTCCGGGGTTGGCGACGAAGACGATGCCGGGTGAACTCCCTGCAAAACGCACCGGATCCTCGAGCCCCTCCTCCCAGTCGACGGATACCGGCTCGTGCCCGCTCATGCGCGCCAGCATGCCCACAGCGGGCCACCCCGGGTCCAGGAACCGCATGCTCGTGGGCGCGACCGCCCGCATGAGCGCGTCGAGCACCCCCGTACCCCCCGCCCCTGTCGTCACGTTGGCCGGCGAAATTCCCAGCCTCGCCGCCACGGCGTCCGCAAGCCTGTCCGCGTAGCTGCCCGGGTACTGCGACGCCTCCGCCGATCCGGCGGCGGCAAGGACCGCGAGCGCTGCCGGGTGGGCGCCCCACAGGTTCCGGTTGTCGCTCAGGTCCGCTGCGATCGGCGACCGGTCGGGGAGGTATCGGCCCAGAGTTTCGAAGTCGGAGCGGGGATAGATGTCCGTCGGGTTGTTCATGGTCGGTTTGGCGATTCTGGTAGATTTGACGGGGGGCGCCCGAGACCGGGGTGGAAGGGGCAACCGTTCCACGCTCGGGCAATCCGCGCCTGATGGCAACGGGTGGCCCGCCGAGGCGCATGGCGGCAGGGACGATCAGGAGGACTCGCGGGTCATGGATCAACCGATTCGAATCAGGGGTGCCCGTCAGCACAACCTGAAGGGGATCGATCTGGACCTTCCCCGCAATGCGCTGACGGTCATCACCGGACCGTCGGGTTCGGGCAAGTCCTCGCTTGCCCTCGACACGCTCTTCGCGGCGGGACAGCGCCGCTACGTGGAGGCCCTGTCCAGTTACGCAAAACAGTTCCTGGACCGGCTGGAAAAGCCCGATGTCGACCTTATCGAGGGGCTCTCTCCGGCGGTGGCGATCGAACAGCGCGCGCCCACCACGAGCAGCCGCTCCACCGTGGGCACGGCGACCGAGGTGTACGACTTCCTGCGACTTCTCTTCGCGCGGGTCGGGCGGACACATTGCCCCGAGTGCGGCGACGAAGTGCGGCCGGACACCGTTAGCGCCGCCGTGGACCGGGTTGCGGTGCTGGCCTCAGGGACGAAGCTGCTGGTCACCTTTCCGTTGGCGCGGAGCGGCCGGGTTTCGCACGAACTGGTTGCGGAGAACCTGCGCTCGCTCGGCTTCGCTCGCGTCATGGCCGACGGGGTGGTCGTGGAGCTGTCGGAGCTGCTTGTGCCGGCAGCGGGGCAGGACGCTCACACGCGCGCCCCCGTCGCGGACCTCGCCTCCGCCCGCGAAGTCATGGTCGTGGTCGACCGGCTCAGGGTGCCGGACGAGCTGGACCGGGTCTGGACCGATCGGCTGGCCGATTCGCTGGCGACGTGCTTCCGCGAAGGTGAAGGCGAAGCCGTGGTGGTGATCGCGGGAGCCGGGCCCGGGGACTGGCATCGCTTTTCGGAGCGGTTTCGCTGTACGGGGCACCCCGAAAGGCGGTTCCTCGAACCCGTTCCCCGTCTGTTCTCCTTCAACAACCCCTACGGAAGCTGCCCCACGTGCACGGGCTTCGGCGCAACGCTGGAGTACGATCCGGCACTGGTGGTTCCCGACGTGGACCGATCGCTGGACGACGGCGCCGTGGACCCCTGGGCCAAGCCCCGCTATGACCGGGAGCGCCGGAGGCTGAGGGAATTCGCGGTGCGGGAAGGGGCCTCCTGCTATGCGCCCTGGAGGGAGCTGCCGGGGTCTTTCCGCGAGGCCGTGCTCTACGGCAAGGGGTCATTTCGCGGGGTCATGGATTTCCTGGTGTCCAAGGAGCCGAAGCGGTACAAGCAGTACATCCGCATTTTCCTGCGACAGTACCAGCGTCCCAGGCCGTGCCGCGCCTGCGGGGGATCGCGCCTCAGGCAGGAAGCCGGAAACATCACGGTCGGCGAACACGACATCGGCACGGTCTCCGCCATGCCGATCGAAGAGCTTCCCGGTTGGCTGGGGAGCCTCGCGCTACGCCCGATGGAAGCGCGCATAGCGACCACGATCCTGCGCGAGCTGTCGGCCAGGGTGGGATTCCTGGTGGATGTGGGGCTCGGCTACCTCACGCTCGGGCGACAGATGCGCACGGTTTCCGGGGGCGAGGCTCAGCGCATCTCGCTCGCCAACTCGCTCGGGTCCCGCCTTGTGGACACGCTCTACGTTCTCGACGAGCCGTCCATAGGGTTGCACCCCCGCGACATGGACGCTCTCATGGCGCTGCTGAAGCGCCTTCGGGACGTGGGCAACACGGTTGTCGTGGTGGAGCACAACGCGGCCGCGATCCGGGCCGCCGATCACGTGGTGGAGTTGGGACCGGGCTCGGGCGACATGGGCGGGGAGGTCGTTTTCGAGGGTTCTCCGGATGCCTTGATGGACTGCGCGACAGATACCGGGCACTATCTGTCCGGGAATCTGTCGCGGACCGTCGGGAAGCGGCGGCCGGTCGACGGCGCCCGCATCCGGTTGTCCGGAGCCGCCCTCCACAACCTCCGCGGCGCCGAGGCCGAGTTCCCCATCGGCGCGATGACGGTGGTGACCGGCGTGTCGGGATCGGGCAAGTCGACCCTGGTGCACGACATCCTTTACCGTGCCCTGGAGCGCGAACTGCGTGGCGGGCGCACCTCGGCAAAGGAGCACCTTGGCGAGGTGGTCGGGGCGTACGGCTCGCTGACGGGGCTGGAGCACGTCGAGGACGTGGTGCTGATCGACCAGAGTCCCATTGGGCGCACGCCCCGCTCCAACCCCGTCACCTACATTCGCGCGTGGGGCGAGATCCGTCGCATCTTTGCGCAGCAGCGCGCGGCCAGGGATGCCGGGCTCGATGCCCGCAGCTTCTCGTTCAATGTGAAGGGCGGGCGCTGCGAGGAGTGCAGCGGGGCCGGCTTCGTGCGTGTCGAGATGGTCTTCATGGCCGACATCCACGTGCCTTGCGACGTGTGCGGCGGGAAGCGCTACCGTCCCGAGGTGCTCGACGTGAAGGTTCGCGGGCTCAACGTGACGGACGTGCTGAACCTTACCGTAGACAGGGCCATGCGCTTCTTCATCCGCGAGCCCAGGCTGGGCCAGGCGCTTTGGCACCTGCAGCAGGTCGGGCTGGGGTATCTCCGCCTCGGGCAGCCGGCCACTACGCTGTCGGGAGGCGAGGCCCAGCGGTTGAAGATCGCACGCGAGCTGATCGGTGCGGCCAGGAGGAAGGGGACACGCAAGGTGTACATTCTCGATGAGCCGACCACGGGGCTCTCGGGAGCCGACGTGGCTCAGTTGAATACCGTGCTGGGCAAGCTGGTGAAGGGCGGGCACACCCTCGTGGTCGTAGAGCACGACCTGGACGTGGTCAGAGCGGCCGACTGGGTGGTCGACATGGGACCCGGCGCGGGCTGGCGCGGTGGCGAGGTGGTGGCGATGGGGCGGCCCGAGGACGTGGCGACCGTGCCCGAGAGCATCACCGGGCGGTTTCTGGTCGGCCTGTTGTGTCGCGGCGCGGGGGGTCGTTCGGGCGGTCGGGGAGCGGGCCGTGCGGCGGGGGTCGGATGACCATGTCCCGGCGTGGGCGTCTGCCACGGGTTTCGGTGGTTCTCCCGGTCCACAACGGCGAGGCCACGCTGCCCACCGCCCTTGCGTCACTGGCTGCGCAGACCATGCGCGACTTCGAGGTCGTGATCGTCGACGACGGCTCCCGTGACGCCACCCCCCGGATCGCGCGGGCCTGGCAATGGCGGGACGATCGCTTCCGTGTCGTGCGAACCGCGCACGGCGGGATCGTCTCGGCGTTGCAGCGCGGTCTGGCCGAGGTGCGCGGCGCGTACATGGCGCGCATGGACGCCGACGACGTTTCCCACCCGGGCCGCCTTTCGGCCCAGCTCGAGCTGCTGGAACGCCGCGCGGACCTCGCGGGGTGTGGCACGGGCGTGCGCTACGTTCCCGAATCGGACGTCACCCCACGGTCGGCCGAGTACGCGGCCTGGGTCAACTCCATGACCAACTGGGGCACGGTCGCGGCCAACATCTTCGTGGAGTGCCCTCTCGCCCACCCGACCTTCATGTTCAGGACGCGCACGCTCACGTCGGCGGGAGGGTACCGCGACCGTGGCTGGCCCGAGGACTACGACCTGTTGCTGCGGCTGTGGCGGCAGGGCCTCCGCTTCGTTGCGCTGCCGCGCATTCTTCTCGACTGGGGAAACCGCGAGGGACGTCTCAGCCGTACGCACCCCGCGTATTCGCTGGACGCGTTCAGGGCGTGCCGGGTGCACCACGTGCGGCGCAGCCTGCTCGAGGGGCGGATCGGCGTGGTGGTGTGGGGCGCGGGTCCCACCGGCAAGAGACTCGCGCGAGAGTTCCAGCGTCAGGAGGTGGCGGTCAAGGGGTTCATCGAGGTCGATCCCCGCAAGATCGGCCAGTTGATCCATGGCGCCCCGGTGCGAGACGCGGGAGCCGCGCGAGAGTTCGGGGACGTGCTCCACGTCGGTGCCGTGGCACGTGGGAAGGGCAGGGCGGCGGTGGCGGCGGAGGCCGGGAAGGCGGGGCTGGTTTACGGGGCGAATTTCGTGTCGATGGCGTGACGCGGAAGCCCGGACGCGAGAGCTTCCGCGGCCCTCCGGAGGAGCCCGTTCCAACCGGTGTTCCGACCTTGAGTCGACTGCCCAAAACGGCTATCTTTCAGGGCTGTCACAGGCCCGCCTCAACCCTGTCCGTTTCCCCTGAGGCCCGCCGGCCTTCCGCTTCTCCTCCAGACCGGAAACCATGGCCGAAAACGACCAGAGCACCACCGGCGAACGGGTCCTCGAACGAATCCTCGAACAGGAGATGCGCGAGTCGTTCATCGACTATTCGATGAGCGTCAACGTGCAGCGCGCCCTGCCCGATGTGCGGGACGGGCTGAAGCCGGTCCACCGCCGCATCCTCTACGCGATGTCCGGGCTGGGCCTATCGCCCGGACGCGCCTACAAGAAGTGCGCGACGGTCGTGGGAGAAGTGCTGGGGAAGTACCATCCGCACGGTGACTCCGCGGTGTACGACGCCCTGGTCCGCATGGTCCAGGACTTCTCGCTGCGTTATCCGCTCGTGGACGGTCAGGGGAACTTCGGGTCCATCGACGGCGACTCGGCCGCGGCCTACCGCTACACCGAGGCCCGGCTGCAGCGTCTGTCCATCGAGCTCCTGGCCGACATCGAGAAGGGCACCGTCCGCTTCGACGAGAATTTCGACGGGCGGCTGAAGGAGCCGTCGGTCCTGCCGTCGAGGGCACCCAATCTGCTCATCAACGGGTCTTCGGGCATCGCGGTGGGGATGGCGACCAACATCCCCCCGCACAACCTGCGGGAAGTCGTCGCCGGCCTCCTTGCCCTGATCGACGACCCCTACCTCCCCCAGGAGCGGCTGGAAGAGCTCATCAGAGGGCCGGACTTCCCCACCGGGGGGAACATCTGCGGGACCGAGGGCATCCAGGAAGCCTACCGGACCGGCCGGGGGCGAATCGTGATCCGGGCCGCGGCGACGATCGAAGAGGACGACGACGGACCGTCAAGGATCATCGTCAGCGAGATCCCGTTCATGGTCAACAAGTCCCGCCTCATCGAGCAGATCGCGGCTCTGGTGCGGGAGAAGAAGGTCACATCCATCAGGGACCTGCGCGACGAGTCGGACCGGGACGGCCTCCGCGTCGTGATCGAACTGAAGCGCGACGCGGTGCCGCAGGTCGTGCTGAACAGGATCTACAAGCACACCCAGATGCAGTCCACCTTCGGCGTGATCTTCCTGGCCCTGGTTGACGGCGTCCCCCGGGTCATGACGCTGCGCGAAATGCTGGGCCACTTCATCGACCACCGTCACAGTGTGGTGGTCAGGCGCAGCCGCTTCGACCATGCCGCCGCGAAGGAGCGGGAGCACATCCTGGAAGGCCTCCGGATCGCGGTCGACAACATCGACGAGGTGGTCAGGATCATCCGCGGATCACGCGACGCGGCGGAAGCGGCGGTAGGGCTCCGCGACGCCTTCAGCCTGTCCGAGCGCCAGGCCCGGGCCATACTGGAGATGCGCCTTTCCCGCCTGACCGGGCTCGAGATGGAGAACCTTGACGGCGAGCTGTCCCAGGTGAGGGCGCGGATCACCGAACTGGAGCGCATCCTGGGCGACCGCGAAGTGCGGATGGGCATCATCAAGGACGAGTTGCGCGAGGTGGCCAAACGCTACGGCGACGACCGCCGCTCCGCGATTCAGGGGAGCATCTCGTCGTTCGATGTCGAGGACCTGATCGCGGACGAGGAAGTCGTGATCACGATGTCCCGGCAGGGCTACGTGAAGCGCATCCCCATCGACACCTACCGGGCCCAGCGGCGGGGTGGACGGGGCCTCCGGGGGATGAAGACCAAGGCCGAGGACTGGGTGGAGCACCTCTTCGTCGCGTCCACCCACGACTATCTCATGGCGTTCACCGACCAGGGCCGGTGCCACTGGGTCAAGGTGTGGGGGATCCCCCAGGGCAGCCGGAATGCCAAGGGGAAGCCCATCGTCAACTTCCTCGAACTGGCTCCCGGCGAGAAGGTCGCGTCGGTTCTCCCGGTCCGAGAGTTCAGCGGGGACCGGTTCCTGCTCTTCTGCACCCGGAACGGAGTCGTGAAAAAGACGCCCCTGTCCGCCTACGGCAACGTCCGCGCGGTCGGGATCTACGCCATCAAGTTCCGCGAGGGCGACGAGCTCATCGACGCGCGGATCACCGACGGTACCAACGAGGTCGTGCTGGCGACGCGGCTTGGCAAAGCGATCCGCTTCCACGAGTCCGATGCGCGGCCGATGGGGCGCAACACCGAGGGGGTGATGGGGATCCGCCTGGCCGAAGGCGACGATGTCGTGGGGATGGTGGTGGTGCGGCACCCGGACCAGACGCTGCTCACCGCGACCGAGCGCGGGATGGGCAAGAGGAGCGAGATCGGCGACTACCGCATCCAGGGGCGGGGCGGGATGGGCCTGATCAATCTGAAGGTTTCCCCGAAGAGCGGGCCGGTAGTCACGATCAGGGCCGTTACGGACGACGACCAGCTCATGGTTATCACCCGGCACGGGGTGGTGAACCGGCAGCGCGTGTCCGACATGAGGGTCATCGGGCGCGTGACTCAGGGGGTACGCCTGGTGAACCTGGACGACGGTGATTCGGTGGTCGATGTCGCCCGGGTGGTGGGCGACGACGATGACGACGAGTAGTCCCGGCCTGGTCCCGCTCGCCGCGGTGGAGGCGGCCGCGGAACGGATTCGCGGCACCGTGGTGCGAACGCCCATGATCCCGGACACGGATCTGTCGGAATCGCTGGGCGGCGAGGTTCGGCTGAAGTGCGAATCGCTCCAGAAGGCGGGCGCCTTCAAGGCGCGGGGAGCCTGCAACTTCATGGCGCGGCTTTCGCCGGAAGACCTTGCACGCGGAGTGATCACCTATTCGTCCGGCAACCATGCGCAGGCGGTCGCGTTCGCAGCCGGGCTCAAGGGTGTGCGCGCAGTGGTCGTCATGCCGACGACGGCGCCGAGGGTCAAGAGCGACGGAGCGCGGCATCTGGGCGCCCGCGTGGAGTTCGCGGGGACGACCTCCGAGCACAGGCGCGCGCGCGCCGAGGAGATTGCCGAAGCCGAAGGGCTGGTGATGGTTCCCCCGTTCGATCACCCATGGATTATCGCCGGCCAGGGGACCGTGGCGCTGGAAGTCTTCGAGGACTGGCCGGAGGTGGACACGCTGGTGGTTCCGATCGGTGGGGGAGGACAGATGGCGGGCTGCGCGGCTGCGCTCCGGCGCCTGAGGCCCGAAGCCTCCGTTTTCGGCGTGGAGCCTGCGGGAGCGCCCACCATGCGGCGGGCGCTCGACGCGGGGGGACCGGAGACGCTCGAGCGCATCGACACGATCGCGGACGGGCTGGCGCCCACCCGCGCCGGTGACCTTACCTTCGCCCACGCCGCCGCGCTGCTGGACGATGTGGTGCTCGTCAACGACGATGACATCCGCCGCGCGGCGGCCCACCTCATCACGCGGCGAAAGCTCGTCGTGGAGTATTCGGGCGCGGCCACGGTCGCGGCCCTGATGTCGGGGCGGGTTGGCGCGGCGGGCCGCAACGTCTGCGCGGTGCTGTCGGGGGGCAATCTGGACACCTCGCTGCTCGGCGAGATCCTGGGCGCGGCGTAGGCAGCCCGTGGAATAAGGCCCCGCTGCATTCGGCCGACGATGCATTCGCGCCGGACCGCTACGCTCGATAGGTTACAATGTAAAGAGAACTTTACCATATGTCATGTATAGTTTACAATTCGGAATCCCGAAGCTCCGCTCTGCGTTGTACCTCGGTCGAAATAGCGCTGCTATTCTCCCTCGGTGCGCCTTGCCGGCACGGCGCCTCGCCGCCCTCGGTGCTAACGCGGGGCTTATCCACGGACTGCTAGGCGGCCCGTGGACGAATCTGCACACTGCCCGTAGCGCCCCGCCCATGCTCCTCCTCTTCGACATCGACGGCACCCTCACCTGGGGCGGCCCCGCCAAGGCCGCCTTCGGAGTCGCCCTGGAGGCGACCTTCGGGACTGCGGGACCGATCGCCAACCATGACTTCTCGGGGAAGACCGACCCGCTCATCATGCGGGAGCTCCTCACCGCGGCCGGCCACGCTCCCCGCCAGATCGAAGCCGGGCTGCCGCGCTTCTGGGACCTCTACCTGTCGGAGCTGGACGCGCGGATCGCGGCGGACCCGGTGACCGTGCTGCCCGGGGTCCGGGAGCTGATCGGCGCTCTGGCCGCGCGGGACGACATCTTTCTCGGCCTCGTCACGGGCAACGTGGAGGGGGGCGCCAGGCTGAAGCTGCGCTCGGCTGGACTTTGGGACCGCTTCCCGGTCGGCGCATTCGGGTCGGATCGCGAGGTCCGCAACGAACTGCCCACGGTCGCGTTCCAGCGCGCGGCCGCAAGGTGGGGGCGGCCCTTTCGGGGCGAACACGCGGTCATCATCGGGGACACGCCCCGGGACATCGAATGCGGCAAGGCCGTCGGCGCGGCCACGGTGGCCGTTGCGACGGGACGGTTCCGGGCGGCGGAATTGCGGGACGCGGGCGCCGATCGGGTGCTTGCGGGGTTCGCGGACACGCGGGCCACCGTCGAGGCGCTGACCGGCCGTCCTTGATCTCGGGGCCGCGCCCGTCCCATCTTGCTATTGTCCTGCCGGAACAACGACAACGGAGTGTCGAACACATGAAGAACTTCTACATCATCATTGGGGGCGTGGCCGTGATCGGGGTGGTGGTTGTCGCATTTGCCCTCAGGGGCGGCGGATCGGCGGCCAGCGTGCCTGTCGATCTCGGCGACATAGGAAATCAGGAGCTGGTGGATCTGGCACAGGGCATGGTCTACGGCGATTCGGACGCGCCGGTCACGATCATGGAGTTCGGCAACTACCAGTGCGGTGGGTGTGCGCAGTTCGCCAGCATGGTCAAACCCCAGGTCGATCTGGCCTACATCGAGACCGGACAGGCCAAGTTCGTCTTCCACGACTTCCCGATGCCGAGTCTCCCGCACTCCTTTCTGGCCGCGCGGGCGGTCAGGTGCGCGGGTGACCAGGGCCGCTACTTCGACTACCACGACTCGGTGTTCCGCACCCAGCGGCAATGGTCCCGTCCGGACAGCCCGGTCGGCCATTTCAACGACCTCGCGGAGGAACTGGGGCTGGACACGGGCGCCTTCGGGGATTGTCTGAACAGCGACCGGCACGCGGACGTCGTGACGGCCAACGCGACCCTGGGCCAGATGCTGGGTGTCAACTCCACCCCGTCGATCTTCGTCCACCACGGCTCCGGACGGGCCATGCAACTGGGCGGCTTCCAGTTCATCGACATTCAGCAGGCCGTGGAAGCCGGGCCGGGGAATTGACCGAGCAGTCTGCCGGTTCGGGCGCGCGGCTCCCGAAAAACAGGATGCTCGTCGCCGTGCTTTCCCTTGGCGGGGTGTTCCTGGCGTTCTACCTGGTGGCGTACAACATGGGTTGGACGCCGCCCATCCCGTGCGGAAGCGGGAGTTGTGCGGCCGTGCAGTCATCCAGCTACGCGTGGGTAGGTCCCGTGCCCGTGTCGGTCATCGGACTGGCGGGATATCTGGCGTTGCTCGTGCTCGCGATCGCGGGGTTGCAGGAACGGCTGGCCGCGTCCCGGGCGGTCTCCTTCCTCCTGTTCGGAGGGGCTCTCGCCGGAGTGCTGTTCAGCGCCTACCTCACCTACCTGGAAGCAGCGGTGATCAACGCCTGGTGCCGCTACTGCGTGGCTTCGGCCATCCTGATCACCGTCGTGTTCGCCGCGACGATCCCGGAAGTGAAGCGGATGCGCAAAGGGAGCATCCGATGAGCGGCGAGCGGATCCGCGTGCGGGTTCTCTACGCCGCGGGTGGGGGATATCACTCCGAGGTCCTGTCGGTGCCGGGCGGCGGCCTGAGCGAGCACGAACGGCTGATCGATTTCATCAGGGAGGACCCGGCGGTGGCGGCCGAGTGCTACATCGACGCCGAACGTCTGTGCTCGGCGCAGATTGTCGGCGACGACGACACGGAGAACGGGTAAGGCGGAGCGGAGGTACCGAGCGGCGGTACCGACCCGGTGCGTTCCCGCGCCCTGCTACACCCCGCCACGGCATGCCGTCAACGCCCTGGCCAGCGACCATTCCCGCGTTTCGCCGGGCGGCCAGACTCCCGTCCGGGCGGCCAACATGAGGGCGGCGGCTTCATCGCGGGCCTGATCGGCCAGCTCCTTCGTGATCAGTGCGCCGGACTCCGCCTCGTCGAGTTCCGGTTCGTCGAGCAGTTGCACGTCACCGTACCGGGGCATCCAGACATCGAGACAGAGATCCGTCGTCGCCCAGCTCCGCCTGTCGATGAAGTCGACGGGCGTGAGGATGTTGGCGTAGTGCCCCGTAAAGGCTCCGTTGGTGCGGTGAAACAGGCCGATGTCGTGCAGCTTGTCCGGATAGGTGAACCAGATGACCGGCGAGCGGGGCTCGAGGATCGTGAAGCCGTCGACCACGAGGGGCCGGTCAACGGGCGTACGGGGCTGGAATGTGACGACGACGTCCGGACGGCTCTCCAGCACGTACAGACGGTAGATCGCCATGGGCTTGCCGATCCGCCCGTAGCGAATGGTGATCCAGGTGTTCGCCGCGGGAAGCCTGGGACTCCGCCTGCCCTCGCCGCCGCTGCTGCCCAGCCCGCTCACGGGTCGTCGAAGCGTGCCGGATTGGCGCGCTCGATGAAGATGTTCATGATTCCCCCGCAAACGGCCGGGCTCCACGACGTGAAGTCGTCGGTGAGGTCCACCCTTACGGTCCGGGGCGGCGCACCGTCGAAGAGCTTCATGGCGGCTTCGATCACCTCACCCTCGCCGCATCCGCCGCCAACCGTTCCAGCGATCACGCCGCTCTTCCCGATCAGCATCCTGGCCCCGGTCTTGCGCGGCGTAGATCCCTTCGACGAAACGATCGTGGCCAGAATGGCCGGCTCCTCCAGTGAAGCCAACCGCGCCAGCAACTGCTTTTCGCTCATGGCTGCTCCTTCTTCGTGCGCGGGCCGGGCCCCGGTCCGCCGTAGCTCTCTCGTGTGCGGGCGGGCGCCGGTCCGCCGCCGCCGCGCCCGCCGAAAAAGCGCTCGACAACGCGCTCCTTGTCCACCAGGGGGATGCCGGTGCCCCGTGAGTGGAACATGATGACCTCCGCGGCCACCGAAACAGCGATTTCCACCGGAGTCTGCCCCCCCAGATCCAGCCCGACGGGCGCCCGCACAAGCTTCATCTGATCACTGGTGAAGCCGTCCCGGGCGAGTTGCTCGTGCGTGGCCCGGACGCGCCGGCGGCTGCCGATCATCCCAATGTAGCCAGGCGGCCCCGGCATGCGCAGCAGGCGCACCAGACACTCGTAGTCGAAGCTGTGCCCCCGCGTCACCAGGACCACATGGTCGTGCGGGTCCAGCCGGGTGTCGGCGAAGGGATCCCGGAAGTCGATCATGCGGACGGCGGCGGCCTCGGGGAACCGCCCGGGAGCCGCGAATTCGGGCCGGTCGTCCAGCACCACGACGCGCAGCCCCAGCATTGCGCAAACCCGGCAGAGCGGGATTGCGATGTGCCCCGCACCCACGATCACCATCCGCGCGGGGGGGCCGTGCAGTTCGATGTAGACTTTGGCGGTCGCGGCGCCCGCTCCTTCGCCGTACTCGAAGTCCCGGCTCAGCGCGCCCCTGGATTCCCTTGGGGGGAAGAGCGCCGTCACCGCGGCGGCGACCTCCCCGTCAAGGGACGGGCTTCCGAGCGTGCCCCCGTGGAGCCTGCCCGAAAGCCACCACCGCCGCCCGATCATCGATGTGTCCGCCGCGTCGGTCACGACCGCCGTGTAGATGCGCTCCCCCTCTTTCAGCGCCTCCAGCACTCGGGCGGCGATCCGCGCGGGAGAGGGGTTCATGCCGGAAACCGGTCCCGGTAGCGCGCGGGGGTGTCCAGGTCGTCCACGGTGCCGGGATCGTGAACCGGGACCTCGATCACCCTGCCGGGATCCCGCCGAACCACCTCACGTGCCCCTTCGGCCAGGCCGTCCGCGTGGAATTCCGCCGCTATGGCCAGGTCGGCCAGCACGGGGTGGCCGCGCTTGCCCTCGTGGCTGGGCACCACAATGGCCGCACGGGAACGACGCCACGCCTCGATCAGGGACCGCACCGTGGCCGGAGCCACCGCGGGGTTGTCGACCGGGGTGAAGAGAACGGCCGCGGGGGGATCGTCGAGCCCCTCGACGTGGCGGAGCCCGGCGCGCAGCGAGCCGATCTGGCCGCCCGCTCCGCCAGGGTTGACCGCGAGGCGGGCCGGTCCCCGCGCGACCTCGGCGGCCGTTTCACCGGTGGCCGACGCGGCCACCACGACGACGGGCGCGCATCCGCCCCGGGCCAGGGTGGTTGCCAGGCGAGCCACGAACGTCATGCTCCCCGCGTCGAGCAGGGCCTTCGGCGAGCCCATGCGCGCCGAGGCGCCCGCCGCGAGGACGATGCCGGCGACACCTTCGCCGCGCTTTCCGGGTTGCCGCATCGTCCGCTCACCCGGCAGCGTCTGTCGGGCGGGGCGGCTGTGGGGCGGAGGCCGGGGGCCGGGTGCGGGCGGGCGGAGTGGTACGCGCCGGGGGGAAGGCGCCGTGGAAGCTCTCTCCGGCGTCGACCAGCCGTGCCAGCAGGCCGCTGGGCTCATACCGGCCACCCGCGATGTCGCGGAACGCCGTGAGGGTGCGGAGGACCTCGTCCAGCCCGCGGTCGTCCGCGTACTTCAGCAAGCCGCCGCGGAAGGGCGGAAACCCGGTGCCCATGACCATGCCGAGGTCCACGTCCGCGGCCGAGGAGACGATTTCGTCCTCCAGCACCCTCGCGGCCTCGTTGACCATGGCCAGCACCGTTCGGTCCCGCGCGTGCGCGGCATCCGGAACCGAGCGTGCCGACGGCAGGCCCATGTCCGAATACACGGTTGGATCGAGTTCCTTCTGCTTCCCGCCTTCGTACCGGTAGAAGCCGCGGCCCCCCTTCCGTCCCGTCCGCCCCGATTCGGCAAGTGCGACCAGGGGTGCCGCGGGCGCCACCCGATCGCCGAGTTTGTCCGCCAAAACCGCCCCCGCGTGGCGGACAACGTCGATCCCGACCTCGTCGATGAGGCGACAGGGCCCCATCGGCATGCCGAAATCGGTCCAGATCCGGTCCAGCGCCACGACCTCGCACCCCTCGGCCAGCAGGTGTCCGGCTTCGTTGAGGCCCGCTCCCAGGATCCGGTTGACAAGGAATCCCGGGCCGTCCCGCGTGATGACCGGAACCTTGCCGAGACGGATCACAAGGGCGGCGATCGTCTCGATCGTGTCAGGATCGGTCCCTTCCCCCCACACGACCTCCACCAGCGGCATGCGATGGACCGGGTTGAAGAAGTGCATCCCCCCGAACCGCCCGGGGCGATCCAGCTTCGAGGCCATCTCGCCGACCGACAGCGAGGAGGTATTCGTCGCGATCACGGCTTCGGGCCCGACGGCCGCCTCGATCTCGCCGAGCACCGCCCGCTTGATGTCCATGCGTTCGACCACGGCCTCCACGACCAGGTCCGCCCGCCCCACGCCCGCGTAGTCCAGCCCGCCCGAGATCAGGCCCATCTTCCGCATGGCGACGCGGCGGCGGAGCGTCCTGCGCTTCACGGCGCCGTCGAATAGTGATCGCGCATGGGCAAGACCTCCCGCGACGGCCTCGTGGCGAATGTCCCTCATCCGCACGGGGATGTCGTTGTACGCCGCCAGCTGGGCGATGCCGCCCCCCATCTGACCGGCTCCGATCACCGCCATGCGCTCCACGGGCGCCGCGCGCCCACCGTCCGACCACGGTCCCTTGCGGGCCCCCTCGCGGAGCTGAAAGAGGAAGAGCAGGTTCCGGCACACCGGCGATTCCAGCAACTCGCCCACGCCTTCGGCCTCCAGCTCCAGACTCTGGGCGACCGTCCGCCCCGCGCCCCTGGCCACGACGTCCAGAAGCTTCAACGGGGCGGGGTAGCGGCCCCCCGTGCGCTTCATGACCTGCTTGCGCGCGGCCCGCAGGACGAGCGCGCGCCCGGGGGCTGTCCCGTCGAGGATCCGGGCGACGACCCCGCGCCGCCGTCCGGGTCCCGTGCTCCCCGGGTCGCCCTCTTCCGCCAGGGCGCGCACGAACGCGCGGCTGCGCTCCTCGAACTGCGCTGCGGGGAAGACCTGGTCCACCAGACCGATCCGCTTCGCCTTCGAGGTCCGGGCCGCCTTCCCCGTGAGCATCAGGTCGAGTGCGGCACGCAGCCCGACAAGGCGAGGGAGTCGCGTCGTGCCTCCCCACGCCGGAAAGATCCCCAGCTGCACCTCGGGGAGCCCGATCCGCGTACCGTCGCCGTCGTCGCTGACCCGGTAGTCGCACGCAAGGGCGACTTCGGTGCCTCCGCCCAGGGTGATGCCCTGGATCGCCGCTACGGTGGGCACGGGCAGCGCGGCGATGCGTTCGAAGAGGGCCTGCCCCTGTCGCACCGCTTCGGACCCGGCTTGGCGGTCGCCGCTCTCGGCAAAAGCGGCGATGGCGTTCACGTCGGCACCCGCGATGAAGGATCCGGGCTTGCCGGACCTCACCATCAGGGCCCGAAGAGTACCCTTGCCCGCGGCCTCCGCGGCCTCTGCGACGACCGAATCAAGATCCCGCAGCACCTCGGCCGTGAGGACGTTGTGCGGCCTTGCAGGGTCGCTGAACGTGATCCGCCCCACACCGTCCGCATCGATGTCAAGCCGGGGGTTCACCGGTCAGCGGGAGTGGCTGGCGCCGGGCGGGTTGCTGCGGCGGCCCGGCGACTCGCCACCGACTGCTAGAAAATCGGCCGACTGTCGGCGTTTTCCTCGCTTAGACGCAGCACGAAAGGCTCTTCCCGCGTGACGACGATCGGCACATTCCAGTACAGCTCGTTGTAGGGCAACTCGTGCCGGGCATAGACCCAGTACGCGCCTGGCGCGACCTCGTCGAATCGGGCGATCCCGTTGGTATCGGTGGTGTCCGCCAGCGGCTCCAGCCCCGAAAGCTCGACCTTGGCCATGATGACCTGGTCGACTGCCTCGAACGCCTGATCGGCCCAGTCGTCCTGGACGATCTTCATGCTGTCCATTCGGCCGATCGCCGCCTGCTGGAGATCCGTGAAGGTGCCGAACAGGACCTCGTTCTGCCGCCCGGCGCGGTTGTACTCCGCTTCCAGGTCCTGCCATTCGTTGAAAATGGCCCGGTATGCCGTCATGCCCGGGTTGAGCCCTTCCAGCGTCGTGTTCAGCTTCTGCAGCGTGTCACGAAGCGTGTTCCACCGGGTCTCCATGTCACGCCACGCCTGCTGCGCTTCCGCGATCTCCACCTGGGCCGCGAGCAGATCCGGGGGGATCTCCGGCTCGGGCATCGGAGCCGCCACCGTCAACGAGTCGAAGATCTCGTCGCGGTCGTAGGGAAGCAGGCGAACTTCGACGTCCTCGACAGTACTGCCGGCGCCGTCTTCGCCGAGCGCGACTACGATTGTCGCCTGACCCGGTCGGCACGCCGTGATCGCCATGGTGGCGAGGAGCGCCAACAGGCCGAAACCAGTGTTGCTACGCATCGTGACTCACTCCCTGAAGGTGACCTAAAAACGTTTATTCCAGGACGTTGCTCTCGCCCAAGGTAAGAATGGAAACGGGCGGCATCAAGACACCGCGACTGTCAACCGGGAAACCTCGTGGCCCTCGGGTGCCCCTCGCCACGGGCTGCTATGGAATGGTTACCGCCTGAGGACGTAGTTCATGGGGTCGACGGGCCGGTCGTTGTTGAGGATCTCGTAGTGAACGTGGGGTGCGGTGCAGACGCCGGTGCATCCGACCTGGGCTATGACCTCGTCACGCTCGACCCTCTTCCCCCGTTCCACCAACAGCGCGGACGCGTGTGCGTACCGGGTCATGTAGCCGTAGCCGTGATCGATTTCGACCGTGAGACCATACCCGGCCTTCCGACCTGCGAATGTCACCAGGCCGGCACCGGTCGCGACGAAAGGCGTGCCGTAGAACGAGTGAAGATCGATGCCCTCGTGAGCCATGTCGACCTTGTGGATGGGGTGGTATCGGCTCGGGTTGAAGGCGCTGGAAAGGAGACCGTTGACGGGAAGGATGGAAGGGATGACCGAGAGCCGTTCCAGCTGGTCCTCCATCGTGCGCCACGTCTCGTCGTAGCTCTCCTCCAGCACATCCGCCTTGCGCTCAAGGACATCGAGGGTGTAGCGGTTGGCGTATGCCAGCTCCGACGCCTCGGGGTCCAGCGCCCAGAGATCGCTCTCTCCGGGGGAATCGAGCCCGGGACCGCCGACACCTACCTGAAAGACCTCATCGTCGATACCCATCCGCCCCGCAAGCAACCTCGTCTGTCGATCCTTTTCGGCCAGGACGTCGACCTGTTCCTCGAGGCCGGCGACCTGGGCGCGGATGCCCTCGAGCTCCCCTTCAAGGAGGTGATTCGCCCGGGCCAGCCCCGCGGCACGCACGCGCGCACCGGTGTCGTAGACGAGGAACGCAACGGCGACGGCAACAAAGGCACCCAGGACTGCGAGTCCCACCAACCCGCGTCGCACCGCCGATGTCGGCATCGAGTACTGCCGCACCGCGTCCGCATCGTCCCGGAGGAAAAGGACGGTCCATCGTTCGCTTATCATTCGACGGGTAGGTTACAGGCCGAGACGGCCCCGGTCAAGGAACACGTTTTTTCCGGCCGTATCTCCATGTGCCTGTTCACCGTGCCTCAACGCGCGGAAAAAGGGGCGAACCAACGGTCACGTGGAGACCCGCGATCTCCAGTCCGTCCAGCTCCGCGAAACGGGGGACGTCCGCCAGACCAAGGCGTGTGGCCAACTCCCGGGCCTTGACGGGCGCAACGGGTTCGAACATGCCGGCAAGCACCGCCAGCGTTCTTACCAGTGTGGCAAGGGTGCGGTCGAGCTCATCGGCCCGCTCGGGAGCACGCGCCAGCGCCCACGGCTCGCGCGCCTCCACGAATCCATTGGCGGTCCTCGCCAGGTCCATGGCCGCCGCGAATCCGGCGTGTAGACGGTAGCCCTCCAACCCCTGCCGGTAGGCGTCCAGCGCCGCCTCCGTTTCGGCGGCAAGGTCGTGAGAGGGCGCGTCCGGGACGGTGCCCCCACGGTAGCGTACGACCATGGAGAGGGCGCGGTGAACGAGGTTGCCCAGGATGTTGCCCAGTTCGTCGTATCTGGTGAGGAAGCGTTCGGGGGTGTAGGAGGCGTCCTGCCCGGTGGGCATCTCGCGCATCAGGTACCAGCGAACGGCGTCGGTGCCGAACTGCTCGCGGAGGTCGAGCGGGTCCACGACGTTGCCGAGCGACTTGGACATCTTCGTGTCGCCGACCACCCACCACCCGTGCGCGAGGATCTTGCGGGGCAGCGGCAGGTCGGCCCCCATCAGCAGGGTGGGCCAGTACACGGCGTGCGTGGTGAGGATGTCCTTGCCCATGAGGTGCACGTCGGCCGGCCACCGGGACGGGCGGAGATCGCCGAAGCCGCGGGTGGGGCCGGGAGCGGCGGGATCGATCGCACCGGACGCGGTCACGTAGTTCGTCAGCGCATCGACCCAGACGTAGGTGACCTGGTCGGCGTCCCAGGGAAGGGGTATCCCCCAATGGATGCGCGCCCGGGGCCGCGAAATGGATAGATCGGCCAGCGGCTGATTGAGGAACCCGAGAACCTCGTTCCGGCGGGTGGCCGGTACGATCCATTCGGGGTTGTCCTCGATGTGGCGGATCAGCCGGTCCTGGAAGTGGCTCATCCGGAAGAAGTAGTTCTTCTCGCGGATCCGCTGGACCGGTCCTCCGGCGATCGGATCCACCCGGTCCGGACCGATCTCCTTTTCGGTGAAGTACCGCTCCTGCCCGACGGAGTACCACCCCGCGTACTCCGCTTCGTAGATGTGGCCGTTGTCACGCAGACGTTCCAGCAGTGCGGTGACGACGCCGATGTGTTCGGCCTCGGTGGTGCGGATGAAGCGATCGTGCGAAATGCCGAGGTCCCTCCACGCTTCCTCGAAGCGGCCCGCCATGAGGTCGCAAAGCTCCAGCGGCGTCACCCCCTGTGCGGCGGCGGCCTCCTGGATCTTCTGTCCGTGCTCGTCGGTCCCCGTGAGGAAGAGCACGTCCTCACCGGCACGGCGCCGGTACCTCGCGAGCACGTCGGCCAGGATCGTGGTGTAGGCGTGGCCGAGGTGGGGCTCGCCCGAGGCGTAGTAGATCGGCGTCGTCAGGAAGAAGGATGACATGGATCAGGCCTGTTCCCGCGCGACCGCCGCGCCGACCGCACGGGCGTACCACTGGAGGGTTTCGATGAAGCCGGCGAAGGACTTTTCGTAGTGCGGCTCCCGGGGCTCGCCGTCGTCGCCGAAGCTGCGCCCGACGTTGGACACCGCCATGCCCGCCACGGGCAGGGCCTTCAGCCGGAGGAAGAGCAGCTGAAGGTGGTTGTGCACCTGAACGCCTCCGAAACCGCCCCCCGACACCGTCACGATGCCGACCGGCTTGCGGTTCCACTCCCCGTAGATGTAGTCGAGGGCGTTCTTGAGCACCCCCGGCATCGATCCGTTGTACTCGGGGCTCACCACAACCAGAGCGTCGGCGGATCGGACCGACTCCGAGAAGCGCACCAGCCCGGGGGGTGGGTCGTCCCGCATGTGGAGCCGCTCCTCCATGATGGGCAGGTCGAAGTCGCGGAGATCGAGAAGCGGCGCGTCGGCGCCGGCCTCCTCCAGGCGCCTGCCCGCGAAGCGCGCCACCTTGATCGATTGCCGGCCGCGCCGCACGGATCCGACCAGGACGGGGATACGGAGCGGGTTGCTCATGAGGCGCCGCTGGCCGCGGGGTCGCCCGGGTCGAGGGTGCCGGGCGCCGCGCCCGGGTCCGCGGGCCCCTGCTTGAGCGCGCCCCTGTCCACCTTGCCGAGGTGGGTCCGGGGCAGGTCGCTCATGATGCGCACCCGGCGGGGGCGTTTGTAGGACTCGAGACGCTCCCCGACGTGCGATCGGATGCGCGCGCGCGCCGTGGCGGGATCCGCGTCCGGCGCCAGCACGACGAACGCCTCCGGGATGATCAGTCCGTCCTCTGTCGCGATCCCCACCACCGCCGCCTCCTTGACGTCCCGGTGCCGCAGCAGACACTCCTCGGCCTCCCGGGGTGAGAACCACTTCCCCGAGACCTTGAGCAGGTCGTCCGCCCGACCCTGGTAGGTGAAATACCCGTCCTCGTCGCGGGTCATCATGTCGCCCGAAATGTACCACTCCCCGGCGAAGGCGCGGCGGGACTCGCGCGGGTGCTGCCAGTAGCCGTTCGCGCGGGAACCGCCCCGCACCCGCATCCGGCCGACGTCGCCGGGCCCGGCCTCGTGGCCGTCTTCATCGCGCAGGGAGACCTCGAAGCCGGGCACGGCGGTGCCGAGCGTCCCCGGGCGGACGGCGCCGGGCCGGTTCGAGATGAAGATGTGCCACATCTCGGCCGTGCCGAGGCCGTCGAGGAGTTCGACGCCGAAAAGCTCGTTCCACCGCTGGTGCAGACTGGGGGGCAGGGCCTCGCCCGCCGAGGTTGCCAGTCGGAGGCAGCTCAGGTCCTGGTCGCCGGCGCCGGGGTGCGAGACCATGTGGTTCACCATCGTGGGGACGTTGACGAGGATCGTGGGGCGGTGCCGCGCGATCTGGGCGAAGAGTTCGTCTGCCGTGCAGCGCTCCGGAAAGAGGACAGCCGACGCACCCGCGGCAAGGGGGAAGAGAAGGTTGGATCCGGTGGCGTAGCCGAAGTAGAGCTTGGGGACCGAAAGCGTGATGTCGTCGGCGCCGTAGCCGAGGACCCCCCTTGCATAGCACTCGGTGGAGTTGGCGAACGAGGCGTGGCTCTGGATCACCCCCTTGGGGCGTCCGGTCGTGCCGCCGGAGAATAGCCAGACGGCCGGATCGTCAGAATGTGAAGTAAAGTTGACATAATGTAAAGCAGAGTTGTCAATCAGCGCGTCGTCCTGGACAGTTCCGAGGACGAGGAGGCGGGGAGCGTGGCGTGCTCCCTTCGCTGCCCGCGCGAATACTTCAGCGTGCTCCGCATGAACGACCGCTGCCTTGGCGCGCGTGTAGTCGTACATGTCCCGGATGCGGTCTTCGCTCAGGTAGCAGTTCATCATCACACCCACCGCGCCCACCTTCAGAGCGCCGAAGAGCACGGCGGGGAAGTCGGGCACGTCCGGGAGGCCGATCAGGACGCGTTGCTCGGGATGCACGCCGATCGCTTCGAGGGCGTTGGCGAAGCGGTTGGCGCGCGCCTGGAGCGCCGCGTAGGTGACCGTCTCCTGGCCGGTTCGGAGCGCAATCCGGTCGCCCAACCCTTCCCGGACGCGGTCGTCCAGGAAATAATCGGCCATGTTGAACGGGTTCGAGGGTTGGAAGGACATCGGGACTATCTTTGTGGATGATGGAGTTACGGTCAATGGATGATCAGGACGCAGCCACGGTGACGGAGAGCGAGCGCCGCGAGACACCGCCCGAATGGGGGGACGCGACCTGGACCGATCTGGCGGACGCCGGCCTGGGGGTCGTGCCCGGCGGGTCGCGGGGAGCGGACTCCAACCGCGCGGCGGACGAGCGCGCCACGCGCCCGCTCGGCTCCCGGGTCCTTGCCCTCCTGCCGGTCGGCGCGGTCGAGGCGCACGGCCCCCACCTTCCCCTTGTCACGGACGTGGTGATTGCCCGGGCGGCCGCCGCCGCCGCGCTGCCGGGGCTCCGGAGCCTGGGCTTCCACCCCCTCCTCCTCCCGCCCCTCGCCTACACCGCCGCCCCCTTCGCGGCCGGCTTCCCGGGGACGATCTCCGTACGCCCGGCCACCTTCACGGCGCTGCTGGCCGATGTGGCCGCGTCGCTGGAAGGTCAGGGGGTCGCGGCGCTGGTGGTGGTCAACGCCCACCTCGATCCGGCCCACCTGGCCGCGATCGGGGACGGCGTTCGCGCACATGCGACGCGCGTGGCGGGTCCGGCGCACGCGGACGGCTCCCCGAAACCGGCCCCCGGCGCCCCGCCCGCCGGCGACGGGGCCATGCCCGTCGTGCATCCCGACATCACCGAGCGGCGTTGGGCCTCGCGCCTCACCGACGAATTCAGGAGCGGCGCGTGTCACGCGGGGCGGTACGAGACCTCGGTTGTGATGGCGGCGGCGCCGGAGCTGGTGCGCGACGCGGCGCGGCAGGGGCTCGCGGCGAACCCGGCGTCGCTCTCGCGTGCGATCCGGGATGGCGCGGCCACGTTCGAGGACGCGGGAGTGAGCGACGCCTACTGCGGGGACCCGGCCGCCGCTACCCGGGAAGAGGGAGAGAACACGGTGGCCGCGCTGGCCGCGATCGTGGTGGACGCGGTCGTGGAGCGGTTGGGGGCCGCGCGGGAGGGAACCCGATGACGCTCGCCGGAAGGGGTGCCGTCGTGACGGGTGGTGGAAGGGGGATCGGGGCGGCGGTGGCGAGCGCGATGGCCGCGGAGGGGGCGGCGGTGGTCGTGACGGCGCGCACCGCCGGGGAGATCGAGGCGGTGGCCGGGGGGCTGCGCGAACGGGGCGCCGCCGCGCATGCGGTCGTCTGCGACGTGACCGACCCCGCATCGATCGCCGCGCTGGCCGAGCGGGCGCGTGAGCACCTCGGCAAGGTGGACATCCTGGTGAACAACGCCGGCGTCGCGGTGTCGGCGCCGTTTCAGCGGGTGACCCTGGAGCAGTGGGAGTCGGTCCACCGCGTGAACGCCACCGGGCCTCTTCTGGTGACCCAGGCGTTCCTGCCCGGGATGATGGAGCGCGGGTGGGGGCGGATCGTGAACGTGGCGTCGATTGCGAGCCTTGAAGGCGCCCGCTACATCACCGCATACGCGGCGTCGAAGCACGCCCTGATCGGCATGACGCGCTGCCTGGCCGACGAGCTGGGCGGGACGGGCGTGACCGTCAACGCCGTGTGCCCCAGCTACGTGGATACGCCCATGACGGACGAGAACATCGAGCGGATCGCGGCGACGACGGGCCGGGAAGCGGAGACGATCCGCGCCGGCCTCGAGGAGATGCAGCCCGGGGGCCGCCTGATCGCGGCCGACGAGGTGGCGCACGCCGTAATGGCTTTCCTGCCGGACGCGGCGGCGCCGATGCAGGGAAGCGAGCTCGTGATCCGGGGTGGGCGGCGGGGGTCCGCGCGATGACCTTCGAGGTCGTGAACCCGGTGGCGCTGGGCAGTCCGCGCGGCTGGAACAACGGGATGCTCGCGGGGGGGGGGGGGCGGGGTGGAGGGTGACGGGGGGGTGGCCGTGACCGGGATGGAGGGGCAGTTCCGGGCCGCGCTCGCCAACGTGGTGCGGGTGGTGGAGGAGGCGGGGGGAGTGGTCGCCGATGTGGGGCGTCTCACCATCTATGTGACCGACATGGAAGCCTATCGCGGGTCGCTGGCGGGGATCGGGGCCGGGTACAGGGCGGTCTTCGGAAAGCACTTTCCGGCCATGGCGCTGGTGGCCGTGACCGAGCTCGTCGATCCGCGCGCGGTGGTGGAGGTCGAGGCCACCGCGGTCATCCCGCAGGCGCAATCGGGTGATATCCGGGCCACGCGCCCGGCCTCTTCGACGGAGAAGCCATGACCGACCTCAAATCCCCACACCTGAAGACACCCCGCTCGTTCCTCCTCGACGTTGACGCGGAGACGAGCGTCGCACGGATCACGCTCAACCGTCCCGAACGGCTGAACGCGCTGACCTTCGAGGTCTACGACGAGTTGCGGAACACCTTCCGGGCGCTTGACGGCGAGCCCGAGGTCCGTGCGATCGTGATCACCGGAGCGGGGCGCGGGTTCTGTACCGGCGGGGATGTCGAGGGCATCATCGGGGCGCTGTTCGAGCGGGATTTCGAGGGGTTGCTCGACTTTACGCGGATGACGTGCGACCTGATCCTGGCGATTCGGCAGTGCCGGCAGCCGGTGGTGGGGGCGCTGAATGGGACGGTCGCGGGTGCGGGTGCGGTGATTGCGACGGCGTGCGACGTGCGAATCGCGGCCGAGTCGGCGCGGATCGCGTACCTCTTCACGCGGGTGGGGCTGTCGGGCGCCGATATGGGTGCGGCGTGGCTGCTGCCGCGGATCGTCGGCCTGGGGCGCGCGACCGAGCTGCTCATGTCGGGGGCGTTCATCGACGCGGGCGAGGCCCACCGGATCGGACTCTACAACCGGGTGGTTCCGGACGGAGAGGTGGTCGGTGCGGCGACGGCGTTCGCGGAGGAGTTGGCGCGGGGGCCCTCGATGGCGCTGCACGTCACCAAGGAGGCGCTCAACGGGGAGGCGCACATGGAACTGGAAGCCGCGTTGGAAGCCGAGGCGCGCGCGCAGGCGATGTGCATGCTGAACCCGAACTTCCGGGAGGCGTACGAAGCCTTCGTGGAGAAGCGGAGGCCGCGCTTTGTTTGACCGGGAAGGGCTCTCGCTGGATACGGTGGCGGCGTTCATCGAGCCGTCGCACCGGGAATACCGGGAGCGGGTTGTGGCGTTCTGCCAGGAGGAGATCGGCGACGGGCCGGACCCGGAAACCGATGCGGCGGCGCGCGTGAGGGCGCGGGAGCTGGTGGTGCGGATGGGGGCGGCGGGGCTTTTCGGCCCGATCGAGGAGGGCGATGTGCGCGGCTGCCTGGTCGCGCGCGAGGTGCTGGCGTGGTGGTCGCCGCTGGCCGATGCGGTCTTCGCGCTGCAGGGGCTGAGCGCGACGCCCGGGCTGATACGGGGGGAGGATCCGGGGGGCTGGGTGGATCGCGCCATGAAGGGCGAGGCCATGGGCGCGTTTGCCATGACGGAGTGGGAGGCGGGGTCCGACGTGGCGTCGATGACGACCGTCGCGGTGCCCGACGGATCCGGATACCGGCTGAACGGCGGGAAGGCGTTCATCTCCAACGCGGGCATCGCGGACTTCTACGTCGTTTTCGCGTCCACCGACCCCGGTGCCGGGACGTGGGGGATATCCTGCTTTGTCGTGCCCGCCGACGCGGACGGCTTCGAGTTCACGGGGTCGCTGGTCATGAGCGCGCCGCATCCACTGGGCGAGGTGAGGTTCAAGGAGTGCCGCGTTCCCGCCGACGGCCTGCTGGGCGAGCCGGGGACGGGCTTCAAGACGGGGATGGCCGCGCTGGACAGGCTGCGGCCGACGGTGGCGGCGGCGGCGTGCGGCATGGCCGGCCGGGCGCTGTGGGAAGCGGTCCAGCACGCGCGCGGCCGGGAGCAGTTCGGCAAGCCGTTGGCGTCGTTTCAGCTGATTCAGGAGAAGCTGTCCCAGTCGGCCATCGAGTTGGTCGCCGGGCGCTTGCTGGCATACCGGGCGGGGTGGGAGAAGGACCGGGGCGCGTCGCGGATTACGATGGAGGCGGCGATGGCGAAGGCGTTCTCCACCGAGGCGGCGCAGCGGATCGTGGACCGGGCCGTGCAGGTGCTGGGCGGCAGGGGCGTGCTCGCGAGTCATCCCGTGGACCACCTCTACCGGAGTGTGCGTGCGCTGAGGATCTACGAGGGGACGACCGAGATCCAGCACCTGATCATCGGCGGCGGACTGGTGCGGGGCGCCGGGCCTTGAAGGTCAACGTCGTCGGGGGTGGGCCGGGCGGGCTCTTCGCCGCCCTGCTGCTCAAGAAGGCCGACCCGCGTCACGCCGTCGAAGTCTTCGAGCGCAACCGGGCGGAGGACACCTTCGGGTTTGGCGTCGTTTTCTCGGACGCGACGCTGCAGGAGGTGGCCGACGCCGACCCGGAGACCCTCCGCGCCATCGAGGAGCGGTTCTACCACTGGGACGACATCCACATCCACTACCAGGGTGGACGCCTGGAGTCCACCGGCCACGGCTTTGCGGGGCTGTCGCGCAAGGATCTCCTTCTGATCCTCCACCGGCGCTGCCGCGAGCTCGGGGTCGGGCTCCACTTCGGAGCGGAGATCCGTGACCTGGCGCCCCTGCTGGACGCCGACCTCGTGATCGGTGCCGATGGCGCGAACAGCACCGTGCGGCGTCACCTTGCCGACGCCTTCGCGCCCGTGGTCGACCTTCGCCCCAACCGCTTCGTCTGGCTGGGCACGACGCGGCCGTTCCCCGCCTTCACCTTCTACTTCCGCGAGACGGAGCACGGCCTCTGGCGCGTGCACGCCTACCAGTACGATGCCTCCGGGAACTCCACCTTCATCGTCGAGGCCACGGAGCGAACCTGGCGGCGCGCCGGGATGGACGCGGCCGGCGAAGAGGAGACGGCGTGCTTCCTGTCGCGGCTCTTCGCCGAGGAGCTGGAGGGGCATCCGCTAATCCGCAACCGGTCGCTGTGGCGGCAGTTTCCGACGATCACGAACGCGCGCTGGTCGGCGGGGAATGTTGTTTTGATCGGGGACGCGGCCCACACGGCACACTTTTCGGTGGGGTCGGGGACCCGGCTGGCGATGCTGGACGGGATTGCCCTTGCGCGGGCGATGGAAGGGCTGGACGGGACGGAACGGGGGAGTACCGCGGCGGAGTGCAGCGTCCTGGCCGCCGGACTGGCCGCGTACGAGGTCGAACGCCGCCGTCCGGTGGAGTCCTTGCAGCGTGCCGCCCAGGCCAGCCTCCAGTGGTTCGAGGACACGGAGCGGTACTTCCGGCTCGAACCGGTACAGTTTGCCTTCTCGCTGCTGACCCGCAGTCTCCGCATCTCGCACGAGAACCTGCGCGAGCGGGACCCGGCCTTCGTGGACGAGGTGGACCGGTGGGTGGCGGGGAAGGCCGAGATGCAAACCGGGGTGACAATTGCCGAGCATGAGGCGTCACTGGGGATCGTGCGGGGTGGTGCGCCTCCGCCCCCCTTGTTCACGCCGTTTCGCCTGCGAGAGCTGACGCTGGCCAACCGGGTGGGCGTGTCGGCCATGTGCCAGTACTCGGCCGCCGACGGGACGATCGACGACTGGCACCTGGTGAACCTCGGTTCGCGGGCGGTCGGCGGGGCGGGGCTGGTCATGGCCGAGATGACGGCGATCGGGCGGGACGGGCGCATTTCGCACGGTTGCGCGGGCTTGTACCTGGAAGAGCATGTGCATGCCTGGCGGCGGATGGTCGACTTCGTCCACCGCCACAGCCATGCGAAGATCGGGATCCAGCTCGGCCACGCGGGACGCAAGGGATCGACGCGGCTGGACTGGGAGGGCCCCAACGAGCCCCTGGACGAGGGCGGATGGCCCATCGTGTCGGCCTCGCCGATCGGGTTTTTCGAGCACAGTCCGGTGCCGGCGGAGCTGAACGAAGCAGGGATGAACGCCCTGATCGGTGAATTCGAGCGGTCCACGGTGATGGCGGCCGAGGCGGGCTTCGACATTGTCGAGATCCACATGGCGCACGGCTACCTCCTGGCCAGCTTCCTGTCGCCGCTGACCAACCGGCGGCGGGACCGGTACGGCGGGAGCCTTGAGGACCGGCTCCGCTTTCCGATGCAGGTCGTCGGTGCGGTGCGCGCGTTGTGGCCGGACGAGAAGCCCCTATCGGTGCGGCTGTCGGCGGTGGACTGGTCGCCTGGCGGCAACGAGCCCGAGGACGCCGTGGAGATCGCGCGGGCGTTGAAGGCACACGGGTGCGACATCGTGGACGTGTCGAGCGGCCAGACGGTGCCGCATCAGCGGCCGCGCTACGGGCGGCAATTCCAGACGCCCTTCGCCGACCGGATCCGCCACGAAGTCGGGATCGCCACGATGGCGGTCGGGAACATCTCGTCCTTCGAGGACGTGAACGGGATCATAGCGGCCGGGAGGGCTGACCTGTGCCTCATGGCGCGTGCCCACCTGTGGGATCCATACTGGACCCGGCACGCCGCATACGCCTTGGGGTATCCCATGCCCTGGCCATCCCAGTACGAGACCCTCAACAACTACACGCCGCGGTTCGGGACGGCCGCCGGCGCATATGGAGCGGAACCATGAACTACCAGCGCTTCGCAATGCTCCCGGAGCTGCTGTCCCTGCAACGGCCGCTATCGGACCCGCCAGAGCACGACGAGATGCTCTTCATCATCGTCCACCAGGTCCACGAGCTGTGGTTCAAGGCCGCCCTGCATGAACTCGACCACGCAGGGGGACTTCTCGTGGCCGGGGACGAGGCCCGGGTGGCCGCAACCCTCAAGCGCGTGCGCTCGATCATGAAGGTGCTCGTGGGCCAGCTGGACATCCTGGAGACGATGACCCCCGTCGAATTCGAGTCCTTTCGCGACCGCCTCGAAACGGCCAGCGGCTTTCAGTCGGCGCAGTTCCGGGAACTGGAGTTCGCGCTGGGAATGAAACGGGCGAACGTCCTCAAGGCGTTTCCGGATCCCGACGAGCGACGGCGGCTGGAACGGAGACTGCGGGAGCCGGCGCTGTGGGACGCCTTCCTGCGGTTCCTGGCCGGCAGAGGGTACACGGTCCCGGAACGGGCGCTGGCCCGCGATGTGACGGAGCCCGTGACACCAGACCCCGAGGTGCAGAAGGTGCTGATCGGTGCATACCGCTCGGACCCCGGGCTGATCAACCTTTGCGAAAGGCTGGTGGACCTGGACGAAGGGTTCCAGGAGTGGCGCTACAGGCACGTCAAGATGGTGGAGCGTACCATCGGCAATAAGCCGGGGACGGGAGACAGTGCGGGTGTGGCCTACCTGGCGACAACGCTGACTCCGGCGTTTCCGGACCTGTGGGAAATGCGGTCGGCGTTGTAGAGGGGAGGGGCCGGCCCGCGGGCCGCTGGCGTCGCGCCGGGGGCGCCGGCGATGGGATTACCGCCTCGTCCAGATCACGATGAGGCCGCAGGCTGCTCCCGTGCCGCCGTACCGACTCGGCATCCCCGCCGTTCTCGTGTACACCTCCACACCCGCAAGCGCGCTGCGGTGGAGAAGAACATCGAGCTGAGCGGGCTGGCTCGATCCGCCTCCCACGGTCACGTCGTCGAGCATCACCCGGGGAAAACACCCCTTGTCGCGGCCCGCGTTGAGCATGACGTGTCTCTGCCCCGGACTTCTGGGGTCCCGGACCATCGTCACGCCCGCAAGTCCGGCGAACAGATCGCTCATCTTCCCGGGAGGTCGCTTCTCGATTTCGTCGCGATCGAGGAACTTCCCGAAGCCGATGGCCTCGCGGTCGTAGAATCCCGCGTCCTGCAGGACGATGTCACGCCGTTCGACGCTGACTTCGATCGGATCCAGCCGCACCGGGTCGGCCGAGAGCGAGACACGGACGTTGCTCATCCGCCCGTACTCGACGCCGATCGAGTCGGCCCTGGTCACATACCCCAGATGGGAGAACTCGACGAGGTGTTGGCCGGGATGAAGCCTGGTCAACATGAAACGGCCACGCCCGTCCGTCTGCGTCGGCTGGGGAGCAGCAGCCGTGCGGATGGTGGCGCCAACCACCGGGCTGCCGTCAATCCCGTCTCTCACCACGCCGATGATGCCCGTCATGAGCCCGTCCGCCAGGTATTCGATCGGCTCCATGCCCAAGGTGAATTCTCCGCTGGCAAGGACCGTGAAGTCGTCCAGCGAGGTGCGGTAGCCCGGGCGGGAAAGCTCCAGCTTGTAGGTGCCGGCAGGGATCTGGGTGATCGTGAACCGCCCGGCTTCGTCGGACTCGAGCCGCACATTCGACCCTTCGACCACGACAAGAACTCCGGGCAGGGGCTGTCCGGTGACCGCGTCGACGACGGTTCCCCTGACCGTGACCAGGGGCCGCTCGCGTGTCTCCTGGGCGGCGCTGTCCGTTGCCCAGGCCAGCGTCGGCAGCGACGCGAGAAGAGCCATTGTCCGCAAGACCGGCATCCGTCGTCGCGCCGGGGGCGCCGGCGATATGCTCATCGCCTCGACCAGATCACGATGACCCCGCGCGACGATGCCATCGGCGAATCCCGCGGGCGAGGAGTGTTGTGTCCTCGTTCATGATTGTCACTATTGAGTGTCGGTTGACTGGCAGCTTGCGACACACGGCGGCCTTGTCGCAGGTATTCCATACTTCAGCCAAGGATGCAAAGGTCCCTGATGGAAACTATCGCGGCCGCCCTGGCCCCGCACTATTCCCGCTTCCGGGTCGCGCAGCGGATTCTGCTTACAGGGCATTCCCATCAGGCGTGGCCGGATGTGGGATTTGCGGCCCAGCAGCAGGCCTGGCTCGACGCCGCCGAACATGTGGACGACAAGTGGGGGCGGGCTTTCGAGGTCGCCGACGAGGTACGGGCCGGGTTCCGGCGGCTGCTGGACGATCCGGACGGCCACATCGCGCTGGGGCAGAACACGCACGAGCTGGTTGTCCGCTTTCTGTCGGCGCTGCCGTTGCGGGAACGGCCGCGGCTGGTCACGACGGACGGGGAGTTCCATACGATACGGCGGCAGTTGGACCGGATCGAGGCCGAAGGGATCGAGGTGGTCAGGGTGGCGGCTGGCGACGCGAGGTCCGCGCGGAGCGCGGGCGATGCCATGGCTGAACGGGTCATCCGCGCGGTGGACGACCGGACGGCCGCGGTGCTGGTGTCGTCGGTGCTGTTCCGCGACGCGCGGATCGTGGACGGGCTGGACCGGGTGGCCACGGCTTGTGCGCGGGTGGGTGCCGAGTTGCTGGTGGACGCCTACCATTCGCTGAACGCCGTGCCGTTTTCGGTGGTGGAAATGGGGCTTGAGGACGCGTTTGTCGTGGGAGGCGGGTACAAGTACTGCCAGCTCGGGGAGGGAAACTGCTTTCTGAGGTTTCCGCCGGACTGCACGCTGAGGCCGGTGGTGACGGGGTGGTTCGCGGAGTTCGGAGCGCTCGCCGGGGCCGGGGGAGATGGGGGGGTAGGCTACGGCGAGGGGCACCTTCGCTTTGCCGGTTCGACCTACGACCCGGTCAGTCATTACCGGGCCGCGGCGGTGTTTGCGTTCTTCAGGGAGCAGGAACTGGGGGTGGACCTGCTGCGGGAGCTGAGTCTCGCTCAGATCCGGCGGCTGGCGGCGGGGGTGGACGCGCTGGATACGGATCCGGCCGTGCTGAACCGGAACCGTGCCGTGCGGTTGTCGCGCCGGGGCGGGTTCCTGGCCATGGACACGCCCCATGCCGGGGAGATCTGCTGCAAGTTGCGGGGTCGTGGCGTCTATGCGGACTTTCGGGGCCGGGTACTGCGTCTGGGGCCCGCGCCGTACGTGACCGGGGAGCAGCTGGATGAGGCGGTGGAGGTGATTGGGGAGGTTGTGGGGGGGCCTGGGGGCTACTCGGGTTCTCGGTCGTTGAGCTGAAAGGCGCCTTCCAGCGCCTCCGGGTCCCGCGGCAGCGCGGCGGTCAGCACCTCGGCCCCGTCTTCCGTAACCAGAACCACCTCTTCGACGAACACCGAGACCCCGATCTCGTGGTTGTAGTACCAGGGCTCCACGGTGAAGACCATGCCGGGCGCCAGAGGTTCGTCGAGCAGCGCGGGATCGCCGGCCGAGAGCCCGATGTGGTGGCCGAAGAAGGAAGGGGTCTGCATGTAGGGCTCTTCGTGGTCCGGAATCGCGTCGTAGGCGACTGCGGTGAGTTCCAGCAGGGTCACGCCGGGGCGCACGGCGGCGATGATCGCTTCGGCCGCGCGGGTGCTCACCATGAGTTTCTCCCGTTGGACATCGCTGAACGTCCCGTTCACGGGGAATGTGCGCCCCACGTCGCTCACGTAGCCATCGACTTCGCACCCGACATCGAGAATGACGAGCTCGCCGTCGCGGAGGCCGCGGTTTCGGCGGTTGTAGTGGGCCGCGAGGATGCGCCACGGCCACAGGCTGTTCGGACCGGACTTGACGATCGGCGTGAACGGGATCGACTGGGAGCCAAACGTCCGGCACGCTCGCTCGAACTCGCCCTGGAGGGTGCGTTCGTCGATTCCGGGACGGATGCGGTCGGCGGCGGCGCGGATCCCGGCCATGGTCGCGTCGGCTGCAGCGCGCATGCGCATGATCTCGGCGGGCGTCTTGATCATCCGGAGACGGGCGATGACCTCGAATGCGTTGAGGAGTCGGGTTTCGGGATAGTCCGACCTGAGGCGGTGGATGAGGGCGGCCGTGGCATCGAGGCTGCCGATCAGGGGAATCGCCTGCTCCGAAACGGTCCCGGCCGAGCCTGCGTTGACACGCAGCGCCGTCCCCTCGGCGAGCCGGCCGCCAAGAAAGGCATCGAGTTCGGCGATGTCGCGGTAATCGTCGATGCCGGCAATGCTGCGCAGCTGGTAGTCGTCGAGCAGCGGCCGTCCCGGAAAGTCGTTCGCCCTCCCCGGATTCTCGAATCGCGGGTCGCGTGGCGGCATGAAGAGGGTCGAGCGGTCGCGGTCGGAGTCCAGTACGAGCATCGACCCGGGGACCTCGAGGCCCGTGAGGTACCAGAAGTCCTCCAGTTGGCGAAAGGTGCCGCCGTGCGTGGCGCCGTCCGCGGACGGCGTGAGGAGGAGGCCGCCCGGTGGCGCGCAAGCCGTCCAGAATCCTGCTGCGGCGGTACTGGTACTCCTGCGGGCGGAAGCCTGGCCGGGCCCAGTCGGTGTAGCGCTGTTCGGGTGTCTGGGCGGCAACCGTGGCCGGACAGACCATGGCGGCGCCCCAGATTGTGAGGAAGAGCCCCGTTGCGATCCGGCGAAACCGTGGTCCCATCATGGTCGGTCCTCTGTCATCGGCTGGGTGCGCCCCCGCCCTGCCTCTTTGAGCGGCTCCACGGTTACGGTAACTTCGCGGCCATGAAGATCGCCATCTACGGTGCGGGCGGAGTCGGCGGGTACTACGGTGGGGTGCTGGCGCGAGCGGGTCACCAGATCGCCCTGGTAGCCCGTGGTGCGCACCTGGCCGCCATTTGCCGCACGGGGCTCAGTGTACGTTCTCCCGGGGGCGACTTTCGCGTTCGGCCGGCCATTGCCACCGACGACCCGGTCGGAATCGGTCCGGTTGACGCGGTTATCGTCGCGGTCAAGTCCCTGCATCTATCTGCCGTGCGGGACGGGATCGGGCCGCTGCTGGGTCCCGCCACACTGGTTGTGCCGCTCCTCAACGGCGTCGATGCGCACGAAGAACTCCTCCCCGCCGTGGGAAGGGCGCACATGGGCAAGGGGCTCACCCGCATCATGAGCGAGGTGTCGGCCCCTGGCGAGATCCGGCACATCGGGGTGGATCCGTACGTGGCGCTCGCCGAATGGGACGGCGGCGGGTCGCCCCGCGCCAACGCCCTCGTGACGGCGCTACGCGAAGCGGGCGTCGACGCCGAGGTGCCAGCCGACATCGACGCTGCGCTGTGGCTCAAGTTCCTCTTCGTGTGCTCGCTCGGCGGTGTGTGCGCCGCGTGCCGCATGCACCTGGGGCCGGTGCGCACGCTGCCCGAGAGCCGGAGTCTGCTGCGGCGGGCCATGGAAGAGATCGCGGCGGTGGCGGCTGCCCACGGGGTGTCGCTGTCGGACGACGCGGTCACTCGCGCGATGCAGGTCGTGGACTCGTTCCCCGCCGAAGGCACCTCGTCGCTGCAGCGCGATCTTGCCGGGGGTGTTCCCTCGGAGCTGGAAGCCTGGACGGGAGCGGCCGTGCGGCTGGGAACAACGGTCGGGGTCGCAACCCCGGTCCACTCCTTCGTCCACGCGGTACTGCTGCCGACCGAGATGCGGGCGCGCGGTCAGGGTGGGTGAGGTGAATCTGCCGTTCTCCGGGTGCCCGGTGCGGTCGTTGAGGACGAGGTCAACTACATTGTGAATCCCGCCCATCCGGACTTTGCCAAAGGAATCAGCCCATGCACGAAGTCAATCTGCTCGCGGTACTGGTAGCTGGAGTCGTTCCGATGATCATCGGTGCGCTCTGGTACGGCCCGATCTTCGGGAAGCGCTGGATGGCGCTGATGGAGACGACGCCGGAAGAGATCCAGGAGGGGTTCAACGCCCTCAAGACATACGGCGTGAGCTTCGTCCTGGCGCTGGTCACGGCTTTCGTGCTGGCCCAGCTGGTGGCCGAGATCGCGCCCGCCGGCGCCTCGACGGGAGGAAGCGGCTCCGCGATGGTGGGCGTGCACGTGGCACTCATGGCGCTGATCGCCTTCGTGCTCCCGGTCGTAAACCAGTCGGTTGCCTTCGAGAAGCGCAACGCCGGACTCGCGTGGCTGAACATCGGGTACAACGGCGTGGCGCTGATCGGGCAGGCAGTAGTGATAGCAATGTGGAGGTAATCCCGTGATGATGTCGCCGTGGGTTCAGCGCCTGCTTCTGGCGAACCTGGCCGCATTCCTGTTTTCGCAGGTCAGTCCGTCATTCACGCAGTACTTTGCGCTCGTGCCCGCCGCGATCCTGCTGCGGCCGTGGACGCTCGTGACGTACATGTTCCTCCACGCCGGATTCTTCCACATCTTCTTCAACATGCTGATGCTGTTCTTCTTCGGTCCGAGGCTGGAGGAACGGCTGGGGAGCAGGACCTTCATCCGGTTCTACCTTATTTGTGGGGTTGGCGGCGCGGTCCTGTCGCTCATGACTCCGTTCGCGATGGTGGTGGGTGCCTCGGGGGCCATCTTCGGTGTGGTGCTGGGTTTCGCACGCTACTGGCCTCGCGAGGACATCTACATCTGGGGCGTAATGCCGATTCAGGCGCGGATGCTCGCCATTTTCATGGTCGTGGTGAGCCTGCTGGCCGGCTTCACCGGTGCGCAGGACGGAATCGCGCACTTCGCCCACCTCGGCGGACTGGTGGCGGGGTGGCTTTTCCTGAGGACATGGGAAAGCCGGCGTCAGCGCCGCGTCGCGCATCGGCCCGTCTCGCGCCCGAAAACGCTCGGAACCCAGGACATCGACGCCGTCGAACGTTGGACGGCAATCCCGCGCGAGCGGCTCCACGAGATCAACCTGGAGGAACTGGACAACCTGCTGCGGAAGATCGACGAATTCGGGGTCAAGGCTCTGAGTCACGAAGAGCGGGAGTTTCTGGACCGGATGGCGAATACGGGGTAGCGGGGAGGAGCCCTGGCGTTCCCCGGACGCTAACCCGAACGGCTGGCCTCCCGCTTGGGGATCACCTTCCCGGTCTCGCGGTCGTAGTCGACGATGTTCTCCCACTCCGAGGCGTCCGAACGGGCCACGACCGCCACCACGTCTTCCGTATCGCTCTCGTTGAAGACCTCGTGCGGGACCCCCGGCTCGATGAAGATGAAATCTCCCGCGTGATTCACGATGGAGTGGCGGAGGCGGGGGCCGAAGTCGTGGCGCACCGTGCCTTCGAGGATGTAGAGCATGACCTCGAAGTCGACGTGGATGTGCGCGAAGGCGACGCCCCGGGGAGGGATCCGGGCCACGTTCATGGAGAGCTCCCGGGCCGGGACGTTCTTCCCCGAAAGGCCGGTCTTGTAGTGGATGCCGTTCCAGCCCCGGTGAACGCCGCTGCCGCGGATGGTGTGGACACCGTCGCCGCCGTCGGGGATTCCCGGCTTGTCGCCCGCGCTCATGGGCCGACCCCCAGCAGCCTGGCCGCACCCGCCATGTCGGTGACTACGGCGTCGGGACGCGCGCCCGAGTGAGGGGTCGCTCCGCCGCCGGATCCGCGCGTCGGCCGGTTGACATGCAGCGTCGCGTAGCCGAGGGACGAAGCCGGGGCGATGTCGTGGAAGAGGCTTTGCGCCACGTGCAGCGTACGGTCGCGGGGGACGCCGGAGCGGGTCGCCATCTCGTCGAAGTGGGCAGTGGCGGGTTTGTAGCCTTTCACCTGCTGCGCGGTGACCACCCAGTCGAAGTCGGTCCGCAGGGCCTTCCGGGATCGGGCGAAAAGGTCGTCGTCGACGTTGGAGACGATTCCGAGCCGGTACCGCGCACCGAGGCGACGGAGGGCGTCCACGGTGTCCGGGAAGGTGGGCCAGTCGCCGACCGATGCCGCAAAAGCATTGCGCTCGGCCGATGTGGGAACGAAGCCGAGACGCGGACCCATCCGTCCCAGCGTGAGGGCAAGCACATCCCGGTAGGTGCGGTAGCGCTCCGCCTGCACCACGTGTTCCGCCTCGCCGAACGCCGCAAGGATGTCCGCCGCGTTCGGGGATGAGCCGTGCACGGCCGAGATCTGCCGCACAGCCGCGATGATTCCCGCCTCCCAGTCGATCAGCGTCCCGTAGCAGTCGAAGGTAAGGAGTTCGAAACGGGCCGGATCGAGCGCGTTTTCGGGGGCGAACGGGGTTACATCGGCACCTGTCACGTGCGTTACATGTCCTGGAAGTCGGCCGTTGGCCCGAACGACTGCGGCACGGGAACGTCGAGGAGGCGCAGGTACACGCCCAGCTGCGCGCGGTGGTGAATCATGTGGTCCATGATGAAGGTCCGGAGCACCACGTGCTTGGGCAGGGTGAAGCGGGCCTCGCCGCCGACGAGCATGGTCCATGGGCCGGCGAAAACGTCTTCCGACGTGCCTTCTATCGCAGCGCGGGCGGCTGCTGAACTGGTGTCCAGGGCCTCCAGAAGTTCGGCGGTCGAACCCGCGGCGGGCATTGGTGGAGGTCCGCCGTCGGCCGGACTGATGTCGAATTCCGACATGGCCAGAGTCGGCATCGTCCAGTTGGGAAGGTTGGCGAGGTGGGTGGCGAGTTCACCCAGCGTCCACGACCTGGCGTGGGGCCTCCAATCGAGGCGATGCTCGGGAATCGCGGCCAACAACGCTCTGGATCCGGCGATGATATGGTCGAACGCCGCGAGTCTGCCCTGTACCGACATTGCCCTGTCCTTTCCTCGAATGAACCTTGCCGGCCGCCAGCCAGCCCGATCCGCAAAGTTAGGCGAACACCACGGGCGGTGGAATGGCGGCCCGGGCCACCTCGCCGCCGGAAGCCGCCGGCACCGCCGCTGTGGGCGGGTCGCCTGACGACTACCGTTTGACCTCGCGGAACAGCCGGTCCGCCACCACAGCGGCAACCGGGGCGCCTACCGTCGCCATGACGATGCCGATTGCCCTGGATCCGGTGAACCCGTCTTCCCGGGTAGTCAGCGCCATGACGACTCCGGGCGTGGCCATGATCGTGCCCGCAACGGCATTCCTCCACATGCTGCCCCGGGACAGGTTGGTGGTGCCCACTCGCTCCACGAGAAAGCCCACACCGACCTGCGGGGCGGCGTACAGCGCGAGGCGGGAACCGGTGTTCGCGAGGAGTCCGCAGTCCGGTTCGTAGAAGTGCCGCGAGAGGGTTTCGAAGTCGAGGCAGGGGTTCGACAGGGCGTAGCCGGCGAGGAGGCCGATGGCGTTGGCGGCCGCGGCGGTCGCCAGAGCCTCCACCCAAGGATACGGCTCCGACTCCAGCGCCCAGTTGTAGGGTCCGCGCGGGGGCCCGCGGTCCTCGCGTTGCACGGCGGCGCCCGAGAACGTCTCGATCACGATCACGCCGGCGTTGGAATTCGCCCCATACCGCACGCCCGCTTCGGCTGGCGGGATTGCTTCGACACTGCGGATATCGGTGAGCGGCAAGGTGTTGAGCGTCACCAGACCGTTGGCCTGACGGACGTTGTCCACGATGACGATGGGCGTGAGGCAACCGGGTCCGGCCAGACTCGCGGGTCCGCGGAATTCCAGGCACACGAGCTGGCCTGGCTGGCTGCGCCCGCCCCGGACCCGCACACCGGTCACCAACAGTGCGAGGGCGTTGACCAGATGGTTGCCCGTCTGCGCGATGGGGGCGAGCTGCGCGGCCGTGACCCGTCGCCGCGCGACGCCCTGGGCACGACCCTGCCGGGAATCCTCGGCAGAGACCTCCACGACGACGGGGTCGAGCGCAATGGCTGTCGGGGACAGGGTCACGCGAAGGGCGATCCGATCCTCCCGGGTCAGGGTGAGGCGTTCCCGGAAGGTCCCGTACGCGATGTGGGTCACGGTGAGCTCGTAGTCCCCCGGCCCCGCCCGCTCGACCTGGAACAATCCCGCACCGTCGGTGACCGTCTCCGCACGGATCGTGTCCCCCATCCCCACCCCGAGAGACCTCAGCGCGACGGCGGCACCGTCGACCCCGGCTCCGGTGCCCAGGTCCACCACGCGGCCCGATATCCGCGGCGGGTCGGCCTGGCCCGCGAGCCCGGCGGCGGCTCCCGTCACGGCGACCGCCACCGCGCAGACCACCGCCGCGCGCAGTACCGCGCCACGCGCCTCCGCCACCGCGCGGACCACCCCTCCACGCGCCACCGCCCCGCGCAGTCCCGCCGCGCCCGGCAGGGGCGCCCCGCGCCCGGCCCGCTCCCCTACCAGACGATGCGCCAGATCCTCCCCCCTCCTCCCGCGGCCCATGCCACACGGCCCCCGGGCGCAAACTCCACCGCCCAGGCGCTCACACCCGGGAGCGCTTCCCAGGTCGCCTTCGTCCCGGTCGCATACGCGGCGCCGGGCGGCCCCACCGCCACCACGCGCCGGTTCGCGCCGATGCCCCCGGCCGCGCTTCCGTACACGGCCCCGTTGATCGGCGCGGGCGAGGCAACCGTCCAGCTGCGGCCCCCGTCTCCGGTCACCGCGGCGTTTCCGGCCACCACCTCTTCGGCTGCGCCAAGGTCGCCGCCCAGCGCCATGACGGGCCGCCCGTTGTGCACGGCCAGCGTGAAGATCCCGGCCGCTTCGCCCCGGGCCATGGGCACTTCGCTCGCCGTCCAGCTGCGTCCGTAGTCTCCTGTCGAGAGAACTCGCGCCGATCCCCCGGCCCCCGTCCCGATCCACCCCCGGCCGCCCGGTCCGGTCCGGGCGCATGTGCCGCTGGCCGCGAAGCCACCCTCGCCGTCGTTGGCGGGCGGAAGCGCGTCCGCGGGAACACGGCGCCACGCATGACCGCCGTCGTCCGTCACGAGGATGTACGGCACGCCGTCGAAGGAGTCCCCGTACGCGAATCCGTGCCGGTCGTCCCAGAAATCGAGGCAGTCGAGGAAGCCCCGCGCGTCGTCCATCAGGAAGCTGAGCGTCCACGAACCGCCGCCGTCACCTGTGCGGTAGATGCGCGATGCGGGTCCGGTGCCCGCGGTCAGAGCGACAGCCACCTGGGTCGAGAAGCCGTGGATGTCCCGGAATTGCAGCGAATCGCCCCCCGGTGCCGAAGTCCGTTGCCACTCGACCCCCCCGTTTACCGTGCGCAGGATGGCGCCTCCGTGCCCGCTCACCCACGCGGCGTCCTCGGAGACGGGACTGATCGCCTGCAGCACCTCGGTCGTGCCGCTCATCTGCTCGGTGATCCGCGGCAGGGAGGTGCTCCCCCCCGCGGTCGCCGCTTCCGCGCCCCTCTGCCGGTACACGTCGCGCGCCTGCTCGAACTGCGCGAACACGTGCTCCCGTTCCCTCTCGGACCGCCACCCCGGCCACTCGTCCGCCATCGCCTGCAGCTTGTCGATCCACCGGATTGCGTAGTCGGAGGCTGCCGCGCTGCGGATCGGCCTGCCACCCACCGTGATCCAGACCGGGTTGGTGAACGCCTGCGGGTAGGACGTGTCGAGCGGCCAGCTGTCCCCGGGCGCGCCCTCGACCCGTAGGTGCACCCACCCGCTCCCGCTCACGGCCAAACGTTCGTCGATCACGAGTTCCTTGCGGTCCCCGGTGAAGTCCCAGCTCCGCACGACCTCGCCATTGTGCACCAGTTCCGCCCGTTCCATCGGTACGATACCCCAGATCCGGCCGCGCAAGCGCACGTCGCCGGCTGCGTCGAGGCTCAAGTCGTCACCCGGCCCCAAGCCGTCGATTGTGAAGTCGATCAGCGGCCCGGAACTCACAAAGGCGTGCCCGTCGCGGAGACCCTGGAACCACCCGTCCATTGTCAGCTCACCGTCCGGCGTCCGCACGTAGGTCCGCATCGACCCGAGGAGCGGTGTGGCGTGCAGGCTGGAGATCGAGTCCTCGCCGCCCACCACGGTCGCGCGGATGCCGTTGCTCCAGACCGCGTACAGCGGGGGCCATCCGTTCTGCGGGGTCGACCATTCCACGGCATCGGCCGCGGCCAGGGCGGCGTCGACGATGAATCCCTTGGCGCCGCCCAGATTGCCCTCCAGCGGATCTCCGTTGTAGAAGGAGTGGACGTATCCTGTCGTGGCTCCCTGGGCCTTGGCTTTCAACATCATGTCGGTGTTGCTGGGGTAGAGGCTCTCGATTGCCGTGCCTTCGTACCCCATTGCGTACGGAGCGATCAGATGATCCCGGTGGCCGAACATGAAGACATGGCCGTAGAACGGGGGACGGTACTCCTGACCGACGACCAGCACGTGACCCGGCTCGGACAGCGGGTGCGGCCCGCCGCCGGGAAGCCAGAACTGGTGGTCGATGATCCGGTTGTCCTTGTTGGCCACCTGCTCGTTGAGGATGTCCTGGTCTTCGGCAGCGGACATCATCATCAGGTTGGGGAGCGTGTTGTGCAGGTTGCCGGCGTAGTTCATGTGGACGTGGGTGGAGCCCGAAAACCAGCCCTCGTCCGACACGTCGGAGACCTCGCTGACCTCGATCGAGACGTTGGAGACGACGCCCGCCTCGATCGTTGCCTCGACCGTGAACGGGGCAGTCTCGAAGCCGCGTACAACGGTCACTTCGGCCGTGCCGGCGGGCAGGTCGAGGGTGAACGAACCCGGATGATGGAAGATCCGGTTGCCGGTGCGGCTGACGCGCGCATAGGCGTCGGCGGGTGCGTAGAACTTGCCGTCCGCGGCGGTCAGGTGTATGCGGCTGGCCACGGGATTGCCCGCGTCGTCCAGTGTTGTCAAGGCCAACGTACCCATGGGCCGGGCCCAGCGCCGCTCGCTGATCTCGATCTTGCGCAGCGCGCCGCCGTTCGCCTCGAGGAGGTTGAGCCGGGGCAGCCCGCCCTCGTTGCTGACGAAGGCGATCCACTCGGCGTCGGGTGACCAGCGCGGGTGAAAGGCGTCGTGCTCGAAGAAGGTCATCTTGTACGGCTCGCCGCCGGTGGTGGGCTGCACGTACAGATTCTGGAACTGGTCCGCGGCGCCCGCGGTCGACGAGTAGACGAAGCGCCTGCCGTCGTACGACACGTGCGGCTGGGTGCGGTACAACGTCTGTTCCGCAAGGACGACCGTGCGCTCCTCGATGCCCCCGGCCCGCGCCGGAATCCGGTAGACGTTGCCGCTGCCGAGGGCGACGTCCCGGTTCGACACGATCAGGAGTTCGTCGCCGCCCGGGAGCCATGCGGGCGAAATGTGCATGTCCCAGGGGCCGAAGTAGAGACGATCGCGCCCGAAGGAATTGTCCGACGTTACCGCGACCTCGGGGCCGGCCCAGCCGCCGTCCGCGAAGGGGCGAATATAGACGTTGAAGTACCCGCTTGGCGCGGTGGATACGAACGCGATCCGGTCGCCTGACGGTGAAAACCGGGGGTCCGTGTGGATGTGGGCGCCTTCGGTGAGGCGCACGCGTTCGCCCGTCGCCGTGTTCATGACCTCGAGGTCGATGGTGCCGCCACCGTCGTCCGCGGTGTACACCAGCCATGCGCCGTCGGGGGAGTAGTCGGGGGACGAGTAGTAGTCGGGGCCGTACACGATCTCGGTGGCGACGCCCGTCACGACGTCCACTTCCCAGAGCGAGCCGCTCATGGCCACCGCGACGTGCCCGCCACCGGGGTGCCAGGACGGGTACCAGGGCGACGAGGAGGGAGCCGGGGGGAAGTAGAAGTTGTGCATGTAGTTCCCGCCGTGCGCGGAGGCGGCGTAGGTGCGGTTGCCGGGCTGGGCGGAGAGGTCGCCGGGCGGGGGGAAGAGAGCCGCGCTGGTCACGGCGGTGATCGTGAGGAGGGAGCCGATTCGGGTCATCCTGGCGTCCGGTTGGGGGGTGGGGTGGTGCCCTGCTGGACTCGGTAGCGTACGATTGCCGGCCTTCATCGTACCGCCGGAAATGGGGAGCGGGCCAGCCCGGCGCCGGCGCCGTTTGACCCGAGCGCGCTCCTGGTCCATCGTGGGCGGTGAGGATCCGCACGCATCATGTAAAGTGCAGTGTACATGATGTAAAGTAGACATTACATATCTGGAATCGCCATGACTGACGACCACGGACGGCCCAGCCGCATGACCCGTACGTTGCCCGCAGCGCTGGCTGCCGTCGCCGCGCTCTTCGTGGCCACTCCGGCTGCACCGCTGCGTGCCCAGACGTTCGACGTCGAGGAGGCGACGATCGCCGAGGTCCACGCCGCCTTCCTCTCCGGCAACCTGACGTGCGTGGGCCTCGTGCAGGCGTACCTCGCGCGCATCGATGCGTACGACCAGCGCGGCCCGGAGCTCAACACGATCGCCACGCTCAACCCACGCGCCCTGCAGGAAGCCGCCGAACTCGACGACGCGCTCGCATCCGACGGGCTCGCCGGGCCACTCCACTGCATCCCGGTTCTGCTCAAGGACCAGGTCGAGACCAGCGACATGCGCACCACGTACGGGTCGGTGCTCTTCGAGGACTTCGTGCCTGCGCGAGACGCCACCATCGTCACCCGGATGAAGGATGCGGGTGCCCTCATCCTGGCCAAGACGAATATGGGCGAATATGCCTCGCGCTACGTGGGATCCGGGTTCGGGGTGATCCGGAACGCGTACGACCCGCTGCGCAACCCGAGCGGTTCCTCGGGCGGCACCAGCGTGGGCATCGCGGCCAACTTCGGGATGGTCGGCATCGGCGAGGATACGGGCGGCTCGATCCGGGGCCCGGCGGCGGTGGCGTCTCTGGTGGGGCTGCGGCCGACTCTCGAGCTGGTCAGCCGGTTCGGCCTCATGCCCGCCAACCCCACGACCGACACCCAGGGCCCGATCACTCGCAGCGTAATGGACGCGGCCATTCTGCTCGGTGTCATCGCCGGGTACGATCCGAACGATCCGGTGACCGCTCGCGCAGTTGGGCGTTTGCCGGATTCATATGAGGGCGGACTTGGCGCCGACGGCCTGGAAGGCGCGCGCATCGGGGTCATCCGCGACGCCATGGATGAGTCGGTAGATCCCGACTCGGAGGGATTCCGGCAAGTCCGCGCCCGCATCGACGCGGCGGTGGCAGACCTGCGGCGGCTCGGCGCCGAGGTCGTCGACGGCGTCGATATCGCCGGGATCGAGACGGTGAACCCGGTATTCGGCAGCAACGTCTACGAGACCGAAGAGGCAACCGACGCCTACCTGTCCGAGCATGCAAACGCCCCGTACAAGACGCTGCGGTCGATCCTGCTGAGCGGGCGCGTGACACCGTGGCGCGCGGCGGGTCTGGCAAACTCGCTGGGCAAGTCGACCAGTGACCCGGGGTATCTGGACTACCTGCTTGGCCGCGACCGGATCCGGCGCGATGTCCTGGTGGCCATGGCGGAGCACGACCTCGACGCGCTCGTCTACGCCACCTTCGACCACCCGGTCACGCTGATCGCCCAGGACGCCGAGACCAACCCTTCGCCGGCCGACCGGTACGGACTGGGCGACAACCGGCTACTCAGCCCGATCACGGGGTTTCCGGCGCTGACGGTTCCGGCGGGATTCACGCCGGAGGGGCTGCCGGTGGGTCTCGAGTTCCTGGGGCGGCCGTTTGCAGAGGCGATGCTGCTGCGCTTCGGCTACGCTTTCGAACAGGGGACGGGGTACAGGCGTCCGCCCCAGAGCGCCCCGCCGTTGGGTGGGGGGCAGTAAGTATACGGTTTCCGGATCAGGGGGACGTGCCCCCGATCAGCCGCTGCGGCGCATGGCGAAGACGCCGTTAAGGTAGTGCGTCGCGCGACCGTTGCCGTCGTCGCCCCAGAAGGCGACGTCCCAGCCGCGGTTGCCGCCCATCGCCGGATCGCGCGGCAGGAATCGGTCGCCCCCGAGCGGAATCAGCTCGGACTCCAACTCGCTGCCCATCTCCGACCGCGCCATCAGCCGGTCACCATTCACAGAGAACGAGAACCGGCTGCCCAGGGCCTCGAACCGCCCGACGTAGCGCTCGAGCTCGACCTCCTGGGGCGACACCGAGTCCGGCTTCGGCGTCCGGGGCTTGTCGATGCCGAAGACCTCCGGGAACAGAGTGTCGAACACTTTGTCGGCCAGTGGGTAGCCCTGGCTCGGCACGTTGGAGATCGTCGCGGCCGCGACGCCCTTGTTCGGACACCAGAGCAGCAGGGAAGACCCGCCGGAGTTGGTGCCGCTGTGCCCGTAGATCACCTCGCCGCCCCAGCGCTTCCAGTAAGGCCCGGTGCACCACTTCTGAGCGATGACCCGGGTCGGCATGTCGATCTCGGGCGTGTGCATGGTCTCGACGGCCTCCTCCGACAACACCTGCCGCCCGTCGGTCGAGCGCCCCCCTCGAAGGAACATCCCGGCGAACCGCACGAGATCGCCGGCGCTGCAGCACAGGGTTGCCCCGGCCGGGGCGATGCTGCGCGGCAGCCCCCAGAACGGTACCCGCTCGCCTTCGGGCCTCGAGGGGGTCGGCGAGTAGCCGAGCGCCACCGGGTGATAGAGCAGGTCCTCCGGGAAGGTCGCCGAATGCTCGAGGCCGAGCGGCCCAAGGATCCGCTCGGCGAGCAGGGTCTCCCAGTTCTTCCCCATCACCCGCTGGGCCGCGAACCCGGCGACGGCGGTGCCGGCGTTCGAGTAGCCGTAGGCCGTGCCCGGCTCGAAGATCCCGGGAAGCTCCGCAAGTGAAGCGACGTACCGGCCCAGGGCGTCATCGCCGCGACCGTGATCCGTGTACGGCCCGTTGTCGAGTCCCGACGACATCGAGAGCAGTTGGCGCAGGGTCATGTCGACGGGCGGGACGTCGCTCGTCAGCGGCGCGCCGTCGAGGTAGCTCCCAACGGGTTCGTCCAGGTCGAGCGTTCCCTCGTCGACCAGGGCCATGACTACGGCGGCGTTGAAGACCTTGGTCGTCGAGCCGATCTGGAACAGCGTGTCCGGCGTGACAGCCAGGTTGCGCTCACGGATCGCCAGACCGGTTGCGAACTCGTGGACCCCCTCGCCGTCCAACACCGCGAGCTGGGCGCCAACGATGCCGAGGCTCTCGGCCGACTCGTCGAGGAGCTGCTGGAGGTCGCGCCGAGCGAACGCCACCTGCGCCGTAGCCGCGTTCACCGCGAGGCCTCGCGCTAACGCGACGAGCGGCAACGCGGCGGCGGCCGCCCCGGCTTTCAGTAAGGCACGTCGATTCATCGTGGCTGCTCCGGCTCGAGTGGACCGATGCCTCCGTCCCTGGTCCGCAATCTACTGCCGGAAGAACCCGCGGCAGAAGTGGTGGCTGCGATTCGGGTACGCTTTGGAACCAGGGTCGGGATCCGTCATGCACGGGCCCGGTGACCGTTAACGACGGACAACTCGCTTGGACTCCCGCACTTCCTCCCTGAAGGACACCACATAGTCCCGCTCGATCTCTCTCTGGAACCTCTCGGGCAGGCGGGCCCAGTCACGGGCCTCCACCAGGAACGGGATATTGGAATCCGTCAGGGCCTCGGTGAGATCTCCAAGTTGGCTGCGAGGGATCGGGCGTAGACCCGGTGCCCGGAGGACCAGATCAAGATCGCTGCCCTCGTGGCTGCGACCGTTCACGCGACTCCCGTATGCCCACACCTCGACTCCGGGGAGAAAACGAGCCACCAGTTCACCGATCATGCGTCGGTGTCGGGGCGACAGGTGCAATCGATCAGGCACGGTGCGGCTCTTCGAGTCTGTCGGCGAGTTCGCGGGCGTCTGCGAGGAACGAGGGGAGCAGGGCCAGAGTGGCCTCGGCGAAGACCTTGCCGTAGTCGTGTGCCGTCTCGTTGCGATTGTCCCGGTACTCCAGCCACCGTTCGCAGGCGTCCGCGTTGACCAGGCCATGCTTCGCCGCGTGCCGGAAAACGTCCTTGAAGACAAGCCGGTCGACTTGGCGGCTGCTTGCGAAAAAAGGTGTCAGCCGCTTCCTGAGCAATTTGCCACTCTGTTCCAGGACGAGCTCGAACTCCTTGACGCACGCGGCGCGGAACACATCGTACTCTGCGTCATCGGGGTCATGGCGCCGCAACGCGGCCAGCGCGTGGTCAAGAGTGCCGAGACATCTCCTCAGGAAGGTTGCGTCAACCTGTGCTGGCATGGCGGATCCGCGCTGCGGGAACGATCCTTGAAGATAGGCTGGCATGATGTGCGCGGGAATGTTCAGATGCGCCCACTTTGTTCCGGGAGGCACCCCATGAAGCTGAATGCCCTCCTTGCCCTGCTGTCCCTGTCCGCGCTCGCCTGCGAGCAGGGCCGGCAACCTGCACCCTTCCCCCGCACCCAAACACGCGACAGCGCGGGAATCCGGATCGTCGAGAACCCGGAACCGCCGGTCGGCTCGCGGTTGCCGTGGTCAATCGGGGCAGAGCCCACCGTATCCATTGGTGCCGTCGAGGGCGAGGAGCCCTACTTGCTCGACGCGGCCATGGACGCCACCAGGTTGAGTGATGGGCGGATCGTCATCCTGAACGGCGGGACGAACGAGCTGCGCGTGTTCGACTCATCCGGAGTCCACCTTGAGAGCTGGGGTGGCCGAGGAGAGGGTCCGGGCGAATTCAGAAGCCTTTGGCGGGTCGGACCGTGGCCGGGTGACTCGATCGTTGCCTGGTACGCGCCGCGCAACGGTATTTCGGTCTTCGACGGGCATGGGAATTACGGCCGTACTCTTGAACTCGTGCACGATGAGGCCACCCCTCTCATGCAACGCTTCCGGCCGGAGGACACTACACGCGACGGCTCGATCGTCACGGTTCACTGGCCCCACGGTGCGGACACCGTGGTCTTCCAGCTCAGGGACGGAGAGGGAAGGATCCGGAGTTCGCTTGGCACGCACCCGGGCCCCGAGCCGCACCTCCACGCAGAGGGAACCGACCAGGCGATGTTGTTCCACAAGATCTTCGGGCGCGAGCCGGTCTGGACGACATGGGGAGACCTGGTCGTCGTCGGCCACACCAGCCGTTACGAGTTCAGAGCGTTCGGCATCGACGGTTCCCTGGCGCGGATCGTCAGGCGCGACCATGTGCCCCGCACTCCGCCTCCGGACGATGTCGAGGCCTACATCGAGGCACGGGTGGCCGAGAGCGTCCTCCGGGAAACCGAAAGCGAGAAGGAGCGCCTGCGTCGCCGTTACCAGTCAGTGCCCGTGGCGGAGCATTTCCCGACGTTCGGATCGATCATGTCCGACGCCTCAAGCCACCTCTGGGTTGGTGAGTACGAGTTGTCAGAGGAAGAGCGGCCCCCCGGGCTCTGGACCGTCTTTGATCCGGAAGGCCGCGTCCTGGGCTTTGTCGAGACGCCGGAGGGTCTGTACATCCATGAGATCGGAGAGGACTATATCCTGGGGACAACCTGGGACGCGCTCAACGTGGAATACATACAGCTCTGGCCGCTGGACCGGCGATAGAGGAAGGGGGTATGGAGAGGCATGAAGAACCGTACGGTGGCACCGCTCCTGGCACTGACTGCAATGTCCTGCGGGCAGGATCGGCAGGGTCTGGCCGGAATGCAGAGCGAAGTCCGCGACAGCGCGGGCATCCAAATCGTGGCAAACAACCGCCCGGCCGATGACTCGCGCCTGCCCTGGCGGATCGGCCCGGAGCCATCCGTCTCGATCGGAGTTCCGGAAGGGGCGGAGCCCTACATGCTCTACCTCGCCTGGGACGCGACCAGGCTGCGCGACGGGCGCATCGTCGTCGCCAACGTCGGGACGGACGAACTCCGTGTCTTCGACGCGGCGGGAGTCTACATCGAGACATGGGGCGGGCGGGGAGAAGGGCCCGGAGAATTCCGGAGTCTCTGGTCCGTGGAGCCGTGGCCGGGTGACTCGATCATCGCCTGGTACACGGCGCGCGGAGGGATGTCGGTCTTCGACGCGCAGGGGAACTACGGCCGCTCCTTCACCCTCGTGAACGACGAGGCTGCCACGCCCTTCCAAAGGTTCAGCCCCTGGCATGCCACGCTGGACGGCTCGATCCTGGCGGTACACGCGCCCGAAGTTGCGGATTCCATCGTGGTGCAACTGCGCGACGCGGGAGGAGGGGTGCGCAGTTCGTTCGGGGCACACCCTGGCAGGGAGCCCTACATCCAGGCCGAGGGAACCGACCAGGCCATGTTGTTCTGGAAGACCTTCGGGCGCCAGCCGGTGTGGGCGCCCTGGGGCGACCTGGTCGTCGTCGGGAACACGAGCCGGTACGAACTGAAGGCGTTCGGGGCGGACGGCTCATTGGTGCGAATCGTCAGGCGCGACCACATCCCGCGTTTGCCCACCGCGGATGACGTCGAGGCGCACATCGAGGTAGAGGTCGCCTCCAACTCTCCTGCATCGCCAGCGGAGGGCCAGCGGTTGCGCCGACGATTCCAGGACGTGCCGGTGGCGGAGACGTTTCCGGCGTTCGCATCGGTGAGATCCGACCGGGCGGGCCACCTTTGGGTCGAGGAATACGAATTCCCCCGGGAAGATCGGCCCGGCGTGCTCTGGACCGTCTTCGATCCGGAGGGGCGTGTGCTGGGGCTCGTCGAGACTCCGAAGGATCTGTCGATCGACGAGATCGGGGAGGACTACATCCTGGGCAGCGTCCGCGACGATCTCGGCGTGGAGTACATACAGCTCTGGCCGCTGGAACGGTTGGTCGGCTGAATGGAGGGCTTGTCAGTGCGGAAACAGCTGATCGCTGCGATTGCCGCCGGTACCGTGGCCTGTCAACAGGATGGGGGAGCCCCGACAGCGCCGGGGAGCGAGGTCCGCGACAGCGCGGGAATCCGGATCGTCGAGAACCCGCAACCGCCGGACGGCTCGCGGCTGGGTTGGCGTGTCGGGCCGGAGCCGGCCGTATCGATCGGCGTTCTCGAAGGTGAAGAACCCTACATGCTTCATTGGGTCGCCGATGCTATCAAGCTGCCGGATGGCCGGATCGTGGTGGCGAACGGTGGGACGGAAGAGGTGAGAGTGTTCGATGGGGATGGACATCATCTCACGACCTGGGGAGGGGAAGGAGACGGGCCCGGCGAGTTCCGGAGCTTGGCCCATGTCGCTCCCTGGCCGGGTGACTCGATCGCGGCCTGGTACTCGGGCCGTCTCGGGATTGCCGTCTTCGACTACGACGGCAACTTCGGCCGCTCCTTTGTCCTGGGGAGCAGCGAAACGGCTGTCTGGCTCCGTCCTCGGCCCCACGCCGTCCGCGAGACCGGCGTCATCCTGGCGATTACGGCGCCGGAATCCGCCGACACCGCCGTCGTCGAAATCCGGGACGGCGAGGGTGCGCTGTCCGCATCGCTCGGCACGCACCCCGGCGCGGAAGTCATCATCACGACCAACGATGAGGGAGCGACTTACGTCAGCTGGAAGATCTATGGCCGGGAGCTCGTTGCGGGACTCTGGGGGGACCAGATCGTCGTGAGTCCCAACGACCGATACGAGATCCGGGCGTTTCGCGCGGACGGCACACTCGCCCGGATCGTGCGGCGGGACCATGTGCCCCGGGCCCCGATCGAAGCTGATCGCGCACCGTGGGTCGAGGAGCAACTGTCTTTCTATCGGGAAGCAAATGTTCCCGAGGCCATGTGGGAGCAAGCGCGCCAGGAGTTCGAAAACACGCCGTTGGCGCAGACCTTCCCGGCGTTCTCTTCGGTCATGACCGATGCCACCGGCCACCTCTGGGTCGAGGAGTACGAGTTCCCCCGGGAAGATCGGCCCGGCGTGCTCTGGACCGTCTTCGACCCCACCGGGCGGGTGCTCGGCTTCGTCGAGACGCCCGAGGGACTGGAAATCTTCGAGATCGGCGAGGACTACATCCTGGGCAGCACCGAGGACGAGTTCGAAGTGGAGTATGTGCAGATGTGGCCGCTGGAGCGCTGAGCCCCTAGATCTCCCCCCGCCGCGACGCCCACACCGCGTAGTGACTTGCCCGCGCGGCGAACGCCATGTACGTGAGCGACGGATTCGTACAGCCCGACGACGCCATCGCCGCGCCGTCGACCACGAACAGGTTCGGCGCGTCCCATGCCTGGTTGTGCGCATTGAGGACCGATGTCGCCGGGTCGCGCCCCATCCGAGCCGTGCCCATTTCGTGGATCGTGAGCCCCGGGGGGGTCATCTCGGTGTCGATCGTGATGTCGCGCCCGCCGCCCGCGTCGAGCATTTCGGCGGCCCGTTGGGCAGCGTCGCGCATCATGATGCGCTCGTTCTCACTCCAGGCACAGCTGATGCGAAGGGTGGGGATCCCCCACTTGTCCACCTGCTCCGGATCGAGCGAAACATGGTTCTCTTCGCGGGGCAGGCACTCGCCGAAGCCGTTGATGCCGAACGACCACGGCCCCGGGCGCATCAGTTCGTGCTTGAAATCGGCGCCGTATCCGGCCATTGACACGCCCCGGCCCCAGCCGGCCCGCGTTGCCGATCCCTGATAGCCGTAACCGCGCAGGAAATCGGCAGCGGGCTCGGTGACGTTGCGGAAGCGGGGAATGTAGATGCCGTTGGGGCGCCTGCCGCGGGTTGTCCGATCCTCCCAGCCGTCGAAGGTCGCCCTCGCTCCGACGCCCATCGTGTGGTCCATGAGGTACTTGCCGAGCACGCCGCTGGAATTGGCCAGGCCGTCGGGGAAGTCGGATGACGTTGAATTGAGCAGAATCCTGGCCGATTCGAGCGCCGAGGCGGCGAGGAAAACGGTGCGCGCGCGGAACTCGAGCTCGTCGTGGGAGTCGGCGTCGATCACCCGAACCCCGGTCACGCGGCCCGCACTCGGGTCCCAGATCACGCTGGGGACGACGCTGTTGGGGCGCAGCGTCATCCGACCGGTGGCCTCGGCCGCCGGAAGGGTCGCGTTGATCGAACTGAAGTAGCTGCGTGTGCGGCAGCCGCGGTGACACGGACCGCAGTAGTGGCAGGCTCTCCGTCCCTTGTGGTCCTCGGTCAGAACGGCCGTGCGCCCGATCGTCATCATGCGGCGCCCGCCGAAAGTACCGGCGATCGCGTCGCGCACATGCTCCTCGACGCACGACATCTGCATCGGCGGCTGGAAGACGCCGTCGGGAAGCTGCGGCAGGCCCTCGGCCCGTCCGCTGATGCCGACAAAGGCCTCGACGTGGTCGTACCAGGGGACCATATCGGCGTAGCGGATGGGCCAGTCGACCCCATATCCCTCGCGGGCGTTGGCCTCGAAGTCCAGGTCGCTGAGCCGGTAACACTGCCGCGCCCACATGATCGACCTGCCGCCCACCTGCCGGCCCCGGATCCACAGGAAGGGTTTGTCGGGGTCGGTCGTGTAGGGGTTCTCGATGTCGTTGACGAAGAACTTGCGTCCCACCTCGTCGCAGGCGTAGCACTCGCGCTGGACCGGCTGCTCCGCCGCCAGGGCCCTGCGGTCGTTCCAGCCGCGGTACGGCATCTCGTAGGTGGGCGTGTGCTCGGCGTAGTCGCGCTCGGGGACGACCATGGGACCGGCCTCGAGGACGAGCACCCGGGCACCCAGCTCGGTGAGCTCCTTGGCGGCCCAGCCGCCGGACATCCCCGAGCCCACGACGATGGCGTCGTATTCCTGGCGGCGCGCCCGGATGTGGAAGAGGTCCCGCCGCGGAACGGTCATCGGCCGGCCTCAGCGGGGGTGAGCGGCGCGCATCCCTCGAAGGTGCGGAAGGTTGTGCGGTAGCCGAGTGCGTCAAGGCCGACTTCGGACGTGAAGTACGCGGTCAGGGTGAAGCGCTTGACGTCGTGGAAGAAGTGTTCGAACGAGGTCGTCTCCGGTGCCGCGCGCAGGCCGACGACTTCAGCGTCGAGGTCGCCAACGATCTGCGCCTTCTGCTCGGCGGCGCACTCGGCAAAGTCGGCGCCGAAACGTTCCCGGGCAGTCGGGTCCACCGTATCCAGCCCGGCGAGAAACCGGTCGCGGTCCTCGTCGTCGAGCCACCCGTCCACGAGCGCGGCGACGAACTCCGTGATACCGGCCTGGGAAGCTCCCGGCGTATCCGTCTCGGGGATGATCACGTCGGCGAGGGCTTCCATGACCCGGGCCCGCGCGGGAGTGAGGGTGGGGGCGGTGGCCGGGCCCGGGCCCGCAGCGTCGAGCGGCGTCGCCGAAGCGCGCACCCGCTCACCCCATTCCAGCAGTTCCGCGAACGTGCCCGAGGGCGTGAGCAACTGACCCGCCGCAGTGCCGCCGAGGACCCCGATGGCCGTTCGTCGCTTCATTCGTTACCGTACCCGCCGCCCACGCGGCTGTCCGTGGCCAGAGTGTTCCCACTTCAAGGATTCTTCCCCGACAGATGCCCAACCTTACGCGCCGCCAGGCCCTGAAAGCAACCGGGGCCGCCTCGCTGGGACTGCTGGCTCCGGGCGGGGCTCGGCGAGTCGATGGCCAGACGGGCCCAGGGCCGGATGCCCTCGACGGCGAGTGCGGCTCCGGGCGAGTCGAGAGCCGGACGGGTGCCGGGCCCGGCGCGTCGGTCAGCGAGCGATCCCCGGCTCAAACCGGCGTCGCCCAGTCCGTCGCCCGATGGTGCTTCTCGGAGATACCGCTTCCCGAGTTCTGCGCCGGGGTCGCCGAAATCGGCCTCCCCGCCATGGACCTCCTGCAGGTGGACGAATGGGCCGTCGCGCACGATCACGGCCTGGTGGTTTCCTGCGGTGACGTCGGTGCGGGCACGATCGAAGACGGGCTGAACGAGCCCGGCAACCACGGAACGATCCTCCGCGCCTTCGAACAGCACATCCCGAGGGCAGCGCGCGAAGGCGTCCCCAACGTCATCTGCTTCTTCGGCAATCGCCGCGGCATGGCGAACGGACCCGCAATAGAGAACTCGATCCGGTGCCTCGAGGAGTGCGCGCCCATCGCCGAGGCTGAAGGCGTCACCATCCTGGTGGAGGCGCTGAACTCCAAGCCCGGTGGCCATCTTGACTACATCGGCGACCGAATCTCGTACGCTCTGGAAGTGATCCGCGCCGTCGACTCGCCGCGTGTGCGCATCCTGTACGACATCTATCACATGCAGATCATGGAAGGCGACATCATCCGCACCCTCACCGATTCCCGCGACTGGATCGGACACTATCACACGGGTGGCGTGCCCGGCCGCGCGGAGATCGACGAGACGCAGGAGCTCTACTACCCGGCGATCGTTCGCGCCATTCGGGACACGGGCTTCAGCGGCTACATGGCGCACGAGTTCATTCCCCGTGGCGACGACCCGCTCCGCTCCCTTGCGCAGGCGGTGGAGCTGTGCGCGGTGGCATGACCAACAACCCACAAGGAATCCCATGCTAGAGATCAGAGACCTCGTCAAGGTGTATCCCGGTCCCGTCGCCGCGTTGCAGGGCGTATCGATCGAGGTGTCGAGTGGAATGTTCGGCCTCCTCGGACCCAACGGCGCCGGCAAGACCACGCTCATGCGCATCGTTGCGGGCCTGCTGGAGCCGACGTCCGGGAAGGTCATCTTCAACGGCGAAGACATCGTCAACGACCCCCGCCTCATCCGGAGGCAGCTGGGCTACCTTCCCCAGGACTTCGGCTTCTATCCCCACCTGAGCGGCGAAGCGATGCTTCGCTTCCTCCTGGTCCTCAAGGGGGTCGAGGCTCCCCAGGGGTTGAAGCGCCTCGCGACCGAACTCCTGGACCGGGTCAATCTGTCGTACGCCGCCAAGCGCAAGGTCAAGGGCTATTCGGGTGGGATGAAGCAGCGGTTGGGCATCGCGCAGGCGCTCGCGGGCGATCCACGCCTGATCGTGGTGGACGAGCCCACCGCCGGCCTCGACCCCGAGGAGCGCATCCGCTTCTACCGGCTTCTGGCCGAGCTTGCGGAGGATCGCACAGTCCTCCTCTCCACCCATATCGTGGAGGACATCTCGGTCCTGTGCCCGCGGGTGGCGATCATGTACGACGGCCGTTTCGTGGCTGACACGACGCCGACGGAAGCCCGCAAGCGGCTTGCCGGCACGATCTACCAGGGCGCGGTGGAACAGCAGGATCTCGACGAGATCGAGCGCCTCTACCGGATCACGCAGGCGATCCTGATCGAGGGCCGCAACCAGGTGAGGATCCACATCTCCCAGGGAGCTGCCGCAAAAGGCGGCGTGCCCGAAGGCTTCGAGCCCGTGTCCCCAACCCTGGAGGACGCGTACCTGCTTCTGGCGCAAGCGAACGGGGAGGCTTCGTCGTGAGCACGCTGACCCGCTGGTGGGGGGTCACCCGCGGGGAGCTGCGTTCGGGCCTCCGCCGACCCGCCTATTGGGTCCTCTTCGCGATTCTGGCCCTGATGGCATGGGGTTTTTCGGAAGGCGCCGTGACGATTTCCTCGGGCGATTCCACGGTCGGGGGCGAGCGCTCCGTCGTGACGTCCGTGTTTGCTCAGAGCATGATCCAGTCGATCGTCATCATGGCGTTTGGCGCGTGGTTCCTGGCGGTGGCGGCAGGGCTGGTGGTGATCCGTGACCTGGAGCTCCAGGTGGTGGAAGTCTTCCACTCCACCCGCCTGACCCCGGGCGAGTACGTGTGGGGCAAGTTTGCGGGCGCGCTCGGCGTCTTCCTCGTGATCTGGCTCCTGTATATCCTCGTCGGAACCGGTTTCAATCACATCGTGGCGGCTGGTCCCGAGGCGGAACACATCGGCCCGTTCGCCCTCGGCAACTACCTGTATCCCACTCTCCTCTTCGGCCTCCCCCAGATCTTTCTCTTCGCTGGGGTGCCCTTCATGTTGGGGACCACGACACGACAGCCGATCATCGTGTTTGCCTTTCCCCTGGTCGTCTTGCTCTTCACCCTGGGGTTTCTAACCAGCTACTCGCCCAGTTGGCTCTCGCCGGAGGCCAACCGGGCGCTCATGCTGGTCGACCCCTCGGGCTTCCGCTGGCTGAACGAGACGTTCCTCAAGGTTGACCGCGGGGTCGAGTTCTACAACACGGGGCAGCTCCGGCCCGACTCCGGGTTTGTGATCAGCAGGGTTCTCTTCTCCCTGGCGGGGTTGGTTGCGGTAGCGGGGGCCGCGAGGAGTTACGCGAGCCGGCTGCGCAGGGGCGGGAGCGATTCACGGCTTGCACGGTTCTTCCGCAAGCGCCGCGGTGCGCTCGATCACGCCACGCCCGGTGCCGCCACCCTGCGTGACCTCGACATGGCCACTGCGCCTCTCGGTTTCTGGAAGGCGGCGCGTGTCATTGGCCGGGAAGAAGTCCGCGAACTCGTCCGGCGCCCGGGCATGTACCTCTTCGTGCCCCTGATCCTCTGGCAGTCCGTCGGAACCTCGGTCTTCGCGGTCGGCGCGTTCAATTCCCAGGTTCTGTTGACACCCGGCGACATGGCCGTACGTCAGCTCAACACGCTCGCGTTGCTGATCTGTTTCCTGCTGCTCTTCTACACCGTCGAATCGCTGCACAAGGAGCGGGGCCGCCAGCTGGCCGAAATCTTCAATGCAACCCCGATCCCCACCGGGTCGATTCTGCTGGGGAAGACCATCGGCAACAGCGTCGTGGCGGGACTGATCCTGATGGTGGGCGTCGTTGCAAGCGCGGGAGTCATCGTGTACCGGCAACTCTTCGCCGGCAGTCCCGTGGGTTTCGACGTGGTTCCGTTCATCGTGACGTGGGGTGGCGTGCTCGTGCCCACCTTCATCTTCTGGACTGCGCTGGTGACGGCACTCTTCGCCTTTTTCCGAAACCGCTACGCCGTGTACAGCATCGGAATGGGCCTGATCATCTACACCGTGTTCCGGATGACCGTCAACGACCCATTCCCGTGGATGCTGAACTGGATCGCGTGGGGCACCGTCCAGTGGAGTGACATGGGGGCGTTTTCGCTGCAGGGGCGAGAGTTGCTTCTGAACCGTCTCCTCGTCCTGAGCATGGTTCCACCCCTTGTCGCATTGGCGGTGAAGTGGTTTGGGCGAACGAACGTCGACGCCACCCGGCTTGTGCACCGCATGAGGCCGAAGCCGCTGCTGATCGGGCTCCTGCGCCTGCTGCCGTTCGCGGTCCCGGCGATCGTGCTGGCGTCGATGCTGCACTTCGGCGGAAGAGCTGGAAGGCAGGGATCGGCGGCCGAGGAGGCGGGCAAGGACTACTGGCGCGAGAACACGGCCACCTGGACCGACTTCGACATGCCGTCGGTGTCCAACGTCGACATCGACATCGATCTGGAGCCGGGCGATCGGTCGGCCGCCGTAAAGGGCGAATACACCTTCTACAACCACCGGGACCACCCGTATCCGCAAATCCCGGTTACGGCCGGACAGTGGGACCCGATCGAATGGACGCTGAATGGAGAGGAGCACGAGCCGGACGACCGCTCCAACCTCTTTGTGTTCACGCCGGACACTCCGCTGGGCGCGGGCGATTCGCTCAGGATCGGCTTCAGCTACGAGCTCGAGTTCCCCCGCGGAATGAGCAAGCGCGCGGGCGGCGAGGCGCAGTTCATTCTGGAATCCGGGGTTGTGCTGACCGCATTCGCTCCGACGTTCGCGCCAATTCCGGGGTACATCCCGGGCGTTGGTGTTGACGAGGACAACTCCTACGAGCCGCGGGACTACGCCGACGACTTCTACGTCGGCGAGACCGAGCCACTCTTCGGCTGGGGCGGGGAGCCCTTCACGGTGCGCACGCGCATCACGACGCCCGAGGAGTACACGGCCAACGGGGTGGGCCAGAAGGTGAGCGAAGAGGTGGTCGACGGACGGCGCACGGTGGTCTGGGAGACCGATCATCCGGTCGACCTGTTCAACGTCGTCGCCGGCAAGTATGCCGTGAAGGAGGGCAACGGCACGGCGATCTACTACCACCCCGAGCACGACTACAACATCGAAGAGATGTCGGCTGCCCTGGATGCGGCGCGCAGGTACTACTCCGAATGGTTCTACCCCTTCCCGTGGGATCTGCTGAAGATCTCGGAGTTCCCGGCGTTCGCGGGGTATGCACAAGGTTTTCCGACGAACATAACCTTCAGTGAAGGGATCGGGTTCCTTGCAAAGAGCGACCCGCGCTCCCACGTGGCGTTCATGGTGGTTGCGCACGAAGCCGCGCATCAGTGGTGGGGCAATCTGCTGACACCGGGCCGGGGTCCGGGCGGAAACATCCTCTCCGAAGGGATGTCGCACTACGCGACGACGCTTCTCCACGAGCAGGTGTATGGTGACCGCTACCGGATGGAGTTCAGCAAGCGGATCGAGGAACAGTACGGAGATCAGCGCTTTGTGGACTCCGAACGCGCAATGGTCAAGACGGACGGCACCCGGTCCGGCGACGGCACCATCACCTACGACAAGGGTGGCTGGGTGATGTGGATGCTCCAGCAGGAGATGGGGCGGGAGAACATCCTGGGCGGCCTCCAGGCCTTCATCGCGAAGTTCAACCCGGACCCGGATTTCCCGGTGATTCAGGACATGGTGGCCGTGCTGCGGGACTTCGCGCCCGACACGGTGGCGTTCGACGCCTTCACCGCGCAGTGGCTCTTCGATGTGGTGGTGCCCGAGTACCGGTTCTCGGACGTGACGAAGACGCGGGAGGGTGGTGAATGGGTGGTGCGCGGCACGGTCGAGAACGTGGGGACGGCCCGCATGAGGGTCCAGGTGGGCGCGACGGCGGGGGACCGATGGTCGGACGAGGACGACGATGGCAGCCGCACCGTGGTGGCAGAGGACTACCGCGACGCGCGCACCGAAGTGGAACTGGGTGCGGGGGAGTCCGCCGAATTCGTGATCAGGGCCGTTTTCGATCCCGAGCGTGTGCTGATCGACCCGGATGTGATGGTGCTGCAGCTCAACCGGGAGGCGGCGGTATTCGAGTTCTGACGAGGAACCCGCGCTCGTGAACGGTTTCACAAGATGGCGGGAGGTCGCCAGCAGGGAGTTCCTGACCGGGGTGCGCCGGCCCGGCTACTGGATCCTCCTCGTCCTCATGGGGTTCCTGGCGCTTGGCTTGTCCGACGGATCCGTGACCATTTCATCGGGCGGCGCCTTCTCTGAACGCCCCCACCTCACGTCGGTCTTCGGGCAGAGCCGGGTCCAGTCCATCATGATCATTTCGTTGGGCGCCTGGTTTCTGGCCATCTTCTCGGGGCTGGCGGTGATCCGGGACATCGAACTCCGGATCGTGGAGGTGTTCCATGCGACGCGCCTCACGACTCAAGAGTACGTGTGGGGCAAGTTCTGGGGTGGCGTGGCCGTCTTCGTCCTCATCTGGATGCTGTACCTGTGCACGTCGATCGGCTTCAACCACATCCTGCACAGTGGAGAAGACCACATCGGCCCCTTCCTGTTCGCCAACTACCTCTTCCCGACGCTGCTCTTCGGGGTTCCCCAGATCCTCCTGTTCGCGGGTGTACCGTTCCTGATCGGCATCTGGGCGCGCCGCCCGATCCTGGTCTTTCTGTTTCCGATGGTGACGCTTCTGCTCACCTTCACGGTGCTCACCACCTGGTCGCCGAGCTGGCTGTCCCCCGAGCTCAACCGGGCGCTGATGCTGCTCGATCCATCCGGCTTCCGCTGGTTGACCGAGACGTTTCTCATGGTCGACCGCGGGGTCGACTTCTACAACACGTCGCCGCTGCGCCCCGACGCGGGCTTCCTGGTGAGCCGGCTGGCATTTGCCGCCACCGGGCTGGTCGCGGTGGCCGGGGCCGCGGCAAGCTACACCCGCCGCCTCCGAACGGGAGCCTCCGATCCACGCATCATGCGGCTGTTCCGCCGCCGCCGCGCACCTGCGACGGCTGGACCTGCGTCAGGGGCACCGCTCAGAGGGCTGGGGATGACGACCCGCCCCCTCGGTTTCCGCAAGGCTGCCATGGCGATCACCCGGAGCGAGGTCCGGGACCTCGTGGCCCGTCCCGCCATGTATTTCTTCGTGCCGCTTATCCTTCTGCAAGCGATTTCCGAGACGACACTCGGCTATGGCTTCTTCGGTTCGCGCATCCTCCTCACACCCGGAACCGTTGCCGGCCAACAGCTCAACACCCTGAACCTGCTGATCTGCTTCCTTCTGCTCTTCTACACTGTCGAGTCGCTGCACAAGGAACGCAATCGGCGCATGCACGAGATCTTCAACTCGGCACCCGTGGGAACCGGCGCGATGCTGCTGGGCAAGACGCTGGGCAACGCGGCCATGGCCGGCCTCATCCTCGTTGCCGCACTGGTCTCGGGCGCGGGAATCATCCTGTACGAGCAGATCTTCAACGACAGTCCGGTCGGATACTCTCTCTTCCCGTTCGTCGCGGTGTGGGGTGCGATATTGCTGCCCACCTTCGCCTTCTGGACGGCGCTGGTTACCGCGCTCTTCTCCCTCCTGCGCAACCGCTACGCAGCCTACGGGGCTGGGCTCGCGATCCTCGTCTTCACGATCTTCAAGCGGCAGACCGAGGGGACCCCCGACTGGTTGACCAACTGGATGGGCTGGAACTCCGTGAGATGGACCGACATGGGTGCGTTCAGCCTGCACGGCACGCCAATCCTGCTGAACCGGCTGCTGTATCTCAGCTTCGTCCCGCTCCTGGTCGCGATCTCGGTCCGGTGGTTCCCACGGCGAGCCTTCGACGCGACGGAAACCCTGAACCGCTTGCGTCCCCGACCGCTGGCTCGTGGCGCGCTTCGCCTTCTGCCCTTCCTTGTGGCACCGATCGTGCTGGGCTCGGCACTGGCGATCGGCGGCCGCTCCGGCTATCAGGGTCCCGACGTGGGCGACTGGAGAGAGGACTACTGGGAGCGCAACTTTGCGACCTGGAACGGATTCGAGATGCCGTCGGTGTCGCATGTCGACCTGGATCTCGAAATCGAGCCCGAGCGACGGTTCATCGCGGTCGAGGGATCGTACACCTTCCTGAACCACCGCGACTACCCGTATGAGGAACTCCCGATCACGGCCGGGCCGTGGGATCCCATCGAATGGACCCTGGCGGGAGAGTTGCATGAACCCGAGGATCGATCGGGCCTCTTCGTTTTCACGCTCGGCGAACCCCTCGCCCCGGGGGATTCCGTCACGATCGGTTTCAGCCACGCACTGGTGCGGCTCGAAGGCATGAGCAGGCGCCCCGGCGGCGCCGGTCAGTTCATCCTTGAATCGGGCGTTGTGCTCAACGGTTTCGATCCGACGTTCGCGCCGGTCCCGGGCTACGACCCCGGGATCGGGTCGCGTTACTTCGAGCGGCCCGAAGTCGAGGACGATTTCTACGTGGGTGAAACGGAGCCGCTGATCGGGTGGGCGGGGATGCCTTTCACGGTGCGGACCCGCATTACCATCCCGGAGGAGTACACGGCCAACGGCGTCGGGCAGTTGGTGAGCGACGAGGTCGAAGGAGACAGGCGCACACTGGTCTGGGAGACCGACCACCCGGTGCGCATGTTCAACGTCATCGCGGGGATGTACGACGTGATCGAGGGGGAGGGGACGGCGATCTATTATCACCCTGGGCACGCTTACTACGTCGAGGAGATGTCCGCCTCGCTGGACGCGGCGCGGAGGTACTACTCCGAGTGGTTCCACCCCTTTCCCTGGAGCGTGCTGAAGCTCTCGGAGGTGCCGGCATTCTCCGGAGGCGCCCAGGGGTTTCCCACCAACATCGTCTTCAGCGAGGGGATGGGCTTCCTGACCCGGCGCGACCCGCGTTCCCACCTCGGATTCATGGTGGTGGCGCACGAGGCTGCGCACCAATGGTGGGGCAACCTGCTCGGGCCCGGCCGGGGCCCCGGGGGCAACTTCCTGTCCGAAGGGATGTCGCACTACGCGACGGTCCTGCTGCACGAGCAGGTCTACGGCGACCGCTACCGGATCGAGTTCACCAAGCGGATCGAGTCGGAGTACGTCCGTCAGCGGCGCGTCGACTCGGAAAGCGCCATGACCAGGTCCCGGAGCGGCTTCTACAACAAGGGCGGCTGGGTGATGTGGATGCTGCAGCAGGAGATGGGGCGGGAGAATATCCTGGCGGGACTGCGTGCGTTCATCGCGAAGTACAGCCCGGACCAGGACCATCCCGTGATTCAGGACATGCTGGCCGTGCTGCGCAACTTCGCGCCCGACACGACCGCGTTCGACGCCTTCGCCGAGCAGTGGTTTTTCGATGTGGTGTTGCCGGAGTACGAGTTCTCGGATGTCACGAAGGTGCAGGAGGGGGATGAATGGGTGGTGCGGGGCACCGTCAGGAACGCGGGGACCGGGCGGATGCGTGTCCAGGTGGGCGCGACCGCGGGCGAGAGGTGGTCGGACGAGGGAGACGACGGCAGCCGCACCGTGGTGGCCGAGGGCTACCGCGACGCGCGCGCTGAGGTGGAGCTGGGGGCCGGGGAGTCAGCCGACTTCGTGATCAGGGCGGGGTTCGAGCCCGAACGCGTGCTGATCGACCCGGATGTGCTGGTGCTGCAACTCGGCAGGGAGGAGGCGGTGTTCGAGTTCTAGGTCTCTTCGCCCTCCCGGTGGCCCGCGGCCGCCGAAATCGGCAGGTATCCCGCTACAGCTGCATAGATGGCCCCGAACAATGCCTGGCCAATCACGTCTCCAGTGAGCTGCTCGGCCACGGCTCCGACGACGCCCATGCTGAACGAGGCCGCGGCCAGACCCGCAAGGCTCGCCAGCGCCCACCTCCCGGCCCCGGGGACGGGCCCCCGCAGAACCAGCCACTGCGTAGTCCCGAACGCGGCCAGGCCGACGACCACGGCCACGACCACGCCGGCGGACGGGCTGGCGATGTCCGACAGCGCTGCCAGCAGCCCGAGACCCACGGCCCCGGCCGCCGCAGCCCCGCCAGTGATCGCCAACAACAGCCGTCCCGCCCAGGGGACAAGTCGGCGCACGACCAACCATTGTCCCACCGCAATCCCGAGCATCACGCCGCCGAGCGCCAAGGCTCCGACCACGACTTCGGCCACCAACGGTCCCATGACGTCCCCCGCGGCGCCACCCGCCGCCATGCTCACGCGGCGGGCCACGGTCGAGACAACCGCACAGCCCACAGCGCTCGCCAACACCCACTGGAGCCACAAGCGGCGCCTCGTCACTCCGGCGCTTCCCCCCGAATCGTCACCCGATACCCCGACCGCGTCGCCGGCCAGTAATCCCAGATCGCGTGGTGCTGGGCGCAGCGGTTGTCCCAGAACGCCACCGAGTTCTTCCGCCAGCGGAACCGGCACTGGAAGTCCGGGCGCGTGACGTGCTCATACAGCAGGGCCAGAATCCCCCGGCTCTCGGCCGGAGGCACGCCGACGATGTACTGCGTGAACATCTGGTTCACGAACAGCGCCTTGCGGCCGGTCACGGGATGTGTCCGCACGACCGGATGCTCGGCGGAAGGGTAGCTGCGCCCCCCGTCGTCGCGGCCGATGAGCCGGTTCGTTTCGCGGTAGTAGGGGCCGCCGTCGTGCACGGCGGTCAGGCCATCCAGGAATAGCCGCATCCGGTCGGAAAGCGCCTCGTAGGCCGCATACATGTTCGCGAAGAGCGTGTCGCCCCCGGTTTCGGGAGCCGTGTGCAGTCGCATGATGGATCCCATCGGCGGCAGCGGATCGCACGAAACATCGGAGTGCCATTGCTCACCGGCGACGCGTGTGGAATTTCGGTCCGCATGAATCGGCATGACCTCCGGATGGCCGTCGACGCCTGGGTCGTTGGGGTGCGCCACCAGCTCGCCGAATCGGGCCCCAAGCGCCTTCTGGCTCTCGATCGAGATGTCCTGGTCGCGGAAGAAGATGACGCAATGGTCCATCAGCGCGTCATGAATCAGGCGGAAGTCGGAATCGCTGACGTCGTCGAGGTCCAAACCAAGAACCTCGGCGCCGATCACCGGCGTAACGGGTCTGACCTGCGGGCTTGTGGTAGTCATGTGCCGAATATCGACGGACTCGCCCGCGTCGGCAACGATGCGTATCTATGAGCGCGAACCCAGGACGCCGGAGCACCTCGCGGCTTGCCTTATCCTTGCGGCTCCAACGCAATCAGCCTGACCACGCGGACGGTCGGCACTTCCAGGTCGCCGCTTTCGATGTAGGCCATCAGTCCGCCGGGGCCGAAGGCGTCCGGTGTCCGGAGCCCATCAGGAGCCAGGGTGCCGATGTAGTCGCCAGCGGGCGTCACGATGTCGGTCGGACCGTCGTCGTCGCCCGTCGGACCCCGGCGTTCGACCCAGATGCGGTCCTCCCAGTCCACCTTGATGCTGTACAGCACCGGAACTTCGTCGGCAAAGGTGCGCCCCTCCACGCCCTCCCGATCAATCTGGATGGGCAGGCTCGTATTCGATGCGCTTGCAAGCACCCCCGCTTCGGCTTCGCGGTAGCGCTCCCGTTCGGCCTCCCTGATCGCATCGTCGACCGGAAGCGGCGCAATCGGTCGCTCGATCATCCCGGCAACGCTTCCGTCGGGGCCGATGAGCTTGATGCGGTATCCGATCGAGTCGATCAGCGCGAGGCGGCCGTCGGTCAGCAACTCGATATCGAGGCGGGGCTCGAAGGCACGGCCCGCGATGAAGCGCATGCGCATGCCGCTTCCCCGGTCCCCGCTCCGCGCGGACTCTTCCTCGTCCTCCTCGGGCAGCTCCCAGGCGGTGTAGAAGAGTTCCGGCTCGGTGCCGTCCAAGGGGAAGAGGTGGATCGGACGACCGGCTTCCTCCGGCTGCTCGTTTTCCCCGAAGCGCATGATCTGTGTGGCGACCAGGCGACCGTCGGGGAGCGCCATGCTGGCCATGGCCATGCCCGTGGTCGTCGGGTCCATGGTAACGCGCCGGACGAACTCGCCGCCGGGTTCGAGAAGGTCAATCTGAGTGAATCCCATCACCATGTAGGATCCGTCGCGCGCGACAATCGCCGTGGTGACGTTGTCGAACTCTCCGGGTCCCTCTCCCCGTCCACCGACCGTACGGACCAGCGACCCGTCTGGCCCGACCACCAGGATGTGATCGAGTTGGATATCGAAGACGTGCAGGTTGGCCTGCGCGTCGAAGTGCACCGAACGCACGCTGCCGAAGGTGTCCCAGGTGTCGCCCACCACCGACCCGACGGTGAAGACCTCCTCGGTCACGGCGTTCACGATCACGTCCGGGCCGTCCAGGGTTCCAGCGGCACCGGAGACGGATCCGTCCCCGGTATCGCCGCAGGCCACCAGGAGCGCCAGTGGAAAGAGCGGCGGAAGGCATCTCGGTCGCGTTGTTGTCATCTTCGTTCTTGTCAGCTTCGGCATTCCGGTCTGTCCCTCCCGCCAAGGGGCTTATGTGAGTCGCCCACAGACTCAATCAGGCCCATGGACGCGGCTGACATCTTCTCCTAAGATATTAGGAGGAGGAGGAGGAAGCCAGGAGCGCCCCCGCGTGGACGAGGTGAACCATGGATCGCGAGAGGAATCACACGCACGTCACGAAGACGATGGGCAGCCTGTGCGCAATGGTTGCCGTCGTGGCCGCCGCCTGCCAGGACGGCGCCCTTCCGGACGCCCCCGCGTCCGAGACCCGTGACAGCGCCGGAGTCCGGATCGTCGACAACGCCCGTCCCGCCGATGACGTCCGGCTTCCGTGGCGGATCGGTCCGGACCCGACGGTCTCGATCGGGGAGATGAGCGGCGACGAGGCCTACATGCTCCACCGCGCGAACGATGCGGCGACGCTCCCGGACGGACGGATTGTTGTCGCCAACACGGGCACCAACGAGCTCCGCGTATTCGACGCGTCCGGCGTGCACCTGGCCACGTGGGGACGAGCCGGCGAGGGCCCGGGGGAGTTCACCGCTCTCGCGGGGGTCGCGCCCTGGCGGGGCGATTCCATAGCTGCGTGGGATTCGCGCAGCCGGGCCATCTCGATCTTCGACCCGGGGGGCACCCTGGGCCGGACCTTCGCCCTGGAATCCGGCAACCGCCCCGATGAGCCCCGTCTCGTGCTCGGCGACGGCACGGTTCTGGGAAGCGCCTCGCGCGGCTCCGGCGAGGGATACACGCGCGCCGAAGTGACCTATGAGCTGCGCGACGGCCAGGGCGGGGTGCAGCTCTCGTTCGGTGACCACCCCGGGCAGGAGAGCTTCATGAGCACCGCCGGCCCCATCCCCACGTTCGGCTACCTGCCCTTTGGCCGGACCCTGTCGGAAGCGGTGTGGGGAGATCTCGTCATCATCGCCCCCAGCGATCACTACGAAATCCGGGCCTATGACCGCTCCGATGGCTCGCTGGCCCGGATCGTGCGCCGCGACTACGCCAACCGCGCCCCGACCCGAGCCGAGGTCGACGAGGCGATCGATGACGCGCTGGCGCGGACCAACTTGTCCGGACAGCGGCTGGAATGGACGCGCGAGGGCTACAGGGCCATGCCCCTCGTGGAGAGTTTTCCGGCGTTCCGGGCGCTGCTCACCGATGATCTGGGCCACCTCTGGGTACGCGAGGCGACGCTGCCGGGTATGGAAAGGCCGGCGCCGCTCTGGACTGTCTTCGACACGGAAGGGCGTGCGCTGGGCTTCATCGAGACGCCTGCCGACCTGACGATTCTCGAGATCGGCCCGGACTATCTCCTCGGACAGACCACCGACGACCTCGGTGTCGAGACGGTTCAGGTTTGGCCGCTGGAGCGGTCTGGGAGGTAGGGGTGGGGGATCCGTCGCAGCCCATTACCCACAGCTATCGGCCCGTCGAGAGGTCGAGGAAACCCGCCGGGGTTACTATCGGAATGCCGCAGAACGAGGACATTTCCAGAAGATCGCCGTCCCCGGTGATCAGGCAGTCCGCCTCGCCCATGAGTGCGGTCTCGAGGATCATGTCGTCGTCCGGATCGCGGCATCCCAACTTGGCACCCGCTATGGAAACCCATTCCGACACTGCCGTCAGCTGAGCCATGTACACGATTCTGCCCTCCCACCCCACGTAAGCATCGAACTTAGGGCGGAGAAGACGGCTTCGAAGCTCGTCAAAAGACTCTCGGGAAAACAGCAGGATTCCATTTCCATACCGCACTACATCGAGCGCCTCCCGGGGCGGACCTGTTGGCCGCAGTGCTGCGCTGATCAGGACGTTCGTATCAAGGACGACGCGATCAGCTCTCATCGGCCAAGAGCGACTCCAGCTCGGCGTCGGTGAGGCCCTTGGCGGTCGCCTCTTGGCCCAGAGCATCCATCGTGTTTGCAAGTTGCTCCCAGGCAGCACCGCGAAGGCGCTCGAATTGACGTACCGACATCACCACGCCGACCGGTCTGCCGTTCCGGGTGACGCGCACAGGTGTGGTCTGGATGACATCGAGTAAGCGGCCGAAGCCGTTCTTCGCGTCTTTGGCGGTGATCTCTTTCATGGTGACTATAGTAGCCAGAGTAGCTTTTATGGACAACAGGGCCACTCCATCTCCGGCAGCACATCCTCCTGCAGCCGGAACATCTCGTTGATCAGGTTGACCGCCTGCCGGTAGGAATCGGTGGTCGGATCCAGCAGCAGAGCCTGGAGCAGCGTGTGCCGTGATCCGTCCCGGAAGGCGTTCACGAGCAGGCGGTTGATGCTGGTCTGGGTGCGGAGGAGCGCGAGCACCGCCTCGGGAAGCGGGTCCATGCGTAACGGGTGGACGCCGGAGCTGTTCGCGGTGGCCGGGACCTCGACGAACGCGTCGTCGGGGAGGCCTGGAACGTATCCGGCGTTCGGGACGTTGACGGCGTCGAGGTATCGTTCCGCTCCGCACAGGACGCCTTCGAGGAGGGGGACGGCGAGCTCGCCCGAAGGGGCCAGCGGGGTGGAGGTGAGTGGGTCACGGGAGTCGGCGGGAGCATCCGAGGCGCCGAACGATGGCGGTCCCGGTGGCTTCGGCGCGCTCCCGGCCCGCTCTTCGCGGCTGCCGCGCGCCCGGTGCCGCGGCGTCTCAGGGAACAGTGGCGTGTCGGTCGGGTTGTCACCGAGGTTGTAGATCCAGGTGGGGACGTTGCCTGTCTCCCAGGGGTGACCCTCGGCGGGGTCGTAGAAGAACTGGAGCGCACTGCTGCCCAGGAAGTCGCCCGCCCAGCGGATGTATTCGCCGATGTGGTTGGCGCCGGGGCTGGGAAAGCGGCCAAAGACCCGGAAGAGGATGCGACTGAGGGCCATTTCGTCCCAATCGTGCATCAGATCGCCCGCTCGCTCGCGTTCGCGGAGCCGGGGGTAGAGATCGGCTCCGGTCTCACGGTCGACCACCGAGACGAACCAGGTGAAGTGGTTCAGCCCGCTGGCCCTGGCGTCAAGGCGCCCGGGCGGAAGCTCGAGGATTCGTGCCATCTGCTCGACACCGTGAAAGACGCCGTGGCAGAGGCCGACGACCCTGATGTCCGCGAGGCGGGCCGCGGCCTCGCTCAGCTTCGTCAGCGGATTGGTGTAGTTGACGAGCCAAGCGTCCGGGCAGTGAGTTTCGATGGCGCGCGCGACATCCACCGTCGGACCCATGTTGCGAAGCGCGTGGAAGAGCCCGCCTGGACCTCCGTTCTCTCCGTAGATCTGGCGGAAGCCGAAGGTGCGGGGCACGTGAAAGTCCTGCGCCCAGTAGAAGTAGCGGTTGATTTCGATGGCCAGGATGACGGCGTCGGCACCGGGCAGCGCGTCGGCGAGCCGGGTCGTGCTCGTCACGGTTGCGCAGCGATGCAGGCGGTGCGCGACCGATTCCGCGTAGGCCCGCGTGCGTGGCAGGCCTGCCGGGTCGATGTCGACCAGGGCGATCTCGATGCCGCCGTGGCAGAGCGGGTCGCTGAGCAGGATGTCCCGGATGGAAGCGGGGCCGAATTCGCGGCTGCCGGCGCCGACGAGCACGATCTTCATGGGTGTGTGACGATCGTCATGGCGGTGTCACGTGGGGGGTGTCCCGGTCGGCCAGGCGGCCGGTCAAGACCCCGGCGGCCATGGAGACGCCCAGGAGAATAACGCCGACTCCGGCCCGGCCGGTCAGCATGCAACCGACACCGAGCAGGCTTCCGTACACGAACAGCGCGCCCAGAGCGAAGCCTGTCCACATTCGGCTCGCGGGTGGATCCGCCGAGACGACCCCGGTGCGCCCGGCGACCGGCGCCCACCATCCTCCGGGTCGGACACGCCGATGGAATCGGTCGAGCACGTCGTCGTCCTCGGGTTTTGTCACCTTGATCACGATCAGCCAGAGGAGGGTGCAGGCTACCAGGATCACCACGGCCCGCACCAGGTCCATCTCGGGAGCGTAGAACCTTTCGGCCATCGAGAGCAGGCCCGCGGGCAGGGGAATGGCGGCCTGTGCCAGGCTCAGGAGCACCCGGCCGTTCGCGAGCACCACCGAACCCGCCATCGCGGCGATCTCGGCCCAGGCGTTGACCCGCCACCAATACCAGCGCAGCAGCCAGACGACCGCAACCCCCGCCGTGAGTTCGATGATGTAGATCCACCCTCGCTGGATCGACTCCATCTGCCAGGCCACGAACGCCGCCATCACCGCCAGCCCCACCACCGCCACCCGCGACGCGGCGACGTAGTGCCGCTCCGACCCATCCTTCTTCACAAATCGCCGGTACACATCGTTCACCATGTAGGACGCGCCCCAGCACAGGTGCGTGTCCATCGTGCTCATGAACGCGGCGAGGAACGTCGCGACCATGAGGCCGCGCAGGCCGGCGGGCATCAGGTCGCGGATCATCATGGGGTACGCGAGTTCGGGATCGGCTGCGAGTGCCGGGTCGAGGCCCGGACCGGCCGGGAAGACCAGCAGCGACCCCAGCCCGGCCACGATCCAGGGCCATGTAAGCAGCACGGTCCCCGCGAAGGCGAACCACAGCGACGCCATCACCGATTGGCGTTCGTCGCGGGTGGCGAACAGGCGCTGTGCGACGTACCCGTCGCCCTGCCCGCTCCTCATCCACAGAATCAGGATCAGGCACAGGAACGACAGCAGTTCGAGCGACGACGCATTCGCCGCGCTCGGCACCAGGTCGAGCGCACCCGCCGGCGCGCCCGGTGCCTGGCGGATTGCGGCCGCCATCCCGGGTGGGCCGCCGAATCGCGCCAGCACGATCCCGGCAAGCGTGATCGAGCCCAGCATTCCGGCGACGAACTGGAGCAGGTCGGTGACCACGACGCCCCACAGCCCCGACGCGACCGTGTAGACGAGGGCGAGCCCCACGCACACGGAGAGGGTCAGTGCGGCGTCCCATCCGAGCAGCACGTTGCTGAATTTGACCATTGCCAGCATCACCCACCCCATGACCACAGCATTCTTCACCAGCCCCTGGTAGACGGCCGAGAAGCCGCGCAGGATCCGCGCGGAGGCGCCCCCGTAGCGGATCTCGATGATCTCGGCGTCGGTGAGGACGCCCGCGCGGCGCCACAGCCGGGCATAGAAGAAGGTCAGCATGAGGATTCCGGCCGCCTCGTACCACCACAGCCAATTGCCGTACACGCCCTGGCGCCGGACGAGGGCGGCGGTGGCGAGCGGGGCATCGGTCGCGAACCAGGTGGCCGCGATCGAGGTGCCCGCCAGCCACCAGGGGAGTGACCGGCCAGCCACGAAATAGTCCTCGACGCTGCGTCCCGCGCGTTTGGCGAGGCCCAGGCCGATGGCGAGGGTTATCGCGCCGTAGATGGCGACGACGACCCAGTCGATGGTGGTGAGGGTCATCCTGGACGTTGGCTGGCGAGCACGGGCGCCTGGACGGAGGGCGCGGAGAACCGAAATCTGGCCCGATGCGCCGTGAGCGCAATGTGCGATCAAGCTGGCGAGATTGTCTTGGGAAGGGCAATCGGCCAAGTGTGCTCCCAAGCCACCTTGCGGTTGTCATGGATAGTGTGTTGCGTACAAGCAGACGAACCACCCCCACCCACCCAGAAAAAAGGGATTGAAAAATGCGACGCTTTCTCCAGCTTCTTGGCTTGCTTCTGATCGCTGTGCTTTCGATCGAAGCCGAGTCCGTCAGGGCACAGGAACCCCAGCCAAACTGCCTGACCCACACGAGTGGTTGCGTGACTTGTGTGGAGGATAGCGGCTGCGTCACCAGGACGTGCCCGGTTGGTCACCCGATGGGGGTCGGGGTTGTCTGCTTCTGATCGCCGTCATCGGCGAATTGCTGGCGCATGAGCACTAACAAGAGCGACAGGTGGAACCGGGCTGTCAACGTCGCGATTATCGTAACGCTCGCAATTCTGCTGTTTGGTCCGTCAGGTCCGGTGGTGCGAGGGATCGGCGCGGTATACAGTGGATGGAACGAGCAGCGCCGGGTTTCACGGCACTGGGACGATTTGGTGAGCGCTCCGAGTCGTCTTGGAGAGTTCATGCCTTCCTCCGGTCGCGCTGTCATAGTCGAATTTGTGGACTACGACTGTCAGGTGTGCCAAGAGGTCGCACCTGCTGTGCTGGAAGCGACCCGTGGTGAGGGTGTCTCTGTAGTCGTCCGTCATGTTCCCTCGAACCGAAGCGGTTCGGGCGCGACCGAAGCGGCGCTTGCAGCGATTTGCGCTGAAGGGTACAACCGCTTCCCTGAAGCGCACGAGGCGCTGATTTCCGACCAGACATGGCTAAGCGAACGAGACTGGGTTCGGTTTGGAAAGAGCCTGGGGATAGCCGATTCGGAGTCTTTCCCCGACTGTATGAACGAAGACGCAACCCGGAATCGCCTCGCACGAGATGTAGAGCTGGCGGGTGCCCTGCAGATTCTCGGCACCCCTACCTTTGTATCGAGTAGCGGCTTGCATCCAGGCGCGCCGGGACTGACAGATGCCATGGGGACTGCGGAGCGAGCTTTCCGAGCCAATGGCGGACGCCGCATTGAGCCTCCCCAGCCGAGTGCACAGGCCCCACTCCGTACTCTCGCGGAATCGACCTTCGACTCCTCGGACAATCCGAATCTCTCTGAGCTGTCTGTGGTCGTGGCCGGGTTCTTCCTTCCCGGCACCGGGTTCGCCCTGGTGGAACAAACCGAAGTTCTCTTCGTGGACCCTTTGTCCGGGGAGACCAGGGTATTCGGCAGGGAGGGTGCCGGGCCCCGGGAGTTCCGCCGCATCGCGCGTGCGTTGCGCACCCCGCGGGGCCTCGCACTCTGGGACATACTGCGGCGGCGCGTGGTGTTCCTCGACCACGACGGCGAGTTCCTGCATGCCCTGCGCCATCATGCCATCCCGTTCAACAACCCGATGGGCGTGGCCCCGGTGGCCGTTCATCCGGACGGCAGCATCGTGTTCGGTGACCGGGAATCCAGTGAGAGCGGCTACCGAGGGCGAACCTGGGAATCGGTTCAGTATGTTGCGGCGATTGGCGAAGATGGTCTTCAAGTCGTTGCGGAGGCCAAGGGAAACGAATTGTACTATGGAGAGCGTTATAGCGGCGGTGTGATCTTCGGGCATTGGACCTTGGCTGCGGGAACCTCAGACCATTTTGTCATCGCCGAGACCGATCTGGATTCAATTGGGGTGTTCGACTGGAGCGGCAAGGAGGTCATCCGCATTCCCATGCCGACAGCCGTGCGACCGTCCGCAGCCCAGGTGCGCGTAGCGCGCGAGTCCAAGGCCGCAGTACCGTCGAGGATGGCAGAGGCCATGAGCAAGCTCGTCGAAAGTGGTGTTTGGGGCGAAGAATCAATGGGCGACATTGAAGATGTCACCCCCTTCCCGATTGATGAATGGCCGCAAAACGAAACTGCCCCCGCGATCGACTCCGTGCTGACAGACTTTGACGAACGACTCTGGGTGCGCGACTACCGATTTCCCGATCAAGACAGCGTGACGTGGCGCGTTTGGGACATCGAGCGGGCGAAACCGCTCTTCACGGCAAGGCTGAAGGCAAGGGACAGATTGCTTGATGCCCGTGGGGATTTCGTGTTGGTGAGCGAACTGGACGAATTCGATGTCCCAAGAGCTGTGGTCAGCCAGCTTCGTCCCGCGCCAGTGCAGAAATGACGGGTAGAGACAACCTGGCTCCACCCCGCACGAAAGCGGCACCGAAGGTCTAGCGCCCAGCGACGCCCGACCAGAGCACGTTCGACAGAATCCTGTACGCTCCCGGCACGCCGTAGGGCAACTGCCGGTGCAGGGCCAGAGCCACGTAGCTGTACCGTCCCCCGCCGATCGCCGCGGTGAGCCAGATGCCCCGCTGCGGCGCCTGCCCGGTGTCGTGCGTCTCGACCAGGGGCGTGTAGGCCGGGTCCCACTCCGCGAAGAACTTGGAGCCGCGCTGCTCCAGCCAGTCGTCGAAATCGGCCTCGGAGATGCGGTTCGGGGTCGTGAGGAGCGGATGGGAGGGAGCCAGCAACTGCACGGGGGCGTCCTGTTCGGAGACCTCCTGGGCGCCGGGAGGCAGAGAGGCGGGGAAGGGAGCCATCTCGGACGGAACGAACTCCTGTGTCTGGTAGAGGACGACCAGGTTGCCGCCGCCACGTGCGTAGTCCAGCAGCCGCTGGTTGTTCTCGACGAGGTCCCGCCGCACGGCGTAGGCCCGCGTGCCCACGACAATGGCGTCGTGCGCGTCCAGTGCGCCGCCGGCCAGGTCGGCCTCGTTCAGTAGCCGCACCGACGCGCCGAGAGCCTCGATCGCGGCGGGCACCTCGTCCCCGACGCCCGTGACGTAGCCCACGGCCAGGCCGTCCAGGGGTGTCACCGCGACGGATCGGATCGTGGTCCGTGCCGGGATCCGCAGCCGGGCGAGAGGCAGGTCGCGGTGGTCGATGACCTGGTAGCCGACGCGGTATTCGCTCCTGACGCCGGGCCGGGCCTCCGAGGCTTCTTCGGCGCTGGCCTGCGCGCCCGGGTCCGCGCCATCACCCGCGCCATTCACCACCCGCGCGACCACCTCCGCAACTGCGTCGCCGCTCCAATCCATTGGTGGATGAATCGTGACAGGAAGCTCGACCACCTCTCCGCGGCTCCGGAAGTGGTGCCGAACCGACGCTGGTGTCGCCGTCCAGCCTGCGGGAAGCTCGAGCTCTGCCTCGGCGGATACATCCGGCGCATTGGCCTCCAGCCGAACGAGAACCTGGACGTCCCGGGCCGTCGCGCCGGCCCCTCCCGCCACCACCCGCACGGCCGGCGTCACGGCTACCGACAGGGTGGGCAGCACGTCCACGCGCCGGGCAAGCGACCCGTACGGCAACCGTGACACCGATCCCGTCACCGGGACGGTTGTCGCGACCGGGGCACCGCCGATCCGCATGGCGACTTCGGCACGGAATTCCGGCCTCCGCCACGGCAGGTGAAGGTCCGCCGAGTCTGCGATCCGGTAGTGGTTTTCGGCCAGCCCGACCCGGGCGAAGTAGGGCCCGGCAACGTCTGCGTCGCCTGGAATGCGGACATCGAACTCCATGCTGAATGGCATCAGGTTGCGAAAGTCGGGGTCGGCCGCGGCTCCCGGATGGTCCGTGTCCAATGCGGCCCGCACCGGGCCGCGGCCCGCGATCACTGCGATATCCGATACCTCCACCGGAACCACGCTCTCCACCTCGATGGCCACTTCGACCTCTTCACCCGGCACGACCACCGCGCCACCGGCGGCGCCGGCCAGCTCGGCCCGCACCGCCACTCCGGCCGCGGCGGCGATCGCGTCCTGGAACTGCCGCTCCTTCACGGCCAGGTGGAATCCCAGCTCCGTTGGCACGTCCGCCCTCTCCATCACGGAACGCAGCGACGCGAGCCCGCGCGCCAGTCCGGGAACGGAAGCCTCCGGAGCGGTGAAGTCGAAGTCGCGGACCGCCTCGTCGATCGCGGCCTGCACCTCGGCAAGCCCCCTCTCGATCTCCTGTCCGACCTGTCCGCCCAGCAGCCCGGACAGTCCCGTTAGCCTCGTATCGAGCCCAAAATGGAGTTTGTCCGCCATTTCGGCCCCATTGTGGCGGACAAAGTCGGGATTTTCGCCCCTTTCGGCCCGATCACCGGCTTCTGCGAGCAACTCATACCGGTATGCCTGCCCGCGGCCGCGCCGCATTCGCCCCGACGTCTGCGACCGCTGCAAGCTCAGTCCGAGGCTGGCCCACCGCTGATAGCTTGTGCCCAGCACGGCGCTGTACCCGTTCGCGTCCACCGTGAGATGATGCGGCTCCCCTTCCCGCACACCCCCGCGATAGACGCGCAGGACCCGCCACGGGCGCAGCCCTTCGAGCGTGATCTGATCCGGGAAGCGCTCGGGATCGGCCGCCGCGGCAACCGCCTCGGGGGTAAGCATCCCTGCCGCGTGATGATGCCCGTGCCCGTCCCGCGCCGTCCCGTGAAAGCGCGACACGACCACCAGCGGGCGGTTGAGGCGGATCACCCGAACCATGTCTTCGAGCACGGCCTCGCGGTCCCAACTCCGCAGCGCCTCGGCGACCGACTTGGAGTAGCCGTAGTCGACCGCCGTGCTGAAGTAGAGGTCGTCCAGGCCGTAGTAGCGTCCCGAGAGGACCAGCTCGCGTGTACGGATCAGCCCCAGCGCATCGAAGAGCTCGGGGCCGATGGCGTTCGCGCCCGCTTCACCGCGGTTCAGGCTGAGCAGCGCGGTGCGGGCGCCCCACCGGCGGCTGGCAAGGGTGAGCATGCCCGAGTGCTCGTCGTCGGGGTGTGCGGTGACGTGAAGGATGCTGGCCGTGGTGGTGAGCTTGCGGATCCGGTGCCAGGCGCCAGCCGCCCCCCGGTCGGCGTGCAGATCCTCGCCGGGGATGGGCGTGGGGAAAGCCAGGACGCGGTCAAGCGCTGGCCGAGTCTGGGGAAGGGCGGTGGCCGGCGCCGCAAGACAGGTGACCGCGGCGAGGGCAAAGCTCGTCCAGGCCGGCGCGGCAACGCTTGGCACGCGGCGCATCATCGGTTCCCTACCGCACCAGCATCGGCCCCAGCGGCCGGCCGCCCAACAGGTGCAGGTGCAGGTGGTAGATCTCCTGTCCTCCGTGGTCCCGGCAGTTGATCATGACGCGGTAGCCGCCCTCGGCGATCCCCTCCTTCTCGGCGATGTCGGCAGCCACGCGGACCATCCTGCCCAGCACGGCTTCGTCGTCGGCCGAGGCGTGCGCCAACGTCGGAATCACGCGGTTGGGCACGACGAGGACGTGCGTGGGAGTGAGGGGGCGGATGTCCCGGAACGCGGTGACGAGGTCGTCCTGGTACACGATGTCGGCCGGAATCTCACCGCTTGCAATCTTCGAGAAAAGAGTGTCCTGGGCCATGTCGATGACGGGTTCGGGGGGCGACGCGGATGCGGCTGCGCCGGGGTGCCGCTGGCTCCTGTGTGTCGCCTGCTATCGTAGCACGCCGGGGGTAGGGGGCAAGGGGGGCAGAGCCTCGATCCGCAGCACCTGAACCGCTTCCGTGTCGAAGGAGTCTCTCGATACGCCGAGAAGCCGATCCCTGCCGACGGCGTGAAGCACAAACCGCTCCGGCAAGGTGAGATCGCCCAGCCAGACCCCGGCCGAGTCGAACACCGTCCAGGCCTCGGTGAAGACCGGGGCGTCCCGGAGGCGCGAGTCGAAGAGGCCGAAGGACTCCCCGGAAAAGACGCGCGCCCAGATCCCTCCCCGGTCATCCAGCAGAATCCGGTCGAAGAGCGGCTTGTGTGCCGGGACCTCCGGGTATTCGTCGAGGGCCGGAAACAGCAGCCGGGTTTCCTGCTCGTCGGGCGCCCAGGCGAGAAACTCCGAACGGAACTCGGAATAGCGTTGCCGATCCCCCGCGTCGACCGGCCGGGGTGCCCTGGCCCAGCGAACAATCATCTGGAGTCTGCCCGCGGAATCGTACCGCCGGAACTCGGGGATTCGCCCGTTCCCCAGCACCAGCTGATCGTTTCCTGTCGCGAGCGTGCGGGAAGAGGTGCCCCAGGGGATGACCCAGGCACGCGCGGCCCCGTCGAGACTGCGGATCACACGCCTCGAGCAGCTCGGCTGTCGTCACCGTGTCGACGGCGTCGGAGAACGGGTCGACCCACGCAAAGACGTCCTCGGTAAGGCCGAGGCGATCAAGGGAGGGCTGCCGGGTGCGCTGTTGTAGCAACGCTCGGCGGCAGCTGGCCGAGACTCCTTGCAGCGACGCGGACCGCTCGCCCAGTCGAAACCGTGCCCGGCGCGCGAATGTCCCGTCGCCGTCGAAGAGGTGGAGCGCCTGGCGCGAATCGACCACGGCTATGGAGTCGCCCCCGCATATGTGAAGCCCGACGACCGACTGGAGTTCGCCCGGCCCTTGCCCTCTACCGCCGAAGCGCCTGACAAGCCTGCCGGCGGTGTCGAATATCATCACTTCGCGGGAACCTGCGTCCGCGACGACGATTCGACCATCGGAGAGGAATCGGGCACCCCGCACGCGTTGAAGCGCGATCTCGTCCCGGCCACCCACGATCGCCCTCGATCCCACGGCAACTTCCGGAATCGGCTCTATCCGCCAGCCCTGATCCGCTTCCCAGGCAGGCGCGGTGTTTTCCACGATCCGGATTGCCGCACTATCTCGCTGAGTGACCGACCGGGATTGGGGAGGCGTCGCGTTCTCGGAAACGCATCCCGCGAGTGCGGTGATCGCGAGGGCGAGGCAACCCCTCAAGGACACTCCCAAGCCACCGCTCCTCCAGTCGACGGGATAGGTGTTGCCAGAAGCCGACTCACTCTAGGACGTGCTTCCGGGGGCTGTCAAACCGGCCGTGCCACCCCACTACCGCCCGTAACGCCTCCGCATCGCATCCTGCCTCTGGCGATGGCTCGGATAGCGTGCCCGGTGGCCGCGGCCGGACGGGTTGCCGCTGGTCCGGCGGCCGTTGAGCGCCTCCGCAAACGCAGTCAGATGAAGGACCGTCTCCCCGGCGACGAGCGCGCCCGCAACCAGTCCCTCCCCGACGATGCCCACGTCCCGGCCGAGGCCGACAGCGGGGTGGTCGTCGAAGGTGCCGCGAAGGATGCGGTTAAGGAACGCCTGCGCTTCGGGCGCGCCCGTGCCCTTGTGCCGGGACCGGCGCCCCAGCACGTCGATCGCGTAGCTGCGGACCAGCTTGGGGAGGAATCCCGCGAAGGTGTCGGGCTGGTCGAAGAGGTCCAGGCCGTAGCGGCGGTTGTGGACGATGAAGACGGCGCCGATCTGGCCCGGCAGGGGGCTCACGGCGTCGACGTAGTCGTCAAGCGTCTCCCGGTGGCGGTCGAACATGGCGCTGATCGCGCCGGTCGGGGAGTCCGCTTCCAGCGACGCGGACTCTTCCGCCAGGGAGTCCCACACGCGGCCCTGGTCGGAGCGCCGACTGCCGGTGTGGCGGATCGACTCCCGCACGTCGGCCAGCTTCTCCGCCCTGCCCCGTGCGTTCTGCACCCGGTCGGTCACGCCGAAGTCGGGTCTGCTGTACGACCAGCGACCCGCTTCCACGCACGACACGGGGATGATCGTGCTCTTCTCGGCCGGAAGCAGCATGGTGAGGTTGGCGACCCGGTTCTGTTTCGCACCGACGAGTTCCTCGCCATCGACGATCAGCACGGGCACGTCCGCCCGGTTCTTGACGGTGAGTTCGGGCACGCTGCCACCTTCGGACACTTCACGGATGGTGACGAGCTCCTTCCTCAGCCCCTCTTCGAGGAGGAGGTAGCGGAAGTTGCTGTCCAGGCCCGACGTGAGGGGGAAGATGGTCAATCCCCCGTGGGTCGTCGGTTCTGCGAGCTTGAGACTGGAGATGGCGGTCTTGACGTGGTCCACGCTGAGGCTCCTTTTGTATTGTCAGTAGTGACCAGCTATTCAACAGTAAGCGGAAGTCACCAGTAAGTCAACAGTAGTATCCAGTGGACGACAGTTGGGAGTTGGGGATTCGATGCCGAGCTACACGGCCAGGGAGCTGGAGCGCGACACGGGGTTCGACCGCAGGACGATTGCGTACTACGTCCAGGAGGGGCTGTTGCCGAAGGTAGGCCGGCGCGGACCCCGGACCCGCTATCCGAAGCTTGTGCGGGATCGCCTGCTGTTCATTCGGAGAGTGAGGGAGGCGGAGGAAGAGGGGGAGGTGCCTGCCGTGACCCTCAGCGACATGCGAAAGGTGTTCGAGCGGGTGCCGCCGGCGCTGATCGCCGGGGTTGCGGATGGGCGGATCGCGGTGACTCCGGAGCTGGTGGCGGAGCCATCGACGTCGTTTCGGGCTCCCGCGATGAGGCGGAGGTCGCTGGAGGAGCGGTGGGGTGGGGAGAAGAGGCCGATAGCGCGGATGAGGGAGCCGGAGCGGCGGGAGCGGGGGCCGCGAGCGCCAGCGTTTCTGTTCCCCGAGGAGGAATCGCTTGTGGAGGAGGAGCGTGGGCCATCCGTGCAGCGCGAGTCCGATGTGCCTCCGGTCTTTTCGCCACTTCCGCCGGGCGCGGCCGGCGAGCCGGGCGAAGGGGTGGGCGAGGATGTGTTTCGCGAGAGTTCCCTGGTGGTGCGGCCGGAGGGGATGGTGGCCGACCGCGCCCCTGCCTACGAACAGGACTCCGACCTTGCCGACTCCCTGCAGCATTTGCGCGAGGTTGCCAGCCGCCGCAACGAGGAGTCGCCGGGGTCAAGGAACACGTGGACGCGGATCGAGATCTCGCCGGACATCGTGCTGTCGATTCGGGGGATCACGGAGGAGGACGAGGAGGTCGTGGAGAGGGTGCGGTGGGCGATGGCGAGGCTGGTTGGGCGGGGGACTGCCGATCCATAGGCGTGAAAGGAAGACAAACCGATGATATTGACACGACCCTTCCAGATCGGCGTCGTCGCTCTTGCGGCAGTCGTTGCGAGTACCTGGGTGGCGAGCGCCCAGGACCTCTCCGTGACCATCCCGGCGAAGTACACGGACGCTTGCGATCTCGATCGATCGGACCTGGCCGTCCGCGTAGTTGCGTACAACACGGAAGTCTACCCGGGTCAGGTTGCCCGGACGTCCGGCGGCTGGCTTGTTTACGACAGGTATGAGCGGCAGGTCCTGGAGCTGGACCAGGACCTTCGGAGAGTCGGTGGCTGGGGCAGGGAAGGTCCTGGCCCACTGGAGTACGAGAACCCTGTGGGCCTGGGGCGCCTGGACTCCGCCAATGTGGTGGTCGTCGACGGAAATCCGCCTTCCCTGATCGTGTTCGGCCCCGGCGAAAACGAGCACCGTCTTGCAATGTCCGAGCGGCCAACGCATGCGATTGTTGCGGACGACAGAATATTGGTCGCGACGAATGAGGCTACGGTTCACGAAGTCACGCGGGACGGCCGGGTACGCACGTTGAACACTCGCGACGACTTCGGTCTTCCCGAGAGCCGTGGCTCCGGATCTCACGCGACGCCCCGGCTGCGGGCAAACCACATGGCGTTTACCGGGCCGTCTGCCATCTGGAGGTTGGGTACGCAGCCGCAAGAGATCGTCCAGCGCTGTGTCCACGATGACCTGGTGGACATGCTCGAAGAGGCCGTACGCATTGATCTCGGTCCTCCTTTTGGACTCCAGGCATTCAATCTCACCACGATGCAGGATTTCCTGCCTCTTGCCGGGCAGGGGTTCCTGGCCATTGGTGGGTTGGTGGTGAGGGTGAGGGGCGAGAATCTTCGGTCCATCGAGCGCTACGACTCGAGAGGCGTGCTCCAGCAGGCCTGGCAGCTGACGGGGTATCCGGGGGTGAGCGCTGTGTTCGATGAACACGCGCCCGGCAGGCTACTGGTTTGGGACGAGGACACGATCGACGGAATCCAGCTGGTCGAAGTCGAAGGGCTGGGTGTCAACGACCCTTGAAATCCGGCTCCCGCTTCTCCACAAGGGTCATGGGCCCCCCGGCCATATTGCGTGCTCCCAAGCCCATTGGCGCGCATCCGCCGGATGTGTACAACGTTGCGGGGCTTTCCGGGAGGAAATGCCTTCCGGAGAGGTCTCTGCCCACCCTGGACCGGCAAACGCCCTTGGTGGACGACCGATCCGGAGACGGAGAACTTCGCCTCCTTTGGATCGTCGATCTCGCGCGTTGCCCGGCATGCTTTGGTGTCGGGTTAGCCATCTGGAATGCCTTGGCGGAAGACCGTTCGCTGAGGCTCCATGTGTTTGTGGCCCAGGTGGGAGCCCTTCGCGGGGTTCTTACCAGCGGCGTCATCCGCAGTCAACCCTAGGATCCCGAGGAGGATCAAAATGGACCGGATCACACAAGTCATCCGCTTGGCGACCACACTCATCTTGGCGTGCATCGTAACGATGGCCTACACCACGGTGAAGGCAACACCGGTGATGGGGCAGACCGAGACATGCATCGAGGGGATCGAGACCTGTGTCTCGCTGGCTCACGTATACCAGGGCTCCTGCGAGGGTGACGTCTGCTACACTGAATGGGAGCACTGCTGCCTCGAGGGGATCTCCAACTAGGATGGCGTTTGGACCCGCTTCGGGGTGGCGCCCCGGTTCTGCGTCGATCCGAATTCGGAGTGTCGCCTTCCTGACGGTGGGGCTACTTGCGGCGGGACTAGCGGTGGCGTCTTGCGGGGAATCGCCGGTGCGATCGCCACCGGCTGGCCAAGCGACGCTCGATGATGTCTTCTCCGTTGAGGTCGTCCTTGAATTGGAAGAAGACGCAGCCGACTCCATCGCGGAGATTGGGGCCTTTGCAGAGCGGGCGAACGGCGGCTTCTTGGTTGCCGACCGATTGCTCCCACGAGTGCGCAGCTACGCCGAGGACGGGCGGCTGGAAGCGGCGTTTGGTCGGTTCGGCGAAGGTCCGTTCGAGTTCCGCCGAATCGATGGCGTGGCGGAGGGCCCTTCCGGTCAAGCAATAGTGGTTGACCGTCGGCTTCAAGGATTGACATACCTCACCCAGGACCTACAGCCGGACAGGCAAGTGTCTTTGCCCGGAGTTCCCTACAACGTCCAGTCAATGAATGCGGATCTCGTCTTGCATATGCAGATCACAGACGGCGACGAGGGCTTTTCTCGGCTCTTGAGGCGTCCGGCGTTGGTTCATCGGCTGACGGGCGGTGCGGTGGCATGGAGCTCATACCAGTTTCCGTTCGTCCAGATCGAGAGGCCATATTGGGGCTCTTACGTGAGGTTTCCCATGGCCGTCGCGGGCGATTCGGTTTTCGTAATGTCCAGTCTGAGGTATCCGGTTTCGATCCTGAACGGCAGCGGGGATACCGTGGGCACGATGGGGGTGCCATCAGCGTCCTTCCGACCAATACCGGTCTTGGAGCGGGGTGCTTTCTCCGATCCTCGGGACTACACTGCTTTGTCGGATCTATTTGCCAGCTTCGACGTGATTGACAGGGTGGATGCTGTCGGGTCCCGTCTTGTCCTCACGCAGGCTCGGTTCGACGACACGCGGCCAACGCGCTTCCGCCCATTGCATTCCTCTCTCGAAGTCTACGACCGTCACACCGGCGCCAAACTCTACGAGGATGTTCCGCTACCAGCGGGGTCGAGGGTGCTCGGCGGCGGTCGGTTCCTCTACCTGCTACTGGACATGGATTTTCCCCCGTGGCGGATCGCAAAGCTGCGGTTGCGAGAGGAGTGAGCGGGAGTAGGCCCGGCGGCGAAGACCGCGCGTGGGTGGAGCTTCGCAGCCGCCGCCCACCGAGAGGGGATGGCCGCGGGCGGCGACCTACGGCGGCAAGTGGCGTAGAATTCTCCCCGTGGCATGGTGACGAGTCGTGGCGGATGGCCTAGCTTGCGGGGCCTTCCGGGAGGATACGCCTTCCCGAGGGTCCACCATCACCTTCGAGGGCGCGTGATCAGACCCTTACTCCTTGGCGCTTTTGCGTTGGGCGCGTGTCAGAGCGACGATGCCGATCAGCTTCACGACCGAGGGCTCGGTGACGAGCGTGTGTTCGAGACGGCATCCTTCGACACGCTTTGGTCGCTGGGCGAACAGGCCGACAGCACATTTGGATTCCTGTGGTCCCCACGAAGCGCGCCTGGCGGCGGCCTGTACATTGCGGACATAGGCAACGCAAAGCTCCACCATGTGAATCCCGTCGGGGAGTTGGTTTGGTCCTACGGAAGGAGGGGACAGGGTCCGGGCGAACTGCTTGAGGTGCGTGTAATGGATGTGGACGCCCAAGGAAACGCAGTCATCATCGACAACCCAAACCGTCGCATAGTGACAATCGGCCCCGACGGAAGCCTGGTCAGCGAGTTCTCTCTGCCACAGGAAGTGGGATACACGTCGGCGGTTGCTGCCCTGGACAACGGCAATCTTGCGGTGGCCTACCAGGGATACTACCAGGATGGTGGTCCATGGGCCCTGCTGTCGAACGAAGGGGACCTGTTGGAGACGATCGATCCCCCATGGGAAGGATTCGCCGAGAAGCACTTCCTGGAACTTATCGGCCAGGCGATATCCGTGCGGGGAACGGACCGGTGGGTGTACAGCTTCGACGCGGCAGGCGAATGGATCGTATTTGACGGCGCCGACGTTCAGGGGCGGTACCCCCACATCGAGCGCGTCCCGTTCGCCGAGGTCACGGTTACCAATACGGAACGCGGTTCCCAAGCGAGCTACAAGGACAGGCCCATCCACACGACTGCCGATCTGGCGGTGCGGGAGGACACTCTGTTCGTTCTCTATTGGGGGACCACCGAGAACAGCGGCAGGGTAATGGACAAGTACGACGTAAACACGGGGGCCTACCTCGGGTCGGTGCTGTTCCCAGGTAGAACTACCGGTGTCACGTTCGGGAACGATGGCACCATTGTTACCGTGAGCGATTCACGGCTCTTCCACACTGTAACCGCATTGCGCAAATCACCTTGAGTTTACGAGCCACCTCCCCGGAGTCCTGGACCACTCGTGGCGAACGACGTGCCTGTCGCCTGCTGCCCGCCATGATGGCACTGGCGATCGCGAGCAGCGCGAGCGCGCAGGAGCGGGTGCTGGTGTCCGGGGAGGTGACTTGCCGGGATTGCCGGATCGTCCTCGACACGGTGGTGACGATCGGCGGACTCGACGGGCCGGGACGTCATCTGATCAGCACCGCTTCGCATGTGGCTGTTGACGCGCGGGGTCGCATCCTTGTTGGAGACCGCCGGCTGCCGGAGATCGCGGTGTTCGACGCCGACGGAGAGTTCCTGCGGATGGTCGGGCGCGCGGGGGAAGGCCCGGGCGAGTACCAGTTCATCTCCATGACCAGCCCCGGCCCGCGATTCATCCACGTTTTCGACTACGGCGGCCGCACAGTGCTGGACTACGACTTCAACGTGGTGCGCAGGGATCGGTTCGGCGGTCAGGTCATGGCGGCGGTCGTCACGAAGTCGGGCGATGTCATCTTCAACGCCGACGTGGGAACGCCGGATGCAATCGGACACAAGTTCCATGTGCTCGGTCCGGCCGGCGAAATGGAATCCTTCGGCGGGTCCGACTCGGTGTCTGTCGGGCGATCGTCCGACTTCTTCGACTTGGCGACCGGTGGGGTCAACACCTTCTGGACCCTGGGGACGTATGCCAACGTCGTGACCCGCTGGGAGCTGCAGCCCGAGCCGAGGGTCGCATCCGTGTTTGTGCGCGATGTCGAGGTGTTCGAGAAGGACCATACGAACAGGGGGCGTTTCCCCAACTCCGGCAACACCGGTGTGATGCTCGACGACAGCGGACTATGGGTCGTGTGGCGGGCGCCCGATCCCGCCTGGACACACCGTATGGTACCGAGAAGCGACGATGGTGGCCTGTACGACGCTCCGCCACAGGTATGGTTGGACGGCTGGGTAGACGTGCTGGATCCCTCCACCGGCCACACGATAGCGCGCCTGCAACGCGACGAACACTTGCGGGGCTTCGCCAACGGATCTCGGTACATCGTTTCCTACCGGGAGACCGAGGCGGGCGTGCCGTACATCAGCCTGCTGAACCCCAGGCTGGTCAGATAGGCCTCAACCACCCGGCAGTTCATTCCACCGCGGCTTTCGGGGTGCCAGGTGGTGAGTGGTCGATGGGGGCGTGCCGAGACCTCCCTCACCCATGAATTCCCCCGTTTTTGCGGTCAATTGACCCGTTTGTCGGAAAATGACCCCCTCTTTCCGGTGCACGCTGGCGTTTAAGTGGTTGAGGCCACCGGGTTCTTCTCGACTTGGCAACGGCGAGAATGGACCCTGAACGACGAAATCCAGGGGGTGTCCGTTGACCGAACTGACAGATCGCGCAATCGAGCAGGTGATGTTGCGGGCGCAGGGTCGGTGTGAGTGCCGGTTGAATGGCTGCCCTCATGTCTTCGATCCCCGCGAGGCATATGTCGGGGTGATCAGGAAGTCACGGTGCGTCCGAGAGTATCAGGAGGGTGAAGCCGGATGGGAGGTGGAGTACAGGGTACCGGCTTCTGTCGGCGGTGTCGACGATTGCTACAACCTGCACCTGCTCTGTGAATCGTGTCACGAGTTCAAGACTACGCTGGACCGTGGGCTCTATCGGGGCTGCTGCCGCCGCCCCTCTCGGTAGACCGGCGGTTGTGGAAAAGCGGTCACCTCAATTGCTCTCAAGGACCGGCCATTTCATTTGCTCCTTACACAGTTACTTGCGCAGAGACAGTCCGGTCGCAAAGCTGTGGCAAGGTGATCCGGTTCGCTTTCCGCGCCGGCCGCACCATCCACATCAAGCTTCACCGTGGAGCTTGAGACCAGGGCTTAGCGCCCGCCACACGGAGGTCACTCATGAGACGTTGGACACGCATTACCCTCTTCGCCATAGCAGCGATGATCGCAGCCGCAACGTCCCCCGCCAATGCTACCGCTCAACCGCCAGGCGAATGCGCGATTTGTACTAGCTGCCGAAACTGTACGAGCAGCTCGGCGGGGCGCGCGTATTGCGGTTTCCAAGGCGGTTGCTGCCGAACATCCACCGGTAGTTGCGGTTTGGCCGCTGCGCTTAATGTCGTACCCGAGGATAGCCGAATCATTGCGACCGTTAAGGGTGACATGGTGGCGGTGAGACTGTCGGGAGATGTCTTCGGGATATGGGCTTGCAATGACGCCGGGGAGCTCAGTGAGGCCTATCGGGAAATGGCCGGTGGCGCGACAGTGAAATTGGGCCCGGTTGAATTCGCATTCTACGCGTATCGCTACCGGTTCGATGAGTACATCGAAGTCATGAACGAGAGTATTCTGGCTCCACAAGCCTAGTTCGCTCAAGACATGGGGGAAGATATGGGGTCTGCGGCACGCATGCCGATCTTGGCGCTTGTGGTATCTGCCTTGGTTCCTGGCGGAATACCCTTTCTCGCGGCCCAGGAGCACGAACTATCCCATCATCTGACGGTCACAGAAGTGTGGGACTACGCCGGAAGTTCAGAACTCGGGGAGTTCTCCTATATCGATGGCCTTGGCGAGGCCAAGAATGGAACCATCTGGGTTTCCGACGCATTTCCAGGATGGGGGAGAGTGGTACGGTACAACCCACTGACCGACGAAGCAACGGTGGTGGGTGCACCAGGGGAGGGACCTGGGGAAGTGTCGTCAACGACGATCATCGCGATTGATCCCGATGGCAATGTCGCAGTGTATGATATTGGTCGTAGTAGCATCGAGTTGTACTCCCCTACCGGTGCCCCAGTGCGCCGCATCCGCCTTCCGCTTCGCGTGACATGGGTCAAAGGGTTTGCTATTCTTCCTTCTGGTGATTTCGTTCTCAGCGGGGGCGTTGTCGGAGTCAATTCAGCTATCCACCAGTTCAGCCGCGAAGGCAGGTTTCTCCGCAGTTGGGGCGAATCAGCTCAAGCCGACGATTGGGAAGCCAGAATGGTAGGAACAGGTGGTGCGCTGCACGCGCTACCAGATGGCTCGCTACTGTACTCCGAAGGGGCTCCTCACCGCATTAGCCACTATGTGCCGACGAACGAGGGTTGGAGCGAACGCCCAATCGCAGCCTTCCCGGACCTGATAGACGCTCCGCGAGATGCAGTCATCGTGGAGGGGGTTGAGGATGGTGTGCCGTATCGCACCTTCCATGTCACCTACCCACAATCTCGTGGGGTGTTTCAGATCGGTGGAGGATTGGTCCTGAACGTTGTGGTCGCTACGGACGATGGACATTCGATCTGGCAACTGTTCGACCCGGCTCGGGCCACCGTAGACGGCCACGGCACGCTGATCGCTGAGACGCGAACCCAGGCTTATGAGCCTTGGTTCAAGGCCCATGACGGCCACATCCTGGCCGTACGTAGAAACCCCGAAACCGACGTGCCTACAGTGGTTCGACTGCTCTTGGGATGGACGCAGTCCGACTCCAAGTAACCGACTGTCACCTCAACCTTTGAAGGCGCTCCGGCGACCAATTGCCGGGGCGCCTTTCTTGGGGTGTCTACCTCAGTTCGGCCTGCATGCGCGGCGCATCGCCCCGCCGAAACTGCGGACGGCTGCCCATTCCGGCGATGCCGACCACCGATTCCGCCAAGCCGATCGCAGATTCCAGGCGATGCCGATCACCTTGGAGGAGCGGAGGTCCATAGGGGCGCTGGGTGTGGGGGTTGAAGGTGGAAGTTAG